>NZ_JBIBZI010000011.1:53178-312059 GCF_043084105.1 Streptomyces sp. NPDC014676 | reverse complement strand
ATGTCGGACGTGCGCGTCGTCGTCATCGACTGCACGGACACCGGGGCGTCCCCGCCCACCGCCACGGATCCGACCTGGATCTGCCGGCTCTTCCGCCGCTCGGCGAGCTTGGTCGGAACGGACGGCATGCCGAGAGAAATCGCAGTCATCTGCTGTACAACCCCAAGTCGTGGATCTAGGTCCGGCTCCCCGTGAGCAGCGGGCTCCGGGCTCCGAGATTACGGCAACGGCCAACGCCCGAGCACATCACGGTCGTAAACCCGCCCAAAGGACGATGGCCCGGAACGAAAGGGTTCCAGGCCATCGTGAACGGCGGGTGACGCTCCCCGGGGCTACGAGATCCGCACCGGGTTCACCACGTCCGCGATCAGGACGAGGATCGTGAAGCAGACGAAGATCCCCGCGACCACGTAGGCCACCGGCATCAGCTTCGCCACGTCGAACGGGCCGGGGTCGGGGCGGCGCAGCACCTTGGCGAGGTTGCGGCGCAGCGACTCCCACAGGGCGCCCGCGATGTGTCCGCCGTCGAGCGGCAGCAGCGGGAGCATGTTGAACAGGAACAGGGAGAGGTTGAAGCCGGCGAGCAGCATCACGAACATGGCGAGCTGCTGCGAGGCGGGGATGTCGAGGGTGGCGATCTCGCCGCCGACCCGGGCCGCGCCGACGACGCCCATCGGGGAGTCGGGTTCGCGGGGGCCGTCGCCGAAGGCCGCGTCCCACAGGGCGGGGATCTTGGACGGCAGGGCGGCGAGGGAGTCGACGGCGTCGCCGACCCGGTCGGTCATCCAGACCACGGAGTCCCCGAAGTCCTGTCTGACGACGCCGGTGGCCGCGCTGAAGCCGAGGAAGCCGGCCTTGACGTACTCGCCCTCGACGTAGGCGCCGTTGCCGTCCTTCTTGGCGACCATGTTGGTCGCGATCTTCGCCTGGAGGGTCACCTCCCGGCCGTCGCGTTCGACGACGATCGGCACCTGCTTGCCGGCGCTGTCACGGATGAGGTCCGAGAGGGTGTCCCAGTCGTCGGTCCGGACGCCGCCGAAGGCGACGATCCTGTCCTCGGCCCTCATCCCGGCGGCGGCGGCCGGGGACTGGGGGTCGGACTTCTCGCAGTCGTCGCGGTTCTCGGTCTGCGCGATCACGCACTGCGAGACCGAGCTGACGGTGGTGGTCTGCTGCTGGATGCCGAAGCCCATCAGCACGGTGAGGAACAGCGCCACCGCGAGGATCAGGTTCATGAAGGGGCCCGCGAACATCACGACGACCCGTTTCCACGGCTTGCGCGTGTAGAACAGGCGCTTCTCGTCGCCGGGCCTGAGCTCCTCGAAGGCGGCGGAGCGGGCGTCCTCGATCATGCCGCGCCACGGGGAGGTGGAGCGGGCCTCCAGCCTGCCGTCGGGGCCGGGCGGGAACATGCCGATCATACGGATGTAGCCGCCGAACGGGATCGCCTTGACGCCGTACTCGGTCTCGCCCTTGTTCCGCGACCAGATGGTGGGGCCGAAGCCGACCATGTACTGGGGCACGCGGATGCCGAACATCTTGGCCGTGGACAGATGGCCCAGCTCGTGCCACGCGATCGAGAACAGCAGGCCGGCCGCGAAGACGACTATGCCGAGGATGAACATCAGGGTCGTCATGCACGCGCCTCCGCGCTCGCCGTCCGGTGGGTCAGTTCCCGGGCCCTCGTCCGTGCCCAGGTCTCCGCTTCGAGGACGTCCGACACGGTCAGTGAAGTTCCCGTCGCGGGGGTGCCGTGTTCCTCGACGACCCGGGTGACGGTCTCCATGATCCCGTCGAAGGGCAGCGTGCCGGCGCGGAACGCCTCCACGCACTCCTCGTTCGCGGCATTGAACACCGCCGGGGCGGTTCCCGCGAGCTCGCCGACGTGCCGGGCGAGGTCCACCGAGGGGAAGGCCTCGTTGTCGAGGGGGAAGAACTCCCAGGTGGACGCCTTGCTCCAGTCGAAGACCGGGGCGGCGTCGGGGACCCGTTCGGGCCAGCCGAGGCCGATGGCGATCGGCCCGCGCATGTCGGGGGGCGTCGCCTGGGCCAGTGTCGATCCGTCCGTGAACTCAACCATCGAGTGGACATACGACTGCGGGTGCACGACGACCTCAATGCGGTCGAAGGGAATGTCGTACAGCAGGTGCGCCTCGATGACCTCCAGGCCCTTGTTGACGAGGGTCGCGGAGTTGATCGTGATGACCGGTCCCATGGCCCAGGTGGGGTGCGCGAGAGCGTCCTCGACGGTGACGTCGGCCAGCTCCTCCTTGGTGCGGCCGCGGAAGGGGCCGCCGGAGGCGGTGACGACGAGCCTGCGGACGTCCGCGCGGGTGCCGGCGGCCAGCGCCTGGAAGAGGGCGGCGTGCTCGGAGTCGACCGGGATGATCTGACCGGGCTCGGCGAGGGCCTTGACCAGCGGTCCGCCGACGATGAGCGACTCCTTGTTGGCGAGCGCGAGGGTGCGGCCCGCCTCCAGGGCGGCGAGGGTCGGGGCGAGACCGATGGAACCGGTGATGCCGTTGAGGACGGTGTGGCAGTCGGAGGCGGCGACCTGGGTGGCCGCGTCCTTCCCGGCCAGGACCTCGGGCAGCGGCTCCCCCGCCCCGTACTGCGCGGAGAGCGCCTCGCGCAGCGCCGGTACGACGTCCTCGCGGGCGACGGCGACCGTACGCACCCGCAGCCGGCGGGCCTGCTCGGCGAGGAGGGCGACCCGGCCGCCGTGGGCGGACAGGGCGGTGACCCGGAAGCGGTCGGGGTTGCGCAGCACGAGGTCGATGGCCTGGGTGCCGATCGACCCGGTGGAGCCGAGGATCACCACGTCCTTCGGTCCGTCTCCCGCCACGGGGTCGTAGACGAGGTGCGGGTCGGCGAGGGGGGCTGGAGCGTCGGTCATGGACCCCATTGTGTCGGGTCGTGACCGCTGCCGGGGCCCCGCCCCGGCAGCCCGGCTCCGTGCTCCGGCCCGATGCTCCGTGCTCCGGCCCGATGCCCCGTGCTCCAGCCCGATGACCCGTGCTCCGGCCCGATGCCCCGTGCTCCAGCCCGATGATCCGCCGTCCTTCCCACCTCGCCGGTCAGCGGTCGATGTGGTCGACCTCGCGGTCGTTGCGCGGCTGGACCGGACGGTTGCTCTTCGGGAACAGCTCCCGGTACGCCGCGACCTGCCCCGGGGTGACGCGCACCTGGTTCTCCAGCACGGTCCACTTGACGCCCTCCGTACAGGGCGGGGTGGTCAGGGAGCCCTCGTAGCGGTACTGGTCGCGGTCGCCGGGGAGGAACCGTGTGAGGTCGACGGGCCGGGTGAGGTGACTCTGCCCGCCCTCCTCGGCCGGAAGGTGCTTCCACAGGTCCGTGAAGGCGGAGTGGCCCTTCGTCGCCCTCATCAGCACGGCGAGGACGGCGAGCTCGCCCTTGTCGTCCTCGTGCACGAAGTGCATCTCCATGGCCGCGTGCTCACCGTCCTCGGTGTGCTCGCTGGGGAGGTGGAAGTGGAACTGCCGCAGCCGGTACGTGGTGCCGTCGACGACGATGTCGCTGCCGGCGGAGACATTGGCCTGGACGGTGTGGCCGTTGTTCACGATGTCCGCGGTGACGGGTCGGTAGTGGACGGTGACGGGTGTGTCCGTCTCGACGGCGACGTCCTCGTCGAGGTCGACGGGTGACTGTTCGTGGCCCTTCCCGCAGGCCGCGAAGTCCTCGCTGAGCGAGGCCCAGTACTCCGGGCCGGTGGCTCCCTCGTAGCTCCAGTGCGGGGTCTCCTGGGACGTGCCGTCCGGGGAGGCGGAGGCGGTGGCGGTGCAGGCGGTCGCCGTGACGGCCGTGAGGGCGGTGATCACGGAGACGACAGCCGTGCGTATGTGGTGGGAAGACATGCGGATGACCCCTCATCGGGTGTGGGAGGTCATCCACCTTTCGCCATCGACCGCAACGAACGAGGCAAGATCCGAACAGGGAACGGCAAGGAAGGGTAAGTAAACGTTCAAGGCCCCGGGACACGGCCCGCAAAACAGGAAAAAGCCCCGGCGGCAAGGGAGTTGGCGGATCGCGACGGGAGGCGGGAGGGCGACCGGGTGCGGGTCGCCCTCCCTTCAGTGCCGTGGTGTCACGCGTCGTCAGCGGACCGGACGGTGCACGTTCTCCCGGGTGCTCGGGCCGGGTGTGGTGTCCGCGATCCAGGGGCCGTCGTCCGAGGGGTCGATGACGCCCTGCTCCAGCCACGCGTACGTGCCCGAGAGCACGCCCTTGACGACCTTGCGGTCGACGTCGTCGGTGTTGGTCCACAGGCGGCCGAAGAGTTCCTCGACGCGGATGCGGGCCTGGCGGCAGAAGACGTCGGCGAGCTGGTAGGCCTCGCGGCCGTTCTCGCCCCGGCCGCGCAGGAGCTCCGCGCGGACGCAGGCGGCGCTCATGGCGAACAGTTCGGCGCCGATGTCGACGATCCGGCCCAGGAAGCCCTGCTTGGTCTCCATCCTCCCCTGCCAGCGGGACATGGCGTAGAAGGTGGAGCGGGCCAGCTTGCGGGAGGTCCGCTCGACGTAGCGCAGGTGCGGGGAGAGGTCGATGCCGTGCTTGAACCCGCCGTAGGAGCCGGGGAGCTGTCCGGGGCCCGCGACGAGTTTCGGCAGCCACTTGGCGTAGAAGAGGCCCGCGCCCGCGCCCGCCCTCGCCTTGTCCCCGAGGGACTTCTCGGGGTCGATCAGGTCGCCGGCGACCGAGAGGTGGGCGTCGACGGCCTCGCGCGCGATCAGCAGGTGCATGATCTCCGTGGAACCCTCGAAGATGCGGTTGATGCGCAGGTCGCGCAGCATCTGCTCGGCCGGGACCGCCCGCTCGCCGCGCGCCCGCAGGGACTCGGCGGTCTCGAAGCCGCGTCCGCCGCGGATCTGGACCAGTTCGTCGGCCATCAGCCAGGCCATCTCCGAGCCGTACAGCTTGGCGAGGGCGGCCTCGATGCGGATGTCGTTGCGGTCCTCGTCGGCCATCTGCGAGGAGAGGTCGACCACGGCCTCCAGGGCGAAGGTGGTCGCCGCGATGAACGCGATCTTGGAGCCGACAGCCTCGTGCAGCGCCACCGGCTTGCCCCACTGCTCCCGGGCCGCCGACCACTCGCGGGCGATCCTCAGGCACCACTTCCCGGACCCGACGCACATCGCGGGCAGGGACAGCCGGCCGGTGTTGAGCGTGGTCAGGGCGATCTTCAGGCCCTGGCCCTCCTCGCCGATGCGGTGGGCGGCGGGGACGCGGACCCGGTGGAAGCGGGTGACGCCGTTCTCCAGGCCGCGCAGGCCCATGAAGGCGTTGCGGTTCTCCACGGTGACGCCCTCGGAGGCCGCCTCGACCACGAACGCGGTGATGCCGCCCCGGTGGCCCTCGGACTTCGGTACGCGCGCCATGACCACCAGGAGGTCGGCGACCACGCCGTTGGTGGTCCACAGCTTCACCCCGTCGAGGACGTACTCCTCGCCCTCGGGTACGGCGGTGGTGGCGAGCCGCGCCGGGTCCGAGCCGACGTCGGGCTCGGTGAGCAGGAAGGCCGAGATGTCGGTGCGGGCGCAGCGCGGCAGGAACGTCTCCTTCTGCTCCCGCGTGCCGAAGATCTTCAGCGGCTGCGGTACGCCGATCGACTGGTGGGCGGAGAGCAGCGCGCCGATCGCCGGGCTGGCGGAGCCGACCAGGGCGAGGGCCTTGTTGTAGTACACCTGGGTGAGGCCGAGACCGCCGTACTTGGTGTCGATCTTCATGCCGAAGGCGCCGAGCTCCTTGAGCCCGGTGATCACGTCGTCGGGGATCAGGGCGTCGCGTTCGATCCGGGCACCGTCGATCTTCGTCTCGCAGAAGTCGCGGAGCTTGGCGAGGAACTCCTCGCCGCGTTGGACGTGCTCGTCGGCGGGGAGGGGATGGGGGTGGATCAGGTCGAGCCGGAAGCGGCCGAGGAACAGTTCCTTGGCGAAGCTGGGCTTGCGCCAGTCCTGTTCCCGGGCGGCCTCCGCCACCTGGCGGGCCTCACGTTCGGTGACGGTGGGCCGGGACGGGGACGGGGGTGACTCGGGTGTTGCGGACATGAGGCTCACCTCGCCGCGAAGGGGACGGTGTCATTACATTACCGACTGGTGCTACCCGATCGTATGTACCCGATTCGTAGCCGCTCCGCCACCCTTCGTGCGGCCGTACGGCCGACCCTCCCGCGCTCGGAGGGCGGGCGGGGGTGAGGGACAATTCCTTCGGCACCTCCTTCGGTCCGACCCGGCTCCGGAGAAAGCTGTCGAAGCGCTTCGACAGCCTATGGACACCCGTCAGCCTGTGAGGCTACTGTCGGATCACCCTCACCCACCCCCTGCACATCGCGCGCATTGTCGAAGCGCTTCACAAGCTTGGAGACTGGATGGTCACCCTCGCCGAGGTCGCCCAGCACGCCGGAGTCTCCGCGAGCACGGTGAGCTATGTCCTCAGCGGCAAGCGGTCCATCTCCGTGAACACCCGGCAGCGGGTCGAGCGGAGCATCCGCGAACTCGGGTACCACCCGAACGCCGGGGCCCGCGCCCTGGCCAGCAGCAGGTCCAACATCATCGCGCTGATGATCCCGCTGCGTACGGACATGTACGTGCCGGTGATGATGGAGATCGCCATCGCGGTGGCCACCACGGCCCGCACCCACGGGTACGACGTACTGCTGCTCACCGGTGAGGAGGGCCCGGACGCGGTGCGCCGGGTCGCGGGCAGCGGACTCGCCGACGGCATGATCCTGATGGACGTCGAACTCGACGACGAGCGCCTCCCGCTGCTGCGGGAGACCGACCGGCCGGCGGTGCTGATCGGTCTGCCCGCCGACACCACCGGCCTGACCTGCGTCGACCTCGACTTCAAGGCCACCGGCGCGCTGTGCGTGGAGCATCTCGCCCAGCGGGGGCACCACGACATCGCCGTCATCGGCGAGGCACCGGCGGTCTACGAACGGCACACCGGCTTCGCCGAGCGCACCCTGGACGGACTGCGCGGCCGGGCGCGGGAGCTGGGGCTGCGGCTGCTGCACCGGCCCTGCGAGGGCGGGTACGACGCGATGTCCGTGACGCTCGCCCGGATCCTCGACGAACGCCCCGGCACCACGGGCTTCGTCGTGCAGAACGAGGCGGCGGTGGAACCGCTGCTCGCCCTGCTGCGGCAGCAGGGCCGGGCCGTGCCCGAGGACGTCTCGGTGGTCGCGATCTGCCCGGAGCAGGTCGCCGTACAGGCCTCTGTGCGGCTGACGTCGGTCGCCGTCCCCGCGCAGGAGATGGGCCGGCTCGCCGTGGAACAGCTGGTCGCCAAGCTCGACGGGCGGGGCGGCGACGAGGTCGTGCTGATCGCGCCCGAACTGACCGTCCGCGCCAGCTCGGGCCCGGCACCCGCCCAGTAGTCCACCCGCCCGCCGTCATCCACGGCGCCACAGCGCCAAAGGCCGCCCGCACCGGACGACCGGTGCGGGCGGCGCGGAGACGCGGTGCCTAACCGCCCGACACCGTCAGGTTGTTGGTGCGGAAGTCGAGACCGCCGGACGACGAGGTGATCTCGTAGCCGAACTGCACGTCACCGATGGTCTCGTTGCCCATCCAGCCCTTGGTGTCCTTGATCCACCTGAGGACCGGGAGGATGTCGACGGTGCCGGAGTTCGAGTCCGAGGTGCGCAGGAACGAGAAGACCTCGTTGGCGCCGTTGTTCCCCTTGTAGACGTTCCAGGTGTGGCCGCCGAGGCTCACGGTGCCCTGCGAGGAGCCGAGCGGGCCCACGGCGCCGTTGTAGTTGACCCAGAGCATGATCTCGTAGTCGTAGTCCGTGTCCCAGATGTCGTACGAGGTGTTGTACGCGCCCGAGGACGGGACGGTGACGTTGTAGCTGCTGGTGAGTGAGGACAGGGAGGTGATCGACTTGTTGATCACCTTCTTGGCGTTCGGGTAGGACTTGATGCCGCCGGTGTCGGGGTGGTTCGCCCACACGCCCCAGTTGGTGCCGGAGTTGGCCCAGACACACTGGGCGCCGGCGCCGGAGCCCCAGATGTTGTTGTAGAGCGTGTAGCCGTTGAGGCTGGTGTTGCCCCACTGGTCGCAGGAGTTCCAGACGGCGGCGTGTGCGGGGGCGGAGGCGAGGCCGACCGTCGCGCCGAGCGCGAGGGCGGGCGCCAGCAGGACCTTGGTGATCCTGCTCAAGGTGCTTGGTGCCATGGCTTTCCTTCCATGGGTGGGGGGAATTGCGGGGGTCACCGCGCCTTCGGGGTGAGGACGCGGTCTTCTCCGGCGACCAGGTCGAGCGGTTCGGCGCCGGCGGAAGTCCACAGGTCGATGCGGTGGGTACGGGTCGGCCGGACGACGGCGGTGATCGCGTCCGGGGACCAGGTGAGGTCGAGCTCGGCACCGAAGCGGGTGCGGATGCCGCGCAGTTCGCCGCTCGGGTACGCCGGGAGGGGCGCCGGCAGCAGGACCAGCCGGTCGGGGGTGGACTGCACGAGCGCCTCGATCAGCACGGCGGGCAGGGTGTGGGCGGCGTCGGCGTTGTAGACGTGGCGGTGCGGGTAGTGCGCGCTCATCAGGGAGGCGTGGAAGAAGTCGCCGTCGAGGACCTGGCCGAGCGCGTGGGCGACCCGCTCGCCGTCCCGGAGGCGGGCCGCGATCAGCGCGTGGTGCAGGTGGCCGTGCGCGGAGTCGTTCTCGGCACCGCGCAGTTCCAGGGCGCGGTGGGCGGCGGTGGCCAGGTCCGGGGTGTCGTAGGGGGTGATCTCGTCCAGGGGCCAGACGCCGTAGAGGTGGCTGAGGTGGCGGTGGTCGTAGGAGTCCTCTAGTCCGGGCCACGCCCACTCGGCGAGCGCGCCGTCGGCGTTGATCCGGTGCGGGGGCAGCCGGTCGGCGAGCGCGCGCCAGCGGTCGGCGTGCTCCGGGTGGTACGCGGCGGCGGTCAGGAGGGCGTGGCGGGCGGCGGAGAGGTCCATGGCCGCGTTGACGGTGCCCCAGCTCGCGTTGGCGGGCCGGTTCTCGGGCGAGTAGGAGGGGACGACGGCCAGCCGGCCCTCGCTGTCGGTGCGGGTGAGGAAGTCCTCGTAGAACAAGGCGACTTCGGCGAGCGCGGTGGCGGTGTGCGGGTCGCGTGCGCCGCGGGTCTCGTCGTGGTCGACGAGGGGCTTGAGCAGCCAGTCGGCGCCGGCGGTCCACAGGTGCAGCGGGTACGCGCGGCTGAAGTGGTACGAGTGCCCCGACTCGCCGTCGCTGTGGGCGGGCGCGACCACGCCCCGGGTGCCGAAGACCGCGCGGGCATTGTCCCGCCAGTCGGGCAGCTGCCGCCGGATCAGGGCGGCCAGCGCCCCGGTGACCTCGGGGAGGGCCGCCGCGGCGGCGGAGGCGGTCTGGAGGTTGAGGTTGGCGTCGTGGGTGAAGGCGCCGGACCAGGCGGTGTCCCAGTCACCGGTCCACAGTCCGGTGAGCCGGGGCGGGAACAGGCCACTGGAGGACAGCAGGTGGTAGCGGCCGGCCGCGAAGAGCCGTTCGAGCAGGGCGGCACTGCGCGGCCGGGTGAGCAGCTCCGAGCCCGGCAGGGCGCGTTCGTCCGGGTCGGCGGCGAGGTCCAGGGTGACGCGTTCGTAGGCGGTGCGGTGCAGGGGGAGGTGGCGGGCGAGGAGGCCGTCGTACGGGGTGCCGGGGGCGTCGGTGAGCAGATCGCGCAGGGCGCGGCCCTCGGCGACCACGTCGAGTTCCCCGGTGTGCCGCCGCACCCGGGTGAGCAGCAGCACCGACCGCGCGCCCTCGACGCGCAGGCCCGGCGGGGCGAGCGCCGTCCGGCCGCCGGTGACGGCGACCAGGGTGACGCCGGTGCAGGCGAGGTCACTGCCCGGGTAGCGGGCGCGCAGGCTGAGCAGGGCGCCCTCGGGGGTGAGGACGGCACCGTGGCCGACACCCAGGCCGGTGGGGGCGCCCGGGAGCCGGTGGTCCAGCAAGACGTCGAGGGTGAGTCCGGGGCCGGTGACGTGCTGGACGATCACGTCGTCGGCGCGGGAGACGAAGACCCGGCTGGTCCAGCCGGCGCGGGTCGCCTCCGCGACGCCGGTGGCGAAGTCGAGCGTACGGCGGTATCCGCCCGGGTCCGGGTCGCCGTCCGGGCGGCGCACGCGGACCTGGAAGGCCGGGTGGAAGGGTTGCACCCACTGCAGCGGCCGGCCGTCGGTGAAGTCCTCGGCGGCGGTCGCGTCGCCGGCGAGCAGCCGGTCCTGGAGGTCGGACAGTCCGCCGGCGAGCCGGGGCGGCAGCCGGTTGTGGCCGGCGCCCTCGCCCGGACGGACGAGGGTGTGATGGGTGACGACGGTCCGGTCGTCGTCCGGATCGCCGAACACGAGGGCGCCGTGGTGGCCGTTGCCGCTCAGGAAGGCGTCCTCCCAGCGGGCGGCCGGCCGCGGTTCCCAGGTTCCGTGGACGGGCGTGGCGCTCATGGCCTCAGCACCGCCACGCCGTAGCGGCCGAGGGTGATCCGGTCGGTCACGGTGTCCTCCGTCAGCAGGTCGTGGTGGGTTCCCGGGACGTCGACGGTGACCGGCTCGCGGTCGTGGTTGAGCAGGAACAGCAGCTCACCGCGGCGGACCGCCTCGACTCCGTCCGGGAGTCCGTCCAGCACCGGGCGGACGCCCGCGCCGGTGGCGACGCGGGTCAGCAGGGCGCGCAGCGCCTCCGGTTCGGGGAGCGTCGAGACGTACCAGGCGCGGCCCTTGCGCAGCACGGCGGGCAGTCCGTCGAGTTCCCCGCCCTGGTAGCGGACGGTCTCGTCGGCGGTGCCGTCGGGCTCCAGTTCCTCGGACCACAGGGTGCCGCGCAGGCCGCCCTCGCAGTCGGCGGTCTCCCCCGCGTCCAGCGGCCACCACTCGTGCAGGGTGCGGATGCCGAACAGCTCGCGCAGCCGGGCGTCCATGGCGCCGGGCCGGACCCGGTCGTCCTGGTCGGCGACGCCGGTCAGGAAGCCGCAGACGAGGGTGCCGCCGCCGCGTACGTAGGCGAGGAGGTTGTCGACGGCCGCGTCGGTGAGGAGGTAGAGCTGCGGGACGACGACGAGCCGGTAACCGGTCAGGTCGTGTTCGGGGTGGGCGAAGTCGGTGGTCAGATGGGCCTGCCAGAGAGCGCGGTGCCAGGCGCTCAGGACCTGCGGGTGGTCGACCTCGTGGGAAGGGCGGGCCTCCTGGTCGCCGGCCCACCAGGAGTGCCAGTCGTGCAGCACGGCGACGTCGGCGGTGATCCCGGTGCCGGCGGTGTGCGGGGCGATCCGGGCGAGGTCCGCGCCGAGCCGCTTGACCTCCTGGTACGTACGTCCCTGCGCGCCCGCGTGGCCGACCATCCCGGAGTGGAACTTCTCGGCGCCCTGCCGGGACTGGCGCCACTGGAAGCAGCAGACGGCGTCGGCGCCGCGCGCCACGGCCTGGAGGGACCACAGCCGGTTGAGGCCGCGCGGCTTGGGGTGGTTCACCCGGCGCCAGTTGACCGCTCCGGCCGCCTGCTCCATGAGCATCCAGGGCCCGCGGGCCTGGGAGCGGGTCATGTCCTGGACCAGGGCGCCGCTCTGGGCGCCGAGGGGGTCGCGCGGGTCGGGGTAGAGGTCGACGGAGACGACGTCCTCCTCCTCGGCCCAGCGCCAGGCGTCCTGGCCGGCCCACAGCGGCATGAAGTTGGTGGTGACCGGGAGGTGCGGGGTGTGCCGGCGGACGATGTCGCGTTCGGCGGTGTAACACTCCAGGAGCATGTCGGAGGTGAAGCGCTTGAAGTCCAGCACCTGGGTGGGGTTCTTCAGGTAGTGCGCGTGGCGGGGCGGCAGCACCTCGGCCCAGTCGCCGTAGCCCTGGCTCCAGAAGGCGGTGCCCCAGGCGGTGTTGAGGGCGTCGAGGGAGCCGTAGCGGTGGCGCAGCCAGTCGCGGAAGCGGGCGGCGGCCTCGTCGCCCCAGTCGTAGGTGCAGTACTCGTTGTTGATGTGCCACATCGTGAGGGCCGGGTGGGTGGCGTAACGGGCGGCCAGGTCCTCGGTGAGGGCGGCGGCGTAGCGGCGGTAGGTGGCGCTGGAGTGCGAGAAGTGCTGGCGTCCGCCCCACCACTCGGTCCGGCCCTCCGCGTCACGGGGCAGGGTGTCCGGGTGGAGGTGCCCCATCCAGGGCGGCGGGGAGGCGGTCGGGGTGGCGAGGACGACGCCGATGCCGTGGTCGTGCATCAGGTCCATCAGCCGGTCCAGCCAGTCGAAGTCCCGCTCCCCGGGGCGGGGTTCGAGCTTCGACCAGGAGAAGACGCCGAGGGTGACGGAGTTGACGCCGGCCTCCTTCATCAGGCGGACGTCCTCGTGCCAGACCTCCTCGGGCCACTGCTCGGGGTTGTAGTCGCCGCCGTAGAGGAGGCGGCCGCGGGTGGCGTCGTTCAAACTGGGCATGGGGGACCTCGTGGTCGGGGGTGAGCGGAGTACCTCAGGGGCGCGGGGAACCGCGCGGCCGGCCGCAACGGACCCGCGGCCGAAGAAGCACGACGCGGCCCCCGGCAGGGCAGGGCGGTCAGCCCTTGACCGCCCCCGTGAGCATCCCCTTCTTGAAGTGCTTCTGGACGAACGGCGACAACACGGCCACCGGCAGCAGCGCCATCACCATGACGGCCATCTGCACGGCCAGACCGGACAGCTCACCGGTCTTGATCGCCTGCCCCAGACCGACCGGCGCCTCCTGCTTCTGCACGAGCTGGATCATGACGTTCTGCAGGGGCAGCATGTCCTGGTCGTTCAGGTACAGGGAGGCGTTGAACCAGGCACTCCAGTAGCCGACGGCGTAGAACAGCGTGATCACCGCGACGACCGCGCGGGAGAGCGGCAGCACGATCTGCCACAGGATGCGCAGGTCCCCGGCGCCGTCGATGCGGGCGCTGTCGATCAGCTCCTGCGAGATGCCCATGAAGAAGCCGCGCAGCACCAGGATGTTGAAGACGCTGATCGCGCTGGGCAGGATCAGCGCGAGATAGCTGTCCGTCAGGCCCAGGGACTGCACCAGCAGATAGGTGGGGATGAGGCCGGCGCTGAAGAACATCGTGGCCAGCAGCACCATGAGGATCCAGCGGTGGCCGACGGAGCCGCTGCGGGACAGTCCGTAGGCGCACAGCACGGACACCGCCATCGAGAAGAGGGTGCCGACGAGGGTGACGCCGATGCTGACGAGCGTGGCGCGGGTGACCTGGCCGCCGCTGAGCAGTTCCTGGTAGGCGACGAAGGTGATGTCCTTCGGGATCATCACCAGCCCGCCCGCCTCGTCGATGGTCTTCCGTGAGGACAGGCTGGTGACGACGACGATCCACAGCGGGAAGAGGATGGCCAGGCAGGCGAGGAGCAGGACCAGCCCCTTGCCGGCGAGTCCGGCCCGGCTGGGCGCCTCCTCCCACACCGGCCGGGGCGGAGCCGCCCACCGGCCGGGAGTCCGCGCGGGCTTGTCGATGACGGCGGTCACTTCTTGTACACCCCCTGCTCGCCCATGAGGTGGGCCACCTTGTTCGCTATCAGGACCAGGCCGAGACTGATGACGCCCTTGACGAGCCCCGCGGCGGCCGCGTAGCCGAAGTCCTGGTTGCGCACACCGTTCCACCACACGAAGGTGTCCAGGACCTCCGCGGCTCCCGGTCCGACGGCGTCGCGTTGCAGCAGGATCTGTTCGAAGCCGACCGTCAGGGCGTCGCCGACGCGCAGCACCAGCAGCAGGGCGATCACCGGGCGCAGCGCGGGCAGCGTGACGTGCCACATGCGGCGCCAGCGGTTGGCGCCGTCCATCGCGGCGGCCTCGTACAGGTCGGGGCTGACCGAGGCCAGCGCGGCGAGGAAGACGATGATCCCCCAGCCGGCGTCCTTCCACACGCTCTGCGCGGTGACCAGGAACTTGAAGGTCTCCGGGTCGGTCATCAGGCTGAGCCCGTCGTACCCGTGGTCGCGCAGGATCTGGGAGAGCAGCCCGGCGCCGCCGAACAACTGCTGGAAGACGGCGACGACCAGCACCCACGAGAAGAAGTGCGGCAGGTAGAGGACGGCCTGCGAGATCGCCCGCACCCGCGGCCTGACCACGCTGTTGATGAGCAGCGCGAGCAGGATGGGGATCGGGAAGTACAGCACGAGCTGGAGGACGAACAGCACCAGGGTGTTCCGGACCGAGTTCCAGAAGGCGGAGTCCTCGAAGATCCGCTGGAAGTTCTCCAGGCCCACCCAGGGGCTGTGCAGGATGGAGACGACCCCGTTGTCACTGATGTAGGGGTCGTACTCCTGGAACGCGACGACGTTGCCGAGGATCGGCACATAGTTGAAGAGCAGCACCAGCAGGATGGCCGGCAGTGTCATCAGCAGCAGGACGCGGTCGCGTCTGAGCCTCAGCCGGAGGCTGAGCTTCCCGGCGGGTGGTTTCTTCACGGCCCCGGTGGCGCCGCCGTGCGCCGCCGGGGGGTTCTCCTTCGCTGCGGCCTCGGTGTCGGTCCGAGGCACCGTGCTGTGGGACACGGCGGTTCTCCTTGCCTCGGTACCTGGTCAGCCGGCCGCCGAGCCGTTCTCGTCGAGGATCTTCTTGTACCAGTCGCGGAGTTCGTCGCCGCCCTTGCTCTTCCAGTCGGATACGGCCTGCTGCACGTCGCTGATCTTCTTGCGGCCGCGGACGACGTCGTCCTCCAGCTGCTCGAAGTCGTTGGAGAGGTTGGTCCAGCGGGCGGGCTCGGTGATCTGCATGCCGTAGAAGGAGGACTTCCTGGTGAAGGCGCCCATCCGCTGCTGCCACTCCACCTGGCCCTTGGTGACCTCGGGGAAGTCGGGGTGGGCGATGGTCGGAGCGGGGCTCGCGACCATCACATAGGCGTTCATCACGTCGATGTTGCCCTGGTCGGTCTTGGCGGGCACGCCGTCCTTGACGGTGTAGTGGGTGCCCTCCACGCCGTAGTTGGTGGCCATGTACTCCTTGGTGCCGTACGGCGCGGCGGTGACGTTGGCGACGGCCAGCACGTCACGGATCACGGACTCGGAGGCCTTCTTGTTGACGAAGGCGAAGATGCCGGCCGGGTTCTGCGCCCACAGCGTGGGGTCGCCGCCGTCGTGGCCGAAGACGTCCATGCCCCAGATCTTGAACTCGGGGTTCTGGGTGGCCTGTTCGGCGGTGCGGCTCCACCACTGCGACATGTCCTGGTTGTAGATCAGGAACTCACCGGCGGCGAACTTGGGCCCGGGGTCGCTGGCGTTGCTCTTGCCCAGCTCGGCGTCGGGGTGCACCACGCCGGCGGCGAACAGCTTGCGCGTCCACTCCAGGGCCTCGAGGTACTCCTCGGTCTCGATGCGGTAGACCAGCTTGCCGTCGGCCTCGTTCCAGCCGAGCGACTTCTCGTTGCCGGAGAGCACACCGAAGGCGTTGAAGGCCGTCCACTTCATGTCCAGGCAGGCCCAGCGCTTGGCCTTGGCGTTGGTGGCCTCCTTGGCCAGCGCCATGAAGTCGTCGCACGAGCGGGGGACTTCGTAGCCCTCCTTCTCGAAGATGTCCTGGCGGTAGAGCGGCACGATGCCGGTGACGTACGAGGACGGCATGGGCAGGCCGCGCAGCTTGCCGCCGAAGATGGACCGCTGCCAGGCGTCGGTGGGGATCGCCGCGAGGTTCGGGTAGTCCTTGACGGCGTCGCCGGACAGGTACGGGCCGAGGTCGGCGAACTTGCCGATGATGGCGCTGGGGATCTTGCCCGTCATGTTCCAGCCGGGCACGACCACCACGTCGGGCACCTCGCTGGAGGCGAGGACCGCGCCGAGCTTCTGGTCGTAGGTGTTGCCGTCCTGGTTCTGCCAGACCACGTCGACGCCGATGAGGTCGTTCATCGACGTGTAGTAGGCGTTGCCGTCCTTGGGCGGGGAGCCCCAGAACGGCGACATGAT
Organism: Streptomyces sp. NPDC014676; assembly: GCF_043084105.1. Taxonomy (NCBI): domain Bacteria; kingdom Bacillati; phylum Actinomycetota; class Actinomycetes; order Kitasatosporales; family Streptomycetaceae; genus Streptomyces; species Streptomyces sp. NPDC014676. The sequence goes on along the minus strand of NZ_JBIBZI010000011.1, from coordinate 296,156 downwards.
GGTGACCTTGCCGCCCTTGCCAAGCTTCTTCGGCACCGACGTCTTCAGGCCCGCCAGGTCGAGCTTGCTGGTGAAGCCGACCGCGGAACCGTTCTTGCTGGGGATGTCGGGCGTGACCACATTGCTCGCCACGTACGCCGGGAGGATCTTCTTGGCGTCCTTGCTCGACGTGGTGCCGTCCCGCGAACCTCCGTCGGACCCGCCGCACGCGGCGAGCAGCGGCATTCCTCCCGCCACCGCCGCGGCGGCGACCGCTGTGGAGGCGAGGAAGCCTCTCCGGCTCGGTCCGGAGGAGCTGGGGGCGGCGTTCGGCGTCATTGCGTCAACCCTTCATGGCGCACCAGGACACCCGGCGGTGGCCGTCGGCTGCGGTGTCTTCAGTGGAACTGGCTGAGCCGAAGCGGTCGTTCGGCGGAAGGTGCGCCGGAAAGGCGGCCTCGCAGTCGAAGCGCTTCGATGTTGCTGCGAGGTTAAGTGAACAGTCAGGGGCACACAAGGGTCGCATCGAAGATTCCTCGGATGTATGCGCGATGGCGATGCAGGCATACTGCTCATGGATCATGCGCGGGGCGTGCGATCCGTACCCGTGGATCCCTTGACACTCACCCCCACCTGGAATGAGCATCGAAGCGCTTCGAAAGGCCTCGTCGCTCCATCCCGAGGGGAACCCCACGTGACCGCACAAACGCCGCCTACGCCGCCTTTCCGCGATACGGATCTGCCGTTCGCGAAGCGCATCGACGACCTTCTGTCGCGGCTCACCCTCGACGAGAAGATCGGATTTCTGCACCAGTTCGCGCCCGCCGTCGAGCGCCTGGGCGTCGCCGCCTTCCGCACCGGCCAGGAGGCCCTGCACGGTGTCGCCTGGATGGGCCCGGCGACCGTGTTCCCCCAGGCCGTCGGCCTCGGCGCCACCTGGAACCAGGAACTGGTGCGCCGGGTGGGCGAGGCGGTGTCCCGCGAGACCCGCGCGATGCGCGCCCGCGACGAGCGCGTCGGCCTCAACGTCTGGGCCCCGACCGTCAATCTGCTGCGCCACCCGCTGTGGGGACGGGGCGAGGAGGGCTACTCGGAGGACCCGAGGCTCACCTCGGCGATCGCCACCGCCTACACCCACGGCCTGCGCGGTGACCACCCGGTCTACTGGCGCACGGCCCCCGTCCTCAAGCACTGGCTGGCGCACAACAACGAGACGGAGCGCGACACCACGTCCAGCTCCGTCCGCCCGCGCGTGCTGCACGAGTACGACCTGCGCGCCTTCCGCGACGCCGTCGAGGCGGGCGCGGTGGCCGGCGTGATGCCGGCGTACAACCTGGTCAACGGCCGCCCGAACCACGTCTCCCCGTATCTGCGCGAGCAGTTGCGCACCTGGACCGAGGAGGACCTGCTGGTCTGCTCGGACGCGGGCGCGCCGTCCAACCTGGTCGACTCCGAGCACTACTTCGACACCCACGAGGAGGCCACCGCGGCGGCCCTGCGGGCCGGGGTCGACAGCTTCACCGACCACGGCACCGACGGCTCGAAGATCATCGGACGTGTCCGGGGCGCGCTGGAGCGGGGCCTGCTGACGGAGGCCGACATCGACACGGCCGTACGCCGCCAGCTCTCGGTGCGGTTCCGGCTCGGCGAGTTCGACCCGGGCGCGGACCCGTACGCCGGGGAGCAGCCCTTCGACACCCCGGAGCACCGGGCGCTCGCCCGGGAGGCCGCCGAGCAGGCGATCGTCCTGCTGAAGAACGACGGCCCGCTGCCGCTCGCCCCGGACACCCGGATCGCGGTCGTCGGGCTGCTCGCCGACGAGTGCAAGCTCGACTGGTACAGCGGCAGCCTCATCCACCGCTCCACCCCGCTGGAGGGCCTCTACGAGCGCTTCGGCGCCGAGCGCGTGGAGTTCGCCGAGGGGGTGGACCGGGTGCTGCTGAAGACCTCCGCCGGTACGTTCCTGCACGTCCCGCCGGCCCCCGAGGCGTCCGAGACGGCGCGCGGCGCCGAGGGCGCCCTCGACCCGGCGCTGCTCGCGGGCCGCACCGACCTGCCGCCGCTCACCGCTCAGGCGGACGGCACCGAACTCGCCCTGGTCGACTGGGGCGGGGGCGTGCTCACCCTGCGGGCGCCCGACGGCCGCTATCTCTCGGTCGCCGAGGACGGGTACGTGCGCGCCTCCGCCGACCAGCCGGGCGGCTGGGTCGTGCAGGAGACGTTCCGGCTGGAACCGCACGGGGACGGTCACCTCCTGAGGCATCTGGGGACAGGACGCCATGTGCGGGTCGCCGCCGACGGCGTGAAGGTTGCCGAGGAGGATCCCGAGGTCTTCGAGCTGGCCGTCGTCGAGCGCGGGCAGGACGCCGTCACGCGCGTCGCGGCCGGCGCCGACGTGGTCGTGGTGGTCGCCGGAAACGATCCGCACATCAACGGGCGCGAGACCGAGGACCGTACGACGCTGCGGCTGCCCGCCCAGCAGGAGCGGCTGCTGCGCGCGGCCCGCGCCGCCAACCCGAACACGGTGCTGGTGCTGACCTCCGCCTACCCGTACGCGGTGGACCCGGCGGACCTCCCGGCGCTGCTGTGGACCGCACACGGCGGTCAGGCCGCGGGCACCGCGCTGGCCCGCGTGCTCGCCGGTGACGTCTCCCCCGCCGGCCGGCTGCCGCAGACCTGGTACGCCGACGACGCCGACCTGCCGGACCTCCTCGACTACGACGTGATCGGCGGCCGGCAGACCTATCTGTACTTCGAGGGCGCGCCGCTGTTCCCCTTCGGGCACGGCCTGTCGTACGCGGACTTCTCCTACGGGGAGCTGACGGCCGACGCCGACGGGTCGGCGGTGCGGGTCTCCTTCACTGTCACCAACACCGGTGACGTCACCGCCGACGAGGTGCCCCAGCTCTACACGCGGGCCATGGACCCGTCGGTGCCGCGTCCGCGCCGTGAGCTGCTGGCGCACCGGAGGGTGACGCTGGCGCCCGGGGAGACGGCCGGGCTGTCCTTCGTGCTGCCGCTGTCCGCCTTCGCGTTCTGGGACGTGGCGGTGGGCCGGTGGCGGGTGGAGCCGGGGGCGTACGAGCTGCTGGCGGGTGCGTCCAGCGAGGACGTGCGGGCACGGGCCACGGTCGTCCTGGACGGCGAGCCGGCCGTCCCGCGCCCCGTCCTCGAACGCGGCCTGGACGCCGCCGACTTCGACGAGCAGAGCGGGGTCGAGATCGTCGACCGCGCGAAGGCGGCGGGCGACTCGGTCACCGCCGTGGCCGGGAAGGACGGCGAACTCCTCTTCCGCCGCTGCGACTTCGGCGGCGGGGTGACGGAGGTGACCGTGGAGGTGTCCGGCGAGGGCACCGCCGAGGTCGCGCTCGACGGCGGGCCGGTGCTCGCCGAACTGTCGCCGCGCGCGGCCACGTCCGGCCCGTACGACTACACCACGCTCCGCGCGTCCTTCGCCGTCGTCGACGGCGTGCACGACGTGCGGCTCCGGCTGCGCGGCCCGCTGCGGGTCGCGCGGGTCGGCTTCTCCGGTTGAGGGTCCGGACGCGGCCGGCACCAAGAAGGGGCCCGGCACCGAAGGCATCGGTGCCGGGCCCCGGTGCTTCGTCTCCGGAAGGCCGCTTCCGGGGGACCGCTCCGGGAGCGCGGTCCTGAGCCGGGAATCCCCCCTTCGGGGGAGGAGTGAAGTCAATATGATGCCGGGGTCAGTTTTAACGGAGGGGAGACCTTTTTCATGTCCGGCAGCAACCCCGCACCCGGTGGGTTCGGGCCGCCGTCACAGCCCCCGCAGCAACCGGGCCCCGGTTACGGCTATCCGCAGTCCGGCCCGTCCTACGGCTACCCCTCGGGTCCCGCTCCGCAGGGCATGCCCCCCGCTCCCTACCCGCAGGCGCCCGGCTACATGGTGCCCATGCAGCCGAGCAACGGCATGGGGACCACCGGGCTGGTGCTGGGCATCATCGGCCTGGTCTGCAGCCTCACCTTCTTCCTGTGGTTCTTCGGCGTGATCCTGGGCATCCTGGCGATCATCTTCGGCGCCGTCGGCCGGGGGAAGGCCAACCGCGGCGAGGCCACCAACAAGGGCGCGGCGACCGCCGGGCTCATCTGCGGCATCGTGGCCACGGTGATCCTGCCGCTGCTCGGCATCCTGCTGTTCGCCAGTGTCATGGGAGGCGTCGGCGCCACGTCCTGAACGCCCGTCCCGGCGGAGGGCCGGTCCGCATCGGACCGGCCCTCCGCCGTCGCACGAGGCCCCCGCTCAGCCGGTGCGCAGGCGTCGCCGGGCCTCCATCAGCACGAACCCCAGCAGGTTCGGGCCCCGCCGGCGCTCCGGATCCGTCGCCGACCCGACCGCGAGACCGATCCACCGTGCGCGAAGGCCCCCGCTCAGCCCGTACGCAACCGCCGCCGGGCCTCCATCAACGCGAACCCCAGCAGGTTCGGGCCCCGCCAGCGCTCCGGGTCGCTCGCCCCCTCGTCGCCGGCCGCGAGGCCGATGCCCCACACCCGGTCCACCGGGCTCGCCTCGACCAGGACGCGCTCGCCCGTGCCCAGCAGGAACGTCCGCAGGTCGTCGTGGGCCGCGAATTTGTGCACGTTGCCCTCCACGACGATGCCGAACCGCTCCCGGTGCCATGTCGCCTCGTCGAAGCCCCGCACCAGCCGCCCGGCCTTCTTCGCCTGCGAGGGATGCCCCGCGGCCAGCACCCGCCGCTCCCCCTCGGGGTCACCGAACAGCCGGGCCTTGGCCGCCATCATCCAGTGCTCGGCGGTCGCGTACTCCACGCCGTCCACCGTGAACGGCGACGGCCACCACTGGCTGAGGCAGCTCGGCCCGATCCGGCCGTCGGACAGCGGCCGGTGCCCCCAGAAGTGCAGGTACTTGACCTTCGCTCCGGCGCGGGCCGCCTCGATCAGCTTCTCCCGTGAGTCCATCGACCCCGTGCTCCTCTCCTCGCGGTTTGATGCGCCCCCGCCGCCCCTTCCCGTCCCGAAACCGGGGCTCCGCCCCGGACCCCGCTCCTCACACGCCGGAGGGGCTGAAACTTGGAGCGGGGTCCGGGGCGGAGCCCCCGGGGGACGATGGGGGTCCCCCCGCTCGAGCGAAGCCGAGAGCGGGAGAGGGAAGGGGCGGCGGGGGCGGCTTCCGGCCCGTCCGGCGTGAGTCTGGCAGCAACCACCGACACTCCGTCCTGCCTTTTCCGTGGCCACTAGACACCTGGTCGACAGATTCCGTCGCGTAACCAAAAGGCAACAACGGAATCACTTGTTGGAGCCCACTCGTTCTGTCAGGATCGGCACTCAAATCGAGCTGGAGCCACGCCGCCCCCCTCGGGGACACGGAGGAGAGCGACATGCACAACCCGGGCAGCACCACCCCGGAACGGTTTCCCGCCCAGAACCGGTTCGCGGACGGCGCGCAGTTCATCGCGGGCCGCCCGGCGAAGGGCACCTCGGGCCGCACCCACACGGTCGTCGACCCGGCCACCGGCGCGGAGGTGTACACGTACGGACTCGCCGGCCCCGACGACGTCGACGCGGCCGTCGACGCCGCGCGGGAGGCGTTCCCGGGCTGGGCCGGTGCCACCCCCGGTGAGCGCTCGGACGCCCTGCACCGGTTCGCCGCCGTCGTCGCCGACCGCGCGGAGGACTTCGCCCGCGCGGAGTCACTGCAGTGCGGCAAGCCCCTGAAGCTGAGCCGCGAGTTCGACGTACCGGGCACGATCGACAACATCGCCTTCTTCGCCGGCGCCGCCCGCCACCTGACGGGCCAGTCGGCCGGCGAGTACTCCGGCGACCACACCTCCTACGTCCGCCGCGAGCCGATCGGCGTCGTGGGCTCCATCGCCCCCTGGAACTATCCGCTCCAGATGGCCGCCTGGAAGATCCTCCCGGCGATCGCCGCGGGCAACACGGTCGTCCTCAAGCCCGCCGAGCTCACCCCGCTGACCTCGCTGCTCTTCGCGCAGGCGGCCACCGACGCGGGCATCCCGGACGGTGTGGTCAACGTCGTCACCGGCACCGGCAGGGAGGCGGGCGAGCACCTGGTCGGCCATCCCGACGTGGCCATGACCTCCTTCACCGGCTCCACCGCCGTCGGCAAGCGGGTCGCCGAGATCGCCACCGCCACCGTCAAGCGCCTCCACCTGGAGCTGGGCGGCAAGGCCCCCTTCGTCGTCTTCGACGACGCCGACCTCGACGCCGCCGTCCACGGCGCGGTCGCGGGCGCGCTCATCAACACCGGCCAGGACTGCACGGCCGCCACGCGCGCGTACGTGCAGCGCCCGCTCTACGAGGCGTTCGTCGAGCGCACCGCCGCCCTGATGGAGACCGTCCGGCTCGGCGACCCCTTCGCCCCCGGCACCGACCTCGGCCCGATGGTCTCGCACGCCCAGCGCGACCGGGTGGCCGGTTTCGTCGACCGGGCGCGCGCCTACGCGCGTGTGGTGACCGGCGGCGAGGCACCCCTGGGCGAGCTGAGGGACGGCGCGTACTATCGCCCCACCCTCATCGCCGGCGCACCGCAGGACAGCGAGGTCGTGCGGTCCGAGATCTTCGGTCCGGTGCTGGTCGTCCTGCCCTTCGACACCGACGACGAGGGCATCGCGCTGGCCAACGACACCCCGTACGGACTCGCCGCCTCCGCCTGGAGCCGGGACGTGTACCGCACGGGCCGCGCCACCCGCGAGATCAAGGCCGGGTGCGTGTGGATCAACGACCACATCCCGATCATCAGCGAGATGCCGCACGGCGGCTTTGGGGCGTCCGGCTTCGGCAAGGACATGTCCGCCTACTCGTTCGAGGAGTACACGCAGGTCAAGCACGTCATGTTCGACAACACCGCGGTGGTCCGCAAGGACTGGCACCGCACCATCTTCGGGGACCGATAGCAGCCAGGCCGCCCGACCCGCGGCCACCCTCCCGAAAGGGCACCACGCGCATGGAGCAGTACGAGCCCGACCGCCTCTCACCGGCCCAGGCGGCCGCCGTGCGGCGCAGCCTCCGCACCGGCAGGGCGGCCCTGTCCCGCCGTTCCCTGCTGCGCGCCTCCGCGGGCGGCGCGCTCGCGGCCGGCGGACTCGGCGCGCTGAGCGGCTGCGGCATCCCCGCGGCCGGAAACACCCAGGGCGGTGTCCCGGCGGAGGACCACTCGAAGGAGGAGAAGTCCGTCACCTTCTCCAACTGGACCGAGTACATGGACGTCGACGACAGCGGGCGCGCGCACCCCACGCTGGACGCGTTCACGGAACGCACCGGCATCAAGGTCACGTACACCGAGGACATCAACGACAACACCGAGTTCTTCGGCAAGATCAAGCCGCAGCTCGCCGCGGGCCAGGACACCGGCCGCGACCTCATCGTCCTCACCGACTGGCTGGCCGCCCGCCTGATCCGCCTCGGCTGGGTGCAGAAACTGGACCCGGCCAACCTCCCGCACGCCTTCGCCAACCTGTCGCCCCAGTTCCGCAGCCCCGACTGGGACCCGGGCCGCGCCTACTCCTACCCCTGGCAGGGCATCGCGACCGTCATCGCCTACAACAAGAAGGCGCTCGACGGCGTCGAGGTGCGGACCCTCTCCGACCTGCTGGACAATCCGAAGCTCAAGGGCCGGGTCGGGCTGCTCACCGAGATGCGCGACACCATGGGCCTGACCCTGCTCGACATGGGCAAGGAGCCGGAGAAGTTCACCGCGGACGACTACGACGGGGCGATCGCCCGCCTGCAGAAGGCCGTCGACAAGGGCCAGATCCGCCGGTTCACCGGCAACGACTACACCGCGGACATCAGCAAGGGCGACTTCGCCGCCTGCGTGGCCTGGGCCGGGGACGTCGTCCAGCTCAAGGCGGACAACCCGGACATCGACTTCCTGATACCCGACAGCGGCTACATGATGTCCAGCGACAACCTGCTGGTCCCCAACAAGGCCCGTCACAAGGCCAACGCCGAGCGGCTCATCGACTACTACTTCGAGCCGGAGGCGGCCGCGGAACTCGCCGCCTACATCAACTTCGTCTGCCCGGTCGAGGGAGTGAAGGACGAGCTCGCGAAGATCGACGAGGACGCGGCGAACAACCCGCTGATCCTCCCCGACCGGGCCATGCAGTCCAAGTCCCGTGCCTTCCGCTCCCTGAGCTCCGAGGAAGAGACGGAATTCGAAGAGAAGTTCGCGAAGCTCACTGGGGCGTGACGAGATGAAGACGACCGAAGACACCACCACGGCCGGCACCGCGGGCGGGGACGTCCGCCTCACCGGCATCGGCAAGACGTACGGCTCCTTCACCGCCGTGCACCCGCTCGACCTGACCGTGCCACAGGGCTCCTTCTTCGCCCTGCTCGGCGCCTCCGGCTGCGGCAAGACCACCACCCTGCGGATGATCGCCGGTCTGGAGGAGCCCACGAGCGGCACCGTCCACCTCGGCGACCAGGACGTCACCGCGCTGCCGCCGTACAAGCGGCCGGTGAACACGGTCTTCCAGTCCTACGCCCTCTTCCCGCACCTCGACATCTTCGAGAACGTCGCCTTCGGTCTGCGCCGGCGCGGCATCAAGAGCGTGAAGAAGCAGGTCGAGGAGATGCTGGAGCTGGTCCAGCTCGGCGAGCAGGCCCGCAAGAAGCCGCACCAGCTCTCCGGCGGCCAGCAGCAGCGCGTCGCGGTGGCCCGCGCGCTGATCAACCACCCCAAGGTGCTGCTGCTCGACGAGCCGCTGGGCGCCCTCGACCTGAAGCTGCGCCGTCAGATGCAGCTCGAGCTCAAGCGCATCCAGACCGAGGTCGGCATCACCTTCGTGCACGTCACGCACGACCAGGAGGAGGCCATGACCATGGCCGACACGGTCGCCGTGATGAACGCCGGCCGGGTCGAGCAGCTCGGCTCGCCCGCCGACCTGTACGAGAACCCGCGCACCACGTTCGTCGCCAACTTCCTCGGCACCTCCAACTTCATCGAGGCCGAGGTCGACACCAAGTCCGGCGACGAGATCATCCTCAAGGCGGGCGGCGGCAAGCTCGTCCTGCCCGGGGCCCGCACCAGCGCGCCCACGACGGCCGGCGGCAAGGTGCTGGTCGGGGTGCGCCCGGAGAAGATCTCCCTCACCCACGCCGACGACGCCGGCGCGATACCCGAGGGCCGCAACCGGATCACCGGCCGGATCGCCGACTCCAGTTTCATCGGCGTCTCCACGCAGTTCGTCGTCGACAGCCCGGTCTGCTCCGACTTCGAGGTCTACGTCCAGAACATCGACCGCGATCCCCGGCTGGTGCCCGGCGCCGAGGTGGTCCTGCACTGGAACCCGGCGCACACCTTCGGACTGGACGCGGCGCAGGACATCGACGCGGGCGTCGAGACGGTCGAGGAAGAGGTCGCCTGATGACGACGGTCACCGAGGCGCCACCCCTGGCGCCCGCCCCGCCGGAGCGGAAGCCACCGCGCGGGCGGGGCCGCTGGACGCCGTACCTGCTCCTGCTGCCCGGTCTGCTCTGGCTGTTCGTGTTCTTCGCGCTGCCGGTGATCTACCAGGCCTCCACGTCCGTGCAGACGGGCTCCCTGGAGGAGGGCTACCAGGTCACCTGGCACTTCGCCACCTACTGGGACGCGCTGTCCGACTACTGGCCGCAGTTCGTGCGCTCGGTGCTCTACGCGGCCTCCGCGACCGTGCTGTGCCTGCTGCTCGGCTACCCGCTGGCCTATCTGATCGCCTTCCGCGCGGGACGCTGGCGGAACCTGATCATGATCCTGGTGATCGCGCCGTTCTTCACCAGCTTCCTGATCCGCACGCTCGCCTGGAAGACGATCCTCGCCGACGGCGGCCCGGTGGTCGACGCCCTGAACACCCTGCACGTCCTGGACGTCACGGCGTGGCTCGGCTGGACCGCCGGCGACCGGGTGCTCGCCACACCGCTCGCGGTGGTGTGCGGTCTGACGTACAACTTCCTGCCGTTCATGATCCTGCCGCTCTACACCTCGCTGGAGCGCATCGACCCCCGACTGCACGAGGCGGCGAACGACCTGTACGCCAGGCCGTCGACCACCTTCCGCAGGGTCACCTTCCCGCTGTCGATGCCGGGCGTGGTCTCCGGCACTCTGCTGACCTTCATCCCGGCATCCGGCGACTACATCAACTCGGATCTGCTCGGCTCGACCGACACCCGCATGGTCGGCAATGTCATCCAGTCGCAATTCCTGCGGATCCTCGACTATCCGACGGCCGCGGCACTCTCGTTCATCCTGATGGCCGCGATCCTCGTCATCGTCACGCTCTACATCCGCAAGTCCGGCACGGAGGATCTGGTTTAAAATGACCTTCGTCAACTGGCTCAAGCGCCATTTCGTCGTCATCGCGGGACTGCTGACCCTCGCCTATCTCCTCCTGCCGAACGTCGTCGTCACCGTGTTCTCCTTCAACAATCCGAAGGGGCGCTTCAATTACACATGGCAGGAATTCTCCACCGAGGCGTGGAAGGACCCCTGCGGCGTCTCCGGACTGTGCGCCTCGCTGTCGCTCAGCCTCCAGCTCGCCCTGTGGGCGACGCTCGGCGCCACGCTGCTCGGCACGATGATCGCCTTCGCGCTGGTCCGCTACCGCTTCCGTGCCCGCCCCGCCGTGAACTCGCTGATCTTCCTGCCGATGGCGATGCCCGAGGTGGTCATGGCGGCCTCGCTGCTCACCCTGTTCCTCAACATGGGTGCGCAGCTCGGCTTCTGGACGATCCTGATCGCCCACATCATGTTCTGCCTCAGCTTCGTCGTGGTCGCCGTGAAGGCGCGCGTGATGTCGATGGACCCGAGGCTGGAGCAGGCCGCGCAGGACCTGTACGCCGGCCCGTTCCAGACGTTCGTCCGGGTCACGCTGCCGATCGCCGCCCCCGGCATCGCGGCGGGCGCGCTGCTCGCCTTCGCGCTCTCCTTCGACGATTTCATCATCACCAATTTCAACGCCGGCTCGACCGTCACCTTCCCGATGTTCGTATGGGGCTCCGCGCAGCGCGGAACTCCCGTGCAGATCAATGTGATCGGTACGGCCATGTTCGCCCTCGCCGTCCTGCTGGTACTGGTCTCCATGATCATCGGAAATCGCCGCAACCGGCAGAAGGCATGAAAATCACTGTAGGGAGTTGACATCATGGCCCCTGGCGCCATGAGCCGTTGGACGAAATCCCTTTCCGAGGCCCGGCCGGTCTCCTACTGGCTGGACGACCCCGGCAGGCCCGGCCCCGAACCCGCCCTCACCGGCGCCGAGACCTGCGACCTGCTGGTCGTCGGCGGCGGCTACAGCGGACTGTGGACCGCGCTGATCGCCAAGGAGCGCGACCCCGCACGGGACGTCGTGCTGGTGGAGGGCCGCGAGGCGGGCTGGGCCGCCTCCGGCCGCAACGGCGGCTTCTGCGCCGCCTCCCTCACCCACGGCCTGCCCAACGGACTCACCCGCTGGCCGGACGAGATCCACACCCTTCAGCGGCTGGGCGCCCGCAACCTCGACGCCATCGAGGAGACGGTCGCCCGCCACTCGATCGACTGCGACTTCGAACGCTCCGGCGAGATCGACGTCGCCACCGAGCCCTACCAGGCGTGGGAGCTCAAGGACTGGTACGAGGAGATCCGCGCCAGGGGCCTCGCCGACGACGTCGAGTACCTGGACGCCGACGCCGTACGGGAACAGGTGGACTCCCCGACCTTCCGGGCCGGGCTGTACGACCGGCGGGGCGTGGCCATGCTCCACCCGGCCAGACTGGCCTGGGGACTGAAGCGGGCCTGCCTGGACCTGGGCGTCCGCGTGTACGAGCGCACCCCCGCCCTCACCCTGAAGCCGTACGGCTCCGGCATGGCCGTACGCACCCCGTACGGGCGGATCCGCGCCCGCGCGGTGGCGCTCGGCACCAACGTCTTCCCCAGCCTGGTCAGACGGGTCCGCCCCTACACCGTCCCGGTGTACGACTACGCCCTGATGACCGAGCCGCTCACCGCCGACCAGTTGGCGTCCATCGGCTGGAAGAACCGCCAGGGCCTCGGGGACAGCGCCAACCAGTTCCACTACTTCCGGCTCTCCGCCGACAACCGGATCCTGTGGGGCGGCTACGACGCGGTCTATCCGTACGGCGGCCGGGTGCGCGCCGAGTACGACGACCGGCCGGAGACGTACGCCAAGCTGGCCGGGCACTTCTTCACCTGCTTCCCGCAACTCGAAGGCGTGCGCTTCACCCACGCCTGGGGCGGCGCGATCGACACCTGCTCCCGCTTCTCGGCGTTCTTCGGCACGGCGTACACGGGGAGGGTGGCGTACGCGGCGGGCTACACGGGTCTCGGGGTGGGCGCGACGCGGTTCGGCGCCGAGGTGATGCTGGACCTGCTGGCGGGGGAACGGACCGAACGCACGGAGCTGGAGATGGTGCGCAGGAAGCCGCTGCCGTTCCCGCCGGAGCCGTTCGCCTGGACCGGCATCGCCCTCACCAAGTGGTCGCTGGCCAGGGCGGACGCACAGGCCGGGCGGCGCAATCTGTGGCTGCGGACGATGGACCGGCTGGGCCTCGGCTTCGACAGCTGAGCCGCGCGGGGGCTTGACAACCGAATTGGTCTGGACCAAATTGAGCGCGCTCCGCCCTCCCGACTCCCCCTGCCCGGAGGCCCTTGTGGACCGCTCCAGACCTCTCGCGCGCCGGCCCCTCGTGGCGCTGCTCACCGCCACCGTCCTCGCCACCACCGGTATGACCGCGCTGTCGTCGGCCGCCCGCGCGGCCGACGCGGACCTCGCCAGGAACGGCGGCTTCGAGTCCGGCCTCGACGGCTGGAGCTGTACGGCCGGCACGACGGTGAACTCGCCTGTGCACAGTGGCGTTTCGGCGCTGAAGGCAACCCCGGCGGGCGCCGACAACGCCCGCTGCGCGCAGACCGTCACCGTGAAACCGGACTCCCAGTACACGCTCTCCGGTCACGTCCAGGGCAGCTACGTCTACCTGGGCGCGAGCGGCACCGGCACCACCGACGTCTCCACCTGGACCCAGTCCGCCCCCGGCTGGCAGCAGCTCACCACCACCTTCCGCACCGGCCCCTCCACCACCCGCGTCACCATCTACACCCACGGCTGGTACGGCACGGGCGCCTATCACGCCGACGACATCACCCTGGTCGGACCCGGCGGCGAGACGGGCCGGCCGCCCGCCCCGCCCACCGGCCTGCGGGCCGGCACCGTCACCTCCACCAGCGTGGCCCTGTCCTGGTCCCCCGTGCCCGGCGCCACCGGTTACGCGGTCTACCGTGACGGCACCAAGGTGCGGACGGTGAGCGGGACGTCGGCCACCGTCACCGGGTTGTCGCCCTCGACGGCGTACGCCTTCCAGGTCACGGCCGTGAACGACGCGGGTGAGTCGGCCCGTTCGGCCACCGTGACCGCGACGACGGGAGCACCCGACTCCGGCGGCGGCGACTCCGGCCTCCCGGCCCACGCCCTGGTCGGCTACCTCCACGCCGGCTTCGCCAACGGTTCCGGCTACACCCGCCTGGCCGACGTCCCCGACAGTTGGGACGTCATCGACCTGGCCTTCGGTGAGCCGACCTCGGTCACCTCGGGCGACATCCGCTTCGAGCGCTGCCCGGCCTCGGAGTGCCCGGGTGTGGAGAGCGACGCCGAGTTCAAGGCGGCCATCAGGGCCAAGCAGGCGGCCGGGAAGAAGGTGCTGATCTCCATCGGCGGCCAGAACGGCCAGGTACAGCTCACCAGCACCGCCGCCCGCGACATGTTCGTCTCCTCCGTCTCGAAGATCATCGACGAGTACGGACTCGACGGCCTGGACATCGACTTCGAGGGCCACTCCCTCTCCCTGAACGCCGACGACACGGACTTCAGGAACCCGAAGACCCCGGTGATCGTCAACCTGATCTCGGCCCTGAAGACCCTGAAGGCCAAGTACGGCGACGACTTCGTGCTGACCATGGCCCCGGAGACCTTCTTCGTCCAGCTCGGCTACCAGTACTACGGCACCGGCAAGTGGGGCGGCCAGGACCCGCGGGCGGGCGCGTACCTCCCGGTCATCCACGCCCTGCGCGACGACCTGACGCTGCTGCACGTCCAGGACTACAACTCGGGCCCGATCATGGGCCTGGACAACCAGTACCACTCGATGGGCGGCGCCGACTTTCACATCGCGATGACCGACATGCTGCTCACCGGCTTCCCGGTCGCCGGCGACGCGAACAACGTCTTCCCGCCGCTGCGCGCCGACCAGGTCGCCATCGGCATGCCGGCCACGGCCAACGCGGGCAACGGGCACGTGTCCCCGGCCGAGGTCACCAAGACCCTCGACTGTCTGACCAAGCGCACGAACTGCGGCGGTTACGCGACCCACGGGACCTGGCCGGGGCTGCGCGGGCTGATGACCTGGTCGATCAACTGGGACCGGTTCGGCGGCTGGGAGTTCCAGCGGACGTTCGACGGCTACTTCGGCTGAGCGACAGCCGGAGGCAGATCAGCAGCACCGCGCCGAGGCACCAACTGGCCGCCACGTCCAGCGGCCAGTGGTAGCCCCGGCGCACCAGCCCGAACGAGGCGCCGACGACCAGGACGGCGCAGGCCGCGACGAGCACGCGACGGACCGCCGGCGACCGCAGCAGCGGCAGGAGCAGCAGCGTCGCCGCGCCGTACGCCACCACGGCGGTGGCCGTGTGCCCGGAGGGGTAGTAGCCGACCGCCGGGGGCACGGCCGGGGTGCCGGGGCGGTCGGTCCACTCCTTGAGGGGTGCGACCAGCGTCGGCACCAGCACCATCGCCAGGGCCCCGGCGGCGGGCGGCAGCCACCAGCGGTCCATACCTGTGGCACGTCCGCGCCAGGCGGCGTACGCCAGTGCGATCACCAGGACGGGGAGGGCGACCTGGGCGTTGCCGAGGTCGGCGAGCAGTTCGGAGGCCCGGTCCGGATGGACCAGCTCCCGGCTCAGCCGTTCGTCGAGGCCCACCAGCGGGCCGTCGGCGACGACCTGCCAGGTGATCAGCGCGAAGAGGAGAACGGGCGGTCCCAGCAGCAGCATGGTGCACAGCTTCGCAGGTGGGGCCCGGTGCATGCAGAAGGGCCAGTGCAAAGGGGGGGTATGCACTGGCCCTTCTGGGAACGGCTTGCCGTATGAGATGCCCGGACGGCCGTCCGGACCGGAACGTCGCGCGCCCCGGGGGGTGTGGGGCGGGCGACCGTCCGATCATGAGGAGACCCGAGGCCCTCGGGCCCCGGTTGTGTGCGCGAGGGCACGACCAGGTCGAAGCTGGGGAGGCCCCGGCCTGAAACCGCCCACAGTCCCCTGTGGGCGGGGTGTGTCTCTCATCCGTGGAGAAACCTACGGCAGGGGGTGGCCCCGCGACAGGGCCGACGGGCTCCTGTCATCCACCTCGCACACGTTCTTCACACGCTCTGCCGCTCGTCGGTCCCGGCGGCCCGGGGCAGGCGTCCCACCTGCCCTGATGCCGGCTCAGATGCGCGCGAACGCCTGCTCGATGATGTCGAGGCCCTCGCTCAGCAGGTCCTCACCGATGACCAGCGGGGGCAGGAAGCGCAGCACGTTGCCGTAGGTGCCACAGGTCAGGACCAGCAGGCCCTCCTGGTGGCAGGCCTTGGCCAGCGCGGCCGTCGCCTCGGGGTTCGGCTCCTTGGTGGCGCGGTCCTTGACCAGCTCGATGGCGATCATCGCGCCCCGGCCGCGGACGTCGCCGATGACGTCGAACTTCTCGGCCATGGCGGTGAGGCGGGACTTCATGATCGCCTCGATGTTCTTCGCCTTGGCGTTGAGGTCGAGCTCCTTCATCGTCTCGATCGCGCCGAGCGCGCCCGCGCAGGCGACGGGGTTGCCGCCGTAGGTGCCGCCCAGGCCGCCGGAGTGCGCGGCGTCCATGATCTCGGCACGGCCGGTGACGGCGGCGAGCGGCAGACCGCCCGCGATGCCCTTCGCGGTGGTGATCAGGTCCGGGACGATGCCCTCGTCCTCGCAGGCGAACCACTGACCGGTGCGGCAGAAGCCGGACTGGATCTCGTCGGCGACGAAGACGATGCCGTTGTCCTGGGCGAACTTGCTGATCGCGGGCAGGAAGCCCTTGGCCGGCTCGATGAAGCCGCCCTCGCCGAGCACCGGCTCGATGATGATCGCGGCCACGTTCTCGGCGCCGACCTGCTTGGAGATCTGGTCGATGGCCTGCGCGGCGGCCTCCGGGCCCGCGTTCTCCGGGCCGGTCGGCCAGCGGTAGCCGTAGGCGACCGGGACGCGGTACACCTCGGGCGCGAACGGGCCGAAGCCGTGCTTGTACGGCATGTTCTTCGCGGTCAGCGCCATGGTGAGGTTCGTACGGCCGTGGTAGCCGTGGTCGAAGACGACGACCGCCTGCCGCTTCGTGTACGCACGCGCGATCTTGACGGCGTTCTCGACGGCCTCGGCGCCGCTGTTGAACAGCGCGGACTTCTTGGCGTGGTCGCCCGGCGTCAGCTCGGCGAGCGCCTCGGCGACGGCCACGTAGCCCTCGTACGGCGTGACCATGAAGCAGGTGTGGGTGAAGTCGGCGAGCTGGGCGGAGGCGCGGCGGACGACGGCCTCGGCGGAGGCGCCGACGGAGGTCACGGCGATGCCGGAGCCGAAGTCGATCAGCCGGTTGCCGTCGACGTCCTCGATGATGCCGCCGCCCGCGCGGGTGGTGAACACGGGCAGCACGGAGCCCACGCCCTGCGCGACCGCGGCGGTGCGGCGGGCCTGCAGCTCCTGCGACTTCGGGCCGGGGATGGCGGTGACGACGCGGCGCTCCTGCGGAAGTGCGGTCATGCGGGGCTCCTGGGGGGGGGTGTTTCGGACGCTTTTCTTTCTTTTCTCGCAGGCTAGGGCCGCCGAGGGGGGCTGGGCATGCTCCATGTGGGCGTTGTCGGGAGGGCGGGGTTGTCCGTGATGGACATAGCCAGGGGGAGCCGCGGGCAGTCGTGCCTCCCCCAGGGTCGTAAGGGCCTGGGAGGTACCCCCAGGGGCGATGGGGGTGCCCCGCTCATGGGGTCCCCCCGCTCGAGCGAAGCCGAGAGTGGGGGAGGAGCCGGGAGTGGGGGAGGCACCCCGCAAGCGCGGGTAAGTGAAACCCATCCCCCGCCCGGCCGCGGCCCCGGCCACGTAAACAGTGAACTCGCCCTGTCAGGGCGTTAGATTGACTCGCTGACGGCGGATGGAGCGGCAGCTCAGGGGGCAAGGGCGATGAACAGCGACGGTACCCAGGACGCACGGGGCACGCATGCGCACCCCGTCCCGCGCCCGGCGGGCCCACCGGACGTACCGATGGCGCCCCCGCGCCCCACCAGGGCCCCGGGCATGCCCCCGCCGCCCGACGGTTCCGCGTTCCTCACCTGGCTCCGCACCCCCCGCCCCGAGGCCCTCCCCGGCGTGTGGCGGTTCGGCCACCGGCCGCGCCCGGAGGAGGAACCGGAGCGCGTCCCCGGACGCCAGCTGCTCAGCGGAGCCCTGATCGCGTTCCTCGTCGGCTGGCTCATCTGGTCGCTGCTGTGGAACGGCTACCTCGGCGGCTGGTGGCTGCTGCCGCTCTACGCGATGATCCCCGACTCCTGGGCGGAGCCCCACAGCTTCGGCGCCGTCGTGGTCGTCTACGCCTACTACGTGCTGATCGCCGGGATCATCATGGTCGGCGTGGGCCGCCTCGGCCGCTGGAGCGAGATCTGGCGCCGCTACGGCCCGCCCGCCTGGCGCCGTGGCCCCGCGCGGGACCAGCGCCCGCCCGCCGCGGAGGCCGACCCCGCCGCCTGGCCCGCCCTCCGCGCCGCCGGCGCCACGGACGCCGCCGAGCGGCTGGCCGCCGACGCCCGCGCCGGGCTGATGCGGGACGTCGACCAGGCCCGTATCGCCCGCGCCTGGCAGGGCGTGCGCAACGGCCGGCACAGCCTCGCCGCCTTCACCGGAGCCGTGCTCGCGGACGGAGCGGCCGCCTGCCCGCATCCCTCCGGCGCGCGCGACCTGCCCGCCCGGCAGGCCCGCCACGACCTGCTCACCGGGCAGGTACGGATCGGCACCACGGCCGACGACCCCCGCAACCCCTACGCCTACCGCGGCACCGGCCTGGCCCTCGGTCCGGAACTCCTCGGCACCTCGCTCCTCGCCGTCGGACCGGCCGGTTCCGGCAAGACCGGCGGTGTCGTCCAGCCGCTCGCCGAGTCGTTGTGCCTGCACGCGCTGGCCGGGAAGGCCGCCGTGGTCGTGGTCGGCGCGGCGGGCGCGGGGCTCGGCGACAGCGACGCGTACGACGTCGTCGTGCGGATCGGCAATCCCGAGTCGGTCTACGACCTCGACCTGTACGGCGGCACCACGGACCCCGACGAGGCCGCGGCCGTACTCGCCGAGGCGCTGGTGGGAGACCTGGCGGATCCGCACCCGGGCAGCGACAGCCGCCGCTCCACCACCGTCCTCGCCCAGCTCCTGGGCCCGTTCCGCGCGGTGCACGGCCGCTTCCCGTCCGTCCCCGAGCTGCGGCAGCTCCTCGACGGCGCCCCCGGCCCGCTGGCCGCCCTGCGCAGCGGGCTCCAGGCCGCCGGCCAGGAGTCGCTGCTGCGTGAACTCGACGCGCGCGAGCGGCAGATGGCCCACCCTGGCGATGTCGGCGGCACCCTCGCCGACCGGGTGGCGCTGCTGGACCGGCCGGCCTTCGCGGGGTTCTTCGACACCTCCGGGCAGTCCCGGCCGTTCTCGCTCAAGGCGCTGGACCACCCGGTACGGGTGCGCGTCGACCTGCCCCAGCGCGGGCACGCGGACGCCTCGCGGATGCTGGCGCGGCTGGTCCTCGCCCAGTTCACGGCGAGCGTGACGGTGCGCGAGGACCGCTCCCTGTTCGCCTGTCTGGTGCTGGACGACGCGACCGGCGTGGTCACCCCCGAGGCCGTGCGGGGCATCCAGCGGCTGCGGTCCGCCAACGCGGGCGTGGTGCTGACGCTGCGCACCCTGGACGACGTACCGAGGCCGCTGCGCGGGCCGCTGCTCGGGGCCACCGGATGCCGGATGGCACTGTCCGGTGTCACCCCGTGGGACGGGCAGGACTTCGCCGAGGTGTGGGGCAAGGAGTGGACCGAGGCCCGGGACGTCACCGACCGGCAGATCATCGCGGAGAGCCCGGCGGGCAAGGCGGCTCACGCCCTGCGGCGGGCGATCACGGGCAAGGCGCCGACCGCGCGGGCGGTCACCGTGCGGCAGGTCGAGCGGGAGCGGTGGTCGGCGTCGGAGCTGGCGCATGCCGTACCGGCGGGCCACGCGGTGCTGTCGCTGACCGACGTCAAGGGCGAGCACGCGCCGCCGCTGCTGGTGGACCTGCGGGAGTGAGCCGGCCGATCGGGGCGGCCGGGGACCGTACAGTGAGGCAGAATCGACACAGGCCGTTCATACGCGACGGCCAAAAGATCACCGAGTTCTCACACACCCGACGCAGACCCGAAGGCTCAAGGCACCCATGCCCCCGACGCTCGCCTCGCTCGTCCACCACTCCGCGCTCAAGCTGACCGTGCGCGCGGGCGGGGACCGCCTCGACGCGCCGGTCCGCTGGGCGCACGCCAGTGAGCTCGCCGACCCCGTGCCCTACATGGAGGGCGGGGAACTCCTGCTGATCACCGCGCTGAAACTCGACGCGGAGGACCGGGAGGCGATGCGCCGCTATGTGCGGCGGCTGGTCGGGGCGGGAGTCGTGGGCCTCGGATTCGCCGTCGGCGTCCATTACGAGGACATCCCCGACGCCCTCGTCGACGCCGCGCGGGAGGAGGGTCTGCCGCTCCTCGAGGTGCCGCGCCGCACCCCCTTCCTCGCGATCAGCAAGGCCGTGTCCGCCGCCATCGCCGCCGACCAGTACCGCGCGGTGACCGCGGGCTTCGCGGCCCAGCGGGAGCTGACACGACAGGCTCTGACGGAAGGCCCGGAGGGGCTGCTGGCCGCGCTCGCCGCGCAGGTCGACGGGTGGGCCGCGCTGTACGACGCCTCGGGCGCCGTCGTGGCCGCGGCACCGGAGTGGGCGGGCCGGCGCGCCGCGCGGCTCACCCCGGACGTGACCCGGCTGCGGGAGCGGCCCGCGCCCGCCTCCTCGGTCGTGGCGGGCCCGGAGAACGAGGACCGGGTCGAACTGCACTCCCTCGGCACCGGCCGGCGCCCCCGCGCGGCGCTCGCCGTCGGTACGGCCGCCGCCCTCGGCACCGCCGAACGGTACGCCGTCCACTCCGCCATCGCCCTGCTCACCCTGATCACGGAACGCTCCCGCTCCCTGCACGCCGCCGAGCAGCGCATCGGCGCCGCCGTCCTGCGCATGCTGCTCGCCGGGGAGCCGGACCACGCCCGCGCGGTGGCCGGCGACCTGTACGGCGGCCTTCTCGACGCGCCCTTCCGGATCATCGTGGCCGCCGGGGGCGAGACGAACGGGGACGCCCTCGGAGCCCTCGCCGAGGCCGCGGAGGCCGCCGCCGCCCGCTCCGGGGAGGTGGTCCTGGTCGTACCGGAGGGAAACCGGCTGGTGATACTGGCCTGCGACGGCGGCGCCGCCGTGGCCGCCTGCTGCGATCACGCCGCCGCGCGGGAGGCGGCCCGCAAGGCCGACGACGACGAACTGGTCGTCGGACTGTCCGCACCGGCCGGACCGATCGCCGCGTCCACCGCCTACAAGCAGGCCGAGCAGGCTCTTTCGGTGGCGCGGCGGCGGGGGAGGGTGCTGGTGGAGCACGAGCACATGGCCGCCGGATCGGTGCTGCCGCTGCTCGCCGACGACGCGGTCAGGGCGTTCGCCGACGGGCTGCTGCGCGCCCTGCGCGAACACGACGCGACGGGCCGCGGCGACCTCGTCGCCTCGCTGCGCGCCTGGCTCTCCCGCCACGGCCAGTGGGACGCGGCGGCGGCCGACCTGGGCGTCCACCGCCACACCCTGCGCTACCGCATGCGCCGGGTCGAGGAGATCCTGGGCCGCTCCCTGGACGACCCGGACACCCGCATGGAGCTGTGGCTGTCCCTGAAGGCGACAACGACGGAGTGACACCCCCGGCCCACCCCGCCAAATCGTAGAACCCCCGCACCCCCACCCCTACGACTCGGCCAAACTCCGCCCCCCGCTCCCCGCCCTACCGTGGACCCAGCAACCCACCCGCACACCCCCACCACGGAAGGGCCGGAGCCCGCACATGACTTCCACCACCGCCTTCTGGCTCGCCGGCCGCCAGGCCACCGGCGAGACCGCCTTCGACGTCACCTCCCCCTGGGACGGCCGCACCGTCGGCACGGTGAGCGTCCCCACCGACGCCCAGGTCGAAGAGGCCGTCTCCGCCGCCCACGCCGTCCGCGAGGACTTCGCCGCCACCCCCGCCCACGTCCGCGCCGCCGCCCTCGACCACGTCAGCCGCCGCCTCGCCGAGCGCACCGAGGAGATCGCCCGCCTGATCTCCGCCGAGAACGGCAAGCCGGTCAAGTGGGCCCGCGGAGAGGTCGGCCGCGCCGTCTCCGTCTTCCGCTTCGCCGCCGAGGAGGCCCGCCGCTTCAACGGCGGCGAGGCCCAGCGCCTGGACACCGACGCCGGCGGCCAGGGCCGGCTCGCCTTCACCCGCCGCTTCCCCAAGGGCGTCGTCCTCGGCATCGCGCCGTTCAACTTCCCGCTGAACCTGTGCGCCCACAAGATCGCCCCCGCGATCGCCGCGGGCGCGCCCATCATCCTCAAGCCGGCTCCCGCCACCCCCCTCTCCGGCCTGATCCTCGGTGAGCTGCTCGCCGAGACCGAGCTGCCCGCCGGTTCCTGGAGCATCCTCCCGGTCCCCAACGACCGCATGCCCGCGCTGGTCCAGGACGAGCGGCTGCCGGTGATCTCCTTCACCGGCTCCGAGACCGTCGGTTACGCGATCATGGACTCGGTGCCGCGCAAGCACTGCACCCTGGAGCTGGGCGGCAACGGCGCGGCCGTCGTCCTCGCCGACTTCGCGAGCGACGAGGACCTGGACCGGGCCGCGCAGCGCATCGCGACCTTCTCCAACTACCAGGGCGGCCAGTCCTGCATCTCCGTGCAGCGCGTGATCGCCGACGCCTCCGTGTACGACCGGCTGCTGCCGCGCATCGTCGCCGCCGTCGAGGCTCAGGTCACCGGCGACCCGAACGACGACGCCACCGACGTCGGCCCGCTGGTCAGCGAGGCCGCCGCGCAGCGCGTGGAGTCCTGGGTCGACGAGGCCGTCGCCGCGGGCGCCACCCTCCTCACCGGCGGCAAGCGCGACGGCGCCTCCTACGCGCCGACCGTGCTCGCCGACGTACCGGCCGACGCGACGATCTCCCGCGAGGAGGTCTTCGGGCCGGTGCTGACCGTGCAGAAGGCGGACGGCGAGGCGGCGGCCTTCGCGGCCGTCAACGACTCCAAGTACGGCCTCCAGGCGGGCGTGTTCACGCACGACCTGCAGACCGCCTTCCGGGCCCACCGGGCCCTGGAGGTCGGCGGTGTGGTCATCGGTGACGTGCCGTCCTACCGCGCCGACCAGATGCCGTACGGCGGTGCCAAGCAGTCCGGTGTGGGCCGTGAGGGCGTGAGGTTCGCGATGGACGACTACACCTACGAGCGGGTGATGGTCCTGACGGGCCTCGCGCTCTGACCCATCCGCGAAAGGACGACGGCCCGAGCCCGCTGTGCGGGGGCTCGGGCCGTCGGTCCTCGGCGACCGGTGCGGTCAGCGGAAGGCGGGAGCGGTGACGGCGGGGCGGTGGGCGCCGTAGTAGTCCTCGTCCTCCCAGCTGTCCTCCTCGCTGTTGATGGCGGCCACGACGCCGATGGCTATCAGGACGATCACGGCGATGCCGAGGACGAGGCCGATGATGCCCGTGATCAGGCCGGCCTGGGCCTGTCCGTGGTTGTCGGCGAGGCCCTGTTCGGCCTTCTTGCGGCCCTTGATGCCGAAGACGATGGCGAGGACGCCGAGGACGACGGAGACCACGCCGTAGAAGCAGAACAGGCAGCAGGCCAGGATGCCGAGCACCATGGCCGCGACGCCCATGCCGTTCTGCCGCTGGCCCGGCATGCCGGGCCAGCCGTAGCCCGGCGGGTAGCCGGGGTATCCGTAGCCGCCGGGGGCGCCGGGGCCGGTGGGCGCGACGGGCGGCGGGGGCAGCGCGGAGCCCTGGGTGTCGAAGGGCGTGGCGCCGCCCGGGGGCGTGGCGCCGACGGGCGGGACGAAGCCGGCACCCGGCATCCCGGCGATGGTGGGCTGGTTGTGCACGGACGGCGGCTGCGGCGCGGACAGCCCGTCGGCGACGGTCGGCGTGGCCGGTGGCTGCGGCGGCCGGCCGACGCCGGACGTGTGGTCCTTGTCCAGTGAGGGCCTGCCCTCCGGGGGCGCCCAGGGGTCGCCGGCGCCCGTGTCCCCGCCCGGCTGCGTCGCGTCCGTCATCTGGAGTTCCCCCTCGGCCTCGATCGTCCGGCCATGCTACGGCTCCGCCGCCCCGTACCGACCCGCGCCCCCTTCCCCGACCGCCTACGATGACCCCGAGTCACCGATCAGCCGATCATCCGCGTCCCGCCGCCCGTGCGGTCGAAGGGGCGCCGTTCCGGGGAGGAACCTTGACCGACCGTCTCGTCGAGCCGCGCGTCCCACGCGATCTGCACGCCTTCATCGCCGGCCTGCCCAAGGCCGAGCTGCATGTGCACCACGTAGGATCCGCCTCCCCCCGGATCGTCTCGGAGCTGGCCGCCCGCCACCCCGACTCCAAGGTCCCCACCGACCCCGAGGCCCTGGCCGACTACTTCACCTTCACGGACTTCGCCCACTTCATCGAGGTGTACCTGTCCGTCGTCGACCTGATCCGTACTCCCGAGGACGTACGGCTGCTGACCTACGAGGTGGCCCGCGAACTGGCCCGGCAGCAGGTGCGGTACGCCGAGCTGACCATCACCCCGTTCTCCTCCACCCGGCGCGGCATCGACGAGCGTGCCTTCATGGACGCGATCGAGGACGCCCGCAAGGCGGCCGAGGCCGAGCTCGGGACCGTGCTGCGCTGGTGCTTCGACATCCCCGGCGAGGCCGGTCTCGAGTCCGCCGAGGAGACCACGCGGCTCGCCACCGACGACCGGCTGCGCCCGGAGGGCCTGGTCTCCTTCGGTCTCGGCGGGCCCGAGATCGGCGTGCCCCGGCCGCAGTTCAAGCCGTACTTCGACCGCGCGATCGCCGCCGGACTGCACTCCGTGCCGCACGCAGGCGAGACCACCGGACCGGAGACCGTGTGGGACGCCCTCAACGAGCTGGGTGCCGAGCGCATCGGGCACGGCACCAGCTCGGCCCGCGACCCCGAGCTGCTCCGGCACCTGGCGGAGCGGCGCATCCCGCTGGAGGTGTGCCCCACCTCCAACATCGCCACCCGCGCGGTGACCGACCTCGACGCGCACCCCATCAAGGAGTTCACGCGGGCCGGCGTCATCGTCACCGTCAACTCCGACGACCCGCCGATGTTCGGCACCGACCTGAACAACGAGTACGCGGTCGCCGCGCGGCTGCTGGAGCTCGACGAGCGGGGGCTGGCCGACCTGGCGAAGAACGCGGTCGAGGTGTCCTTCATGGACCCGGCCGGCAAGGCGCGGCTGGCCACCGAGATCGACACCTACACCGCGTCCTGGCTCGACTCCTGACCACCCGCGAAGGGCCGCCATGCAGAACGTGACCGCCGTGGCCCACCGCGGCGACCCCTACCGCGTCCGCGAGAACACCCTCGCCTCGCTGCGGTCCGCGCTCCACCGGGGCGCGGACGCGGTGGAGATCGACGTACGCCTCACCCGGGACGGCGTCCCGGTGCTGCTGCACGACGGCACGCTGAAGCGGCTCTGGGGACACGACCGTCCGCTGTCGTCGCTGTCGTGGGAGGAGGTGCGCGGGGTCACGGACGACGGGGTGCCCATGCTCTCCGACGCGCTGGCGGCGACGGACGGCGGCCGGGTGATGATCGACCTGCCCGGCACGCCGGACGTCCGCGCGGTACGCCGGATCGTGGACGCCGTGCGCGAGCGGGGAGCCCAGGACCGCGTCTACTACTGCGCCGGTGCCCCCGCCATGCTCGCCGTACGGGCGGCGGACCCGTCCGCCGAGATCGCGCTCACACGTACGACGCTGGCACCGGCCCGCGCCGGTCTGCTGGAGGCGATCCGGCCGCGCTGGCTGAACTACCGCTTCGGCCTGGTCGACCGCGTGCTCGCGGACCGTGTCCACCGCGCCGGTTACCTGCTCTCCGTCTGGACCCCGGACACCCGTCGCTCCATGCGCCGCCTGCTGGCCCTGGGCGTCGACTCGATCACCACCAACCGCGTCGACGTGCTGTGCGCACTGCGTGCGGCCGGGGACCGGCCGAAGCGGCAGGCACCCTAGGGGTGACCCCTGACAACTCCCCTGCACACCCAGGGGAGTTGGTCGGGGGCGCGCCAGGGCGGGCGCCCTCCCTGACGACGATCCCAAGGCGGCCCGCACGGCCGGAGGATGATCACGTCCTTCCGCCGAACTCCCCCGAGGAGCAGCCGATGCACGCCCGCCGCCGTACCACTCTTCTCGCCGCCTCCCTCGTCCTCGCCCTGGGCGCGGGTCCGCTCGCCGCGCCCGCGTTCGCCTCTCCCGCCCCGCGGGCGCCCGTGTGCGGTACCGCGCCGTCCCACCAGGCGTTGTGCGAGGCGATCGAGGGGCTGCCCGACAAAGACGCGACCGCCGCGCTCGTCCGGCTGGGCGGCACCGAGGGTTCCTGGCAGGGCAGTTCGGGGGTGCGGGACCTGGCGAGCGGCCGGGCGGCCGACCCGGACGCGCGGTTCAGGGCCGGTTCGACGACCAAGGTGGTGACGGCCGCCGCCGTCCTCCGGCTCGCGGCCGAGGGCGAGGTCGACCTCGACGCGTCGATCGAGCGCTACCTCCCCGGTCTGCTCGGCCCCGAGTTCGAGAAGCCCGTCACCGTACGGAACCTGCTGAACCACACCAGCGGCATCCAGCCGGGCGCCAGTTGGGGGGACACCTTCGAGGAGCAGTACGCGCACCGCTACGACACGCTCACCCCGCGGCAGGTCGTGAAGTCGGCGGTCGCGAAGGGACCGGCGTTCACCGCCGGTGACGAGCAGCAGTACCTCAACATCAACTACACGATCCTCGGCCTGCTGATCGAGAAGGTGACCGGGCGGTCGTACGCCTGCGCGGCCACCCGGCTCGTACTGCGTCCCGCCGGGATGCGGCACACGTACTTCCCCGGCACCGACCCCCGCATCCGCGGACCGCACCACCACGGCTATCAGGCGGTCTCCCAGCCGGACGGGACGACCCGGCTGGTCGACGTCACCGAGTGGAACGTGGCCGACCGCTGGGCGGCCGGGGACATGATCTCGACCACCGCCGACCTGGAGCGGCTCGTCACGGCCCTCTTCGGCGGACGGATCGTGCCCGAACCGCAGTTGCGGGAGATGTTCACGGTCCCGGCGGGCATCGAGGGCGCCGCCTACAGCGCGGGCCTGACCCGCTGGGAGCACCAGGGCACGGTCTACTGGCTCAAGAGCGGCACCCGCCCCGGCTACAGCACGGCGATCGCCGCGACCGAGGACCTGAGCCGCACCCTCGTGTACTCGCTCTCCGACACCGACGCGAAGGACACGACGTCGAACCCGGTCGCCGACCGGATCCGGGAGGCCGCCCTCAAGTAGCGAGGGCGGGTGCCGGGTTCGGTGTGAGCGCCTCCAGCCGCTTGATCCTCCGGCGTACGACGTACAGCGGGATCACGCCGAACACCCCGAACGCCATGTCGATGACGCTCCACCAGAAGGGGATGCCGCGGACCGGGCCGCAGACCAGGGCGAGCGGGATGATGCCGGCACAGGCGATCATGCCGAACTCGACGACCCAGATGTTGCGGACGGGGTCGCGGTAGGGGCCGTAGAAGGCGACGGCGATCACGAGGTGCGCGAAGGCGAGCCAGTCGGTGCCGTAGAGGAGGAAGGGGTACTCGGCGTCGGCGGTGTCGAGCCCCTGGCGTACGCGCTCGATCCAGTCCATGAGGGCGGGGAGGTGCTCCGGCGCCGACAGGGACCGGAGCAGGTCCTCGGTCCAGCGCAGTTCGTGCACCAGCGGGAAGGCCGTGGCGCCGCTGAGCACCAGGCAGACGACGAAGAAGACCAGCCAGGCGCGAATGCCCTTGAGCAGGGCGGCTCTGTCGCTCATGGCAGCAGCGTACGCCGAGAGTTGAACATGTTCAAAAACAGGGTTCACCCTGGGAGACACGTCGGCCCCGGACGGTGGTTCACCGTCCGGGGCCGAGGCTTCGGCGCCTATCCGTCGAGGGACGTCATCACGTGCTTGACGCGCGTGTAGTCGTCGAAGCCGTACGCCGAGAGGTCCTTGCCGTAGCCGGACTTCTTGAAGCCGCCGTGCGGCATCTCCGCGACCAGCGGGATGTGGGTGTTGATCCACACGCAGCCGAAGTCGAGCCTCTTGGACATCCGCATCGCGCGGGAGTGGTCCTTGGTCCACACCGAGGAGGCCAGCGCGTACTCGACGCCGTTGGCGTACTCGACGGCCTGGTCCTCGTCGGTGAAGCGCTGGACGGTGATGACCGGGCCGAAGACCTCCTTCTGGACGATCTCGTCGTCCTGGTTGAGGCCGGAGACGACGGTCGGGGCGTAGAAGAAGCCCTTGTCGCCGACGCGCTTGCCACCGGCGACCACGCGCGCGTGCGCCGGCAGCCGCTCGATGAAGCCCTCGACCTGCTTGAGCTGGTTGGGGTTGTTGAGCGGGCCGAAGAGGACGTCCTCGTCGTCCGGCATACCGGTCTTCGTGTCGGCGGCGGCCTGGGCGAGCGCGGAGACGAACTCGTCGTGGATGGACTCGTGGACGAGCACGCGCGTGGCGGCCGTGCAGTCCTGGCCGGCGTTGAAGAAGCCCGCGACGGAAATGTCCTCGACGGCCTTGGCGATGTCGGTGTCCTCGAAGACGACGACCGGGGCCTTGCCGCCCAGCTCCAGGTGGACCCGCTTGAGGTCCTTGGACGCGGACTCGGCGACCGACATGCCCGCGCGCACCGAACCGGTGATGGACGCCATCGCCGGGGTGGGGTGCTCGACCATGAGGCGGCCGGTGTCGCGGTCGCCGCAGACGACGTTGAAGACGCCCTTGGGCAGGATCGAGCCGAGGATCTCGGCGATCAGGACCGTGGAGGCCGGGGTGGTGTCCGAGGGCTTCAGGACGACCGTGTTGCCCGCGGCGATCGCCGGGGCGAACTTCCACACGGCCATCATCATCGGGTAGTTCCAGGGGGCGACCTGCGCGCAGACGCCGATCGGCTCACGGCGCACGAAGGAGGTCAGCCCCTCCATGTACTCGCCGGCTCCCTTGCCCTCCAGCATCCGCGCCGCGCCCGCGAAGAAGCGGATCTGGTCCACCATCGGCGGGATCTCCTCGGTGCGGGTCAGCCCGGTGGGCTTGCCCGTGTTCTCCACCTCGGCCGCGATGAGTTCCTCGGCGCGCTCCTCGAAGGCGTCCGCGATCTTCAGCAGGGCCTTCTGGCGCTCGGCCGGGGTGGTGTCGCGCCAGCCGGGGAACGCCTCGGCGGCGGCCGCCATCGCGGCGTCCACATCCGCCTGCCCGGACAGCGGAGCGGTCGCGTACGCCTCGCCCGTCGCGGGGTTGACCACCTCGGTGGTCCGTCCGTCGGCGGCGTCCCGGAACTCACCGCCGATGTAGTTGCGCAGACGACGCAGCTCGGTGCTCACTGCAGGGCCTCCTGGTGTTCCTCGTGGGTGTCCGAGGTGTCCGGTGCGTCGAGAAATGACCGGTGTCCAACCTCTGAGACACCCACCCTAAACCGAGGGCTGCCGTTTTCAACACCCCCACCCGCTCCACTCCTGCGAAATCCGCAAGCTGAGACGTCGTAGACAACGAATTTCATCGATCGAGCCTTGCGAAACTGTCGATACGTCGTGCACAGTGGCACCGTGGCCAGTCGAAGCGCAGACCCGAGGGACTCCCGCGAGTCCAAGAACGGCGGCGGTCCCCAGCTGGACGCCGTCTCCCTCGCCATCATCGAGCAGCTCCAGGAGGACGGCCGTCGGCCGTACGCCGCCATCGGCAAGGCCGTGGGCCTGTCGGAGGCGGCCGTGCGCCAGCGCGTCCAGAAGCTGCTCGATCAGGGCGTGATGCAGATCGTCGCCGTCACGGACCCGCTCACCGTGGGCTTCCGCCGCCAGGCGATGGTCGGGGTCAACGTCGAGGGTGACGTGGAGTCCGTGGCCGACGCGCTGACCGCCATGGACGAGTGCGAGTACGTGGTGATGACCGCGGGCTCCTTCGACCTCATGGTCGAGATCGTCTGTGAGGACGACGACCACCTTCTGGAGGTCATCAACCGACGCATCCGGGCCGTTCCCGGAGTGCGCTCCACCGAGAGTTTCGTCTACCTCAAGCTCAAGAAGCAGACCTACATGTGGGGAACCCGATAATCGTGAGCACCGACCGCCCCCAGGACCTCAGCAAGTCCGCGTACGACCACCTGTGGATGCACTTCACCCGCATGTCCTCGTACGAGAACTCCCCCGTCCCCACCATCGTCCGGGGCGAGGGCACCCACATCTACGACGACCGGGGCAAGCGCTACCTCGACGGCCTCGCCGGCCTGTTCGTGGTGCAGGCGGGCCACGGCCGTCAGGAGCTCGCGGAGACCGCCTCCAAGCAGGCCCAGGAGCTGGCCTTCTTCCCCGTGTGGTCCTACGCCCACCCCAAGGCCGTGGAGCTGGCCGAGCGGCTCGCGCACGAGGCGCCGGGCGACCTCAACAAGGTCTTCTTCACCACCGGCGGCGGTGAGGCGGTGGAGACCGCCTGGAAGCTCGCCAAGCAGTACTTCAAGCTCGTCGGCAAGCCGACCAAGTACAAGGTCATATCCCGTGCGGTGGCCTACCACGGCACCCCGCAGGGCGCCCTGTCCATCACCGGACTGCCGGCCCTGAAGGCCCCCTTCGAGCCGCTGGTGCCGGGCGCGCACAAGGTGCCCAACACCAACATCTACCGGGCGCCGATCCACGGCGACGACCCGGAGGCGTTCGGCCGCTGGGCCGCCGACCAGATCGAGCAGCAGATCCTCTTCGAGGGCCCGGACACGGTGGCCGCGGTCTTCCTGGAGCCGGTGCAGAACGCGGGCGGCTGCTTCCCGCCCCCGCCCGGCTACTTCCAGCGGGTGCGCGAGATCTGCGACCAGTACGACGTGCTGCTCGTCTCCGACGAGGTCATCTGCGCCTTCGGCCGGCTCGGCACGACTTTCGCCTGCGACAAGTTCGGCTACGTGCCGGACATGATCACCTGCGCCAAGGGCATGACCTCGGGCTACTCCCCCATCGGCGCGTGCATCGTCTCCGACCGGCTCGCCGAGCCGTTCTACAAGGGCGACAACACCTTCCTGCACGGCTACACTTTCGGCGGCCACCCGGTCTCCGCGGCGGTCGGCGTCGCCAACCTCGACCTGTTCGAGCGCGAGGGCCTCAACCAGCACGTGCTCGACCACGAGGGCGCCTTCCGCGCCACCCTGGAGAAGCTGTACGACCTGCCGATCGTCGGCGACGTCCGCGGCAACGGCTTCTTCTACGGCATCGAGCTGGTCAAGGACAAGAACACCAAGGAGTCCTTCGACGCCGACGAGACCGAGCGCGTGCTGTACGGCTTCCTGTCGAAGAAGCTCTTCGAGAACGGCCTGTACTGCCGGGCCGACGACCGCGGCGACCCGGTCGTCCAGCTCGCCCCGCCGCTGATCTCGAACCAGGAGACCTTCGACGAGATCGAGCAGATCCTGCGCGCGACCCTCTCGGAGGCCTGGACCAAGCTGTAGGCCGTTGGAGTTCCCGATCTTCCTTCTGGATGATCAACACCAGCCCCGGTGCCGCCCGTTCGAGTGAGAAACGGGCGTCCGGGGCCGCGTGCTGTCCGGCCTCCCGCCGTGGCCTGCCTAGCGTGCCCAGTGACCGATCGGCCCTGCCTTCGTTCCCCCGGACGGGGGACTTACCCGAAGAGCGCACAGCATTTCCGATCCGAACCGAGGTGTACGCCATGGTGGCCCCACCGGACAACGACGTGCTCTGGGCGCGAGCCCTGCACTATCGGTACGACGACGGCTCACCCGGACTGAGCGGGGTCTCGCTCGGCGTCCGGGAGGGCGAGATCCTCGCCGTCGGCGGCCCGCGCGGCAGCGGGAAGACGACCCTGCTGCGCTGTCTGTCCGGCCTGCTGCCCGCGAAGAGCGGCGAGGTCTGGTTCAACAGCGTGCCCGTGCACACCATGAGCCCCGTCGCCCGTGAGCGGCTGCGCCGTGACCGCTTCGGCTGGATCGACCCGGAACCGGTGCTGGTGCCCGAGCTGAACGTCCGGGAGAACGCCGCCCTGCCGCTGATGCTGCGCGGCACCGACCGGCGCCGCGCCAGGACGGCGGCCCTGGAGTGGCTGGAGCGCCTCGACATCGGCGACAAGGCCCGCAGGCACCCCGGGGAGCTGACGCAGGCGGAGCGGCAGCGGGTGTGCATCGCCCGCGCCCTCGCCCCGGCGCCCTCGGTGCTGTTCGCCGACGAGCCGACCGCCCCGCTGTACCGCGTCGACCGCGGCCACGTGCTGCGCACGCTCACCACCGCCGCCCGCTCGCACGGCATCACCGTGGTCCTCGCGACCCAGGACGCGCAGACCGCGGCCCTCGCCGACCGCACCGTGTCACTGCTCGACGGGCGGCGGGTGCGCACCGTACATCTGCCGCCGGTCGCCGGGGCGGCCGAGACGGAAGGCCGGGCGGCGTGCTCGCTCTCCGTCTGACCCGAAGCGCCCACACCGCCGTCCAGTTGCGCCGGCTCCTGGTCGCGGCCGCGTCCGCGGGCACGGGCTTCCTGCTGCTCAGCACCCTCGGCCACGCGCTGGGCCACCCCGACCCGGCCTCCTCGGCGCTCCGGCTCGCCTGGTGCGCGGTCCCGCTGGCGGCCACGGTGTACTTCGCGATCGCGGTCGCCCGCACCGATCCGGGCACCCGTCCCCGGCCCGGCCTGTCGGCGATCGGCCTCGGTCCCGCCCGGCTCATGGCGGTCTCCGCGGCCACCACGGCGCTGTCCTGCGCGCTGGGCTCGCTGCTGGCCCTGCTGGTCTTCCTCCACCTGCGCGGCGACCTCACCGCCGTGCCCTCCGACGGCGCCGCGGCAGACTACCTCGCCACCGGCCGGCCGCTTCCGCTGCCGGCCGCCCTGACCCTGCTGGCGCTCGTGCCGCTGAGCGCGTCGGCGGCCGTGGCGGTGGCGCTGCGGCCGCGCGAGCCGGCGGCGGGCGCGGCCCGCGCGGGGCGGACGTACGGCAGGTTCGGCGCGTACCGGCGCACGGCGGTACGCGAGTCGTTCGGGGCGTACGGACGGTTCGGCAAGCATCTGGGGGCGGCGGCCCGCGGCCGGCGTACGGCCGCGGCGGCGCCGGAGCGGGAGGACACGGCGGAGGAGGCCCCCGGGACGGCCGCCGGCACCGAGCCCGCCGACACCGGGCCCGCCGTGCCGCTCACCCCGCCGTCCGGGCTGCCGTGGGGCATCGCGGTGCTGGCGGTGGGCCTGGCCGTGGAGGCCTTCGCGAGCCGTACGGGCGGCGGGGGCGCGCCGGGTGACCGGCCCTCCGCGCTGCTCGGTCTGGCCCTGACCGCCGTCGGTCTCGCCCTGGCCGGTCCCGGCCTCACCCATCTGTGCGGCAGGCTGCTGCAGACGGTACGGCCCGGCGCGCTGCGACTGCTGGCCGGACGGGTCCTCATGACCGAGGCCACCCGCGTCGGACGCCCCCTGGGCGTGGTCTGCGCGGTGCTGTCGGCCGCGTACGCCATGGCCTCGCTGCACGACCGCGAGGACGCCCCCGCCGGCCCGCTCGTCGTGCTCGGGGTGCTGGTGGTGGCCGGCTGTACGACGGCGACGCTGCTGACGGCCGCCGTCGAGGCCAAGCAGGCCCGCGCCGGCACCACCGCCGCGCTGCGGCGCCTCGGGGCGGCCACGGGGACGCTGCGCCGGGCCGCCGCGCTCCGCGCGGGTGCGCTGCTGGCCCTGTTCGGGCCGTTGACCCTGGTCGTGGCCGAGCTGTCGGCGTGGCCGCTGGCCCGCTGAGAACCGTCCGCGAACCGGTCCGGAAAAATCTTCGCGGGCCGATGAGTTCCGCGCGGGCCCCCGGTCTACCCCCCGAACGCTACGGAACCGAACGGGAAAGGCCCCGCCATGTACCAGCAGATGATCTTCGTGAACCTGGCCGTCGACGACCTCGACGCCTCGAAGAAGTTCTTCACGGAGCTCGGCTACTCGATCAACCCGCAGTTCAGCGACGAGACCGCCGCGTCGGTCGTGATCAGTGACACGATCATCGCGATGCTGCTGACCAAGCAGAAGTACGCGGGGTTCACCGAGAAGGAGATCGTGGACGCCACGAAGAGCAGCGAGGTGCTGCTGGGGCTGAGCGCGGAGAGCCGCGAGAAGGTCGACGAGCTGGTGGAGAAGGCCGTCGCGGCGGGCGGCTCGGTCACCGGCGAGACCCAGGATCACGGCTTCATGTACGGCCGTGCCTTCGACGACCTCGACGGCCACACCTGGGAGGTCATCTGGATGGACCCGGCCGCGGTGCAGGGCTGACGCACCCGCGGGCCCAGGGGGCGCCGTTCGGGTCCCGCCGGGGGCGCGGGCCCCGGCAGCACCCTCCCGAAGGACCCCGAGCGGCGTTGTCGTCGGTGGCCGGCCCGGGCCCCGGACGACACCCCCTAGCATGGGCGGGTGCAGACGAGTCCCGCCCATGCCGTCCATCACGGGGACCGCGAGATAGAGACGCTCGAGGAGTTCGACGCGATCGTCTCGTCCCGCGGCACGCTCTCCGGATTCCGTGTCCAGTCCGTCGATCTGACCGACCGGACACGGGAGTTGCTCACCAACGACACCGCCGGGGCCGTCTTCCTCGGCTGCCCGATGCGCCCCGACGCGGCGGAGAAGCTCCGCGCCGACGGCGCCCTGGTGCTCCCGCCCGTCCCGGGCCTGCCCTTCGACCCGTACCGGGGGCATCTCTACACGCCCGGTGACCTGTTCGCCTCGCTCGACAAGGGCTACGAGGCGACCCCGGACGCGCTGGCCTACGCCTGGTTCCAGCGGACCAGGGCGGACGGCGACATCTTCGCCTCCATGCTGCGCGCGGTCCACGACGACTCCATGTCCGACGCCCTGGACGAACTCCTGCGCGGGGCGCGGGTCGTGGGCGTGATGGGCGGTCACGCGATGGCCCGCGGCACCGAGGAGTTCCGGGGCGCCGCCCGGCTCGGACGGGCGCTGGCCCACGCCGGTTTCACGGTGGCGACGGGCGGTGGTCCGGGCGCGATGGAGGCGGCGAACCTCGGCGCCTACGCGGCCCCGTACGACGACGCCATGCTGGACGAGGCCTGCGAACTCCTCTCCTCCGCGCCCTCGTTCACGCCGTCGATCACCGACTGGGCGCGCGCCGCCTTCGAGGTGCGCATCCGCTGGCCGGAGGGCAACCACTCGATCGGCATCCCCACCTGGTTCTACGGCCACGAGCCGCCGAACGCCTTCGCCTCGCACATCGCGAAGTACTTCGCCAACGCCACCCGCGAGGACGGACTGCTGGCCCGCTGCGACGCGGGCGTGGTGTTCCTGCCGGGCGCCGCCGGGACCGTACAGGAGATCTTCGACAACGCGACGCCGAACTACTACGGGTCGCGCGGTGAGCCCACGCCCATGGTGCTGGTGAACCGGGCGCACTGGACGGAGAGGCTGCCGGCCTGGCCGCTGCTGCGGTCGCTCGCCCGGGAGCGCTCGATGGAGGCCCGGATCGCCCTGGTCGACCGGATCGAGGAGGCCCCGGAGGCCTTGAAACGTCTGGGCGGTTAATAAGAAGGCAAAGCCCGGTCCCGCTGTAGGCATATGCGTTGACACTACTTATGCGGCGCTTATAAACCTGGGAGCCGCATGGGAGTGCTGATGCTCCATCAACACTCCTCCAACCCCCCGCATTTACGCTCTCTCGTAAGGACAAACGTGGCAGTTCTGTCCGTATCCCGCCGTACCGTCACGCGCTCCGTGCGCGCCCTCGGTGTCGTCTCCGCGTCCGCCGCCCTCGCGATCGGTGTCGCCGGCAGCGCGGCGGCCTGCAACATCAGCGAGTTCTCGGCCGAGGCCAAGTGCGTCGGTGACAAGGGCGTCATCACCGTCACCGACAAGGACCCGGCCGGCGTTCCCGCCACCATCACCGTGTTCCTGCAGGACAAGCAGGTCGGCGAGCAGGTGGTCAAGGGCACCCGTGAGGGCACCACCATCACCTTCGAGGAGGACTGGAAGCCGAACGCCGAGTACCGCGTCCACGTCGACGCGAAGCCCTACGTCGACGAGGACATCAAGCCGAACCTGGTCACCCCGGCGACGGCCTGCAAGACGGAGGAGAAGCCCCCGGCCGAGGAGGAGCCGAAGCCGACCCCGTCGGAGTCCTCCTCCACCCCGGCCGAGGAGCCCGAGCCGACCCCGTCGGAGTCGGAGAGCGAGAGCACCGCTCCGGCGGACACCGCGAGCAACGCGCCCTCCCCCGCCGGCGAGTCGAACCTCGCCGAGACCGGTGCCGACTCCAACACCGGTCTGATCGCCGGCATCGCGGCCGCCCTGGTCGTGGCCGGCGGTGGCGCGGTCTTCTTCGGTATGCGCCGCCGCGGGGCGAACAGCCAGCGCTGACGCCTCACGCACACAGTGGCGGCCCGTCCCCTCCCGGGGGCGGGCCGCTTCCGTCACCGGCCGCCCAGCCGGACGCCGCCCGCTCCGGCCCGGCGTCCGGCGCGGCGGGATCGCCCCACGTCCCGGGCCCGTCGAACCCCGGTACCCGGTCCTCGGGGACGTCGCCCTCGGCCCCCGTCCGCACCATGACGTCCACCCGGCGCAGGGCGCCGCCGGTATGCCGTACGAACTGCTCCAGGGACCAGCCGGGCGGGGGACACGGTGCCGGACGTCACGACCGTCCCACCCGGTGCGCGATCTCCTCGCAGGAACGGTCATGCGTGCGTGGTGCCATGCCGCACTCCCCAGGCAGCCGCGCTCATCCCAGCACGGCGGTTTCCGCCGCGTCGAACTCCACCCCGACCTCGTCCCCGACCTCCGGCGCGGTCCTGAGCGCGCAGGCCGCCTCCAGGCGGGGCGCGTCCTCGGGCTGGAGGTGGACGGCGACGTGCGTGCCGCGGAAGGTGCGTGCGACCACCGTGCAGCGCAGACCCTCACCGGCCGGGACCAGGCGGACACCGGCGGGGCGGACGAGCAGCGTCCGCGCACCCTGCGGGGCGCCTTCCGGCACGGGGAGCTTGCCCCAGGGGGTCACCGCGACAGCGTCGCCCACCGTCGCCTCGACGACGTTCTCGAAGCCGAGGAAGCGGGCCACGAACGCGTCGGCCGGACGCCGCCACACCTCGAGCGGCGTACCGGACTGGGCGATCCGGCCGTCCCGCATCACCACCACCCGGTCGGCCAGCGCGAACGCCTCGCCCTGGTCGTGCGTCACGGCGAGCACCGTGGTGCCCAACCGGCCGAACAGCTCGCGCAGTTCGACGACCAGCCGTTCCCTGAGCGACCGGTCGAGCTGCCCGAGCGGCTCGTCGAGCATCAGCAGCCGGGGGCTGGGCGCGAGGGCGCGGGCGAGCGCGACGCGCTGCTGTTCGCCGCCGGACAGCGCGGCGACGGCGCGTCCGGCCGCGTCCGGCAGGCCCACGAGGTCCAGCAACTCCCGTACGCGGTCCGCCTGTTCGCTCCGCGACGCGCCGTGCATGCGCAGGCCGAAGGCGACATTGCCGCCCACGTCCCGCTGCGGGAAGAGCTGGTGGTCCTGGAACATCAGCCCGACGCCGCGCCTGTGCGCGGGCACGCCCGACTGGTCGCGTCCGTCGAGCGACACCCGCCCGGAGTCGAGGGGCTGCAGTCCGGCCACCGCCCGCAGCAGCGTGGACTTGCCGCTGCCGCTGGGACCGAGCACGCACACGATCTCGTGCTCCGCGACCCCCAGGTCGACGGCGTCCAGCACCGGCCGCCCCCCGAAGCGGACGGTCGCGGCCTGAAGGCTCAGCAGCATCTAGAACTCCCCGGTCCGGTCGGTCCGCAGCCGCTCAAGGACGAGCAGCGCCACCGCGCACACGATCATCAGAATCGTCGACAGGGCCATCGCCTGGCCGTAGTTGAGGTCCCCGGGCCGCCCCAGCAGCCGCGCCACGGCGACCGGCAGCGTCGGATTCTCCGGCCGCGCGATGAACACCGTCGCCCCGAACTCGCCCAGCGACACCGCGAACGCGAACCCGGCCGCGATCAGCAGCGCCCGCCGCACCAGCGGCAGGTCCACCTCACGCCACGCCCGCCACGGCGACGCCCCGAGCACCGCCGCCGCCTCCCGCAGCCGTACGTCCACGGCCCGCAGCACCGGCAGCATGGTCCGTACGACGAAGGGGACGCCGACCAGCGCCTGTGCGAGCGGGACCAGGATCCAGGAGGCGCGCAGGTCCAGCGGCGGCTCGTCGAGGGCGATGAGGAAACCGAAGCCGACGGTCACCGCGGACACCCCGAGCGGCAGCATCAGCAGCGCGTCGAAGCCGCGCACCAGCCGTCCCGCGTCCCGCCGGGTCAGCGCCGCGGCGGCAAGACCGCCGATCACCACGGCGATGGCGGTGGCGGCGACGGCGTACTGGAGCGAGTTGCCGACCGCCTCGATCGGCGCGACGAGGAACACTCCCCCGTCGTCCTCGGTGAGCGTCCGGTAGTAGGCGAGACCCGCGTCGCCGAAGGACCGTTCCACCAGCACCGCGAGCGGCAGCAGAAGCAGTACGGCGACGGTGGCGACGACCGAGCCCAGCAGCGCCCACTGTCCGGCGCCGCGCGGCCGGCGTGCGGTCACCGAGGCGTCCACCAGCCGCAGCGCGGTCTCCCGGCGCCGTACGGTCCAGGCGTGCAGGGCGAGGATCGCGCCCACGGCGACGAACTGGACCATCGTCAGGACGGCGGCCGTGGACAGGTCGAAGATCTCGGAGGTCTGCCGGTAGATCTCCACTTCGAGGGTGGAGAAGGTGGGTCCGCCGAGGATCTGCACCACGCCGAAGGAGGTGAAGGTGAACAGGAAGACCATCAGCGCCGCCGCGGCCACGGCGGGCGCGAGCGCGGGCAGGGTGACGGTCCGCCAGGCCGCGAACCGGGAGGCGCCGAGCATCCGCGCGGCCTCCTCCTGCCGCGGGTCGAGCTGGGACCAGAGCCCGCCCACGGTGCGTATGACGACGGCGTAGTTGAAGAAGACGTGCGCGAGCAGGATCGCCCACACGGTGGTGTCCAGGCGCACGCCCCACAGCTCGTCGAGGAGTCCGCCGCGTCCGACGAGCGCCATGAACGCCGTACCGACGACGACCGTCGGCAGCACGAACGGCACGGTGATCACGGCCCGCAGCACCTGCCTGCCGGGGAAGTCGAAGCGGGCGAGGACATAGGCGCCGGGCAGGGCGATCAGCAGGGTGAGGGCGGTGGAGACGAGGGCCTGCCAGGTGGTGAACCACAGGACCTGACGGACGTCGGACTGCGCCAGTACGTCCCCGATCCGCCCGAGCTGCCAGGTCCCGTCGGTCTTCAGTCCGCGCGCGACGATCGCGGTGACGGGATAGGCGAAGAAGACGGCGAAGAACGCGACGGGCGCGGCCATCAGGCCGAGCCGCGCCGCGCTCCCGCGCCGGCGCGCCGCGGTCCGCGTCACTTCAGTACGAGCGAGGTCCACGACTTGACCCACTGGTCACGGTGGGCGGCGATCTTCGCCGGGTCCATGGTCTGCGGGTCCTTCGCCTGCGGCCCGGACTTCACGAACTCCTCGGGCACCCGGGCGCCCTCCCGCACCGGGTACACGAACATGTTGAGCGGCATGTCGTCCTGGAACGGCTTGCCGATCAGGAAGTCGAGCAGCGCCTTGCCGCCCTCGGGGTTCCTCGCGTTGCTCAGCAGCCCCGCGTACTCGACCTGACGGAAGCAGGTGCCCTCGGCGACACCGGTGGGCGCGGTCTCCGGCTTCGGGTCGGCGTAGATCACCTCGGCGGGCGGCGAGGAGGCGTACGACACCACCAGCGGCCGGTCGGCCTTGGCCTTCTTTCCGCCGGCCGAGCCGGAGAACTCCTCGTTGTAGGCCTGCTCCCAGCCGTCGACCACCTTCACGCCGTTGGCCTTGAGCTTCTTCCAGTAGTCCTCCCAGCCGTCATCGCCGTACTCTGCGGCCGTCCCGAGCAGGAAGCCGAGGCCGGGCGAGGAGGTGGCGGCGTTCTCGACGACGAGGAGGTCCTTGTAGGCGGGCTCGACCAGGTCGTCGAGGGTCTTCGGCGGGGTCAGGTCGTGCTCGTCGAACCACGCCTTGTCGTAGTTGACGCAGACGTCGCCGGTGTCGACGGGGGTGACCCGGTGCTTGTCCTGGTCCACGCGGTATTCCGGCAGAACCTTGTCCGAGCCCTCGGCCTCGTACGGCTGGAACAGCCCGTTGTCGAGGGCGCGGGAGAGCAGGGTGTTGTCGACGCCGAAGAAGACGTCGCCCTGGGGGTTGTCCTTGGTCAGGATCGCCTTGTTCACGGCCTGCCCGGCGTCGCCGTCCTCGAGGACCTTGAGCTTGTATCCGGACTGCTTCTCGAAGGCGGCGACGACGTCCTTCGACACGGCCCACGAGTTGTGGCTGACGAGGGTCACGGTCCTGGACCCGCCCCCGCCGCTCGCGTCGTCGCCGCCGGACGACCCGCACGCGGACAGCGTGACCAGCCCCAGCCCGACGGCCAGGACCGTGACCTTCTTGGTGATGCCCACTTGATTCCTCCTGGAGTGACCAGGAAGAGACGCGGCCCTGCCCGGGACCCCTGGGCAGGGGTCCCGGGCAGGGCGCAACAGCTCGAGTGATGACCGATCTCCCTACCCAGAATGACCTGGGCCAGGTTCGGAGGGTCTGCGGCCGGTGCCGCACTCTCAGCGCTGTGGCGCTCCCCTGTCGGAATATGCAGATGTTCTTACTCGGGTCACATTACCGTTCGCTCGCGGCGAGCTGACCACACGCCCCGTCGATCTCCTGCCCACGGGTGTCCCGGATCGTCACCGGTACACCGTGCGCGGCGATCGCCTCCACGAACGCCTTCTCGTCCTCGGGACGGGAGGCGGTCCACTTGGAGCCGGGGGTGGGGTTGAGCGGGATGAGGTTGACGTGCACGGGGCGGCCCTTGAGCATCCGTCCGAGCCGGTCACCGCGCCAGGCCTGGTCGTTGATGTCCCGGATGAGGGCGTACTCGATGGACAGCCGCCGGCCCGACGTGGCCGCGTACTCGAACCCGGCGTCGAGGACCTCGCGCACCTTCCACCGCGTGTTCACGGGGACGAGGGTGTCGCGCAGTTCGTCGTCGGGGGCGTGCAGCGAGATGGCGAGCCGGCATTTGAAGCCCTCGCCGGTGAACCGGTGGATCGCCGGGACGAGACCGACGGTGGACACGGTGATCCCGCGCTGCGACAGCCCGAGGCCGTCCGGCTCGGGGTCGGTGAGGCGGCGGATGGCCCCGACGACCCGGTTGTAGTTGGCGAGCGGCTCGCCCATGCCCATGAACACGATGTTGCTCAGCCGCGCCGGGCCGCCGGGCACCTCGCCGTCCCTGAGCGCCCGCATCCCGTCCACGATCTGGTGCACGATCTCGGCGGTGGACAGGTTCCGGTCGAGACCGGCCTGCCCGGTCGCGCAGAACGGGCAGTTCATGCCGCAGCCCGCCTGGGAGCTGATGCACATGGTCACCCGGTCCGGGTAGCGCATCAGCACGGACTCGACGAGCGTCCCGTCGAACAGCTTCCACAGCGTCTTGCGGGTGGTGCCCTGGTCGGTCGACAGATGCCGCACGACCGTCATCAGCTCCGGAAGCAGCGCCTCCCGCAGCTTGCCGCGCGAGCCGGCGGGGATGTCGGTCCACTGCTCCGGGTCGTGCGCGTACCGCGCGAAGTAGTGCTGCGAGAGCTGCTTGGCGCGGAACGGCTTCTCACCGGCCGCGACGACCGCCTCCTTGCGCTCGGCGGGCGTGAGGTCGGCGAGGTGCCGCGGCGGCTTCTTGGCTCCGCGGGGGGCGACGAAAGTAAGTTCTCCGGGCTTAGGCATGGCGTTACCAGTGTCGCAGATCCGCACGGGTGACCCGGTCGGGCTCAGGAGAGGCCGAAGAACAGGACGAAGACGTTGTTCACGTAGGCCTTCGTACGGTGCCATGGGCCGCAGTAGCGGCGCGGCCTGCGGCGGCCCTTCTGGTCGAGGAGCGCCTCTCACCATCGGCAGGGCAGGTCACCGTGGTACCTGCCGTCGTCCCCCCGCCTCGCCTGCGCCACGGAGGGACCCTAACCGACCCGGACAGCGGCCGGGCCCCCGCCCGGGAAGGACGGGGGCCCGGTCCGGCCACGTGGACAGGGATCAGCTGGAGCCGACGAACAACACCAGCAGCAGCCACACCACCGGCGCCGTGGGAAGCAGGGAGTCCAGCCGGTCCATGATGCCGCCATGGCCCGGGAGCAGGGTGCCCATGTCCTTGATGCCCAGGTCGCGCTTGATCATGGACTCGCCCAGGTCACCCAGGGTGGCGCTGGCCGCGACCGCGAGGCCGAGCAGCAGGCCCTGCCACCACACGCCGTCGTCGATCAGGTACTGCATGCACAGCGCGCCGACGACCATCGCGAAGGTCACCGCGCCCAGCAGGCCCTCTCGGGTCTTGCCGGGGCTGATGCGCGGGGCGAGCTTCGTCTTCCCGAAGCGCCAGCCGACCGCGTACGCGCCGGTGTCGCTGACGACCGTCAGCAGCAGGAAGGTCAGGACGCGCCACGGGCCGTCCTCGGCGGTGAGCATCATCGTGACGAAGGTCGCCAGGAACGGCACGTAGAACGTCGCGAAGACACCCGCCGTGACGTCCTTGAGGTAGCCCTCGGGCGGCGCCGTCATACGCCAGACCAGCACCGCCAGCGCGGTGAGCGCCATGGCGACCCACGCGCCCTCGGCCCCCCGGGCGTACCCGGCGACGACCATGGCCGCACCGCCCAGTGCGAGCGGTATCAGGGGCGCCTTGATGCCCTTGCGCTCCCGCAGCCGCGACGTCAGCTCCCACAGGCCCACCACCACGGCGACGGCGACCACGCCGACGAAGACGGCCTTGACGACGAACAGCGACGCGACGATCACCACGCCGAGTCCGACGCCGACGCCTATCGCGGCACCGAGATCGCGCCCCGCGCTCTTCTTCTGCGGTGCGGGTGCCGGCTGCGGGGCGTCGGGCATGGGCTCCGGATTCTGCGGCACCTCCCCGGGAAGGGGTCGGGCCCGCGTCGGTTCGTCTCGGAACGGGGGGCCGCTCAGCCGAGCGGCCCCCCGTTCCACATCCTGGTCTCCGCCGTGTTCGGGTACGTCGGGCACGACGGGCATGGGGCGAGTGTGCTGCGCGTAGTGCGCATCGTACGCGGGACCCGCCGGGGCAGCCCCCTGGCCGGGCCCGTGGTCGGACGGCCCCCAGTACCCGGTCTGCGGCGTCCCCCAGGAAGAGTCGTTCATCAGACCTCGAGCAGCTCCGCTTCCTTGTGCTTCAGGAGCTCGTCCACCTGGGCGACGTACTTCGCGGTGGTGTCGTCGAGCTCCTTCTCCGCACGGCGGCCCTCGTCCTCGCCGACCTCGCCGTCCTTGACCATCTTGTCGATGGCGTCCTTGGCCTTGCGGCGGACGGAACGGATGGAGACCTTCGCGTCCTCGCCCTTGGTCTTGGCGACCTTGATGTAGTCACGGCGGCGTTCCTCGGTGAGCTCGGGGAACGTCACACGGATGATGTTGCCGTCGTTGCTCGGGTTGACGCCCAGGTCGGAGTCGCGGATCGCCTGCTCGATGTTGCGCAGGGCGCTCTTGTCGAACGGGGTCACCACGGCCATGCGCGGCTCGGGCACGGAGAACGAGGCCAGCTGGTTGATCGGCGTCAGCGCGCCGTAGTAGTCGGCCACGATCTTGTTGAACATCGCCGGGTGCGCACGGCCGGTGCGGATCGCGGCGAAGTCCTCCTTGGCGACCACGACGGCCTTCTCCATCTTCTCCTCGGCCTCGAGGAGGGTCTCTTCGATCACCACTTGCTCCTGCGTGTCTTGAGTAGGCCCGGCCGCGGTTCCTGGTCAGGGGTTGCGGCCGGCTGCGTCGCGTCTTCATCCTGCACGGTTCCCGACCGGCAGGACATTGTCCATCCCCCGGTCAGTTGTGGCCGGCTTGGTCGCCCACCAGCGTGCCGATCTTCTCACCCTTGACGGCGCGGGCGATATTGCCCTCCTTCAGGAGTTCGAAGACGACGATCGGGAGGCTGTTGTCACGGCAGAGCGTGACGGCCGTGGCGTCGGCGACCTTCAGGTCCCGGGTGATGACCTCGCCGTAACCGAGCGCGTCGAACTTCACGGCGTCCGGGTTGGTCTTCGGGTCGGAGTCGTAGACGCCGTCCACACCGTTCTTGCCCATGAGCAGCGCCTCGGCGTCGATCTCCAGAGCGCGCTGGGCGGCGGTGGTGTCGGTGGAGAAGTACGGCATGCCCATTCCGGCGCCGAAGATGACCACACGGCCCTTTTCCAGGTGCCGTACGGCGCGCAGCGGGATGTAGGGCTCGGCGACCTGGCCCATGGTGATGGCGGTCTGCACGCGGCAGTCGACGCCCTCCTTCTCCAGGAAGTCCTGGAGGGCGAGGCAGTTCATCACGGTGCCGAGCATGCCCATGTAGTCGGAGCGGGCGCGGTCCATGCCGCGCACCTGGAGTTCGGCGCCGCGGAAGAAGTTGCCGCCGCCGATGACGATCGCGATCTGCGCGCCGTCCCGCACGACGGCCGCGATCTCACGCGCGATGGCGTGCACCACGTCGGGGTCGACGCCCAGCCCCCCGCCACCGGAGAAGGCCTCTCCGGACAGCTTCAGCAGAAACCGGCCGCTCACTTTGCCGTCATCGCTCTTCTCAGCCTTGGTGGTCATCGTCGGTTCCCGCCTCTTTCACGTGTTGCACATACGAAGAAGGCCATTGCCGGTGGGGTGTGGTTCGCATCCCATGCGGCAATGGCCTCCTCGTCAGATCTGCTGTCGTCCGGCACGCGCCGTCGCGTGGACGCGTGTCCGAACGACTGCTGTCGACCCTATCGGGGTCGCGCGCCCGTCGCGGTACGGACTCAGATGCCGACCTTGATGCGCGTGAAGCGCTTCAGGGTGACACCGGCCTCGTCCAGGACCTTCTGGACGGACTTCTTGTTGTCCAGCGCGTAGGGCTGGCCGAGCAGCGTGGCGTCCTTGAAGAAGCCGTTGAGGCGACCCTCGACGATCTTCGGCAGGGCGGCCTCGGGCTTGCCCTCGGCGCG
Organism: Streptomyces sp. NPDC014676; assembly: GCF_043084105.1. Taxonomy (NCBI): domain Bacteria; kingdom Bacillati; phylum Actinomycetota; class Actinomycetes; order Kitasatosporales; family Streptomycetaceae; genus Streptomyces; species Streptomyces sp. NPDC014676. Next base: position 251,805 of record NZ_JBIBZI010000011.1, on the reverse strand, counting down.
GGTGGTCTCCTCGGCGACGCGGCGCTCGGACTCGACGACCTCGGCCGGCACGTCCTCCTTGGAGAGGTACTTCGGCGCGAAGGCGGCGATGTGCTGGGCGACGCCCTTGGCGATCTCGGCGTTCGGCTTGTCGAACTCGACGAGCACACCGATCTGCGGGGGCAGGTCGGGCATCGTGCGGTGCATGTACGCCGTCACGTAACCGTCGGCGAACTGGGCGAAGCGGTCCAGGACGATCTTCTCGCCCAGGTTGGCGTTGGCCTCGTCCACGAACGCCTGGACGGTCTTGCCGGCCTCGATCTCGGAGGCGAGCAGGGCCTCGATGTCGGCCGGGGAGGTCTTGACGACGTGCTCGGCGATGGCGGTGGCCACGGCCTGGAACTTGTCGCCCTTGGCGACGAAGTCCGTCTCGCACTTCAGCTCGACGAGGACGCCGGAGGAGTTGTCGTCGGCGATGATCGAGACCACGGCGCCGTTCTCGGCGGAGCGGCCCTCGCGCTTGGCGACGCCCTTCTGGCCCTTGATGCGGAGCGCCTCGACGGCCTTCTCGACGTTGCCCTCGGCCTCGTCCAGCGCCTTCTTGCAGTCCATCATGCCGGCGCCGGTGAGCTCCCGGAGCTTCTTGACGTCGGCGGCGGTGTAGTTCGCCATGAGTCTGTGAATCTTTCTCGAAGTCTGGAGGTGCGGAGATCTGCGGTCAGGACCTACCTGAGGGCAGGTCTCCGACTCGCCGCTGACCTACGGGTGAACGGCGGGAGCGGATCACGTGTCGCCGCTCCCGCCGTCATCGGCTCTGACGGGGCGGTCAGGCCTGCTCGGCCTCGGCGGCCGGGGCGTCCTCGGCAGCCGGGGCGTCCTCGGCAGCCGGGGCGGCCTCGGCGGCGGGGGCCTCAGCCGGCTGCTCGGCCTCGGCGGCGGCCGGAGCGGCCTCCTCGGCCTTCTTCTCGCCCGCGAGCAGGTCGCGCTCCCACTCGGCCAGCGGCTCACCGGCGGCCTTCTCGCCCTTGCCGGCCTCGGCGACACCGGAGCGGGACATCAGGCCCTCGGCGACGGCGTCGGCGATCACGCGGGTGAGCAGGGTGACGGAGCGGATCGCGTCGTCGTTGCCCGGGATCTTGTAGTCGACCTCGTCGGGGTCGCAGTTGGTGTCGAGGATGGCGACGACCGGGATGTTGAGCTTCCGGGCCTCGCCGACCGCGATGTGCTCCTTCTTGGTGTCCACGATCCAGACGGCGCTGGGCACCTTCTGCATCTCGCGGATACCGCCGAGGGTCTTCTCCAGCTTGGCCTTCTCGCGGGAGAGGACCAGCAGCTCCTTCTTGGTGAGGCCGGAGGCGGCCACGTCCTCGAAGTCGATCTGCTCGAGCTCCTTGAGGCGCTGCAGACGCTTGTAGACGGTCGAGAAGTTGGTGAGCATGCCGCCCAGCCAGCGCTGGTTGACGTAGGGCATGCCGACGCGGGAGGCCTGCTCGGCGATGGCCTCCTGCGCCTGCTTCTTCGTGCCGACGAACATGACCGTGCCGCCGTGGGCGACGGTCTCCTTGACGAACTCGTAGGCGCGGTCGATGTACGACAGCGACTGGAGCAGGTCGATGATGTAGATGCCGTTGCGCTCCGTGAAGATGAAGCGCTTCATCTTCGGGTTCCAACGACGGGTCTGGTGACCGAAGTGGACGCCGCTCTCCAGCAGCTCCCGCATCGTGACGACGGCCATGGCCGTATCTCCTTGAATTTCTCGGTTGTGCCGCGGATGCCGGACGGCTCCCGCGCCTGACGCCCGCGACGCGCCGTTGCCACGAAGGACCGAGGGGCGCTGACATCCGGGGTCCGGCCGTGACCGGTCCTGATGTCGGGGCGTGCGAAGTCGACCCGGTGGCCCGGGTCGCCACCAGAAGTGTACGGGACCCACGAGGCGCCGGGTGACGCCGTTGTCCACAAACGGCCGGTGGTCCACAGGTCCGGGCGGTGATCACGGAGGTCCGGAAGGCTCCGCCGCATGCGAAAGAGTGCATTCACGAGGGCGTGTACGCGACTGGTTCTTCTGGTGGTCCTGACCCTGGCGGCGCTGCTGGCCCCGCCCCCGCCGGGCCTGTCCGCGGCGGGGGCGGCGGGGGTGGCGCCGACGGACGGGGAGGCCGGGACGCCGGTCGTCGGACGGGCGTGGCCGGTGGGGGTACGGCCACGGGTACTGCGCGGCTGGGAGCCGCCGGCGACGGTGTACGGGCGCGGGCACCGGGGCGTGGACCTGGCGGCTCCACCGGGGACACCGGTCCGGGCGGTGGCGGCGGGCCGGGTCTCCTTCGCGGGCCGGGTGGCCGGAAAGGGCGTCGTCTCGGTGGAACTGTCCGGCACGGGTGATCCCCCGTTGCGCACCACCTACGAACCGGTCCGCGCGTCGGTGGCCGAGGACGACGAGGTGACGGCGGGCGAGGTGATCGGCACGGTGGAACCCACGGGCTCCCACTGCGCGGCCCCCTGCGTCCACTGGGGCCTGCTGAGGAACGACACCTACCTGGATCCGCTCACCCTGCTCCCCCCATGGCTCCTGCGCAGAGGCCCGTCACGACTGCTGCCGGTGCTCGGGGTGCCGATGCCCGCCTGAGGAGAAGCGCGCATCCGGGCCAGGACCGGACCGAGCGCGTCCCGCACCGGTACAGGGCCGCGGGAGCCGGGCACCACCGCCGGACACCTCGAAGAAACGGCCGCCGACGGGCGCGGCCACACCGGAGCCGTACGGCCGGACCCGGCCGGCACCGACAGCCCCCGCACGGCCGGACCGAAGACACTCACGCCGGTACAGGACCACAGGAACCGGACCACGCCCCCGAACGGCCCTGAAGGAGCGACCGCCGACGGGCGCGGCCACACCGGAGCCGTGTGGCCGGATCAGGCGTGGTCCATGGCGGTCCGGGGTGGCGGAAGCCGGGGAAGGGGTCCCGGCGGCAGCCGGAGGAGGGGTCAGGGGGATGCCGTCGTGGCGGGGCGTCAGCCGCGTACGCCTCCGAGGACCATCGAGACGGCCGCTTCCGTGATCGCTTCGGGATGTTCCGCCGCGCCCAGCTCGATACGGCGTACGGCCGCGTCGACCACGCCCTGGAGGAGCATCGCCGCGAGGCGGGGCTCGGCGTGGTCCAGGTCGGCCAGGGCCTCGACGATCATCGCGATGAGGCCGCCGTGGGCCGCGCGGATCTTCTCCCGGGCGCCGGCGTCGAGTTCGCTCGCGGAGATCGCGACCACGGCGCGGTGCCGCCGGTCTCCGACCAGTTCCAGCTGCTTGCGGACGTACGCCTCGATCTTGGCCTCGGCGCCGTCGGCGACCGCCATCGCCGCCTCGACCTCCGCCGCCCAGACCGGGAAGTCGACCTCGCACAGCTCCTCGACCACGGCGGCCCGCGAGCGGAAGTACTCGTACACGGACGAACGCGCGAGGCCGGTGCGCTCGGCGAGGGCCGGGAAGGTCAGCGCCTCCGTACCGCCCTCGGACAGCAGGGAGCGTGCCGCGTCCAGCAGGGCGGCTCGCTGCATCGACCGGTGCTCGGCCACGGAGGCCGCTCGAATCCTTGGCACGTCGACCACTTTACGGACGCCCCGCCCGTGACGGCCAGAGGACCGGCCCGCTCCGGACCGGAGGGGCTCAGCGGCCGAAGCCCGCCAGTTTCGCGCGCAGCTGCAGCACGGACTTGGTGTGGATCTGGCTGACCCGGCTCTCGGTCACGCCCAGCACATTGCCGATCTCGGCGAGGGTGAGCCCCTCGTAGTAGTACAGCGTGACCACGGTCTTCTCCCGCTCCGGCAGCGTGTTGATGGCCCGCGCGAGGAACCTCCGCAGCTCCCGGTCCTCGGCCACCTCCACCGGGTTGTCGGCGGCGGTGTCCTCCAGCGTGTCCATGAAGCTGAGCTGATCGCCGCCGTCCCCCCCGGCGTGCAGCAGCTCCTCCAGGGCGACGACGTTCGCCAGCGACAACTGGCTGAAAACCGCGTGCAGATCGGCCACCGTGATGCCCATCTCACCGGCGACCTCGCTCTCCGACGGCGTGCGGCGCAGCCGCGCCTCCAGCGTGGCGTAGGCGCGCTCCACGTTGCGCGCCTTCTGCCGCACCGAGCGCGGGATCCAGTCCAGCGCCCGCAGCTCGTCGATCATCGCGCCCCGGATGCGGGTGATCGCGTAGGTCTCGAACTTGATCTCCCGGTCGACGTCGAACTTCTCGATCGCGTCGATCAGCCCGAAGACCCCGGAGGAGACGAAGTCCGCCTGCTCGACATTGGGCGGCAGCCCCACACTGACCCGGCCGGCGACGTACTTCACCAGCGGCGAGTAGTGCAGGATCAGCTGCTCCCGCAGTCTTTCGTCCCCCGTCGCCTTGTACGACCGCCACAGCTCGTCGAGCGTCGAGGGAGCGGGCGGCCGCACGCTGCCACCGTCGCGGGCGGCTGGGGGGATCGCCGCCCGGTCGGACCCGGAGGTGTGCTGGGGCATTCGTCGCCTTGTGCCGTTCTGCCGTGGACTGGTGCTGCCTGGATGCGCTGTCTGTCCGATGTCTGGGTGCCTGTCCTTGCCTGTCCGTGTCGGATCCTCGTGAGCGTAGCGTGACTACGGCGTCGCGGTGTGCGAAGAAGCGAGGTGGGACCGTGCGCAGATTCGTTCCGGGTGCCGTTCCACCGGGGCACGCCCGTCGCTCTGAGTGATCGACGAGGTAGCCCAACTGACGTAAATTCCAAGGGGTGTCGGGGTTCCCCCGGACGGCCGAACACGCTGTGTCAGCGGGGCTCGGGACCGTCCCGGACCGGGATCATCGCCTGGCGCGTCAACTTCCAGCCGTCGCCGTGTCGTTCGACGTAACCAAGTGCTCGCAGTTCGTACAGTCTGGCGATCGCGTCGTCCGGGGTGGTCTGCGCGGCGAGCGCGATCTCCTCCGGCCGGGCCGTTCCGCGCCCCGGCAGCGCGGCGAGGACCTGCCGTCCGGCCGGGTCGAGCAGGTCCCGGGGCAGCACCGGCCCCCGGCGTTCCGGCGCGAGTTCACCCATGTCACCGACCAGTTCGACGACCTCGGCGGCATCGGTGACCAGCACCGCGTCCTGCCGCAGCAGTTCGTGCACCCCGGCGGAGAGCCCGCTGGTGGCCGGCCCCGGTACTCCCATCGTGTGGCGTCCCAGCCGACGGGCCGCCCGGGCGGTCACCAGGGAGCCGCTGCGGTGGGCGGCCTCGACGACGACGGTGCCCCGGGTGAGCGCGGCGATCACCCTGTTGCGGAGGATGAACCTGCTCGGTGTCGGGTGCTCACCGGGCGGCAACTCGCCGACGACCAGTCCCTGTTCGGCGATTCTGCCGATCAGCCCGGTGTGACCGCGCGGGTAGGGCCGGTCGACTCCGCAGGCGAGTACGGCGATGGTGGCGCCGCCCGCGCCGAGGACACCGCGGTGGGCGGCGCCGTCGACCCCGTAGGCGCCGCCGGAGACCACGATCCAGCCGCGTTCGGCGAGGCCGGCGGAGAGGGTGGCGGCCATGTGCGCGCCGTACTCGGTGCAGGCGCGGGCGCCGACGACGGCGACCGAGCGCAGCGCCCACATCCGCAGGTCCGCTCCCCCGCGCACCCACAACCCGAGCGGCCGGGCGTCGCCCAGGTCGTCGAGCTGTCCGGGCCATTGCGGGGTGCCGGGGCCCACGAAGCGCACTCCGGCGTCCCGTGCGACGGCGAGGTCCCTGTGCGGGTCGGCCCGCTCGGCCCGGGCCAGCAGCCCGGCCCACCGCTTGCCGCTCACCCCCGGCAGCGGGTCTCCCCGTTCCCGCAGCCGTCGCACCACGGCGTCCACGCCGAGCTCCCGCACCCAGCGGCCGCCGGTCTCGTCACCGGGTTCGACGACCCGGGTGAGGAAGACCCGGCCGAGCGGTTCTTCGCCGGGTCCCTCCACGGCGCTCACACCCCCGCCCCGATGGCCATGGGCACCCCGCGCGGGACGCCGGTGCGCAGTTGCAGGGCGAGGGCGACGTCCGCGGCGCCGGGCCGCTCGTGGCCGGCCAGGTCGGCGACGGTCCAGGCGACCCGCAGGACCCGGTCGAGTCCCCGGGCGGTGAGCACGCCCCGTTCCAGGCTCCGCTCGGCGTCGTCCATGGCGCCGGGGGCGGCGTGCCAGCGGCTGCGCAGCTCCCGTCCGGGGACCTCGCTGTTGGTGCGCCACGGGGTGCCGGCGAGCCGTGCCGCGGCACGGCCCCGGGCCGCGCGCACCCGGTCGGCGACCGTGGCGGTGGTGTCGCCCCGGGTGCCGCCCGCCGTCAGTTCGTCACGTGTGACGCGGTCGACCTCGACCCGCAGGTCGACCCGGTCGAGCAGCGGTCCGGACAGCCTGGCCTGGTAGCGGCGGATCGCCGAGGGCGGGCACTCGCACTGCTCGTTCGTCTGCGAGAAGCGCCCGCAGGGGCACGGGTTGGCGGCGAGCACCATCAGGAAGCGCGCCGGGAAGCGCACGACACCGGCGCTGCGCGCGATGATCACGTGTCCGGACTCCAGCGGCTGCCGCAGGGCGTCCAGGGCCTTGCCGCTGAACTCCGGGGTCTCGTCCAGGAAGAGGACGCCCCGGTGCGAGAGGGACACCGCTCCCGGCCGGACCGTGGCGCCGCCGCCGCCGACGAGTGCCTGCATGGTGGCCGAGTGGTGCGGGGCGCAGTAGGGGGCCGTGTCGATCAGGGGCTTGTCCACGGGGAGCAGTCCCGCCACCGAGTGCACGGCCGTCACCTCGAGCGAGGCCTGCCGGTCCAGCGGCGGCAGGATCGACGGCAGCCGCTCCGCGAGCATGGTCTTGCCCGCGCCCGGCGGTCCCTCAAGAAAAAGATGGTGTCCGCCCGCCGCGGCCACCTCCACGGCCGTCCGTGCCGCGAGCTGGCCCACGACGTCCGCGAAGTCAGGGCCCTGGTCGTGCGACGCCGCGCCGACGCCGTGCATCCCGGTGTCCGCCCCGGTGCCCGGGGCGCGCAGCCCCGCCAGCAGCGGGTCGGGGCGCGTCCGGTCCCCGGCGTCCTCCTCCTCCGGCACGGGCTCGTCGGTGAGCACCGCGATCAGCTGGCGCAGGCTGCGGACGCCCAGGACGGATACGCCCGGCACCAGCGAGGCCTCGGCGGCGGCGCACTCGGGTACCACCACCTGCTCGTATCCCGCGCCGGCCGCGGCCAGTACGGCGGGCAGGATGCCGCGCACCGGCCGCACCCGGCCGTCGAGGCCCAGCTCGCCGATCATGACGATGTCGCCGAGCACCCGTGGATCGATCCGTTCGGCGGCGCCGAGCACGGCGCAGGCGACGGCCAGGTCGAAACCGCTGCCGGCCTTCGGGACCGACGCGGGGCTGAGTCCCACGGTGAGTTTCTTCTGCGGCCACTCGCCGCCGGAATTGACCACGGCCGCCCTGACCCGGTCCCTGCTCTCCGTCAGGCTCTTGTCCGGCAGCCCCACCAGGGTGAAGGCCGCGACCCCGGGCTCCAGGTCGGCCTGGACCTCCACGACCACGCCCTCGACGCCCACCAGCGTCACCGAGCACGTACGCGCGAACCCCATGTCAGGCCACCCCCCGGACGTGCTCGACCACGGGTGCGCCACGGGCCGGCAGCAGCACGCCGACCAGGTCGATGCGGACACCGCCGGGCGGTGCTCCCCCGTGTTCCTGGAGCCAGCGTTCGGCGAGGCCCCGCAGGCGGTCGGCCTTGGCCGCCGTGACCGCCTCCATGGGGTGCTGGAAGGGTCCTGCCCTGCGGGTCTTCACCTCGCAGACGACCAGGGCGTCCCCGTCGCGGGCCACGATGTCGATCTCGCCGGTCCTGCCGCACCGCCAGTTGCGCTGCAGGACCGTCATCCCGGCCTGGGTCAGCCGCCGTGCGGCCAGTGTCTCGCCGTACCTGCCGAGTGCGCTGCGTGCCCGATGCGAGTCCCGCGCACTCCGTGTGTTCCGCGGGTTCCGTGCGTTCGTGTTCTGTGCGTTCGTGTTCCGCGGGTTCCGTACGTTCGTGTTCCGCGGGTTCTGTGCGTTCATGTCGGCACCACCTCCGGCGCCAACGGTCACGCATCCCGCCCGACGGAGTGGATCTTGGTGCGGAACTCGGCGGCTGTGGACAATTCCGTCACCCGCACGAGTACGCCGGTCACCCGCCCGGCAGCTCCAGGTCGCTCTTGTTGAGCTCCTCGATGTTCACGTCCTTGAACGTCAGTACGCGTACCTGCTTCACGAACCGGGCCGGCCGGTACATGTCCCAGACCCAGGCGTCCGCCATCGACACCTCGAAGAACACCTCGCCCTGGACCGAGTGCACCTGCATCTCGTAGTCGTTGGTGAGGTAGAAGCGCCGTTCGGTCTCGATCACGTATTTGAACAGACCGACGACATCGCGGTACTCCCGGTAGAGCTTGAGCTCCATCTCGGTCTCGTACTTCTCGAGGTCCTCGGCGCTCATGGCATGTTCCCCTTCAGCCGTGCGATCCCACCATTGTGCGCCAGTCCCGGGCGTCACTGGACGATTTCGGTGTCCAGGGTCACGGGTCCGGCCGGGGGGCCTTCGTCGAGCAGCGTGCGCAGCAGCCCGGCGAGTCTGGTCGGATACACCGTCTCATGCGCCCGGGCGAGTTCCGGGTACGTCCACCACCGGGCTCCGGTGACACTGCGCCGCTCCAGCTCGGTCAGCGCCGTGGCCGCCGTCGCGGTCCGGGTGGTGCGGGCGAGGTAGTACCACTCGTCCTGGTCCCAGCGGCGGCCGGCGAACGGGAAGGAGCACCTCCGCCGCCACAGCACGGGGCCGAGTTCGACCTCGGTGATGCCGGTCTCCTCGGCGAGTTCCCGCAGGGCGGCCTGTTCACGGGTCTCGTCGCCCTCCACGCCGCCGCCGGGCGTGAACCACCAGTCGTCGGCCGGGTCGTCCGGTTCATGGCCGTGCAGCAGCAGGATGCGGTCCCGCGGGTCGAGCAGGACGACCCGGGCGACCCTGCGCAGTCCGCCCGTGTACGAGTCCCCGGCCGCCGGGACGGGCTCAGCGGGCACCGGCGGTCCCCGCGTCGGCCCGGGTCCGGGACGCGCCCGCCCGCTTGGCGAAGGGACCGTACGCGGCTCCGCCGAGAATGAGCACGGCACCGGCGATCACCAGCGCGACGACGGTCCTGAGCGGGCCCGGCGAGGAGAGCGCGCCGAGCCGTTCGAAGCCGGTGGGAGCCTTGAGCATGCCGTTCATCGGCCAGACCACGGCGTCGACCCTGGCCTGGACCGTGTCGCGGGAGACGGTGCCGCCGGCGGCGTCGGTCAGATGGGCCGTGGAGTCCAGCGACCCGGAGCGCTCGTCACCGAGCAGGAACAGGCGCCCCTTCGGCACGGTCACCTCGGGGATGGCGCCGAACTCGGCCGCCGTGCCCTCGGAGAGATACGGCTCGTCGATCTCCTCGCCGTTGACCTCCAGCTTGCCGTCCCGGCAGCAGGAGACCGTGTCACCGCCGACGGCGACCACCCGCTTCACCATGGGCAGGTCCGACCACGTCGTGTCCGTGAAGACGACCACGTCACCACGGCGGACGTCGGCGCCGTCGATGCGCTCGGCCAGCACCCGGTCACCGGCACCGATCGTCGGCTCCATCGACGGGGTGGGCACGGTGTACGGCCGGTACAGCACCGCTCCCCAGACGAATCCGCCGAGGAACATCACCAGGCCCAGGGCCACGGCCAGCCCGGACAGACGCTGTCCGGTCCCGCTGCCCGGGCTCCTGCTGCCAGGGACCGTACGCGTCGTGCTCTGACCACTCATGGGCGGCACCCTACCCGGCGGTACCGGACAGGGTCAGCCCTCCCGGCGGCCCTCTCCGACGCCGTGCCGCCGGCGCCGCCAGAGCACCAGCGGCACCGCGCCCGCGAGCGCGAGTCCCTGGGGCGCGGCCGTCAGGACCGCGGCGGGCGACGGTCCGGCGGCCAGGCCGGGCTGGTCGAAGGTGTCCGGGACGGGCAGGTTGGTCCAGCGGTTGACCGGCCAGGCGATGACGACGGCGCGGCCGACGACCTTGTCCACGGGGACCATGCCGTTGTTCTTGTCGCCCTGGTTGTAGCGCGAGTCCCGGGAGTTCTGCCGGTGGTCGCCCATGACCCAGATGTGGCCCTCGGGGACCTTCACCTTGAACTGGCCGCCCTGGTCGTCCTGGCTGCACGGGGTGTTGCCGGGGTACACGTACGGCTCGTTCAGCGCCGTGCCGTTGACCTTCAGCGGGCCGGTGCCCTTGCACTCGATCGTGTCACCGCCGACCCCGACGACCCGCTTGATCAGGTCCTTCTCCTCCGCGGACGGCATCAGACCGATCCAGCTGAGGGCCTTCTGCAGGAGGTTCGGGTCGGGCGTCGGCTCGCCGGCCAGCCAGTTGTCGGGGTCGTGGAAGACCACGACCTCACCGCGCTCGGGCTCGGAGCCGAACCAGGGGGTGAGCTTGTCGACGAGCACCCGGTCACCCTGCTGGAGGGTGTTCTGCATCGAGTCGGAGGGGATGGAGAACGCCTGCACCAGGAACGTCTTGATCAGCAGCGCCAGCACCAGCGCGATACCGATCAGGATCGGCAGTTCCTTCCAGAAGGAGCGGGGCCGCTGCGCCTGGGGGGTGTCGTCGCCCGAACCGCCCTGCGCCGTGGGAGGGCGCCCGTCCCCGGGTCCCTCACCGTCACCCGCCGGGGAGCCGTTCCCGGAGGCCACGAAGTCGTCAGCCGCCGGACCTGCCGCTTCCACGGGACGTCCGCGGTGCTCCTCGCCCCCACGCCCGGACCGTGCGCCAACCGCCGCATCCCCCACGCCAACTCCTCACTCTCTGCCGCCGCCCGCGCCATGCCCGGCGCAGGCCCACCACTCCCATAACGAGCGGGAGTTCCGCAGGGCTCGGGAGCTGGACCATCCCATCGGGGTCGTCCGGGGCAACCCTATGCGACAGCGGGGCGGCCGCGGTCGACCCCGGCGCCGAGTCCGACACGGACGCGTAGGCCGTCGGCTCCTCCAGGGTGCTCCAGTGGCCGAGCGGCCAGGCGATGACCATGGCCCGGCCCACCACCTCCTCCTCGGAGACGGTGCCGCCGTAGTCGGTGTCCTGGTGGGAACGGGAGTCGGCGGAGTTCGCCCGGTGGTCGCCCATCACCCACAGCCGCCCCTCGGGGACGGTGACGTCGAACGGGGTCGTGGACGGGGCGTTGCCGGGGTACAGGTAGTCCTCGTCCAGGGGGACGCCGTTGACGGTGACCCGGCCCTGCTTGTCGCAGCACTGGACGCGGTCGCCGCCGACGCCGACGACCCGCTTGATGAGGTCCTTCTCGTTCTCGGACGGCAGCAGTCCGATGAAGGTGAGACCGTCCTTGACCTGCTTGATCCCGACGGGGTCGTCCTTCTTCGGCGTGGTCTGCTCGTCCTGGAGCCAGCCGCCGGGGTCCTTGAACACGACGACGTCCCCGCGCTGCGGCTTGGATCCGAACCACGGGGTGAGCTTGTCGACCAGCACCCGGTCGCCGATCCGGATCGTCTGCTCCATGGAGCCGGACGGGATGACGAAGGCCTGGACGAGGAACGTCTTCAGCACCAGCGCTATCACCACGGCGACGCCCACGAGGAGGGGGATCTCCTTGACGGCGCTGCGCCTGCGGCGCCGCTTGACCTTGCGCTGGAGCTTGCGCCGCTCGGCCCGGCTGCGTCCGGGGCTCGGACCGGCCGCGCGGCGGGAGCCGGTGGGCAGCAGGTTCTCCGCGGCGCTGTCCGGGACGCCGCGGGGCTTGCCGCGGTTACCCATGGGCGTCCTCCGCCGCGTTCCTCCCCGGGGCGGGCACGCGCGCGTAGGCGTCGGGCCGGTGCAGCCGGGTGGCGTGGTCGAAGGGCCATACGATCCCGTCGGCGCGGCCGATCACGCCGTCGACCGGGATCATGCCGCCGCCGGGCGAGCCGAGGTGGTCGCGGGAGTCACTGGAATCGCTGCGGTGGTCGCCCAGGACGAACAGGCGCCCGTCGGGCACGACGACGTCGAAGGGCACCGTGGAGGGGCTGTCGCCGGGGAACAGGAAGCCCGACTCGTCGACCGACCGGCCGTTCACCCGGATCCTCCCCTCTCCGTCGCAGCAGACCACACGGTCCCCGCCCACCCCGACGACCCGTTTGACGTAGTCGGCGTCACCGAAATACCCGGTGCCGTCGAACACGATCACGTCACCGCGCCGCGGCCCGGCGCCGAAGCGGTATGCCAACTTGTTTACGAGCACGCGGTCCCCGACCCTCAATCCGTGTTCCATCGATCCGCTGGGAATCTGGAACGGCCGCGCCACGAACGTGTTCACCGCCAGCAGGAACAGCAGGCAGAGCAGCAGGGTCAGGGTAATCCGCCCGCCGGGCAGCCATGGCGTGAGGCGCGACACCAACGCGGAACGCGACCGCCCCTCCGGCCCCGCCGTCCCCGAGGTGTTCTCGGGTCCGGCCGGGGGGAGGGAGCGGTCGCGCTCCGTCGGCTGTGCTTCGGTGTCCATCGGGGCCAGATGCTATCCGGCCGCGATATGACGCCGGTAAAGCGCTCAGTTCTCGCGCTTCTCCTTGATCTTCGCCGCCTTGCCGCGCAGCTCGCGCAGGTAGTACAGCTTGGCGCGGCGGACGTCACCGCGGGTGACGAGCTCGATCTTCTCCACGATCGGGGTGTGCACCGGGAAGGTGCGCTCGACGCCGACGGAGAAGGAGACCTTGCGGACCGTGAAGGTCTCGCGCACGCCGGCGCCCTGGCGGCGGATGACCACGCCCTTGAACTGCTGCACACGGGAGCGGTTGCCCTCGATGACGCGCACGTGGACGTTCACGGTGTCGCCGGGACGGAAGGCGGGGACGTCGCTGCGCAGCGACGCGGAGTCGACGGAGTCGAGCAGGTGAGACATTTCGTCTGCTTTCTTCGCTGATGCCGCAGGTCATCAACGGCAACTAGAGGCTGAGGTCGATGCCGTGCGGTTCGGGACGGGCGTCGTGTCCCCCTGCGGCAGGGGCGCACGCCGGACGACGCACAGCAGCGGCCTATTCTTCCACGCCGCCGGTCCTGCGCCAAAATCGGCCGTACGGCTCTCCGGCGGGATCCGGTTCCCAGCCCAGGATGGACAGCATCTCGCGGTCCTTCTTGTCGAACGCCCCGGGATCGCAGCGCTCGATGAGGTCGGGCCGGTTGGCGGTGGTCCGGCGCAGTGCCTCGTCGCGCCGCCAGCGGGCGATCTTCCCGTGGTGGCCGCTGAGCAGCACGTCCGGGATGCCGCGCCCGCGCCACCGCGGCGGCTTGGTGTGGACGGGGCCCTCCAGGAGGCTCGCCATGGCCCCGGGCGCGAAGGAGTCGTCGCGGTGCGACTCGGCGTTGCCGAGGACGCCGGGAAGCAGCCGCGCGACGGCCTCCGTGACGACGAGGACCGCGGCCTCGCCGCCGGCCAGCACATAGTCGCCGATGGACACCTCGTACACGGGCATCCGGGTGGCGTACTCGTCGATGACACGGCGGTCGATGCCCTCGTAGCGGGCCGGGGTGAAGACCAGCCAGGGACGCTCGGAGAGCCGGACGGCGAGTTCCTGGGTGAAGGGACGGCCACTGGGGGTGGGGACGATCAGGGCCGGCTCGCGGGAGCCCGCCTCGTAGCCGTCCGCCAGGACCGAGTCCAGCGCGTCTCCCCACGGCTCGGTCTTCATGACCATGCCGGGGCCACCGCCGTACGGGGTGTCATCGACGGTGTTGTGCCGGTCGTACGTCCAGTCGCGCAGATCGTGCACGTGGACGTCGAGCTGACCGCGCGCGCGTGCCTTGCCCACGAGGGAGACGTTCAGCGGTTCGAGGTACTCGGGGAAGATCGTGACGACGTCGAGCCGCATCACGCCTCGTCTCCGGAGTCCCGGGACGAGGCGACCTCCGTGTGATCGTCGATCAGGCCCGGCGGCGGGTCGATGACCGCGCGCTGCTCCTCCAGGTCGATCTCGGTGACGATCTCCTCGACGAACGGCACGTACACCTCGGTGCCGTCGGGGCGCTCGACCACGAAGAGGTCCTGGGTGGGCAGGTGCGAGATCTCGGTGATCCGGCCGACCTGCTCGCCGTCCTTCGTGACGACGTCGAGGTCGATCAGCTGGTGGTCGTAGTACTCGTCCTCGTCCTCGGGCCGCTCGTCCGGGTCGACGTCGGCGATGAGGAGGGTGTTGCGCAGGGCCTCGGCGGCATTGCGGTCGCGGACGCCCTCGAAGCGCAGCAGGAGGCGGCCGCTGTGGACGCGGCCGGTCTCGATGGTGAGCGGCCCGACGGAGGCGGGGTCGGTGGTCAGGACGGCACCGGGCCCGAGCCTCAGCTCCGGTTCGTCGGTACGGACCTCCACGGTGACCTCGCCCTTGATGCCGTGGGCGCGGCCGATGCGAGCGACTACCAGCTGCACTGTGCTTGATCTCCTGTCGGACTGCGACGAGCCCGTTCACGGCTCGTACGACTGCGGGCCGGGGACGGCCCTGTGGCCCTCCCCGGCCCGAGCCGGTGCTGCGTTCGGCGTCAGCGGACGTGGTCCACGTCGACGAGGTCGACACGGACACCGCGGCCGCCGATGGCGCCCACGACGGTGCGCAGAGCGCGTGCGGTGCGGCCGTTGCGGCCGATCACCTTGCCGAGGTCGTCCGGGTGGACCCGGACCTCGAGCACGCGCCCGCGGCGCAGGTTGCGCGAGGCGACCTGCACATCGTCAGGGTTGTCGACGATGCCCTTCACGAGGTGCTCGAGAGCCTCCTCGAGCATGCTCAGGCCTCGGTCGACGCGGACTCGGCGGCGGCCTCGTCCTTCTTCTCAGCCTTCTTCTTCTGGGTGATCGCCTCACCCTTGCCCTCGTCCTCGCCACCGAGCGCCTCGAAGGACGGGCGGGCGGGCTTCTCGGCCGCCTGAAGCAGCGGGGCCGGGGCGGGCTCGCCCTTGAACTTCTGCCAGTCGCCGGTCTTCTTCAGGATGGCGAGCACGGGCTCGGTCGGCTGGGCGCCGACACCGAGCCAGTACGCCACGCGCTCGGCGTCGACCTCCATCACCGACGGGTTGTACGTCGGGTGGTACTTGCCGATCTCCTCGATGGCCCGGCCGTCACGGCGGGTACGGGAGTCGGCGACGACGATGCGGTAGTGAGGCGAACGGATCTTGCCCAGACGCTTCAGCTTGATCTTGACTGCCACGGGAGTGGACTCTCCTGATTTTGACGTGGTTGGGCACGACGGGATGTGCCGCGTGGGGTTGCGGTACCCGAGTGCCCGATGGACGCGTCAGCCGGAGGAGAGAGGGGTCCTGTTCGGCTGTCGAGTACAGCTGGCCATTCTGCCACACCCTGTGGGGCGGGGGTGACCGAGGGGTGGGCGTGGTTGACGGGCGCCCGGCGCCGGTGCGGGTCGCGCGGCGCGGTAAGGGATACCCCGTGCCGGTGTGGGCCGGGGGATGTTCGCGCGGCCCGGCGCTTACGGGGTGCCTCCCCCAAAGGGGGTACCCCCAGCCCACCCGTGCCGCCCCAGCGGCACGGGGGGGGGCGCGAGGGCGGCACGAGTGATGGCCACCCCGCGTCTCCGGCACCCACGAGATGCCTGAGACGATCAGCTCGCCGCTGCCACCACTTCCGGGATCCGGAAGGGTTTTCCGCAGCCTCCGCAGACGATGGGGGCCTGGGCGAGGACCGAGGGGACGACGCGGACGTTGCGGCCGCAGTCGCAGACGGCCTTGACGCGGACGCCGCCCCCGGAGGAGCCGTGCCGCGCGGCCGGTCCGCGGAAGCTGCGGGCCGTGTCGCCCGCGGTCGCCGCGGAGTGGGCCTTCAGGGCGCGCTGGAGGCGCTCCGTCGTCGGGCGGTAGCGGCGCTTCGCCTCAGGGGTGAGCGTGACCAGGGAGAAGCCGCTGCTGGGATGCGGTTCCTCGGGGTGGTCCAGGCCCAGCTCCTCGGCGATCGCGAGGAATCTGCGGTTGTGGTAGCGGCCGGCGCGGGATGTGTCGCGTACACCGCGCGCGGCGGCGACGCCGTGGACTGCCTCGTGCAGCAGTCGTTCGAAGGAGAGTTCGTGACCGCACGCGGACGACGACTCCCCGATCAGGGACTCGGGCGCGGCAAGATCGGGCAGCTCGGGGTGGTACCGCTGAATATCGGCCCACGCCTGCGCCAGCTCTGCGGCGAGAACAGGTGGTGTCTGTGTCGTGCTCACGTAATGACAACGAGCCTGGGTGCCTCTGTGTTCCGATTCCGGGGCATCCCAAATAATTTGCACGTACCCGTCAGTTGCCGCTGATGCGTCCTGACGAGTACGGGTGCGCTGATCTGCGGAGAAGCCTCGCAGCTCGCCTCAAGGTGGTGCGTAGGCTGACGTACGCCCCCACGTGTAAGCGGTCTCCGCGCGGCGGCGCGCGTGAGGCCCGCGGGTACGCAAGAGGCGTTTCGGTCGCTCTCGCGGGGACCCGGCGCCCGGCTCGGCGGGCACGCCACGGGCGCGACGTTACCGGGTCCGTCCCCGCGACCGCGCACCGCCCCGCCACAAGCCGCTCCCGGTTCCGTGGACCTTGGCCGGAACCGGCGTACGGGTGGCTTCGCCGTGGCGGACCGGACGGTCCGGGATTACCGGAATGTGAATTCTTGCCACTGGCACACGCCGACTGCCGACCGCGGCCGCATTCCACTGGACGACACGACGAGGGCGGAGTTTCCTGGCATACGGGGGGTGTGCGGGCGCACTGCACGGGGGCCAGGGAACGGGGAACTGCGGCAACTCTCGGCTGATTGGGGCGCTTACCTATGACACCTACGCTCGTGCGGCAGCACCCGCCTCGCACGGAGGCCCTCCCCCGTGTGGACCTGCGTGCACGCGCGCGTGACTGGTCCGAGATCCAGGAGCGGATGCTCGTACCGCTCTACGAGGCCGTCTATGAGCGACTGGACGTGGGATCCGCGACTCGGCTGCTCGGCCTCGGCTGCGGCTCCGGGCTGGCCCTGCTGATGGCGGCCTCGCGCGGTGCCGCGGTCACCGGTGTCGACACCTGTGCCGACCGGCTGGCCCTCGCGCGGGAGCGGTTGCTGCCCGACGAGCAGCGGGAGCCACGCGCGCGGGCCGGCCACCGGATCGTGCACGGCTCACCCGCCCAGGCCGCTCGTACGGACGCGTACACCGTGGTGACCGCTTTCGAGCCGATCGGCTGCCTCGCGGGCGACGCGGAGGGGCTGGCCGGTCTGCTCGCCGAGGCGGTGCCGCTCGCCGGGCGCGGAGCGGCCGTGGTGCTGGCCGGCTGGGGTCCGCCGGAGCGGTGTGCCACGGCGTCCGTGCTCCGGGTGGCCACCAAGCTGGCGGAGCCGCTGCGCGGCGCGGGCACCTGGCGCCCCACGGACCGCGACGACCTGGAGCGGGTCGCCGCGCGGGCAGGGCTGAGGCCGGACGGCTCCGGGCGGGTGGCCTGCCCGTTCGGCTACGCCGACGCGGACAGCGCGGTACGGGGCCTGAAGTCGACCGGGCTGTTCGACCCGGCGGTCACGGCCACGGACCAGGCGCAGGTCGACAAGGAACTGGCGGAGGCCCTGCATCCGTACCAGCGGCAGGACGGGACCGTGTGGATGCCGAACGTGTTCCGGTACCTCGTCGCGCGCACGCCCTGAGACACGTCACCGGGGGTGCCCCTCGCGCGAGGGGCACCCCCGGTGACGTACCGGCGCGGGTCTCAGCCCATGAACTTCTTGAACTCGTCGGGCAGCTCGAAGTCCTTGCCGCCCTGCTGCGGCAGCCCGAAGGCGCCCGCGCCCTCCGCGGCGGCGGCGCGGCGCGCGGCCTCCTCCTGCTCCTGCTGCTTGCGCTTCATCGGGTTGCCGGAGCGCTGCTTGCCCTTGGCCTGCTTCTGCTTCTTCTTCGTGCGGCCCGGACCGCCGCCCATGCCCGGCATCCCGGGCATCCCCGGCATGCCGCCGCCCTGGGCCATGCGGGACATCATCTTGCGGGCCTCGAAGAACCGCTCGACCAGGCCCTTCACGGCGCTGACCTCGACACCGGAGCCCTTGGCGATACGGGCACGGCGCGAGCCGTTGATGATCGTCGGCTCCTGGCGCTCGGCCGGGGTCATCGACTTGATGATCGCGGCGGTACGGTCGACGTCCCGCTCGTCCAGGTTGTTGATCTGGTCCTTGATCTGGCCCATGCCGGGGAGCATGCCGAGCAGCTTCGAGATGCTGCCCATCTTCCGGACCTGCTCCATCTGGGCCAGGAAGTCGTCCAGGGTGAAGTCCTGGCCCTTCTTCGACGCCAGCTTGGAGGCCATTTTCTCGGCCTCTTCCTGGCTGAACGTCTTCTCCGCCTGCTCGATCAGGGTGAGCAGGTCACCCATGTCGAGGATGCGGGAGGCCATCCGGTCCGGGTGGAAGGCGTCGAAGTCGTCGAGCTTCTCACCGTTGGACGCGAACATGATCGGCTTGCCGGTGACCTGCCGGATCGACAGCGCCGCACCACCGCGCGCGTCACCGTCGAGCTTGGAGAGCACCACGCCGTCGAAGCCGACGCCGTCGCGGAACGCCTCGGCGGTGTTGACGGCGTCCTGACCGATCATCGCGTCGACGACGAACAGGATCTCGTCCGGGGAGACGGCGTCACGGATGTCCGCGGCCTGCTGCATCATCTCCTGGTCGATGCCCAGGCGGCCGGCGGTGTCCACGATCACGATGTCGTGGACCTTGGTCTTCGCGAAGTCGATGGAGTCCTTGGCGACCTTCACCGGGTCGCCCACGCCGTTGCCCGGCTCGGGCGCGTAGACGGCGACGCCCGCGCGCTCGGCGACGACGCTGAGCTGGTTGACGGCGTTGGGGCGCTGGAGGTCGGCGGCGACCAGCACCGGCGAGTGGCCCTGCTCCTTCAGCCAGCGGCCGAGCTTGCCCGCGAGGGTGGTCTTACCGGCACCCTGCAGACCGGCCAGCATGATCACGGTGGGGGGCTGCTTGGCGAAGCGCAGCCGGCGGGTCTCGCCACCCAGGATCGTGACGAGTTCGTCGTTCACGATCTTGAGAACCTGCTGGGCCGGGTTCAGCGCCTTGGAGACCTCGGCGCCGAGCGACCTCTCCTTCACGTTCTTGATGAAGGCCCGGACGACGGGCAGGGCCACGTCCGCTTCAAGGAGGGCGATGCGGATCTCACGCGCCGTGGCGTCGATGTCCGCTTCGCTCAGCCGGCCTTTTCCGCGGAGATTTTTGAAGGTCGCGCTGAGGCGGTCGGAGAGAGTATCGAACACGGCGGCGTCGGTCCTCAGGGTCGGAGTCGGTACGGGCTGCCCTCCAGGGTATCCGGACCGGCAAGCGAATCGTCCCCTCCACCGACGTCGGTGGAGGAGACGAACACCCCGCTTCGCCGGGAACCCGCAGGACACACCTGAGCGCCAAGGGCACGTTCCGGACCACCCCGCGGCGGCGGGGACCACACTCGGTCACCGCACGGGACGACCGCGCGGTCACGCCCGCAGCGTCTCCTCCAGTTTCCGGGCCACCGCCGCGGCCTCCTCGGAGGGCAGCGGGGCTCCCTCGGTGCCGGTCACGTAGAAGGCGTCGACGGCGTTGGCGCCCAGTGTGCTCACATGTGCACTCCGCACCCGTACCGCCGCGTCCTCCAGCGCCCGTCCGATCCGGAACAGCAGGCCCGGCGCGTCCTGCGCGCGGACCTCCATCACGGTGGCGTGCCGGGAGGCGGCCGGGGCGACCGTCACGCGCGGCGGCGGGGCGATCATGCCCCGGCGGCGCGGGTAGGCGGCGTCCCGCTCGGCGAGGCGGGCGGCGATGTCCAGGCTGCCGTCGAGGGCGCGTACGAGGTCCGCGCGGAGCCGGGCGGCCTGGGGCAGGGAGCCGTACTCGGCGGCGACCCGCCAGTCCAGCAGCAGCACGGAGCCGTCCACGCCGTCCGGGAGGTCCACCGCCCGCAGCTCCGCGGTCCGCACGGTCAGCCGGTGCAGGGCGAGCACCCCGGCCACGGCGGGCAGCACACCCGCCTGGTCGGGTACGGCGATGCGCAGTTCCACGCCCAGGGGTTCGGGGTCGCCGGAGGGCTCGGCGGGCGGCTCGGTCTGTGCCCGCAGGGACAGCACGGGCGCGCCCGTGGCGACGGCCTCGATCGCGAGGCGCTCCTGTTCCGCGGTGGGCGCGGCTTCCTCGGGCCCGTCCGGGGCGTCCCCGGAGAGCACGGCGGAGACCCGTTCGACCAGGTCGGTGACGAGCGAGGCGCGCCAGGACGACCAGGCGGCGGGCCCGGTGGCGAGGGCGTCCGCCTCGGTGAGGGCGTGCAGCAGTTCGAGGGTGCCCTGAGTGCCGACGGCCTCCGCCACCGCGCGCACCGTGGCGGGGTCCTCCAGGTCGCGCCGGGTGGCGGTCTCGACGAGCAGCAGATGGTGACGCACGAGAGTGGCGATCACCGTGACGTCGTGCTGGTCGAAGCCGATGCGGGCGGCCACGTCCCGGGCGATGACCTCGCCGGCCACCGAGTGGTCGCCGGGCCAGCCCTTGCCGATGTCGTGCAGCAACGCGGCGACCAGCAGCAGGTCGGGGCGGCTGACGCGGCGGGTGAACGCGGAGGCGCGTACGGCGGTCTCGATGAGGTGCCGGTCGACGGTCCACAGATGCACGGCGTTGCGCTGCGGACGGCAGCGCACCCGGTCCCAGTCCGGCAGCAGCAGGCTGACCAGGCCCTCCGCCTCCAGTGCCTCCCAGACCTCGACGGTGGGGCGGCCGGAGCCCAGCAGGGTCACGAGCTGTTCCCGTGCCTCGGCGGGCCACGGCGTGGGCAGGGGGCGCGCCCCGGTGGCCATGCGCCGTGCGGCGTGCAGGGAGAGCGGGAGCCCGGCCTGGGCGGCGGCGGCCGCGGCGCGCAGGGGAAGCACGGGGTCGCGTTCGGGGCGCGCCGCGCGGGCGAGCACCACCTCGCCGTCGTGTTCCACGACCCCTTCGGCCAGCGGGGAACGCTCGGGCGCCGGCTTCCCGCCGCCCCACATGGCACGCAGTCGGGGCCGCACCGCGCGGGAGCGCAGGACGCGGCCGACTTCGCGCCAGGTGACGTCACCGGCGTAGGCGATGACCCGCGCGGCCTCGTAGACCTGCCGCAGCAGCACGTCCGCGTCGAGCACGCCCAGTTCGGCCGCGACCTGGTCCTGTTCCTGGAGCGCGAGCCGGTCGGTGGCCCGCCCGGTCGTCAGGTGCAGGGCGTCCCGTACGTCGAGGAGCCGGCGGCGGGCGTCGGCGAGGCCCTCGCGCGGGGCGTCGGCGAGCCAGGAGGCGGCCACCGCGCGCAGGGCGGTGGCGTCGCGCAGTCCGCCGCGGGCCTCCTTGAGGTCGGGTTCCAGGAGGTACTGCAGTTCGCCCTGGCGTTCGGCACGTTCCTCGCACAGCTCCCGCAGGGCGGGGAGGCGTTTCGGCGCCTGGTTGCGCCAGTCGGCGAGCACCGCCGTGCGCAGCGCGGTGGTGAGGCCGAGGTCACCGGCGATGTGCCGGGCGTCCAGGAGTCCGAGCTGCACCTTGAGGTCCTCGCCCGCGGTCTTGCGCGCCTCGGCCGGGGTGCGGACGGAGTGGTCGAGGGCGAGGCCCAGGTCCCAGACGGGGTACCAGAGGCGGTCCGCGAGGGCGGCGACCGCATCGGGGTCGGTGCCGTCGTGCAGCAGGAGCAGATCGAGGTCGCTGCGCGGGGAGAGTTCCGCGCGCCCGTAGCCGCCCACGGCGACCAGGGACACCCCGCGCGCCTCCTGCGCGCCCGCCGCGAACAGTCCGCCGAGCCAGTCGTCGGTGAGGTCCGCGAGGGCACTGCGGCGCGGCGGCCCGGACCGCGCGTCCTCGGTGAGGAGGCGCAGCCGGGCCGCCGCGTAACCGCCGGGTCCCGAGTCCTCTGCTTCTTTCGTCACGTCCGTACTCGTCACCCGGCGGCTCCCGTTCTCGTGTGTCAGAGGGCGTCCGGACCGCGCTCGCCGGTCCGCACCCGTACGGCCGTCTCGACCGGGATCGACCAGACCTTGCCGTCACCGATCTTGCCGGTGCGGGCCGCCTTGACCACGACGTCGATGAGCTGCTCGGCGTCGTCGTCCTCGACCAGCACCTCGATGCGGATCTTGGGCACCAGGTCGACGGTGTACTCGGCACCGCGGTAGACCTCGGTGTGGCCGCGCTGACGGCCGTAGCCGCTGGCCTCGGTGACGGTCAGTCCGTGTACTCCGAAGGCCTGCAGGGCCTCCTTGATCTCGTCGAGCCGGTGCGGCTTCACGACGGCGGTGATGAGCTTCATGCGTCCACCTTCTTGCTCTCGGCCGGGGCGACGGGGGCGGTGGCGGCGGTGCGGGCCGCGCCGCCGCCGGCGCCGCTGAAGTCGTATGCGGTCTCGGCGTGCTCGGCCTGGTCGATGCCGGCCACCTCGTCGTCCTCGGAGACTCGCATACCGATGGTCTTGTCGAGGAGGAAGGCGAGGACCGCGGAGACGACCAGGGAGTAGGCGAGGACGCCGAAGACACCGGCGCACTGCTTCCAGAACTGGTCCAGGCCGCCGCCGTAGAAGAGGCCCGCGACGTCGGACTGGCCCTTGCCGGTGGCGAAGAAGCCGATGAGCAGGGAGCCGAGGATGCCGCCGACGAGGTGGACGCCGACGACGTCGAGGGAGTCGTCGTAGCCGAACCTGTACTTGAGGCCGACGGCCATGGCGCACAGCACACCGGCGATGACACCGACGGCGATCGCGCCGAGCGGGGAGACCGCGCCGCCGGCCGGGGTGATGGCGACCAGACCGGCGACCGCGCCGGAGGCGGCGCCCAGCGTGGTGAACGCGCCGTGGCGGATCTTCTCGTAGGCGAGCCAGCCGAGGACGGCGGCACCGGTGGCGACCTGGGTGTTGACGAACATCAGCGCGCCGACGCCGTCGTCGTTGCCGAGCCAGGAGCCGGCGTTGAAGCCGAACCAGCCGAACCACAGCAGACCGGCGCCGAGCATGACCAGCGGGAGGCTGTGCGGGCGCATCGGGTCCTTCTTGAAGCCGACGCGCTTGCCGATCACCAGGATCACGCCGAGCGCGGCGGCACCGGCGTTGATGTGGACGGCCGTACCGCCGGCGAAGTCGATGACGCCCAGCTCGAAGGCCCAGCCGCCGGCGCCCCAGACCCAGTGCGCGACCGGGAAGTAGACGACGGTGGCCCACAGGGCGATGAACAGCGCCCACGCGGTGAACTTCACGCGGTCCGCGAGGGCGCCGCTGATCAGGGCGGGCGTGAGGACGGCGAACATCAGCTGGAAGACCAGGAAGACGAAGACGGGGATGGTGTAGCCGTCCCACAGCTCCGTCAGGCCGATGTCGCTCAGTCCGACCCAGTCGGAGTTCCAGCCGATGACGCTCCCGGAGTCGGTGCCGAACGCCATGGAGAAGCCGTACAGCACCCACAGGACGGTGACGATACCGAGGCTGATGAAGCTCATCATCAGCATGTTCAGCGTGCTCTTGACGCGGACCATGCCTCCGTAGAAGAAGGCGAGACCCGGGGTCATGAGCATCACCAGGGCGGAACAGATGAGCATGAACCCTGTGTTGGCGGCGGACAGCGTGGGCGCGTCTGCGGCCAGGGTGATGGCTGGTGCCATCGGCGTCTCCTCGTCGTTGGTACGGCCCCGTGCGGGCGAAGCCTCGAGCGGATTGAGGGGTGGGCCGGTTATGCGCCATGAGATTGGCGCAGCGCCGTTTCGGTGGAAGCCCCTCGTTGTTTCGCCGCCGTGACGAAGGCACCCGGCGTGTTACGGGTCGATGAACTGCCGGATCCGGGGCGCGCCGATCGTTATCGTGGCGCAACCTTCGGTGTACGGCGGTGAGCCGTGGCCGGGGAGACACACGACCGGCCGCGGCCGGCCTCCGAATGACCTGGCATGGGGGAGCCGAGTCGGGCAGTTCGGGAGGGCCGGCCGCGGCCGGGGCCTAGCGGTACCTCGGGGGTGTCAGACCGCCTCCGCGGACTCGGGCAGCTCGATCGCGAGCCGCTCGCCGAGTTCGACGACTTCGGCGAGGTCCCCGAAGTCGCGTACGGCGGTGTCGACCGTCTTTCGGATACGGGTGTTGACGCGCTCGGAACGGACCTTCTTGGCCGCCTTGATGGCGTCGGTGGCGAGAACCGCGCTCTGTTCGGGCTCGCTCTGCAGCAGGTGGACGGTGGCCATGCCGATCAGGTTGAGGGCGTAGGAGCGCTGGTGTTCGCCGCCCTCCTTGCCGAACAGCTCCACGGCCCGCCGCATCAGCGGCTCGGCGAGCGAGGCGTAGGTGGGGCTGCGGCCGGCGACGTAGGCGAGGTCGCGGTAGGAGTGGGCGTTCTCCGCGTACAGCTCGGCCTCGGAGAAGAAGCCGATCCAGTCGGCGTCGGGCTCGTCCCACTCGTCGGCCTCGGCGAAGGTGTCCTCGGCCATCCGCACCGCCCGCTTGCAGCGGCCGGGCTGGCCCATGTTGGCGTAGGCGCGGGCCTCCATCGCATACAGCATGGACTGGGTTCGCGGGCTGGCGCAGTCCCGGCTGCCGTACTGCGCGAGGTGGATCAGCTCCAGGGCGTCCTCGGGCCGGCCGAGGTGGATCATCTGCCGGCTCATGCTGGACAGCACGTACGAGCCGAGCGGCCGGTCGCCGGCCTCCTTGGCGGCGTGCAGGGCGAGCACGAAGTACTTCTGCGCGGTGGGCTGGAGCCCCACGTCGTACGACATCCAGCCGGCCAGTTCGGCGAGTTCGGCGGCGACCTTGAACAGGCGCCGGGTGGTGGACTCGGGCTGGGGCTCCTGGAGCAGGTCGGTCACCTCGTGCAGCTGTCCGACGACCGCCTTGCGGCGCAGGCCGCCGCCGCACTGGGCGTCCCACTGCCGGAACATCACGGTGGTGGTCTCCAGCAGGTCCAGCTCCGGCTTGGACAGCCGGCCGCGGGCGCGTGCGGCGGAGGACACCGGGTCGGCCTCGGGCCGGGCCGACGTGGCGGACGGGGAGGGGACGAGCCAGCGCTGCATGGGCTCGATGAGGGACGGGCCCGCGGAGAGGGCCAGCGAGCTCCCGAGGAAGCCGCGCCGCGCCAGCATCAGGTCGCTGCGCGAGAACTCGCTGAGCAGGGCCACGGTCTGCGGGCCCGTCCAGGGGAGGTCGACGCCGGTCGCGGAGGGTGCCGGGCGGGTGGTGCGCAGGCCCAGGTCCTCGACGGAGACGACGACGCCGAAGCGTTCGGAGAACAGTTCGGACAGGATTCTGGGGATCGGCTCGCGCGGGTTCTCGCCGTCCAGCCAGCGGCGTACGCGTGAGGTGTCGGTGGAGATGTGGTTGGCGCCCAGCTGGCGTGCCCTGCGGTTGACCTGGCGGGCGAGCTCGCCCTTGGACCAGCCGCTGCGGACGAACCACGACGCGAGCAGCTCGTTCGGGCGTTTCTCCGCACTCGTAGCGTTCGTCCCGCCACCGCCGTTGCCGCTCACTGGAACGCCCCCATCCCTGAAGACCACTTGTCGCCGATTGCGCCAAGCCCTATCAGAATGCCGGTCATCGGGGCCGCCCGTCCGACGGTTGTCACCCTTCGAACGGAGAGCCGAGTTGCCTCCGGCATACCCACGAGTGCATGTGCCCCAAGAAGCCGTGCACACAAAGTAACCCTACGATCACCCGCCCCACCATGACGGAACCGCAATCGCCACCATTCGCCACCCCTTCGAATGAACTCACCGTTGCCGCCCCGCGATTCACTTGACACCGGACAGCCAAGAGTGGATGCAGCGATGCACCTAGGGGCGCGCATCGCCGGACGCACCACCCTGAGCGCTTCGAAGCGCTGGTTGAGCGGAACGGCGCCGGGAAGCTGGAAACAGAGAGTCACTTTCCGCGTTCGCTACGTGACCACCGGTACGTCGGACCCGTTGGAGGGGGCATGGGCTTCACGATCGGCATCAGTCGGGGCATCCGCGACATCCGGTCCGGTTCGCGTCGCCGGAGCCGCTCCTCGGACGGCACCGTCGTGGCGGAGTACACCGGGTTGTGGGGCTGGGACGTGGTGCCGGGCGTCCGGGCCGCCGCGGGCGTCTGCTCCTGCGGCCGCGCCGGCTGCCGGGCACCGGGCGCGCATCCGCTGGACCACGCGCCGGTGATCCGCGCCGGGGCCCCGCTGGACGAGGTGACCGCGGTCTGGTCGGAGTTCCCGGGGGCCTCGCTGATGCTGCCGGTCGGGCGGGCGTTCGACGTGATCGAGGTCGCGGAGGCCGCCGGACGCCACGCCCTGGCCCGGCTGGAGCGCATGGGCCTGCCGGTCGGCCCGGTCACCGCCACCCCGGACGGCCGCGCCCACTTCCTCGTCGCCCCCGGCGCCGCCGCCGCGCTCCCCGACCTGCTCTACCGCATGGGCTGGGACGTCCCCGCCGCCCTGGACCTGCGCGGCCTCGGACCCGGCACGCACATCACGGCACCACCGTCCGACCGGGGCGGCCTGGGCCCGGTCCGCTGGCTCCGCTCCCCCGCCCTGGACTCGGCGACCCGCCCGCCGGAGGCCCGCCTGCTCCTGGGCACCCTGGCCTACGTGGCCCACCGCTCGGGAACGTAACCGTCCCCGCGGGCAGTCGTGCCTCCCCCCGTGCCTTAAAGGCCTGGGAGGTGCCCCCAGGGCGGCACGGGTGGGCTGGGGGTGCCCCCTCTGGGGGAGGCACCCCGCAAACGCCGGGCCGCGCGACGCCCCCGGCCCACACCCACGCCGGAGCCCCCGGACATGGCGAAGCGCCCGTCCCCCGGTCTACTCAGGGGCGGGCGCTT
The DNA here is from genome assembly GCF_043084105.1 of Streptomyces sp. NPDC014676. Lineage (NCBI taxonomy): Bacteria > Bacillati > Actinomycetota > Actinomycetes > Kitasatosporales > Streptomycetaceae > Streptomyces > Streptomyces sp. NPDC014676. The sequence continues at coordinate 225,050 of NZ_JBIBZI010000011.1, read as the reverse complement.
CTTCGCGTCTGCCGAATCCGTCCGACGGAGTCGGAGTCAGGACCTCACTCCCCGATAAGGGCATCCACGAACGCCTCCGGCTCGAACGGCGCCAGATCGTCCGCCCCCTCACCGAGCCCGATCAGCTTGACCGGCACACCCAGCTCGCGCTGCACGGCGATCACGATGCCGCCCTTGGCCGTACCGTCCAGCTTGGTGAGCACGATGCCGGTGATGTCGACGACTTCGGCGAACACCCGCGCCTGGACCAGACCGTTCTGCCCGGTGGTCGCGTCGAGCACGAGCAGCACCTCGTCCAGCGGGGCCTGCTTCTCCACGACCCGCTTGACCTTGCCGAGCTCGTCCATGAGACCGGTCTTGGTGTGCAGCCGCCCCGCGGTGTCGATGAGCACGGCGTCGGCGGCCATCTCCTTGCCCTCCTTGACCGCGTCGAACGCGACGGAGGCGGGGTCGCCGCCCTCCGGGCCGCGCACGGTGTGGGCGCCGACCCGCTCGCCCCAGGTCTGCAACTGGTCGGCGGCGGCGGCACGGAAGGTGTCGGCGGCGCCGAGCACGACGGTGTTGCCGTCGGCGACCAGGACGCGGGCGAGCTTGCCGGTGGTGGTGGTCTTGCCGGTGCCGTTGACGCCGACGACCATCACGATGCCGGGGCCGCCGGCCGCGTTCTCGGTGTGCACGGTGCGGTCCATCTCGGGGCCGACCAGCGTGATCAGCTCCTCACGGAGCAGTCCGCGCAGCTCCTCGGGGGTGCGGGTGCCGAGCACCTTCACGCGCTCGCGCAGCCGCTCGACCAGCTCCTGGGTGGGCTGCACACCGACGTCGGCGGTGAGCAGGGTGTCCTCGATCTCCTCCCAGGTGTCCTCGTCGAGGTGCTCGCGGGACAGCAGGACGAGCAGGCCCTTGCCCAGGGCGTTCTGCGAACGGGAGAGACGGGCCCGCAGCCGGACCAGACGGCCGGCGGTGGGCTCCGGGATCTCGATCTCGGGAGCCTCGGCGGCGGGCGGTTCCTCGATGACGACGGGACCCGCGCCCGCCGGAAGATCAACCTCCTCTATGGTGCGCCGCGGTTCCTCCCGCGGCGTCTCGGCCTCTTCGCCGACGTGCGGTTCGGCCGGAGGGGCGGTGATGTCGGGCGCGGCGGGCGGCGGCGGGGGCAGCGGCTTCTTGCGCCGGCTGCCGACGATGAGCCCGCCGAGCGCGCCGAGCACGACCACGGCGATGACTACAGCAAGGATGACGATGTCCATAACAGCCCCAGTATGGCGTGACCTCCCGCGAGGCCGTTCGTTCTACGCGCGGGTCCGCGAAGGCGCGCCCGGCGCCCGGTCCCCGGGGAGAACACGCCGCCGCCCTCGCCCGGGTGACCCGGGCGAGGGCGGCGGTGAGGGTACGAGGAGAGGGACAGCGGGGACTTGGGTCCTTCTCCCCGGACTTGGGGGCTGCCGCTCAGCCCATCTCCTCCAGCGCCTTGCCCTTCGTCTCCTTCACGAACTTCAGGACGAACGGGATGGAGAGCGCGGCGAAGACCGTGTAGATCACGTAGGTGGCCGACAGGTTCCAGTCGGCCAGCGAGGGGAAGCTCGCGGTGATGGCCCAGTTGGCGACCCACTGCGCGGCGGCGGCGACACCCAGGGCGGCGGCGCGGATGCGGTTGGGGAACATCTCGCCGAGCATGACCCAGACGACCACGCCCCAGGACAGGGCGAAGAAGAGGACGAAGACGTGGGCGGCGATCAGGGCGACCCAGCCCTGGGTGGCGGGCAGCGCCCCGTCGACGAGGTCGGCGGAGAAGGCCCAGGCCTCCAGCGCCAGACCGATCACCATGCCGACGGAACCGATGATCGCGAGCGGTTTGCGGCCGATGCGGTCGACGAAGATCATCGCGATGACGGTGCCGACGATGTTGATGATCGACGTGGTGAAGGAGTAGAGGAAGGAGTCCGTCGGGTCGACGCCGACCGACTGCCACAGCGTCGAGGAGTAGTAGAACGCGACGTTGATGCCGACGAACTGCTGGAACACCGACAGGCCGATGCCGATCCAGACGATCGGCTTGAAGAAGAAGCTGCCGCCGAGCAGGTCCTTGAAGCTGGACTTCTCCTCGCGGTGCATCGCCGACTCGATCTCGGTGACGCGGGCGGTCAGGTCGATGTCCTTGCCCTCGACCTCTTCGAGGATCTGCCGGGCGCGCTCGTGCTTGCCGACGGAGATCAGGTAGCGCGGGGACTCGGGGATGGCGAAGGAGAGCAGGCCGTAGAGGACGGCCGGGATCACCATGACGCCGAGCATGACCTGCCAGGCCTCCAGGCCCATCAGCTCACCGCGCTGGTCGCCGTCGGCAGCGTTGAGGATGCCCCAGTTGACCAGCTGCGAGACGGCGATGCCGACGACGATCGCGGCCTGCTGGAAGGAGCCGAGCCGGCCGCGGTAGGCGGGCGGGGCGACCTCGGCGATGTAGGCCGGGCCGATGACGGAGGCCATGCCGATGGCGAAGCCGCCGACGATCCGCCAGAAGGCGAGGTCCCACAGCGCGAAGGGCAGCGCGGAGCCGACGGCGCTGATGGTGAACAGGACCGCGGCGATCTGCATGCACCGGATGCGGCCGATGCGGTCGGCTATGCGGCCGGCGGTCGCGGCGCCGACGGCGCAGCCGATCAGGGCGACGGCGATGACCTGTGCGAGCGCGGCGGAGCCGATGTCGTAGCGGTCGCGGATGGCCTCGACGGCGCCGTTGATCACGGAGCTGTCGTAGCCGAAGAGGAAACCGCCCATGGCGGCCGCCGCCGCGATGAAGACGACGTGCCCGAGATGTTCGGGGTGAGCCGTCCCGGCTCCTGACTTCTGTGCCTGCGCTGTGCTGGTCACGTGTACTCCTCGGGCCACCGGCAACATCGCCGGATGGGGGTCAGCCCTTCGAGGTCCAGCTGAAGGTACCTGAAGGTAAAAACAACATTGCAGAGACTATGCCTTCAACTTTTGAAGTCAATAGGTCATGTGCTGTGAGTTTTTAGACGTGACGGAGTGGAGATCGTTCAGAACTTGAAGGTTGTGTGCCGGTCTAGCGCAGCCGCTGGCTGATGACCTTGGACACGCCGTCGCCCTGCATGGAGACGCCGTAGAGCGCGTCGGCGACCTCCATCGTGCGCTTCTGGTGCGTGATCACGATCAGCTGCGAGGCCTCCTGCAGCTCCTGCATGATCCGGATCAGCCGCTGGAGGTTGGTGTCGTCGAGGGCGGCCTCGACCTCGTCCATGACGTAGAACGGGCTGGGCCGCGCCTTGAAGATCGACACGAGCATCGCCACGGCGGTCAGCGACCGCTCGCCGCCCGAGAGCAGGGAGAGGCGCTTGACCTTCTTGCCGGGCGGACGCGCCTCGACGTCCACGCCCGTGGTGAGCATGTTGTCGGGGTCGGTCAGCACCAGGCGCCCCTCACCGCCCGGGAACAGCCGGGAGAAGACGCCCTCGAACTCGCGCGCGGTGTCCCGGTAGGCCTCGGTGAAGACCTGTTCGACGCGTTCGTCGACCTCCTTGACGACCTGGAGCAGGTCCGCGCGGGTCTTCTTCAGGTCCTCCAGCTGCTCGCTGAGGAACTGGTGGCGTTCCTCCAGCGCCGCGAACTCCTCCAGGGCGAGCGGGTTCACCTTGCCGAGCTGCTGGTAGGCGCGTTCGGCGGCCTTGAGGCGCTTCTCCTGCTCGGCCCGTACGAAGGGGCGGGGCCTGTTGCGCGGGTGCTCGGGGTCCTCCGGCAGCTCCTCGCCCTCGGCGGGGGGCGAGGGCGGCACCGGCTGGTGCGGTCCGTACTCCGCCACCAGCCCGGCCGGTTCCACACCCAGTTCCTCCAGCGCCTTGGTCTCCAGCTGCTCCACCCGCAGCCGTTTCTCGGCGCCGAGTACCTCGCCCCGGTGAACTGAATCCGTCAACTTGTCGAGTTCCGCCTTGAGATCGCGCCCCTCGGCGCGGGCGCGGGCGAGTTCCTGCTCGCGGCGGGCCTTGGCGGCGTCGGCGGCGGTGCGCTCCTGGTCGGCGCGGGCGAGGGAGACCTCGACGTGCGCGAGGAGCGTCCGGGCGCCGGCGGCGACGGCCCGGGCGACTTCCGCCTCGTGGCGCAGCCGGGCCCGGCGCTGTTCGGCACGCGCGCGTGCCTCGCGTTCCGCGCGGGCGGCCCGGTCGAGGGAGTCGGCCCGTCCGGCGAGCCCCTTGACCCGTTCCTCGTGTGTACGGGCCTGGAGGCGGGCCTCCATCTCGGTCTGGCGGGCGTTGGCCCCGTCGGCGGCGAGCCGGTCGCGTACGGCGGTGTCGGGCTCCTCCTCGAACGGCGTCTCCTCGGCGACGGCGAGCCGCTCGGCGAGTTCCTCGACGTCGACGAGCGCCTTGTCGAGGGCTTCCTGCGCCCGGTCTGCCGCGGCTCCGGCCCGCTCGGCCTCCCCGGCGGCGCCGCGTGCCTGGCCGGCGAGCCGGCCGAGCCGCTGGGCGACGGAGGACTTCTCCCGGTCCGCGGCCCGGCGCCGCTCCCCGAGTTCCTCGACGAGGGCCGCGCACTCCCGGCGCCGGCCGGTGGCCTCCTCCTGCGCCTCGGCCAGCTCCGCGCAGCGTATGGCCAGCTCCGCCAGCTCGGCGGCGGCCTCGTCCACGGACGCCTGTACTTCCAGCAGGCTGGGGGCGCCTGCGGAACCGCCCTGCGCGAAGTGGGCGCCGAGCAGGTCGCCCTCGGCGGTGACGGCGGTGAGGCCGGGGTGGGCGCCGACGACTTCCTCGGCGTCCTCCAGGGTGCCGACGACGACGATGCGGTGCAGCAGCCGTCGCACGGCCGGCATGAGCTCGGGGGGTCCGCTGACGAGGTGCTCGGCGGGGAGGGCGGCCGCGGGTGTGTCGGCGGCCGCGGGTTCGCTGTGGTCGATCGCGCGGTTCCCCGCGCCCCTTGGGGGTGCTGCTTCGGCTGCTTCCGCCAGGAGCAGGGTCGCTCGGCCCGCGTCCTGTTTGCGCAGGAGACGGATCGCGTCGGCCGCGGCGGACGGTGAGGTGACCGCGAGGGCGTCCGCCGCCGTGCCGAACGCGGCCGCGAGCGGTACCTCGTAGCCGGGCGTCACCGTCAGCAGCTCCGCGGCCGGGCCCAGCAACCCGGTGAGGCGGTCCTTCGCGCTCAGCAGGGCACCGGTGCCGTCCTTGCGGCGCAGACCGAGGGCGAGGGCCTCGTGGCGGGCCCGGGTCGCCGCGCGGCTGCGTTCGGCGGCGGTGGCCGCCTCACGGGCGGTGGTGAGGGCGGCCTCCGCGTCCGCGAGCCGCCGCTTGGCGGCATCGTGCAGCTCGGCGAGTTCCGCGTCGCCCGCGTCGAGGCCGTCGACCTCGGCCTGGAGGGCCTCGTACTCCTCCTGCGCGGCGGCGGCCCGCTCCCGGGCCTCGTCCCGGGCGACGGCCAGCCGTTCGATCTCCGCTTGGGCGGCGGCGGCACGCGAACGGGCCGCGCCCACCTGTCCCGTGAGCCGGGCGAGCCCCTCGCGCCGGTCGGCGATGGCCCGCGCGGCGTCCTTCAGCCGCCGTTCCTCCTGGGCGAGTTCGCGTTCCAGCTCCGCGCGGTGGGCGACCGTGTCCTCCAGGGCGCGTTCGGCCGCCTCCAGGGCGGCCTCCAGTTCGGCCTCCTGCTCGCGGATGCGGGCGGCCTCGCGCTCCATGTCCTCCGGGTCCCGGCCGCGCCGCTCCTCGGGGGGCGCGGAGGTCGCGCTCTGCACGCGTGCGTCGGCCAGCGAGATCGTGCCGCGCACCCGTTCGGCGAGCTGGGAGAGCTCGTACCAGGTCTGCTGGGCGCTGTGCAGCCGCGGGGCGAGCCGGCGTACCTCGTCCTCCAGGTGGGCCTCGTGCCGGAGGGCCTTCCCCAGCTCGGTCTCGGTCGCCTCCTTGCGCTCCTTGAGGGCGGCCTCGTCGGCGATCTCGGCCCGCAGTGCCTCGCGCAGCCGTACGAGGTCGTCGGCGAGGAGGCGCAGCCGCGCGTCGCGCAGGTCGGCCTGGATGACGGCGGCCCGCCGCGCGACGGCGGCCTGGCGGCCGAGCGGCTTGAGCTGGCGCCGCAGCTCGTCGGTGAGGTCCTGCACCCGTGCGAGGTTGGCCCCCATCGCGTCCAGTTTCCGCAGCGCCTTCTCCTTGCGCTTGCGGTGCTTGAGGACGCCGGCGGCCTCCTCGATGAAGGCGCGGCGGCCCATGGGGTCGGCGTGCAGGACGGAGTCGAGCCGGCCCTGGCCGACGATGACGTGCATCTCCCGGCCGATGCCTGAGTCGGAGAGCAGCTCCTGGATGTCGAGGAGCCGGCAGGTGTCGCCGTTGATCTGGTACTCGCTGCCACCGTTGCGGAACATGATCCGTGTGATGGTGACCTCGGCGTACTCGATGGGGAGGGCGCCGTCGGAGTTGTCGATGGTCAGGGACACCTCGGCACGGCCCAGCGGGGGGCGGCCGGTGGTGCCGGCGAAGATGACGTCCTCCATCTTGCCGCCGCGCAGCGACTTGGCGCCCTGCTCGCCCATGACCCAGCTGAGCGCGTCCACGACGTTGGACTTGCCCGAGCCGTTCGGACCCACGACGCACGTGATCCCCGGCTCGAACCGGAGCGTGGTCGCGGAAGCGAACGACTTGAAGCCGCGGAGGGTCAGGGCCTTGAGGTGCACGCCGCCGGACTTTACCCGCCGGGCGGATCCCACTCCATGAACGCGCGGTTTCGCGGGTGAACGCGCAGGGCAGACCAGATGTTGAAGAGGGTGAAAGGATGCGCGGGACAACGAGCGTCGTGCGCGGGGGTGCGGGCGCCGGAGCGGGATCACGGAGGCGGGAAAGAAAGAAGGGACGCCGGGGCGTCCCTTGCAATTCTGACTGCTCGGCGGTGGTGACGGGCGGGCCCGACCACCGCTGTGCTGTTCGTGCAGCGGTTTCGTGCGACGGTGAAGTGATCAGCCGTGCAGTGATCAGGTGAGCGCAGGCTCCGCCTGGTGTGCGTCAACGCTCTCCATGATCCTGTCGTGAGAAGCGGCAGCCGCCAGCGCGTCCTTCTCCGCCTGGATCCGTACGAGCTCGGATTCCAGGTCCTGGACGCGCTGCTGGAGCCGTCGCATCTCGGCGAGGAGTCGCGGGTCGGAGCCGCCGACGTAACCGAGAAGCGCCTTTGCCATGATGGATGGTCCTCCACAATGAGTGACCGACCGATGCGGTGTGGGTCGTGAGGGATTCGCACCCGCGGTGCTTGGCCTGCCTGGAGTTGTACTGCCGTTCAGCCATGCCAAACAGCTAAGGTGCGCGGGGCTTTCAGCGTCTCACCAAAAAGTTTGAGGGTCAACACGATCACGCCCCGTATTGGCGGACAACCGGGCGCGCACGGCCGGCCGACGGCGGCGGCGCGAGTCTCACGGGTCCTCGGGGCGTGGCGATCATCTTGACGGCCGGCGCCGCCCACGGCAAGCCCTTCTCGGCAATCACCAGGACTTTTTCGTCGGGGAGGGCTCGTCGTGCGGGCCGTCCGCGGTGACCGGGGCCGCTGGAGCGGGCGGGATCAGCGGACGGCGAAGCCCTCGTAGCCGCCGCGCGGTGTGTCCCAGATCTCGGTGACTCCGTCCACCCGTCCGGGCGTGTCGCCGGCCTGGAGCCAGTCGAGCAGTCCCTCGCAGCGTTCGCGGGTGCCCTCGGCGACCACTTGGACCCTGCCGTCGCCCAGATTGAGAGCAAAACCACTCAGGCCGCCGATCTCCAGCGCCTTGGCCCGGGTGAACCAGCGGAAACCCACACCTTGGACACGCCCGCGCACCCAGGCGACCATGCGCACATCCTCGCTCATGGCTGCAACCTAACCGGACAAAGTCACTTGGGGCACACCTGGCCCATGCGCCATGCGGTAGCGTCCCCAGCCATGAATCTCATATGAAACTCACTCGTTCGTGTGAGTTTCGTGATCATCGGGTTTCGGGTTGGTCGCCAGCATGAGTCGACCGCAAGGACGAGGAAGGCCAGGACATGGGACGCCACCGACGCTCCGCCGCCGGCCGCGCCGCCACGGGCCGCGCCACCGGGGTCACCCACGACGATCCCCGCTACGGCGGCCCGCTTCCGGGGGGCGACCGGGGGGACGGCCCGCCCACGATGGGCACCGCGCCGTATCTGAACCCACAGGCGTACGCCGAGACGTACGCCAAAAGCGAGGCCTACCTCTACGCGACGGACGGCGCCGGAACCCCCGCCGGGGGCGGCGACTTCACCCGCGGCGGCTTCCCGGGCACCGACTTCTCCACGGGCCCGGACCGGATCGGCTCCGCCACGGACCGGATCGGCTCCGCCACGGACCGGATCGGCCACGCCTTCCCCGGTGACGGTCTCGCGCCCGGCGACGACGCACCCCGCCCCGACGGACACCGGCGCCGGAAGAAGAAGGCCGCGACCCCCGTCCGTACCGGCCTGCTCGGTGTCTCCGCCGCGGTGGCCCTCGGCACGGTGGCGGTGGCCACGGGCGCGGTACCCGGCCTGGAGAGCTACCGGCTCGGCGGCGACAGCACCTCCGGTGACAGCGTGCAGGCCGGGGGCGCGCCGACCAACTCGCCCAGCGAGCAGGGCGGCACGTCCGGCAGCCTGGAGAGCCCGAGCCGCGACGCCGGTACCCCGGCGAGCCGTGACGCCGAGCGCTCCGTCTCGCCCGAGCCGTCCGCGTCGGCCTCGACGCCGGCCGCGCCGACGAAGACCCCGGAGAAGAAGGCTCCGGAGAAGAAGGAGCCCGCGGCGGCCCCCGAGAAGACCGCGGAGAAGACGCCGCCCCGCGAGGCGACGCCGGAGCCGGAGCCGGAGAAGAGGACGAGCGACCCGGCACCCTCGTCCGCGGAGGCCGTCGCCGGCGCCGAGGTGCTCCGGCTGGTCAACGTGGAGCGGGCCAAGGTGGGTTGCAGCCCGGTCACCGCGAGCGGCGAGCTGACCGATCTGGCCACGTCGTTCAGCACCGACATGGCCGACCGCGGCTTCTTCGACCACACCGACCCCGACGGCGACACCCCGTGGGACAGGGCCAAGACGGCCGGCATAAGCAACCTGGGCGGCGAGAACATCGCCCGGGGCCAGGCCGACGCCGCGGCCGTGATGCAGGCCTGGATGGACAGCCCCGGCCACAAGGCGAACATACTGAACTGCGACTTCAAGACGCTGGGCGTGGGCGTCCACATGGGGTCGGGCGGCCCGTGGTGGACCCAGAACTTCGGGTACTAGCGCTACACGATGAGTGCGAAGGACGGCGGGCCGGGATCCTCCCGGCCCGCCGTCCTTCGTGTCACGCGGCGACGGCCGCCCGGCCCCGCAGGAAGATCTCGGCGGTCCGGGCCACCCTTCGGCCCAGGTGCTCCGCCGTGGCAATGTCGGCCTTGTGGACGGCGTCCGGACCCTCGTCGACATTGGTCTGGGCGGCGGCGCCGGCGAACACGCCGAGGCGGTTGAGGTCGTTCTCCGAAGCCGTGCTGCTGTTCCAGCCCGGCAGCAGGCCGAGGTTGACCCAGTGCATGCCGAGCTGCGCGGCGAGGATCTGGAAGAACTGCAGGGTGTGCAGCTTGTCGCCGCTCTTCGAGCCCGAGTTGGTGAATCCCGCGGCGAGCTTGTCCCGCCACACCTGGTCCCCCCAGCGCTTCGAGGTGGCCTCGGCGAAGGCGTGGAAGGCGGCGGAGGCGGTGCCCATGTAGGTCGGGGAGCCGAACACGATGGCGTCCGAGCGGTCCAGGATCGCCCACTGCTCCTCGGTGATCGTCCCGACGTCGATCAGATGCACCTCGGCACCGGCGTCGGCGGCACCCGTGCGCACGGCTTCGGCGAGGACGGCGGTGTGGCCGAAGCCGGAGTGATGGGCGATGGAAACGACAGGGGTGGTCATGGTGGGCGCTCCTTGGAGGGCTCTTGGGAAAGCGAGAGAACAGGCGAATCAGCGGCTCGCCAACACTGTAAAAAGGAAAGCACTAGCTTCTGGTTAGTGCAACCTATTGGTTAGCGCTGCTCTGAAGTAGGCTTGGCCCATGACGACCACGCAGCGCCCGGCGGAGCAGGAGCTCCCCTTCAACGTGTTCGCCAAGGCGTGCCCGTCCCGCGGCACGCTGGAGCATGTGACCGGACGCTGGGGCGCGCTGACCCTCGGCGCGCTCCATGAGGGCTCGCTCCGGTTCAACGAGCTGCGCCGCCGGGTCGACGGGGTGAGCGAGAAGATGCTCTCCCAGACGCTGCACGCGCTGGAGCGCGACGGCCTGGTGCACCGCGAGGCCCAGCCGACCAACCCGCCCCGCGTGGACTACGAACTGACCCCGCTGGGCCACGAGGTCGCCCGGCGTCTGCTCGCCCTCATCCAGTGCGTCGAGGGCAGCATGGACGCCGTGCTCCAGGCCCGTGAGCGCTACGACGAGACGCGCGGCGCCCGCTGACACCTCGGGCAGAAGTAGCTGGAGCGGTTCATCCATGCCCGTCGGCGCATCGGCGTACCGCAGCGGCGGCAGGGCAGACCCTCACGGCCGTACGCGTCCAGGGACCGGTCGAAGTAGCCGGACTCCCCGTTGACGTTGACGTAGAGACTGTCGAAGCTGGTGCCGCCCACCGCGAGCGCGGCGTTCATGACGTCCCGGACGTGGCCCAGCAGGAGCAGGGTGCGGGGGCGGGTGAAGCCGGCCGTGGGGCGCTCGTAGTGGATGCGGGCCCGCCACAGCGCCTCGTCGGCGTAGATGTTGCCGACGCCGCTGATCAGTGACTGGTCGAGCAGGGCCCGCTTGATGGTGGTCCGCCTGCGGCGCAGCGCCTGGTGGAACGCCTCCTCGTCGAAGAGCGGGTCGAGGGGGTCCCGGGCGATGTGCGCGATGACGTCGGGCAGTCCGTCGGGGGTGGTCCCGTGCAGCGACAGACCGCCGAAGGTGCGCTGGTCGACGAAGCGGAGTTCGGTGTCCAGGGCGTCGGTGAAACGGACGCGGACGCGCAGGTGCTTCTCGTCCGGTGCCGTGTGCGGCTGGACCAGCAACTGGCCGCTCATGCCGAGGTGGGCCAGGACCGACTGGCCGGTGTCCTCCAAGGGCAGCCACAGGTACTTGCCGCGACGGCTGGGGACGCCGATGCGGTGCCCCTCGAGCCGGTGCGCGAAGTCGTCGGCGCCGGCTACGTGACGGCGTACCGCGCGCGGGTGCAGCACCTCGGCGTCGGCGACGGTCCGGTGGGCGACCCACCGCTCGAGTCCGCGCCGTACGACCTCGACCTCGGGCAGCTCGGGCATGGTGTCCCCTCCAAGGACCGGTGTACTGAGAGCCGTCCGGGGCGTCGGCGGTCGGCGGCCCGCCACGCCCGGTCTCTTCCCCGTGCGTGGAGGATCCGCCGTGTGCGGGCCCCGTCGCGTCGAGGCCGTCCGTCCCGGCTCCGGTCCGGACGGCCGGACAGGCTCTGGCGTCGCGAGCGCCCGCCCCCGGTCCGGGGGCGGGCGCTCGGGTCGCGCTGTTCTTTCAGGCGGAGGCCGACGGGGCGTCGGCGCTCTTGTCGGAGGCATCGGCTTCGGCGGTCCGGACGACCTCCTCGGCCTCCGCCGCCGCCTTGGCGCGCTCGTCCGCCGCGGCCCGGATGGACCGCCACGCGGACTCGGCGGCCTGCTGCTCCGCCTCCTTCTTGCTGCGGCCGGTGCCGGTGCCGTACGAGACGCCTCCGACGCGGGCGGCAGCAGTGAAGGTCTTCTCGTGGTCGGGGCCGGTCTCCGTGACCAGGTACTCGGGCACGCCGAGTCCTTCGGTCGCGGTGAGCTCCTGGAGACTGGTCTTCCAGTCCAGGCCGGCTCCGAGGTTCGAGGACTTCTCGATCAGCGGGTCGAACAGGCGGTGCACCAGTTCGGAGGCCGCGTCCAGGCCCTGGTCGAGATAGACGGCGCCGATCACCGCTTCCAGGGTGTCGGCGAGGATGGACGCCTTGTCCCGGCCGCCCGTGCCCTCTTCACCGCGGCCGAGCCGGATGAAGGAGCCCAGGTCGAGCCCGCGGCCCACCTCCGCCAGCGCACGCGAGTTGACCACCGCGGCCCGCAGCTTGGCCAGCTGGCCTTCGGGCAGGTCGGGGTGGATGTTGTACAGCGTGTCCGTGACGACGAGGCCGAGCACGGAGTCCCCGAGGAACTCCAGCCGCTCGTTCGTCGGCAGACCGCCGTTCTCGTACGCGTAGGAACGGTGGGTCAGCGCACGCACCAGAAGGGCGGACTCGAGCTTGTAGCCGAGCCGCCCTTCCAGAAGCGTGTGGGACGAGGCCTGGTGGTCCGCTGAGTTCTTCTTCGGCGTCGACACAGTGCCTCTCACCAGCCGCTCAGACCTCGAGGACCTGGCGCTTGTTGTAAGTGCCGCAAGACGGGCACGCGATGTGCTGCAGCTTGGGCTCGTGGCAGCGCTCGCACGCAACCAGGGTGGGGACCGCAGCCTTCCACTGCGACCGGCGGTGGCGCGTGTTGCTGCGCGACATCTTCCGCTTCGGAACAGCCACGGCTACTTCTCCTGCTTCTCGTCGACGCCCGGTTCGGCGCCGCTCATCTCGTCCTTCTCGCCGTCTCCGAGTGAACCGGCGAGTCCCTGCAAAGCCGCCCAACGGATGTCGACGGCATCGTGGTGGTGGTCCGGGTCGTCAGCGAGCCGTGCTCCGCACTCGGAGCACAGACCCGGGCAGTCTTCCCGGCACACCGGCTGCATCGGCAGTGCGAGCACCACCGCATCACGCAGCACAGGCTCGAGGTCGAACAGGCCGTCCTCGAGAAAGAGCCTGTCCTCGTCGTCCTCGGCGTCGTCGCCCGGCTCCGCGATCACGCGGCCCCGGTCGTCGGCGTCAGGGTACGAGAACATCTCCTGGAAGTCCGCTTCGAGCTCCTGCTCCAGCGGCTCCAGACACCTTACGCACTCCCCCTCGGCCTTGGCACGGGCGGTGCCTGTGACGAGCACACCTTCCATGACCGACTCGAGCCGGAGCTCCAGCTCCACCGGAGCGCCTTCCGGCACTCCGATGACGTCCTTGATCCCGAAGTCCTGGGGAGCGTCGACCGTGCGGGTCAGGCGCTGCAGCGCACCGGGCCGCCGCCCCAGCTCGTGCGTGTCGAACACGAGGGGGTTGCGGTGGTCGAGGCGGGCGTTCAGGGCCATTCCTGCTTTCGGTCTTCGAGCTCAGAGATATCACTGCCCTGTGATGTTCCCTGGCAGCGTGGATCGCGGACGTAAGCGCGACCGAAGAGCCAGGATACTGGACCTTTCGCTCTCGGCCCAATCCGCCCCTACAGGCCCCGCTCGCGCTCATAGGCCCGCAACTGCTCGGGCGTGATCATGCTGGTGTCGAAGAGGCTGGTCTCGTCCAGGGCGTAGCCCTGCTGGGCCTGCTGCGCCTGCTGGTCGTGCCCGGCCTGCCGCCCCTGGTCCGGGTCGTACGCCTGCGTCTCGTAGCCCTGGTACGCGGCGTAGGGGTCCGGCTGCTGCTGATAGCCGTAGGCGTCCTGCCCGCCGCCGTACTGCTGCTGGTAGTCGGCATAGGGGTCCGGCTGCTGCTGATAGCCGTACGCGGGCTCCGGCTGGGCGTAGGTCCGCTGCTGCGGCTCGGCCTGCTTGGCCGGGGCGGCGTCCTGCTCGGCGAGGGACGCGAGGTCGGCGAGGTAGTCGGCGTCGCTGGAGTGCTGGACGGTCGTCGTGTCGTCGGCGAGGGCGCCGAGGTCGTCGCTGGCGATCCGGCCGTGCAGCTTCTGCCGTCCCTTCCCGACCGCCTCCAGGGTCTTGGCGAGGACCGCCTCGAAGGCGCCGAGCTTGACGTCGACGTATTCGTCGGCGCTGCGGCGCAGGGTCTCCGGGTCGTGGCTGCGCTCGGGGGCGTCCTCGTCCTCGTAGCCCTGCTCGTCGAGGCCGGGTCCGGTGCCGAGCAGCTTCTCGCGGCCGCGGCCGACCGAGCCGAGCGTCTTGGTGAGGACGACCTCGAAGTTGGCCAGCTTGGAGTCGACGTAGTCGTCGGCCTCCGCGCGGACCTCCTCGGCCTCCTTGCGGGCCTCCTCGAGGATCCGGTCGGCCTCGGCCTGGGAGCGGCGGGCGATCTCCGTGTCGGAGATCAGGGAGCCGCGCTGCGCGTGCGCGCCCTCGATGATCCGTTCGGCCTCCTGGCGGGCCTGCTCGACCATCTGCTCCCGGCCGCCGATCAGTTCCTCGGCCTGCGCGAGGGAGTCGGGCAGCGCCGCGCGCACCTCTTCGAGCATCGAGAGCAGTTCGGCGCGGTTGATCACGCACGAGGCCGACATGGGCATCGACCGGGCACTGGAGACCGCGGCGACGATCTCATCGAGCTTCTTCTGCACGTCCACCGTGTGCTCGCCACTCTCTACAGCTGTGTTGGAGACGGACGGGACGACTGTACGACCCCGGGCCGCCCGGTGGACACCGGGCGGCCGGTACGGACGGTCAGTCCTGGCGCAGGCGTTCGGTGAGGGCCGTCAGGACCTCCGGCGGCACCAGGTGGGAGACGTCGCCGCCCCAGGCCGCGACCTCCTTGACGAGCGAGGAGGACAGGAAGCTGTAGGTGGGGTTGGTGGGGACGAAGAGGGTCTCCACGCCCGAGAGGCCGTTGTTCATCTGGGCCATCTGCAGTTCGTAGTCGAAGTCGCTGACCGCGCGCAGGCCCTTGACGATGGCGGGGATGTCGCGCTGCTTGCAGAAGTCGACGAGCAGGCCGTGGAAGGCCTCCACACGGACGTTGCCGTACTCGGCGGTGACCCGGCGGATCAGGTCGATCCGCTCCTCGATCTCGAACAGGCCCTTCTTGGACTGGTTGATCATCACCGCGACGTAGACCTCGTCGTACAGCCGGGAGGCCCGGGCGATGATGTCGAGGTGTCCGTTGGTGATCGGGTCGAACGACCCGGGGCATACGGCGCGGCGCACTTGTGATCCCTCGCTCTCCGGTCCGGTCATCGTGCGTCTTCGCACGTAGAGGCGGCGCGACCGTACCAAAACGTTCCCTCGCCGTAGCGGCGGGCCCGGATCCCCTCGAAGCCGGGCGGCCAGGCGAATTCCCCGCCTCGGGTGCTGCGCTCCACGGTGACGAGGGCTTCCTCGGCGAGCCAGCCCCCCGAGCGGAGTGTGAGCAGAATCTCGCGGAGATCGTCGTCCGGGACGGCATAGGGCGGGTCGAGGAAGACGATGTCGTACGGCCCGTGCGGGGGCGCGGTGCGGATGATCTGTTCCGCTTTGCCGGATCCGACCTCGGCGCCGGGGAGTCCGAGCGACTTCACGTTCTCCCGGACCGTGCGGACGGCGCGGGCGTCGGCCTCCACGAGCAGGACGTGTCCGGCGCCGCGGGACAGGGCCTCCAGGCCGACGGCGCCGGAGCCGGCGTACAGGTCGAGGACGCGTTCGCCGTCCAACGGGCCGCCGAGCAGGGACTGCCAGGTGGAGAAGAGGCCTTCGCGTGCGCGGTCGGAGGTGGGGCGGGTCCCCTGTCCCGGCGGAACGGCCAGGCGGCGTCCGCCGGCCGCGCCGGCGATCACGCGAGTCATGTCCTCGGTCCTTGTCGGTGTGTGCTGGTCGGTGACCGTCCCAGTCTGTCAGCCCTTTTCCAGGTACTGCTCCCGCTCCTCGTCCAGCAGTGCGTCCAGGGCCGTGCGCAGGGCGGGCAGACGCGCCAGGTCCGGGTCGGCGGAGACCACCGCCGCCGCTTCCTCCCTCGCCTCGGCGATGATCTCCTCGTCGTCGATGACGGCGAGCATGCGCAGGCTGGAACGGGTGCCGGACTGGGCCTGGCCCAGGACGTCGCCCTCGCGGCGCTGCTCCAGGTCGATGCGGGAGAGTTCGAAGCCGTCGAGGGTGGCGGCGACGGCGTTCAGCCGCTGCCGGGCCGCGCTCGCCTCGGGCATCTCGGTGACCAGCAGACACAGGCCCGGGGCCGAGCCACGGCCGACCCGGCCGCGCAGCTGGTGGAGCTGGGAGACGCCGAAGCGGTCGGCGTCCATGATCACCATCGCGGTGGCGTTGGGGACGTTGACGCCGACCTCGATGACGGTGGTGGCGACCAGGACGTCGGCCTCCCCGGCGGCGAAGCGGCGCATGACGGCGTCCTTGTCGTCGGGCTGCATGCGCCCGTGCAGGACCTCGACCCGGAGCCCTCGCAGCGGCCCGCTCGCGAGCTGCTCCGCGATGTCGAGGACGGCGAGCGGGGGCCGCTTCTCCGCCTCGCCCTCGGGGGGCTTCTTCCTGCCGGCCTTCTTCGGGTCGTCCTCCTCGTCACCGATGCGCGGGCAGACCACGTACGCCTGGTGGCCGTTCGCGACCTCCTCGCGGACCCGTTCCCAGGCGCGGGCGAGGAAGTGCGGCTTGTCGGCGGCCGGTACGACATGGCTGGCGATGGGCGAGCGGCCGGCCGGGAGCTGGTCGAGGACGGAGGTCTCCAGGTCGCCGAAGACCGTCATCGCGACCGTGCGCGGGATGGGGGTGGCGGTCATGACGAGCAGGTGCGGGGGCTGTTTGCCCTTGCCGCGCAGGGCGTCGCGCTGCTCCACACCGAAGCGGTGCTGTTCGTCGACCACGACCAGGCCCAGGTCGTGGAACTTCACCTTGTCCTCGATCAGCGCGTGCGTGCCGATGACGACGCCGGCCTCGCCGGTGGCCAGGTCGAGCAGCGCGTGGCGCCGCGCCGCCGCCCCCATGGACCCGGTGAGCAGCACCACCTTGGTGGCGGTCTCCGCTCCCCCGAGCATCCCTCCCTCGGCCAGCTCCCCCATCATCTCGGTGACCGACCGGTGATGCTGCTGGGCGAGCACCTCGGTGGGCGCGAGCATCGCCGCCTGCCCGCCCGCGTCGACGACGGCGAGCATGGCGCGCAGGGCGACCATCGTCTTGCCCGACCCCACCTCGCCCTGGAGCAGGCGGTGCATGGGGTGTTCGGTGGCGAGGTCGGTGAAGATCTCGGCGGAGACCTTCTGCTGCCCCTCGGTGAGGGTGAAGGGGAGGCGGTCGTCGAAGGCGGCGAGGAGGCCGTCCGGCTTGGGGCGGCGGGCCACGGCGGGGAGTTGCGCGTCGGCGTGGCGGCGGCGGGCGAGGGCGACCTGGAGGACGAAGGCCTCGTCCCATTTGAGGCGGGCGCGGGCGTCCTCGATGTCCGCCTTGGTGTGCGGGCGGTGGATCTTCAGCAGGGCCTCGGGGAGGGTGGCCAGTCCGCGGCCCGCGCGGAGGGACTCCGGGAGCGGGTCGACGGCCTCCTGGGCGCTGGGCAGGACCGTCTGGAGCGCCTTGCCGATCTTCCAGGACTCCAGCTTGGTGGTGGCGGGGTAGATCGGGATGAGGGCGCCGGCCCAGGTCTCGACCGTCTCCTCGGCGTCACCACGCAGCAACTCGTACGCGGGATGGGTGAGTTGGAGGCGACGGTTGAAGACGGAGACCTTGCCGGCGAACATCGCGCGGGTGCCCGGCAGGAGTTCCTTGTGCGGTTTGTGGACTCCGGCGCCGAAGAAGACCAGTTGCAGCCGGCCGCTGCCGTCCGTGATGGTCACCTCCAGGCGCTGGCCCTTGCCGCGCGGGGCCTTGGCGGAGGCGAAGGTGTGCAGGCGGGCGTCGGCGACCTGGGCGACCACCGTGACGTGCTCGTCCATGGGGAGGTCGGCGAGGTGGGTGAGCTGGCCGCGCTCCTCGTATCTGCGCGGGTAGTGGTGCAGGAGGTCGCCTACGGTGTGCAGGCCGAGGTGCTCGGCCATCACCTTCGCGGTGGCGGGGCCGAGCACTTTCTTCAGTGGTTCTTCCAGTGCGGGCACGGCATCCATTGGACACCACACCACTGACAACGGAGGTCACTCCACCCCGATGAGCAGCAGGGCGCCCTGCCTGCCGCCGTGGTACACCACCGTGTCGACGGCGAGGTAGCCCTCACGGACGCGGGTCTCCAGGCGGACGGCGACGGATGCGGGGGCGTCGTCGCCGAGGACCAGGGTGACCAGTTCGCCGCCGGCCGCGAGCATGCGGTCGAGGACGGCCTCCGCGGTGGCCGTGAGGTCCTGCCCGATCACGGCCACGTCCCCGTCGACCAGGCCGAGGACGTCCCCGGCCTGGCAGATGCCCGCCATGGTCCAGGACTGGCGCTCGGCGACGGTGACCTCGGCGTAGCGGGTCGCGCCCGCCGCCGACGTCATCGACACCACGTCCTCGTCGAAGCGGCGCTCCGGCTCGTGCACCGCGAGCGCCGCGATGCCCTGGACCGCGGAGCGGGTCGGGATGAGGGCCACCCGGACCCCCTCCGCCCGGACCTGCTCGGCCGCCGCGGCGGCGGTGTGGCGCAGGTCGGCGTCGTTGGGCAGCAGCACCACCTCCCGCGCGTGCGCGCGCCGTACGGCCTCGACGAGTTCGCCGCTGGCGGGCGGCTCCCCGGGACGGGCGAGCACGGTCGTCGCGCCCGCCTCGGCGTACAGGCCCGCCAGGCCCTCTCCGGGCACCACGGCCACGACGGCCCGCTGCGCGCGTTCCCCGGGCGCCGTCGGCTCCGTGCCGGTGGTGTGGACGTCCCCCGCGCCGAAGTGGGTGATCCGGATCCGGTACGGCCGTCCGGCCTCGACCCCGGCCTCCACGGCGGCGCCCGCGTCGTCGACGTGCACATGGACGTTCCACAGTCCGTCCCCGCCGACCACCACGAGCGAGTCGCCCAGCGCGTCGAGCCGGTCGCGCAGCCGCGCGACGGCCGCGTCCTCGGCCTCCAGCAGGTAGATCACCTCGAAGGCCGGACCGCCGGCCCCCGGTACGGCTCCGGCGTCGGCGCACTCACCGGTTCCGGCGGGCTCGGCGGCTCCCTGGGGGAGATCTCCGCGCGCGTCCGCGCGCGCCGGGCGCCGCGCCCCGTCCCCCGGGCCCGCCGCGCCCCCGGCGGGCGGCTCGGCCACATGCCGCACGCGCGCGTGCGGCCCGGAACCGGTGACGTGTACGGAGCCGCTCCACGGGCCCCCCACCGCCGGCATCGCCCGCGGTGCCTCCCCCGTGAACGTCTCCACCAGTGCCGCGAGCACCGCCACCAGACCCCTGCCGCCCGCGTCGACCACTCCGGCCCGCTGGAGGACGGCCAGCCGGGCCGGGGTCTCGGCGAGTGCCGCGCGGGCTCCCTCGTGGGCCGCCCGCGCCACCGCCCCGCAGTCGCCCTCCGCCCGGCCGGCCGCGTCGGCGGCGGCCGAGGCGACGGTGAGGACCGTGCCCTCGACGGGGTGGGCGACGGCCTGACGCGCGGAGTCGGCCGCGTGCCGCAGCGCGGTCCGCAGTCCCTGCCCGTCGGCGTGCCCCGGGGCCCCGTCGCCGGCCAGCACCTGGGCCATGCCGCGCAGCAGCTGTGCCAGGATCGTCCCGGAGTTGCCGCGGGCGCCGATCAGCGCACCGTGCGCCATCGCCCGTACCGCGTCGGCGAACGCCGGCCGCCGGTCCCCGCCGGCCTCGTGCCCCTCGAACACCGCCTCCACCGCCGCGGTCGCCGACTCGACGGTCAGATAGAGGTTCGTCCCGGTGTCCCCGTCCGCCACCGGGTAGACGTTGATCGCGTCGATCTCCTCACGGGCCCGTCCCAGCGCCTCGAGCGCGAGACCGCACCAGGAGCGCACCGCGAGAGCATCGAAGAATGTCTGCGGCACCTGCGCCACCTGCGCCTCCTTGAGCTGCCGGCCGTGGCAGGCAGCGTAGACCGTGGGACGCCGCCCGCCGGAAGAGGGCCGGAGGCGGGCCCCTGAGCCACCGTGGTAGTTTCGTTCTACGGGTGCAGCCGTTGTATGCTGCTCCGGTTGCCCGATCCGATCGGGCCTCTCCCCCGGTAACGCCACTCAGATTCCACAGGGCTCCTGGAGCTCGGAATTTCGATCCCGGCATGCCGGGATCATCCGTAAGTGCATCTGAAGTCTTTGGAGTGACCCGTGGCTGCCAACTGCGACGTCTGCGGCAAGGGGCCGGGCTTCGGCAACAACATCTCCCACTCGCACCGCCGTACGCCCCGTCGCTGGAACCCGAACATCCAGCGTGTGCGTACCGTGGTCGGTGGGACGCCGAAGCGCGTGAACGCCTGCACCTCGTGCATCAAGGCCGGCAAGGTCTCGCGCTGACGCTTTCGCTGAGCGCGCGGCCATAGTCGGTTTCGCCGCACTTAGCCGGTCCACCTTGGGGTGGGCCGGCTTTTTGCTGTGGTCCGGCGCTTTTGTGAGGTGGCCGGCGGGTGGGGTGGGCCGGGGGGGTGGGCGGCCCGGCGCTTGCGGGGTGCCTCCCCCACTCCCGGCTTCGCTCGAGCGGGGGGACCCCCATCGCCCACCCGTGCCGCCCTGGGGGTACCTCCCAGGCCTTTAAGGCACTGGGGGAGGCACGATTGCCCGCGGGAACGACAGGGCGGTCACCCGCGGGAACGGCAGGTGACTGGCCGCGTCAGTGGGGTGGGGTCAGGTTCCAGGCGTGGTTCACCGGCCCTATGCCCGCGCCCAGGGCGAAGCCCGACGCTATCGCTCCGGTGACGTAGGACTTGGCCGTCCTCACCGCCTCCGGTATCGGGTGGCCCTTCGCCAGTTCCGACGCGATCGCCGAGGCGAGGGTGCAGCCCGTGCCGTGGGTGTGGCGGTTGTCGTGTCTCGGGGCGCGCAGCCAGTGCTCCTCGGAGCCGTCGGTGAGCAGGTCCACGGCGTCGCCGGACAGGTGGCCTCCCTTGATCACCACCCAGCGCGGCCCGAACTCCAGCACCGCCCGGGCCGCCCGGCGCAGATCGCCCTCCGACTCGACCCGTACGCCGGTGAGCTGCGCCACCTCGTCCAGGTTCGGGGTGGCGACCGTCGCCACCGGCAGCAGCCTCGTCCGTACGGAGTCCAGCGCGGAGGCCGCGAGCAGCGGGTCCCCGTGCTTGGAGACCCCCACCGGGTCGACGACCGCCGGCGCGTCCGTGCCGGCGACCAAGTCGGCCACCGCCTCGACGAGTTCGGCGGAGGACAGCATGCCGGTCTTGACCGCCCGCACCCCGATGTCGTCGACGACGCTGCGGTACTGGGCCCGCACCGCCTCCACGGGCAGCTCCCAGGCGCCCTGCACGCCCAGGGAGTTCTGCGCGGTCACCGCGGTGAGCACGCTCATGCCGTGCACGCCGAGCGCGAGCATCGTCTTCAGGTCGGCCTGGATGCCGGCGCCGCCGCCGGAGTCGGAGCCGGCCACGGTGAGGACCCCGGGCGGCGCGCTCATGACTCGATGTCCCCGAAGTGGTCCCAGCCGCCCTGGGTCGTCCAGGGCGCCCCGTCGACCGTCACCTGGGGCAGCGCCGACGGGTTGAGCACCTCGCCGATCACCTTCCAGCGGGCGGGCAGCTTCACGTCCGGCGGGAAGGTCGCCACGATCGCGTGGTCCTCTCCCCCGGTCAGCACCCACTGCATGGGGTCGACGCCGACGGCCTGGCCGATGTCGTTCATCTGCGAGGGGATGTCGATCGCGCCGGAGCGGATGTCGATGCGGACCTTGCTGGCCTCGGCGATGTGCCCGAGGTCGGCGATCAGCCCGTCGCTCACGTCGCACATCGCGGTCGCACCGAGACCGGCGGCGGCCGGTCCCGCGTGGTACGGCGGTTCGGGACGCCGGTGCGCCTCGACGAAGGCGCGCGGCGAGCGGAAACCGCGGGAGAGCACCGCGTACCCGGCCGCGGACCAGCCCAGCCAGCCGGTCACCGCGACGAGGTCGCCGGGCTGCGCGCCGCCCCGGGTGACGGGCTCCTGGTTGCGCAGGTCGCCGAGCGCGGTGATCGACACCATGATCGTGTCGCCGCGTACGACATCGCCTCCGACGACCGCGGCACCCGCGACCTGGCACTCGTCGCGCAGTCCGTCCATCAGCTCGCTGGGCCAGGTCACCGGCAGTTCCGCGGGGACGACGAGGCCGAGCAGCAGCGCGGTCGGCACGGCACCCATGGCGGCGATGTCGGCGAGGTTCTGCGCGGCGGCCTTGCGGCCGACGTCGTAGGCCGTGGACCAGTCGCGGCGGAAGTGCCGGCCCTCCAACAGGATGTCGGTGCTGGCCACGACCCTGCGGTCGGGCGCGGAGACCACCGCGGCGTCGTCGCCGGGGCCGACCCGGACCGCCGGGGTGGTGGTGAGGCGGGAGGTGAGCTCCCTGATGAGCCCGAACTCGCCGAGCTCACCAACAGTGCCCTTCATTTCCCTTTCGACCCTTCTATGCCTGTCCGTGCCCGGTCGCGAGGCGTTCGAGTCCTCGCTACGGTCGAAGTGACCGTCAACTTCTCTCGTGTCTGTACCCCGGCGCGCAAGGCCCGGTTCCCGCAGGTCTCCCCGCGAGGAGCGGCGACGCGATACCGTGGCGTTCCTTTTCCCCACATGATCCTCGTGGCCGCCCTGGAGGTTCCGTGGTACAGGCGTACATCCTGATCCAGACCGAGGTCGGCAAGGCGTCGACCGTCGCCGAGCTGATCGGCAAGATCCCTGGAGTCATCCAGGCCGAGGACGTGACCGGACCGTACGACGTGATCGTGCGCGCCCAGGCCGACACCGTCGACGACCTGGGCCGCATGGTGGTCGCCAAAGTCCAGCAAGTGGACGGCATCACCCGCACCCTGACCTGCCCGGTCGTCCATCTGTAGCCCCCGTCTACCCTGTGCCGGTGAACTCCTTCCGTCACCGGTGCACCGTCCTGTCCGCGCTCGCGGTGCTGATCACCGCCGCCGCGGGCTGCTCCTCGGCAGACGACAGCGCGTCCGCGGCGGTTCCCAGCCCGGACGCGAAGGTCACCAAGCTGTGTCAGAACCTGGACAAGGCCCTGCCGGCGAAGGTGGACGGTGAGAGTCGCGACGATCCCGAACCCGCGTCCGAACTGACCGCGGGCTGGGGCGGCGTGGCGATCATACTGCGGTGCGGTGTCGAGCGACCCCCGAAGATGGCCGATCCCAAGGTGGCCAACGGGAACGACGCCGACGCGGTGCCGGGCGGAGTGAACGGCGTCGACTGGCTCATGGAGACGCTGGACGACGGCGTGCAGCGCTTCACCACCGCCAACCGCGAGGCGTACGTCGAGGTCGAGGTGGTCGACGGACGGGACAGCACGGGCGTACTGATCGATCTGGCCCCGTCCCTGAAGAAGGCGATCCCCGAGGGGATCGCCTTCTGAAGCGTGCGTGAAGCGGCCGGGCGGCTCAGCGCAGCCCGGTCGACCGGCGCAGCGCCGCCCGCACCAGCAGGTCGACCAGCTCCGGGTAGCTCACCCCGGTGGCCTGCCACATCTGCGGGTACATCGAGATGGGTGTGAAGCCGGGCATGGTGTTGATCTCGTTGATCACGAACTCGCCGTCCTCGGTGAGGAAGAAGTCCGCGCGCACCAGCCCCTCGCAGGAGGCGGCGTCGAACGCCTCCACCGCGAGCCGCCGCACCTCGGCCGTCTCCCCGTCGGTCAGCGGCGCGGGCACGATGCCGGGCGTGGAGTCGATGTACTTGGCCTCGAAGTCGTAGTACGCGTGCGCGTCGGGCGGCGGGATCTCGGCCGGCAGCGAGGCGCGCGGGCCGTCCTCGAACTCCAGCACACCGCACTCGATCTCACGGCCGCGCAGCGCCGCCTCGACGAGGATCTTCGGGTCGTGGCGCCGGGCCTCGGCGATCGCCTCGTCCAGGCCGGAGATGTCGTCGACCTTGGTGATGCCGATCGACGAGCCCGCGCGGGCGGGCTTCACGAACAGCGGCCAGCCGTGTTCGCCGGCGAAGTCGACGATCTTCCTGCGGGCGGCGGACTCGTCCCGCTCCCACTCGCGCGGCCGGATCACCACGTACGGGCCGACCTTCAGCCCGAAGGAGGTGAACACCCGCTTCATGTACTCCTTGTCCTGGCCGACGGCCGAGGCGAGCACGCCGGAGCCGACGTAGGGGACGCCGGAGAGCTCCAGCAGGCCCTGGAGGGTGCCGTCCTCGCCGTAGGGGCCGTGCAGCACCGGGAAGACCACGTCGACCTCGCCGAGCGCCTTGGGCACCGAACCCGGCTCGCTGTAGACGACTTCACGGCTGGCGGGGTCCACGGGGAGCACCACAGCGCCCTCCGTCGACTCGGCGAGCTGGTCGACGGTGGGCGTACGGCGGTCGCTGATCGCCATGCGTTCCGGCTCGTCGGCGGTGAGCGCCCAGCGGCCGTCCGTGGTGATGCCGATCGGCAGGACGTCGTACGTGGTCCGGTCGATGGCCTTGAGGACGGCGCCGGCGGTGACCACGGAGATCCCGTGTTCGGAGCTGCGCCCGCCGAACACGACGGCCACACGCGGCTTGCGGGACGGCTGCTCGGGGCTCTGGGGGAGGTTCTCGGTGCTCATATCGCGATGAGCGTACCCGCCCGTAGGGCCGGGACACAGCGCCCGCAACGCCGTGCGTGGGCCGAACGGAGGGGGCCGTCGCTCAGCGTCGTTCGGGCTTCGCGCTGCGCGACATCAGCTCCTTGACGGCGACCACCGGGGGCTTGCCCTCGTGCACGATGGAGACGACCGTCTCGGTGAGCGGCATGTCGACGCCGTGCCGGCGGGCCAGGTCCAGCACCGACTCGCAGGACTTGACGCCCTCCGCGGTCTGCTGGGTGACCGCGATGGTCTCCTCGAGGGTCAGGCCCTTGCCGAGGTTGGTGCCGAAGGTGTGGTTGCGCGACAGCGGCGAGGAGCAGGTGGCCACCAGGTCGCCCAGGCCCGCGAGGCCGGAGAAGGTCAGCGGGTCGGCGCCGAGGGCGACGCCGAGCCGGGTGGTCTCGGCGAGGCCGCGGGTGATGAGCGAGCCCTTGGCGTTGTCGCCGAGCCCCATGCCGTCCGCGATGCCGACGGCCAGGCCGATGACGTTCTTCACGGCGCCGCCCAGTTCGCAGCCGATGACGTCGGTGTTGGTGTACGGCCGGAAGTAGGGGGTGTGGCAGGCGGTCTGGAGCCGCCGGGCGACGCCTTCGTCGGTGCAGGCGACCACGGCGGCGGCCGGCATCCGGGCGGCGATCTCCCGGGCCAGGTTGGGGCCGGTGACCACGGCGATGCGGTCGGCGCCGACCTTGGCGACGTCGTCGATCACCTCGCTCATCCGCATCGCGGAGCCGAGTTCGACGCCCTTCATCAGCGACACCAGGACCGTGCCGGGCGCGAGCAGCGGCGCCCACTCGGCGAGGTTGCCGCGCAGGGTCTGGGAGGGGACGGCGAGGACGGTGAAGTCGGCTCCGCGGGCGGCCTCGGCGGCGTCCGCGGTGGCCCGCAGGTTCTTCGGGAGTTCGATCCCGGGCAGGTAGTCGGGGTTGGTGCGGGTGGAGTTGACCGCCTCGGCGAGTTCGGGGCGCCGCCCCCACAGCACGACGTCGCAGCCCGCGTCGGCGAGGACCATGCCGAAGGCCGTCCCCCACGATCCGGTGCCGAAGACGGCCGCCTTGACCGGCTCGCTCACGTGCCCAGCCCCTCTTCCCGCGCGGTGGGCCTGCCGCCCCGCGCCCGCTCCTCCCGCCTCTGCGTGTGCGTCCTGCGGCGCTGCTCGATCCGCTCACGGCGCGGGTCGTACGGCGTCCCGGGGGCCTTCTCGCCGCGGATCTGCTCCAGCTGGCGCGTGACGGCCGCCATGATGACCTCCGTCGCCTCCTTGAGCAGTTCCGGGGTCATCTCCCGCTCGTAGAAGCGGTCGAGGTCCACCGGCGGCCCGGCCAGCACGCGGTGCGTCTTGCGCGGCAGCAGGCTGGGCTTCTTGGCGTACGGCGGCAGCAGTTCGTTGGCGCCCCACTGGGCGACCGGGATCACGGGGCACTTGGTCTGCAGGGCGACGCGCGCGGCACCGGTCTTGCCGGTCATGGGCCAGCCGTCGGGGTCGCGGGTGAGGGTGCCCTCGGGGTAGAAGGCGACGCATTCACCGCGCTCCACGGCGTCGATCGCCGCGCGGAAGGCGCTGAGCGCGTCCGTGCTCTCGCGGTAGACGGGGATCTGCCCGGTGCCGCGCATCGCGGCGCCGATGAATCCCTTGTTGAAAAGCCCGCTCTTCGCCAGGAATCGCGGAACGCGCCCGGTGTTGTACTGAAAGTGCGCGTAGGCGAAGGGATCGATGTGCGAATTGTGGTTCACCGCGGTGATAAATCCACCCTCGGCCGGAATGTTCTCCATTCCGCGCCAGTCCCGCTTGAGCAGAACCACCAGCGGCGGTTTGCAGAGAACCGCGGCGAAGCGGTACCAGAAGCCGATTCTGCGGCGCGGCACGAGTACACCTTCCTGTTCCGAATGTCAGGCCCGGAGCCCGGCCCCGGAGGCCAGGCGGGCCGCACAAGTGTCGCCCCGGGCCACCGGTCTGTCGAGAACACCGTACGCCCCGGCCCCCCGGCCGCCCGGTGTGCCGGGTGACAATGACCGCGACAAGAGAGGGACGCAACACTCGTGCAGTGGACCTTGGTGGTACCCCTGAAGCCGCTGGACCGGGCCAAGAGCAGGCTCTCGGACACCGCGGACGACGCCTTGCGCCCGGGCCTCGCGCTCGCCTTCGCCCAGGACACGGTGGCCGCCGCGCTGGAATGCCCGGCGGTACGGGATGTGGTGGTCGTCACGGACGACGCCCTCGCCTCCCGGGAGCTGGCCGCGCTGGGTGCCGGAATCGTCCCGGACGAGCCGCGCGGCGGTCTGAACGCGGCCCTCACCCATGGCGCGGCGGTGGCGGGCGCCGTTCGCCGCGCGGCGTGCGTCGCGGCCCTCAACGCCGATCTTCCGGCGCTCCGCCCGCCGGAACTGGCCCGTGTTCTCGATGCGGCCGCCGCATTCCCGCGCGCGTTCCTCGCCGATTCCGCCGGGGTCGGTACGACCTTGCTGGCCGCGAGCCGGGGCCGGGAACTGCGTCCGTTCTTCGGCCCGGACTCCCGGGCCCGGCACCGGGAGTCCGGAGCCGTGGAACTGGGTCTCGACGGTGTGGACTCGGTACGGCAGGACGTGGACACCGGCGACGATCTGCGGGCGGCACTGGCACTGGGGGTGGGCCCCCGCACGGCCGCGGTCGCCGCGCGGTCGCTCATCACCGGGCAGTAGGCTGCCGGCATGCAGGCCACCGCGTACACCTACGACCCCGACAGCCGCAGCGGCCAGGTGCTCCTGGACGACGGCACGCCGGTGCCCTTCGACGCCCCGGCGTTCGACGCGGGAGGTCTGCTGCTGCTGCGTCCCGGGCAGCGGGTGCGCATCGAGACCGAGGGCGAGGGCGGGGCCCGGCGGATCACGCTGGTGACGCTCCAGACGTTCTGACCGCCCGGGTCACTCCCGCACACACCGCGGGCCGGGCTCCCGAGGGAGTCCGGCCCGGCGCGTGAGTGCCGCTTGTCCGAGGGGACGGGACCCGGCCCGCTACTTCTTGCGGGCGGTGGTCTTCTTGGCGGTGGTCTTGCGCGCGGTGGACTTCTTGGCGGGTGCCTTCGTGGCCGTCGCCTTCTTCGCCGGGGCCTTCTTCGCGGCCGTCTTCTTCGCGGCGGTGGTCTTCGCCGTCGCCGCGGTCTTGGCGGGCGCCTTCTTGGCCGTGGTCTTCGTGGCCGCCGCCGTCTTGGTGGCGGCCTTCTTCGCCGGGGCCTTCTTGGCCGCCGCCGTCTTGGTGGCGGCCTTCTTCGCCGTCGTCTTCTTCGCGGCGGCCTTCTTGACCGTGGCCGAAGCGCCGCCGGTCAGGCTGCCCTTGGGTGCCTTCTTGACCGAGACCTCACCACCGCGCGGCAGCTTCTTCGAGCCGCTCACCAGGTCCTTGAAGCCCTGGCCCGCGCGGAAGCGCGGAACGGAGGTCTTCTTGACCCGAACCCGCTCGCCCGTCTGGGGGTTACGGGCGTAGCGGGCCGGACGGTCGACCTTCTCGAACGAACCGAAGCCGGTGACCGAGACCCGCTCCCCGGCGACGACCGCGCGGACGATGGCGTCCAGTACGTGGTCGACAGCCTCGGCGGCCTGCTGGCGGCCGCCCACCTTGTCGGCAATCGCTTCTACGAGCTGCGCCTTGTTCACGTCTTCCCCTTCGGAGACATCGCCAGAACGAATGTGTTCAAGCTTTTTCGCACGTTAGGCAGATATATACCGCAAATCAAACACGAAACGGGCTAATCACCCTTGTGCCGCAACGAACTCGGTTGTCTCGACTGGTTCAGCGTTCCTCTTCGGGGAATCGACCCTCGTCGAGGTCCTCGGTGAACCGCTCCAGACGCCTTGCCGCACCGGCGAGATCATGTTTGGCCGCGGCCGTAATGACCAGCAGCTTCCGGGTCAGCGCCATCCGTACGCCCTCCGGGACTTGCAGTGCGCGCACCTTCGCGTGCGCTTCCTTGAGCCGGACCGCGACCGCCGCATAGAGCTGGAGTTGGCCGTCGTGTTCCATGCACAGATTGTGCCATCTGGGGCGAGTTGTCGCCTGCGCAGGGGGCAACTGCCGCCTCGGACGGCCGTCCGGACACACGCGAAGATCACCGGCACGTGACACGTGTACCCCGACAACCACCTTCCTAACGTGGCAAGTTGAGGGACGTCGAGGTGACGCGCGGGGCCGAACGGGTGCAGACATGCCCGTACCCCCGATCGGGGCGATCGGGGGTACGGGAGGGGTGTCCGGTGGCCGAAAGTCGACCTCTGGCGAGGACTTCGGCCGTGGCGCGGGTCAGGCCGTGAGCGTCCTCGGCTTGAACGACGGGCGCTTCGCCTCGTACGCGGCGATGTCCGTCTCGTTCCGCAGCGTGATGGAGATGTCGTCGAGCCCGTTCAGCAGCCGCCAGCGGGAGTTCTCGTCGAGCTCGAAGGAGGCGGTGATGCCCCCGGCGCGCACCTCGCGGGCCTGGAGGTCGACGGTGATCTCGGCGGTGGGGTCGGCTTCGGTGAGCTCCCACAGCGCGTCGACGATCTTCTGGTCGAGGACCACCGTCAGCAGACCGTTCTTCAGCGAGTTGCCGCGGAAGATGTCGGCGAAGCGGGAGGAGATCACGGCCTTGAAACCGTAGTTCTGCAGCGCCCAGACGGCGTGCTCACGGGAGGAGCCGGTGCCGAAGTCGGGGCCGGCGACCAGCACGGTCGCGCCCTCGCGCTCGGGCTGGTTGAGGATGAAGGACGCGTCCTTGCGCCAGGCCTCGAACAGCCCGTCCTCGAACCCGTCCCGGGTCACCTTCTTGAGCCAGTGGGCGGGGATGATCTGGTCGGTGTCGACGTTGCCGCGGCGCAGCGGGACGGCCCGGCCGGTGTGGGTGGTGAATGCTTCCATGACTGATCAGACTCCAGCGGGCGTACGGGCGTCGGCGGCGGCGAGGTCGGCCGGGGAGGCCAGGTGGCCGAGGACCGCGGTGGCGGCGGCGACCTGCGGGGACACCAGGTGGGTGCGGCCGCCCTTGCCCTGCCGGCCCTCGAAGTTGCGGTTGGAGGTGGAGGCGGAGCGCTCACCGGGGGCGAGCTGGTCGGGGTTCATGCCCAGGCACATGGAACAGCCCGCGTGCCGCCATTCGGCGCCGGCCTCCTTGAAGACCACGTCCAGGCCCTCGGAGACGGCCTGCAGGCCCACCCGCGCGGAGCCGGGGACGACCAGCATCCGCACGCCGTCGGCGACTTTGCGGCCCTTGATGACGTCCGCGGCGGCGCGCAGGTCCTCGATGCGGCCGTTGGTGCAGGAACCTACGAAGACGGTGTCCACGTCGATGGAGCGCAGCGTCTGGCCGGCCTCCAACCCCATGTACTCCAGGGCCTTTTCGGCGGCGAGCCGCTCCGAGGCGTCTTCGTACGAAGCAGGGTCGGGGACGGACGCCGAAAGCGGGGCGCCCTGGCCCGGGTTGGTGCCCCAGGTGACGAACGGCGACAGTTCGGCGGCCTCGATGACCACCTCGGCGTCGAACTCGGCGTCGTCGTCGGACTTCAGCGTCTTCCAGTAGGCGACGGCCGCGTCCCAGTCCTCGCCCTTCGGGGCGTGCGGACGGCCCTCCAGGTAGGCGAACGTGGTCTCGTCGGGGGCGATCATGCCCGCGCGGGCGCCGGCCTCGATCGACATGTTGCAGATGGTCATCCGGGCCTCCATCGAGAGCTTCTCGATGGCCTCGCCGCGGTACTCCAGGACGTAGCCCTGGCCGCCGCCGGTACCGATCCTCGCGATGATCGCCAGGATCAGGTCCTTGGCCGTGACGCCCTCGGGCAGTTCGCCGTTGACGGTGATCGCCATGGTCTTCGGGCGGGCCATCGGCAGCGTCTGGGTGGCCAGCACGTGCTCGACCTGGGAGGTGCCGATGCCGAACGCGAGACCGCCGAAGGCGCCGTGCGTGGAGGTGTGCGAGTCGCCGCAGACGACGGTCATGCCGGGCTGGGTCAGACCGAGCTGCGGGCCGACGACGTGCACGACGCCCTGCTCGACGTCGCCCAGCGGGTGCAGCCGGACGCCGAACTCGGCGCAGTTCTTGCGCAGCGTCTCGAGCTGGACCCGGGAGACGGGGTCGGCGATCGGCTTGTCGATGTCCAGGGTCGGGGTGTTGTGGTCCTCGGTGGCGATGGTGAGGTCGAGACGGCGCACCGGGCGGCCGTTCTTGCGCAGGCCGTCGAAGGCCTGCGGGCTGGTCACCTCGTGCAGCAGGTGCAGATCGATGAAGAGGAGGTCGGGCTCGCCCTCGGCGCGCCGGACGACGTGGTCGTCCCAGACCTTCTCCGCGAGTGTCCTACCCATCGCTGTCCCTCCGGCCGGCCGTGGTGCGCCGGTCCAACTAGATCTGTGGGGAGACGGCGCCCGCACCCCTGCCTCCGGGCGTCCGCCGCCAGGCCCGGTGGTCCACGGGCCGCGTTGCTTCCGTGCCTCCAGAGTGGCGGGTTCCACGGAAAATTGAACTTGCGTTTCACAGAGTGAGACGCAAGTATCGTTGCATGGACAACAGTAGCGGCGTCGGCGTTCTGGACAAGGCGGCCCTCGTCCTGAGCGCTCTGGAGTCCGGTCCGGCCACCCTCGCGGGACTGGTCGGGGCCACCGGACTGGCACGACCCACGGCCCACCGCCTGGCGGTGGCGCTGGAGCACCACCGCATGGTGGCGCGCGACATGCAGGGCCGTTTCATTCTCGGCCCGCGCCTGGCCGAACTGGCCGCGGCGGCGGGCGAGGACCGGCTGCTCGCCACGGCGGGCCCGGTGCTCACGCACCTGCGCGACGTGACCGGCGAGAGCGCCCAGCTCTACCGCCGCCAGGGCGACATGCGCATCTGCGTCGCCGCGGCGGAGCGCCTCTCGGGCCTCAGGGACACGGTGCCGGTGGGCTCCACGCTCACGATGAAGGCCGGCTCCTCGGCGCAGATCCTGATGGCCTGGGAGGAGCCGGAGCGGCTGCACCGGGGCCTGCAGGGGGCCCGGTTCACGGCGACGGCCCTCTCGGGCGTACGACGCCGGGGCTGGGCCCAGTCGATCGGCGAGCGCGAGCCGGGCGTGGCGTCGGTCTCCGCGCCGGTGCGCGGGCCGTCGAACCGGGTGGTGGCCGCCGTCTCGGTCTCCGGCCCCATCGAGCGCCTGTCCCGCCACCCGGGCCGGATGCACGCCCAGGCCGTCATCGACGCAGCCGGCCGCCTCTCCGAGGCGCTGCGCCGCTCCTGAACCACCTCGTCCCGTGGGTACGGGCCCGCCTCAACGCCGCGGCGGGTCCGTTCCCCGGTTCCCGGGCACACGTCCCGGAACGCCGAAAGCCCCCCACCGAGGTGGAGGGCTTTCGCTGTGTACCCCCGACCGGATTCGAACCGGCGCTACCGCCTTGAGAGGGCGGCGTGCTAGGCCGCTACACAACGGGGGCGTGGATCATACGTTGCCGCAGATCCTGCTGGTCTACCTGGACTCGAACCAAGACTAACTGAACCAGAATCAGTCGTGCTGCCAATTACACCATAGACCAATGATGGTTTAGACCAGTCAGTACCCCCGACCGGATTCGAACCGGCGCTACCGCCTTGAGAGGGCGGCGTGCTAGGCCGCTACACAACGGGGGCCCTAGCGATCCTGCGTCGAATACGGCGGGAGCTACCCTGACCGTCCTCGCGGGAAGGATCTGTACCCCCGACCGGATTCGAACCGGCGCTACTGCCTTGAGAGGGCAGCGTGCTAGGCCGCTACACAACGGGGGCTTTGCGGATGAGATCCGCGGTGCAGATGAGCTCTGCGAGCTGGCCTACCTGGACTCGAACCAAGACTAACTGAACCAGAATCAGTCGTGCTGCCAATTACACCATAGGCCACTGGAACGCAAGCCCCTGAGGGGTTCTTGTTCTAGTTTCGCGCTAGGGGCTCCGGCCTTCCGGCCCGCTCCCCTCGGCGCAGGAAGAACATTACCCGAAGGTGGACGGGGCTCCAAAACGGGTATCGGCGGCGAGTACC
This sequence comes from Streptomyces sp. NPDC014676, assembly GCF_043084105.1. Taxonomy (NCBI): domain Bacteria; kingdom Bacillati; phylum Actinomycetota; class Actinomycetes; order Kitasatosporales; family Streptomycetaceae; genus Streptomyces; species Streptomyces sp. NPDC014676. The sequence continues at coordinate 192,756 of NZ_JBIBZI010000011.1, read as the reverse complement.
GCCGGGAGTTCCGCGAGGGAGGCGATACGGCGCGGCCCCACCGGCGGCTCGACCGTCGCGCGGGCGCCGCCGCGGTCGATCCACACCGACAGCAGCCCCGCGTCGGCGGCGCCCCGGCCGTCGATCTCCGGGTGGTCACCGACGTACGCCACCTGGTCCGGCGGCAGCGCCAGCGCGTCGCAGGCGGCGAGGAACGCGCCGGCCTCGGGCTTGGAGACGCCCAGTTCGGCGGCGCACAGGATGGCCTCGAAGCGGTCGTGGACGCCGAGGACGCGCAGCTTGCGGTCCTGGACGTGAAGGCTGGAGTTGGAGAGCACGGCGTGCCGGTGGCTGGCGGCGAGGGCGTCGAGGACGGGCAGCACGTCCGGGAAGAGGCTCCAGGCGGACTCGTAGTGCGTGACGTACCGCCGGTCCCAGTCGTCGGCCTCGGCGTCGGTCATCTCCCGCCCGAGGAAGACCCGGGTGCGGTCGCGCCGCTGCGTCTCGTAGTCCACCTCCCGCGCGGCGAACCGCGCCCACTGCTCCCGTGTCACCTCCCGCCACCGCTCCAGCGCCTCCTCCACGGAGGCGTATCCCGCGTGCAGCCCCTCGGCCACCAGGTGGGCGCGCATGCCCTCGCGATCGGCGGTGGTGTAGTCGAAGAGAGTGTCGTCGACGTCCCAGACAACGGCTTTGACCGGCATGCCACCGACGGTACAGCCGGACCGGCTGGGGGTTCGGGGGTTATCCCCCGACGGACGCAGTGTCGAAGAGAGTGTCGTCGACGTCCCAGACAACGGCTTTGACCGGCATGCCACCGACAGTACAGCCGGACCGGCCGGGGGTTCGGGGATCATCCCCCGACGGACGCGGCGTTCATGTCCCGGGCAACCGCTCGGGTCGCCATGGGACCGGGACGGTGTCCGGGAACGTGAAGGGGCGGCGCCCGGATGGTTCCGGGCGCCGCCCCTTCACGGCCTGTGGGTCACGCGGCGAGCTTCGCCAGGGCCGCGTCGATCCTGGCCAGCGTCTGCTCCTTGCCCAGGATCTCCAGGGACTCGAAGAGCGGCAGGCCGACCGTGCGGCCGGTGACGGCGACGCGGACCGGGGCCTGGGCCTTGCCGAGCTTGAGGCCGTGGGCCTCGCCGGCGGCCAGGACGGCCTCCTTGAGGGACTCGGGGGACGTCCAGTCGGCGGACTCCAGCTTCTCCCTGGCCGTGCGGAGCAGGGCGTCGGAGCCCTCCTTCATCGCCTTGTTCCAGGACGCCTCGTCGAAGACCGGCTCCGGCAGGAACAGGAAGTCGACGTTGTCCGTGATCTCCGACAGCACCTTCAGGCGGGTCTGCGCGTGCGGGGCGATGGCCGCCCACTTGGCCTCGTCGAAGGCCTCCGGGGCCCAGGGCGCGAAGGGCGCCTTGAGCCAGGGGGCGCAGCGCTCGGTGAAGTCCTTCACATCCAGCATGCGGATGTGGTCGCCGTTGATCGCCTCGCACTTCTTCAGGTCGAAGCGGGCCGGGTTCGGCTGCACGTCGGCGACGTCGAAGGCGGCGACCATCTCGTCGATGGAGAAGACGTCCCGGTCGGCGGAGAGCGACCAGCCGAGCAGGGAGAGGTAGTTGAGCAGGCCCTCGGGAAGGAAGCCGCGCTCGCGGTAGAGGTTGAGGGAGGACTGCGGGTCGCGCTTGGAGAGCTTCTTGTTGCCCTCGCCCATCACGTACGGCAGGTGGCCGAAGGCGGGGGTCCGCTTGGCGATGCCCAGCTCGGTGAGCGCCTTGTACAGGGCGATCTGGCGCGGGGTGGAGGAGAGCAGGTCCTCTCCGCGCAGGACGTGGGTGATCTCCATCAGGGCGTCGTCGACCGGGTTGACCAGCGTGTAGAGCGGGGCGCCGTTGGCGCGGACGATGCCGTAGTCGGGGACGTTCTCCGGGGTGAAGGTCAGTTCGCCGCGGACCAGGTCGGTGAAGGTGATCGTCTCGTCGGGCATCCGGAAGCGGACGATCGGCTCGCGGCCCTGGGCCTTGTACTCCTCGACCTGGGCGTCGGTCAGCTCGCGGCAGTGGCCGTCGTACCCGGAGGGCCTGCCGGCGGCGCGGGCGGCCTCGCGGCGGCTGTCCAGCTCCTCCTGGGAGCAGTAGCAGCGGTAGGCGTGGCCGGCGTCGAGGAGCTTCGCCGCGACGTCCTTGTAGAGGTCCGTGCGCTGCGACTGGCGGTACGGCGCGTGCGGGCCGCCGACCTCGGGGCCCTCGTCCCAGTCGAAGCCGAGCCAGCGCATGGAGTCGAGAAGCTGGTTGTACGACTCCTCGGAGTCGCGGGCCGCGTCGGTGTCCTCGATGCGGAAGACCAGGGTGCCGCCGTGATGCTTGGCGAACGCCCAGTTGAACAGGGCGGTGCGGACCAGGCCCACATGGGGGTTACCGGTGGGCGACGGGCAGAAACGTACGCGTGGGGGTACCCCCTGCGCGAGCGAAGTCGAGGGCTTGGGGGAGGGTGCGCTAGCCACGCTTGACAACCTTGTTGGTGAGAGTGCCGATGCCTTCGATGGTGACGGCGACCTCGTCGCCGACGTTGAGGGGGCCGACCCCGGCCGGGGTGCCCGTGAGGACGACGTCGCCCGGGAGCAGCGTCATGGCCTCGGAGATGTTGACGATCAGGTCCTCGATGGAGTGGATCATCTCGCTGGTGCGGCCGAGCTGGCGCTGGGCGCCGTTGACCGTGAGCTGGATGGTCAGGTCGCCCGCGGCGGCGATGTCGATGTCCGTCTCCACCCAGGGGCCGAGCGGGCAGGAGGTGTCGAAGCCCTTGGCCCGGGCCCACTGCTTCTCGCGCTTCTGGACGTCGCGCGCGGTGATGTCGTTGGCGCAGGTGTAGCCGAGGATCACGTCCTTGACGCGCTCGCGCGGGACCTCGCGGCACATCCGGCCGATGACCACGGCCAGCTCGGCCTCGTGGTGCACGTCCTGGGAGAAGGAGGGGTACTGGATCTCGTCGCCGGGGCCGATGACGGAGGTGGAGGGCTTGAAGAAGGCGAACGGGGCGTCGGGGACCTCGTTGCCGAGTTCCCTGGCGTGTTCGGCGTAGTTGCGGCCGAAGGCCACCACCTTGTTGGGGAGCACCGGGGGCAGCAGCCTGACCTTGCTCACCGGGACCTTGGTGCCGGAGAGCTCGAAGTCCGCGAACGGGATGCCCTTGATGATGTCCAGGACGAGTTCGTCCTGCTTCTCGCCCTCGACCGCGCCGAAGGCGACGTTCCCGTCGATGGAGAATCTGGCGATGCGCACGGGATGCTTGTCCCCTTGACCGAATCGGCTGACGTCTGACGCCCCAGGCTAACGCGGCAGGGGTCCGCGCTCCGCGCAATGACGAGGGGCGTCCCCGTTGCCGTGGGGACGCCCCTTGAGTGTTTCGCGGCCGGTGCGCGTATGGACCGGTGTCACTTCGCGGCGGTGGCCGCGGCCGGGATCTCCATGAGGATGGTGCGCTTGGGGTTGGCAGTCTGGGCCGGGAGGTCGACGGTGTGCTCCTGCTGGACCGGTGCCTGCAGTTCATCGGCGCCGTCGAGGTGCGCCAGCGTGGTGCGCCGCGGGTTGGCGATCTTGTGGAACATCATCGTCGTCTTCACTGTTTACTTGACCCTGTCCTGTTCACGGGCGCCCGAAGGGGGTATGTGACCCCGGTGAGGGCGCGGGTTGTCGGTTCTGCCATCCCTGTAAAGCGTCAGGCTAAACATGGGATTCCCCGCCGACTTCGGCCGAGCCCTTGATCAGGATGTGAGTTTGCTCACGAGCTACTGGACAAATCACCCATTCCGACTCGGTCCCCGAGGAGACGGAATCGGACATTCACCACCTGAAGCCACCATTCCGCTCCTGATCATGGCGACTGGGACACCCGAGCGGGCCCGCCGACTCGCGGGCATACGTCCCTTATGGGGGAGATCACTTTCCACCCCCGGTGACTCGCCACTCACGCGGTGTCACGTATCTCACGGGTAAGCCCGTGGGCCTTGTTGGAGATCCTGCACTGTGCTGGAATTCCACGGAACCGCCGCAGGATCGAGCCGGCGCACAGGGGGCGCACAGACGCGCCGAGTGGCGGGCGAGAAGGGGGAACCAGCGCCGGTCACTCACGACCACCACGGGGCGTATTCAGGGCGCCCCCATGACGCCGACACCGTGCCTCGCCGTTCACGCGGAGGGGTGCCTGGTTCAGAGGTTGCGACGCTAGTGCAGGGACGTTTCAAGAGGGATGGCAGCGCTTCGGCAGAGCCGGAGCCGCAGGGCGGGACCGGTCCCAAGGCCGTCGGCTCCTCGCCCCAGCACGCCCAGAACCAGGGCCCGGACGCGGCCGGGAAGGGCGGTGAGGGCACCGGCGCCGCCGCGTCGGGCCCGGCGCCGGCCACCCCGAAGGGTCCGACCGGTCCGGGGCCGCGAATAGCCCTGCGGAACTGGCGGATCTCGACCCGTCTGGTGTCGCTGCTCGCCCTCCCGGTGGTCGCGGCCACCTCGCTGGGCGCGCTGCGTATCAACCAGTCGCTGGACGACATCCAGCAGCTCGACAACATGAAGCTGCTGACGGACATGACCAAGCAGGCCACCGAACTGGCCCACGCGCTCCAGGAGGAGCGCGACCAGTCGGCCGGCCCGCTGGCGCACGGCGGCAAGGCCACGGACTTCTCGGTCAAGGGCTACCGCGAGAAGACCGACCGGGCGCGCAACCTCTTCATCGACAGCTCCGAGGAGATCGACGACGCCAGCAAGGACGGCAACCTCAAGGGCGTCCGCGACAACCTGGTGCAGCTCGCCGGTGAACTGGGCGAGCTGGAGAAGATCCGCAACACGGCGTTCCAGTCGGAGGAGAACTCCACCCAGACCGTCGAGGGCTACCACCGCCTGATCGAGAAGCTGGTCGAGCTCTCGCAGGACATGGCGGAGGCCACCAGCAACCCCGAGATGATCCAGCGCACCCGTGCCCTGGCGTCCTTCTCCTCCGCCAAGGAGTACGCGTCGATCCAGCGCGCGGTCCTCGCCGCGGCGCTGCCCACCAGCAACACCACCAAGGGCAAGCTCTCCGACAACGACCGGCTCTACGCCGAGTCCGCGCTGGCGAGCCAGAAGTCCGAGATCCGCAGCTTCAAGAGCATCTACGGCGATGTCGCCGCCACCGAGCTGCTGCTGCCGATCGAGGAGGGCAACAGCACGATCAAGGCCACCGACGAGTACGCCGGGCGTGCCCTGGCCTCGGAGTTCGGCCTCACCTCGGTGGGCGCGCGGTCCTACCGCGACTGGCTGGACGACAGCTCCATCAAGCTCCAGCAGATGAAGAACATCGAGCTCTATCTGCTCGAGGACATGGAACAGCAGGCCCGTGAGCTGCGCAGCGCCACCGAGCGCGACGCGATCATCTCCGGTGTGCTGATCCTGCTCGTGCTCGGCGTGTCGCTGGTCGGCGCCTTCGTCGTGGCCCGCTCCATGATCCGCTCGCTGCGCCGGCTGGAGGACACCGCCACCAAGGTCGCCCAGGAACGCCTGCCCGAGCTGGTCAAGCAGCTCTCCGAGTCCGACCCGCAGGACGTCGACACCTCCGTGCAGTCGGTCGGTGTGCACTCCCGGGACGAGATCGGCAAGGTGGCCGCGGCCTTCGACGACGTGCACCGCGAGGCGGTCCGCCTCGCCGCCGAGCAGGCCCTGCTGCGGGGCAACGTCAACGCGATGTTCACCAACCTCTCGCGCCGCTCCCAGGGTCTGATCCAGCGCCAGCTGTCGCTGATCTCCGAGCTGGAGTCCCGCGAGGCCGACCCGGACCAGCTCTCCTCGCTGTTCAAGCTCGACCACCTCGCCACGCGTATGCGCCGTAACGGTGAGAACCTCCTCGTCCTCGCGGGTGAGGAGCCCGGCCGCCGGTGGACCCGCCCGGTCCCGCTGGTCGACGTGCTCCGTGCCGCCGCGTCCGAGGTGGAGCAGTACGAGCGCATCGAGCTGGCCTCGGTGCCGAGCACCGAAGTGGCCGGCCGCGTGGTCAACGACCTCGTGCACCTGCTCGCCGAGCTGCTGGAGAACGCGACATCGTTCTCCTCCCCGCAGACCAAGGTCAAGGTCACCGGTCACGCGCTGCCCGACGGCCGGGTGCTGATCGAGATCCACGACACCGGTATCGGTCTGTCGCCGGAGGACCTGGCGGCGATCAACGAGCGGCTCGCCGCGCCGCCCACCGTGGACGTCTCCGTCTCCCGCCGCATGGGTCTGTTCGTGGTCGGCCGGCTGTCGCAGCGTCACGGCATCCGCATCCAGCTCCGCCCGTCCGACTCCGGTGGTACGACCGCGCTGGTCATGCTGCCCGTGGACGTCGCCCAGGGCGGCAAGAAGCCGCAGGGCAAGCCGGGTCAGCCGGGCGCGGGCGGCGGTGGTCCCGCCGCCGCGCAGGCCGCCGCGGGCGCCGCGGCCGCACGGCGTGCCGCCGGTGCCGGTCAGTCCGCGGGCGGTGCCCTCGGCGCCGGCGCGCCCGGCGGTGGCCGGCTCGGCGCCGGTCAGGGTCCGCGGGCCGCGCTGCCCGGACGGGACGGCGCGGGCCGGCCCGACGGAGCGCGGGGGCCGCAGGGCCAGCCGGCCAACTCCACGCCGTCGCTGTTCGACCGGGGTGCTCCCGGTGCGGCTCCGCAGGGCCGTCCGGCTCCGGCCGGCTTCGGCGGCCAGGCTCCCGGTGCCCCGCAGCAGGGCATGCAGGCCGCGGGTCCGAACGGACAGCAGGACCAGGACGCCTTCGGTGGCGGACGCGGCCAGGTGCCGCCGCAGCGCGGCGGCAAAAAGCCCGAGCGCTCCCGCCGTCCGCAGCTTCCGCCGCGCGGCGGTGCGCGCCCGGAGCTGCCCGGCGGTGACCAGCAGCAGCCGCGCATGCCCAGCTGGAGCGACGAGAACGCCCAGCCGCCGGTGCCGCGCGCCTCGCTGGACGCCCCGCGCGGTCACGAGGAACCGGACGCCGCCCGGACCTCGCCCATGCCCCGGTTCGACGACCGTCAGAACCCCGGTGCGCCCGCCTACGGCGCCCCGCAGAACACGGGCCAGTACCCCCAGCCGGGCGCGAACGGTTCCCAGAACACCGGCTCGTACCCCCAGCCGGGCGCGAACGGCGCCCAGAACACGGGCCAGTACGCCCAGCCCGGCGCGAGCGGTTCCCAGAACACCGGCTCGTACCCCCAGCCGGGCGCGAACGGCGCCCAGAACACGGGCCAGTACGCCCAGCCCGACGCGAACGGTTCCCAGAACACGGATCCGTTCCTCCGCGGTGACGTCTTCGGCGCCCCGCAGGGTGGTCCGGGCGGGCAGAACCCGGCCGCGACGGGCCGGTTCCCCGCCCCGCAGGGTTACGACAACGGCTCCACCAGCCAGTTCCCGACGCCGGGCCAGGACAACGGTGCCACGGGCCGTCACTCCCTCCCGGAGCGTCCGAACGCCGCGGACCCGGCCGTCACCGGCCAGTACGAGCGTCCGCAGCCGAACGGCACACACGGAGCCGGCCCGGTCGCCCCGCGTCCGCCGGCCCCGCAGCAGGGCCCCGGCGGTGCCGCGCAGCGGCCCGACGGGCGCGCGGTGTCCGACGCGTGGGCGCTGCCGCCCGCGTCCGGTCCGGGCGACGGCCGTACGCCGCTGTACGACACGCTGGAGACCAACTGGTTCCATGGTGGCGGGCAGGAGCAGGGCAACACCTCGGCTCCGGCACCCCAGCAGCACCAGCCCCAGCAGCCGCAGCAGCCGCAGGGCCCCACCGGCCCGCAGCGGTCCGCTGCCCCCACCTGGCGCAGCTCGCCCAACGACGAGCTGGTCCGGCAGGCCGAACGCGTCCGGCAGCCGGCCGCGGGCGGTGTCACCACCTCCGGCCTGCCGCGCCGGGTGCCCAAGGCGAACCTCGTCCCGGGCACGGCTCAGCAGCAACAGCACCAGAGCGGTCCTCAGGTCTCGCGCGCCCCCGATGACGTGCGCGGCCGGCTGACCAATCTCCGTCGGGGTATCGCACAGGGTCGTCAGGCCGGCACCACCCAGACCGGCAGCTTCCCGAACCCCACTCACCAGCAGGAGCGTTAGTTGAGCCCGATGAGCCAGGCGGCACAGAACCTCAACTGGTTGATCACCAACTTCGTGGACAACACCCCCGGGGTGTCCCACACCGTCGTCGTGTCCGCCGACGGTCTTCTGCTGGCCATGTCCGAGGGGTTCCCGCGCGACCGCGCGGACCAGCTCGCGGCCGTCGCCTCGGGACTGACCTCCCTGACGGCCGGCGCCTCCCGGATCTTCGAAGGCGGCAGCGTGGCCCAGACGGTCGTCGAGATGGAGAGAGGATTTCTCTTCCTCATGTCCGTCTCCGACGGCTCGTCCCTGGCCGTTCTCGCGCACCCCGAGTGCGACATCGGCCTCGTCGGCTACGAGATGGCGCTCCTGGTCGACCGCGCGGGAGCGGTCCTCACCCCGGACCTCCGCGCCGAACTACAAGGAAGTCTGCTCCACTGATCGGCCCCGGCACCACCCGTCTCACCAAATCACCGTCCGGCCGCCACAATCCCCCCACCGGCCCCGTCAGACGGCTTGACTGACCGACTTGCTGTCCCGTCCGGAGGACCCATGACCCCGCCCACCGCCTCTCATGATCCGTACGCGGAACCGTACGAGGACGAGGGCGACCAGCCGCTGGTGCGTCCGTATGCGATGACCGGCGGCCGGACCAGGCCGCGTTACCAGCTGGCCATCGAGGCACTGATCAGTACGACGGCCGACCCGGCAGCGCTCATGGGACTCCTTCCGGAGCACCAGCGCATCTGCCATCTGTGCCGTGAGGTGAAGTCGGTCGCCGAGGTCTCGGCGCTGCTCAACATGCCACTGGGTGTTGCCCGGATCCTGGTGGCCGACTTGGCGGAGGCGGGACTCGTCGCCGTGCACCAGCCGGGCGGCGACGAGACGACCGGCGCCCCCGATGTGACACTGCTCGAAAGGGTGCTCAGTGGACTTCGCAAGCTCTAACGGCGGGGCGGTCTCCGAAAACCGTGCCACCACGTCCGCGAAGATCGTGGTGGCGGGCGGCTTCGGCGTGGGCAAGACCACGTTCGTCGGGGCCGTCTCGGAGATCAACCCGCTGCGCACGGAGGCCGTCATGACGTCCGCCTCGGCGGGCATCGACGACCTCACCCACACCGGGGACAAGACCACCACCACGGTGGCCATGGACTTCGGCCGTATCACCCTGGACCAGGACCTGATCCTGTACCTGTTCGGCACGCCCGGCCAGGACCGCTTCTGGTTCATGTGGGACGACCTGGTGCGCGGCGCCATCGGCGCGGTGGTCCTGGTGGACACCCGCCGGCTGGCGGACTGCTTCCCGGCGGTGGACTACTTCGAGAACAGCGGACTGCCCTTCGTGGTCGCCCTCAACGGCTTCGACGGCCAGCAGCCGTACCAGCCGGAAGAGGTGCGCGAGGCGCTCCAGATCGGCCCCGACACCCCGATCATCACCACGGACGCCCGCCACCGCGCCGACGCGAAGAGTGCGCTGATCACCCTGGTCGAGCACGCCCTCATGGCGCGTCTCAGGTAGAACCGGACAAGAAGCGGCATACGGCAGCTGTCGTAGATGCACCGGAGCCGGCTGTGTCCTTTGACACGGCCGGCCCCGGTGTTCATAACGTTTCGGCAGAGGAATCGACGGAGGCCGACACGCGATGCGGTCAGGCGGTACCGCTACGCGCACGGACACCCCGCCTTTTGCCGGTGCTCGCTCTTTATGACCGTTTTATCTAGGGCTTACATCACTTGAATTCCTCGCCTTCCAGTGTTTGGAAGAGCGCTGGTCGTCATGCTGGAATGCCTGAACTGCCCATCGGTCAAAGACGTACTCCACAGTCGATGGCACACCGGGCTCTGAGACACAGCGGCACAACGATGGTGCCGACCGCCGAGAGGTTGTTGGTCGAGTGAGGCGAAGCAAGAACAGTCCCGAGCCGTCGTCGGCCCGGGGCAACTTCACGCCGCCGCCGCGCACAGCGGCGCCCGCCCCCGTGCCCGGTCCCGAACCGACGGCCGCACCCGCCAAGAGCGGAGGCCGCCTTTCCCCGCGCAACTGGCGCGTGACGACCAGGCTGAACGCGATCCTGCTCATACCCGTGCTGGTCGGCCTGGTCATGGGCGGCTTCCAGGTGAAGGGCTCGATCGACACCTGGAGCGAGGCCGAGGACGCGGAGAACACCGCGCGTCTGGTGCAGGCCTCCCTCGCCTACGCCGACGCCCTCAACAACGAGCGGGACGTCACCGCGGTCCCGCTGCTACAGGGCAAGGGCACGAGCGACCCGGACGTCACCAAGGCCCGCGCCGCGACCGACAAGGCCGCCGACGCCTTCGACGCGGCCGCGCAGAGCATGCCGGACAAGCCCGGCCTGAAGCGCCGGATGGATCTGTTCCGCAAGGCCGAGCCCCAGCTGACCGCGCTGCGCGCCGCCGCGTACACCTCCAAGCTCAAGGGTGTCGCGACCGAGGAGGGCTACGTCGCCGTCGCCCACCCCCTGATGGAGTTCGCCAACGACCTCGGTCTGGGCACCGGCAACATCACCAGCTACGGACGCACGGTCTACGCGATCTCGCTGACCAAGTCGGCCCTGTCGCTGGAGCGTTCCATCGGCATGCACCTGCTGGTGAAGCCCGGCCCGACCGACAGCCAGCTCGCCAGTCAGCGCGTGGCCCTCACCTCGTACGCCTACCTCGAGCGCATCGCCGTCGAGGAGTACCGGGGCGGCGGCACCGAGGCCGACGCGGAGAAGCTGGAGCAGACGGCGCAGCGGATCCAGGCCGAGGGCACGGCGATGGCCCGGGAGGCCAAGCAGAGCGACCCGGACTACGTGGCGCCGCCCGCGAAGACGGAGACGATGATCTCCGAGCTGGGCCGGCTCCCCTCCACGGACGCGTCCGCCCGTGCCGAACTCGCCGCCCAGGGCATCACCCCCGCCAACTGGTGGGCCGTGAACACCCTCAAGTTCGACGGTTACCGCGAGATCGAGTCCGACCTCACCGACAGCGCGGTGAGCGAGGCCGCGCAGATCGCCGACGACGCCCAGCGCGACGCCCTCATCACCGGTGCCGCCGTCGTCATCGCCCTGCTCGCCGCGTTCATCCTGGCCGGCATGGTGGCCCGCCAGATGAGCCGCTCCATGCGCCAGCTGCGCAACGCCGCCTTCGGCATCGCCGAGCAGCGCCTGCCGATGCTGGTCGACCAGCTCTCCCGTACCGACCCCGGCCGGGTCGACACCAAGGTCGCGCCGATCCCGATCTCCACCACCGACGAGATAGGCGAGGTCGCCCGCGCCTTCGACCAGGTCCACCGCGAGGCCGTCCGGCTCGCCGCCGAGCAGGCCCTCCTGCGGGGCAACATCAACGCGATCTTCACCAACCTGTCGCGCCGCAACCAGTCTCTGATCGAGGGCCAGCTGACCCTGATCACCGACCTGGAGAACAACGAGGCCGATCCGGACCAGCTGGAGAACCTCTTCCGCCTGGACCACCTCGCGACCCGTATGCGCCGCAACGGCGAGAACCTCCTGGTCCTCGCCGGCGAGGAGCCCGGCCGCCGCTGGGACCAGCCGGTGCCGCTGGTCGACGTGCTGCGCGCCGCCTCCTCCGAGGTGGAGCAGTACGAGCGCATCGAGCTGTCCGGTGTCCCCGAGGCCGAGATCCACGGCCGCGCGGTGACCGACCTCGTGCACCTGCTCGCCGAGCTCCTGGAGAACGCCACCACGTTCTCCTCCCCGCAGACCAAGGTCCGCGTCACCGCGACCCGTCTGCCCGACGGCCGCGTGATGGTCGAGATCCACGACAAGGGCATCGGCCTGACCGCCGAGGACTTCGCCGACATCAACCACAAGCTGGCCAACCCGCCGACCGTGGACGCCGCGATCTCGCAGCGCATGGGTCTGTTCGTGGTCGGCCGGCTGTCCGACCGGCACGGTATCCGGGTCCAGCTGCGCCCCTCGGGCGAGCAGGCCGGCACCACCTCGCTGGTCATGCTGCCGGACGCGATCACCCACGGTGGTGGCGGCGAGCAGCAGCCGGACCGCGACCAGTTCACGGTCTCGCAGATCATCCCGGAGCAGAACTTCCAGGGTGAGGACTTCGGCCGCCAGCCGCTGCGCACCGCCGCGGAGCTGGGCTTCGACGACAGCCGCTACGAGGTCCCGGACGACATCCGCGACCTGGACCCGGTCGGCCGTTCCCTGATGCGCGAGGAGCGCCGGGCGGCCCTGGAGTCCCAGGCGCAGCCCGAGCCGGCCGCCGCGAACGCCCAGGAGACCCCCGAGGCGCCCGCCTACCCGGACGGGTTCGCCGCCCAGCAGGGCTACGACGACGGCCAGGGCTACCAGGACAACGGCCAGGGCTTCGACGCCGGCTACCAGGAGCAGCAGACCGCCGGGTACGACCAGCAGGCGTACGACAACGGGCAGCGGACGGCGTACGAGGAGCCGCAGCAGCAGACGTACGGCGAGGGGTTCTACGCGCCGGACGGCGGGCCGGCGCGGAACGACGCCTTCCCGTCCAACGGCGGCTACCCGGACGCCTCCTACGCGGAGCCGGCCCGGGACGACTGGCCGCAGCAGGGCGGTTACCACAACGGCTACCCGGACCAGTACCCTGCTCAGGCTCCGGAATCGGAAAATACGCAGGCCGCTGACGCACGTGAGCAGGACAGCGTAGGCTTCGACCGTCCGGGACCGGCTGTCTCCGACGTCCACCCGCTGACCGACGCCGGGCTTCCCCGCCGCGGATCCACCGCGGGCGGCGCGAACGGCTCGAGCGGCGCGCGGCGTGTGGACCAGGAGCCGCCGGCTTCCACTCCGGAGGGCGACGGCGGCAGCGGCTGGCGTTCGGCGAACGACGAGCGCTGGCAGCAGGCATCGTCGCTCCGGAAGCCCAAGGCCGGCGGAGTGACCTCTTCCGGTCTGCCGCGGCGAGTCCCCAAGGCCAATCTGGTCCAGGGAGCCGCCGAGACCACCCCCCAGGGAGGCCCCCAGGTCTCCCGCGCCCCGGAAGACGTCCGGGGCAGGCTGAGCAACCTGCGTCGCGGCGTCCAAAAGGGCCGCAGCGCGGGCAGTGAAACGAACGGTCAGGGCTTCGGTTCTGACAGCACCTACAACCAGGAGCGTTAGTGTGAGCCCGATGAGCCAGGCGGCACAGAACCTGAACTGGTTGATCACCAACTTCGTGGACAACACCCCGGGGGTGTCCCACACGGTGGTGGTCTCCGCCGACGGACTCCTTCTGGCGATGTCCGAAGGCTTTCCGCGCGACCGCGCCGACCAGCTCGCGGCCGTCGCCTCCGGTCTGACGTCTCTGACGGCAGGCGCCTCCCGGATCTTCGAGGGCGGCAGCGTGAACCAGACGGTTGTGGAGATGGAGCGGGGATTCCTGTTCATCATGTCCATTTCCGATGGCTCGTCGCTCGCGGTTCTCGCACATCCCGAGGCGGACATCGGTCTCATTGGGTACGAGATGGCCCTTCTGGTCGACCGAGCCGGTACGGTCCTGACGCCGGATCTTCGAGCGGAGCTCCAAGGGAGCCTTCTCAACTAGAGGACAGACGGTGCGTTTTGGCGTTCCGGGGCCGTAAGGTTTCGGGACGCGGCTCCACAGTGATGGGTGCCAGGCACAGTCGGAGGAGGAGAAAGTGGCAACACCCCCAGACGGTTCATCCGCGGGCAGCTGGTCGTACGGTCCTGCCCAGGGCCAGCACGACGGTTCCCAGAACCGGTACGGATACCCCTCCGCGCCACACCACGGTCAGCCGTACGCGCCGCAGGGCCCCGGCCCTTCGCCGTACGACCAGCCGCACGCCCCGCGCATCCAGCCGGTGCAGCCGCAACGCCGGGCACCCGAGCCGGCGCCCGCCGGGGCGTCGAACAATCCCCTGGTGCGCCCGTACGCGATGACGGGCGGCCGCACCAGGCCGCGGTACCAGCTCGCCATCGAGGCGCTGGTGCACACCACCGCGCAGCCGCACCAGATGCAGGGCCAGCTGCCCGAGCATCAGCGGATCTGCACCCTCTGCCGGGAGATCAAGTCGGTGGCCGAGATCTCGGCCCTGCTGACGATCCCTCTCGGTGTGGCCAGGATCCTCGTCGCCGACTTGGCGGAGGCGGGACTGGTCGCCATCCATCAGCCCGGCGGCGACGAGAACGCCGGCGGCCAGCCAGACGTGACACTGCTCGAAAGGGTGCTCAGTGGACTTCGCAAGCTCTAGCGGCGGTCCTTCCCGCTCCACCACCTCGGCGAAGATCGTGGTGGCGGGTGGCTTCGGCGTGGGCAAGACCACGTTCGTCGGGGCCGTTTCGGAGATCAACCCGCTGCGCACGGAAGCCGTCATGACGTCCGCCTCGGCGGGCATCGACGACCTCACCCACACCGGGGACAAGACCACCACCACGGTGGCCATGGACTTCGGCCGTATCACCCTGGACCAGGACCTGATCCTGTACCTGTTCGGCACGCCCGGCCAGGACCGCTTCTGGTTCATGTGGGACGACCTGGTGCGCGGCGCCATCGGCGCGATCGTCCTCGTCGACACGAGGAGGCTCGCCGACTGCTTCCCCGCGGTGGACTACTTCGAGAACAGCGGACTGCCCTTCGTGATCGCCCTCAACGGCTTCGACGGCCAGCAGCCGTACCAGCCGGAAGAGGTGCGCGAGGCGCTCCAGATCGGCCCCGACACCCCGATCATCACCACGGACGCCCGCCACCGCGCCGACGCGAAGAGTGCGCTGATCACTCTCGTGGAGCACGCGCTGATGGCGCGCCTGCGCTGACGGCTGCCGCCGCCGCGGGCGGCGCCTCGCCAGCGCCGAGCGGCGCAACGCCCCCCGCGACCACTGGGTTGCCGGGGGCTGTTGCATGCCGGGTGCGGGCAGTTCGTGGCTTGGCGCGCAGTTCCCCGCGCCCCTGGGGGGTGGCCGCTCGCGCATGCCGGGTGCGGGTAGTCCATGGCTGGTCGCGACCGCGCGGCGGAGCCGCATATCGTCACAGCCCCGCGCCCCCGGGGGCGTTGCCCCTGCCGGGGTGCGAAAGAAGGGCCCCTCCTTTTGTGGAGGGGCCCTTCTTGGGGTCAGCGCCAGCTGTGGGGGGCTCGGAAGCCGCCTTCGCGTTCCAGGCGACGCCAGCCGGCCCGCGCACGGCCCCGGTGGGCCGGAGCCGCCGGCCGGGCGGCAGCCCTGGCCAGCAGGATCGCCGTGATCGCGGCGACCTCCTCCGGCCCGGCGTGGCCCTTCTCGACACGGATGTCAGGTGTGCTCATGGCTCTCAGTCTCCCTGGGAGAGATGTCCGCCGGGTTACTGCGGCGGGTTGCCGTGCTTGCGGGACGGCAGATCGGCGTGCTTGGTCTGCAGCATCGCCAGCGAACGGATCAGCACCTCGCGGGTCTCGGCCGGGTCGATGACGTCGTCGACCAGTCCGCGCTCGGCGGCGTAGTACGGGTGCATCAGCTCGGACTTGTACTCCTTGACCATGCGCGCCCGCATGGCCTCGGGGTCCTCGGCCTCGGCGATCTGACGCCGGAAGATGACGTTGGCCGCGCCCTCCGCGCCCATCACGGCGATCTCGTTCGTCGGCCAGGCGTACGTGAGGTCGGCGCCGATGGACTGGCTGTCCATGACGATGTAGGCACCGCCGTACGCCTTGCGCAGGATCAGCGAGATCCGCGGCACGGTGGCGTTGCAGTACGCGTACAGCAGCTTGGCGCCGTGGCGGATGATGCCGCCGTGTTCCTGGTCGACGCCCGGGAGGAAGCCGGGGACGTCCAGGAAGGTGAGGATCGGGATGTTGAAGGCATCGCACATCTGGACGAAGCGGGCGGCCTTCTCGGACGCCTCGATGTCCAGCACGCCGGCCAGCGACTGCGGCTGGTTGGCGACGATGCCGACGACCTGGCCGTCCATCCGGGCCAGGGCGCAGATGATGTTGCGCGCCCAGCGCTCGTGGACCTCCAGGTACTCGCCGTCGTCGACGATCTCCTCGATGACCTTGGCCATGTCGTACGGCCGGTTGCCGTCGGCGGGGACCAGGTCGAGGAGGACGTCACTGCGGCGGTCCGCGGCGTCGGCGCACTCCACGCGCGGCGGGTTCTCCCGGTTGTTCTGCGGGAGCAGCGAGAGGAGATAGCGCACCTCGTGGATGCACGTCTCCTCGTCGTCGTAGGCGAAGTGGCAGACACCGGAGGTCTCGGCGTGCACGTCCGCGCCGCCCAGACCGTTCTGGGTGATCTCCTCGCCGGTGACCGCCTTGACGACGTCCGGGCCCGTGATGAACATCTGCGAGGTGTCGCGGACCATGAACACGAAGTCGGTGAGGGCGGGGCTGTAGGCCGCGCCGCCCGCACAGGGGCCGAGCATCACGCTGATCTGCGGGATGACGCCGGACGCCTTGGTGTTGCGCTGGAAGATGCCGCCGTAGCCGGCGAGGGCGGAGACGCCCTCCTGGATGCGGGCGCCGGCGCCGTCGTTCAGGGAGACCAGCGGCGCCCCGGCCGCGATGGCCATGTCCATGATCTTGTGGATCTTGGTGGCGTGGGCCTCGCCCAGCGCGCCGCCGAAGATCCGGAAGTCATGGGCGTAGACGAAGACCGTGCGGCCCTCGACGGTGCCCCAGCCGGTGATCACACCGTCCGTGTACGGCTTCTTCTCCTCGAGACCGAAGCCGGTGGCCCGGTGCCGGCGCAACTGCTCGACCTCACGGAAGGACCCCGGGTCCAGCAGCAGCTCGATGCGCTCCCGCGCGGTCAGCTTGCCCTTGGCGTGCTGCGCCGCGGTCGCCTTCTCGCTCGGGCCGGCCAGTGCCTGGGCACGGATCTCGTGCAGTTCGGCCACGCGTCCGCGCGCGTCGGTCGGCTCACCCGGCGCCTCATCCAAAACGGTCATGTAGTGACCTTACGAAGCCGACCTGGAAATGCGAGCCGTCGACTCCTCACAGTCTCCGGGGTGTTTTCCTGGTACCCCTGAACAGAACCCCGGCGGCATGCAGCCGTTCCGACTGCTCAGAGGGCATCTCCCTTGTGGGGGTCGCACAAAGACGGCCCCTGAGAGCCACCTCACATTCATGTGAGGCGCATGCACCCGTTCGGGTCGGTCCGCTCACCCGGAGCGTAGCGGGGGCGGTGGTCCGCTCCCCGCCGGGGTCTCAGCCGAAGCGGTCGAGGAGCCTGCGATAGAGGCCGGGGGTCAGGGCGCGCACCCGGGAGGGGAGGGCGAGCCAGGCGGGGATGTAGGTGTCGTCACGGCCCTGGGAGACGGCGTTCCAGACGGCGGCCGCGACCCGGCCGGCCGAGGTGGGGCGCGGGTGGGAGCGGTGGTACGGCGTGCCGCGGCGGGCGAAGAAGCCCGTCTCCACGGGTCCGGGCACGACGAGCGTCACCCCCACCCCCGTACCGCGCAGTTCCTGGCGGAGCGCCTCGGCGAACGCGGCGAGCCCGGCCTTGGCCGCGGAGTACACCGCCTCCTCCCGTACGCCGACCGAGCCGGCCACCGAGCCGACGAGCACCACCCGGCCGCCGCCGGCCGCCACCATCGCGGGCAGTACCTCCCGTACGAGGTGCAGCGTCGCGTTGAGGTCCAGGAACAGCACCCGGTCGATGTCGGTGTGCGGCATGGTCAGGAAGGGTCCGGCCCAGCCGATGCCCGCCCCGGCGACCAGCACGTCGACGCGTCCGGTCTCCCGCAGCGCGGCCTGTGCCAGCATCTTGGCCCCGTCCGGCGCGGCGAGGTCGGCGGGCAGCAGGACCGCCGAGGTGCCGGACGCCGTCTCCTCGAGGCGTCGCCGGTCCCGGCCGCTGAGCAGCAACTGCCAGCCCCCGGCGGCGAAGCGCCGCGCGGTGGCCGCGCCGATGCCCGAGGAGGCGCCGGTGACGAGGGCGACGCGCCGGCCGGTGCGCGGCGGCGGCCCGTGGCCGCGTGCCGCCGCCGAGGCGGAGGCCGCGGCACCGTGTGCGGGGTCCGCCGGGGGGTCGTAGGTGGAACCGGAGCCGGTGGTGGTCACGAGTCGGTCTCCCATGCGCTGTCGCTGCGGATCCTCGGCTTCCAGGACACCCCCACTCCGGTGCACCCCGCCAGCGCTGAAGCCCGTCCGCCCGGCCCGCTTCCGCCTCTGCCGGAAGGCGGCGTCCGTGCTCACGGGGGCCGGCGCGCCGCGCCGCAGGACCACTCCTGCGGGCCGCGGGGTGCGTCCAGGCGGGCGTATGGCGGGGACGCGGCCGCGTGTGCCGGGATACGAAGGGGACGCCCTTCCGTACCCGGTCCGTCCGACCCCGTGGCGAGGTCCCCATGCGCCTGCTGCTCGTCCACCCCAGTGCCCTGATGTACTCCGAGATCTTCCTCCGGCTCGAACCGCTGGGCCTGGAGCGGGTGGCGGGCGCCGCCCGCGAGGCCGGTCACGAGGTCCGGGTCGTCGACCTCCAGGTGCTGGGCGTGAACCGGCTGCGCGACGAGGTGCGGTCCTTCCGCCCGGAGGCGCTCGGCGTCTCGCTCAACTACCTGGCGAACATCCCCGAGGCGATCGCGCTGGCCGCGCGGGTGAAGCGGGAGGTGCCGGACTGTTTCGTGTTCTTCGGCGGGCACAGTGTCTCGTTCGTCGCCGAGGAGGTCATCGAACAGGCGGAGGGCGCGGTCGACGCGGTGGTCCGCGGCGAGGGGGAACCCGCGGTCGCGCCGCTGCTCGAGGCGGTGCGCGACGGCGGGGTGGAGGGCGTGCCGGGCGTCGTCACGGCGGCCGGGCGCGGCCCGGCGCCGCTGATGCTGCACGCCATCGACGGACCGCTCCCGGCCCGCGATCTGATGCGGGACCGGCGCCGCTACTTCATCGGCGAGCTCGACCCGTGCGCGTCCGTCGAGTTCACCCGCGGCTGCCCCTGGGACTGCTCGTTCTGCTCGGCGTGGACGTTCTACGGCCGCAGTTACCGCAAGGCCTCGCCCGAGGCGGCGGCGGACGACCTGGCGAGGATCCGCGAGCCGAACGTGTTCATCGTGGACGACGTCGCGTTCATCCGGCCCGAGCACGGGAACGCCATCGCCTCCGAGGTGGAGCGGCGCGGCATCCGCAAGAAGTACTACCTGGAGACGCGCGCCGACGTCCTGCTGCGCCATCCCGAGGTGTTCGAGCGGTGGGCGCGGCTGGGGCTGCGCTACATGTTCCTCGGCATGGAGGCGATCGACGCCGAGGGGCTCGACCTGTACCGCAAGCGGGTCAGCCCGGACGAGAACCTGAAGGCGTTGGAGACGGCCCGGCGGCTCGGCATCAAGGTCGCGATCAACCTGATCGTGGATCCGGCCTGGGACGAGGAGCGCTTCCGCGTGGTACGGGAGTTCGCGCTGGCGGTTCCGGAGATCGTGCACTTCACGGTGATGACGCCGTATCCGGGTACGGAGATCTGGCACACCGAGTCGCGCCGGCTCACCACCCGCGACTACCGCCTCTTCGACATCCAGCACGCGGTGGTGCCGACGACGCTGCCGCTGGAGCGCTTCTACGAGGAGCTGGTGCGCACCCAGGCGGTCATCAACCGCAAGCACCTGGGGGTGCGCACGGCGTTCGGCGCGGCGCGCGTGCTCGGCCGCAACCTGCTGCACGGGCAGACCAACTTCGCCCGCATGCTGTGGAAGTTCAACCAGGTCTACAACCCGCGCCGGCAACTCGCCGACCATGCGCGGCCGGTGCGCCACGAGCTGCCGCTCCCCCAGCGCCTCGACGTCGGCGACCGGCGCACGCTGTACGTCCACACGCGGGGGGCGGCGCGGGGCGCGTCGACCGGCCGGACACCCGACTAGCCGGCTCCCGGGGCTCTTCCGTCATGGCGGTCGCCGTCCTCGCCTCGCTCGCCGCCGGTGTGTGTTTCGCCGTCGCGGGGGTCCTGCAGCAGTGGGCGGCGGCCGCGCGGCCGGACGCGGAGGCGCTCACCGCGCGGCTGCTGGGCCGGCTGGCGCGGGATCCCCTGTGGCTGTGCGGGATCGGGCTGGCCGTGGTGGCGTACGGGTTCCAGTCGCTGGCGCTGGCGTTCGGGCCGCTGAGTCTGGTGCAGCCGCTGATCGTCGCCGAGCTGGTCTTCGCGGTCCCGCTGTCGGCACGGCTGTACCGGCTGCGGCTGGGCCGGCGGGAGTGGTCCGGCACGCTCGCGGTGGCGGCGGGGCTGGCGCTGGCGCTGCTCTCCGCCCGCCCGCACGGCGGTGACCCCCGGGCGGCCGGCCCGCTGTCCTGGCTGCCGGCCGTCGGCGCGGTCGCGGCCGTGGTGTGCGGTGCGCTCGCGGCCGCGCGGGTGCTGTCCGGTCCGTGGCGGGCCTCGGCGACGGCGCTCGCCGCGGGGGCGGTGATGGGCACCCAGTCCGTCCTGCTGGCCGCGACGGTGGACCGGCTCCGGCACGGGCTGCCCACGGCCCTGGCCGCCTGGCAGACCTACGCTCTCGTCGCGGCCAGCGTGGGCGGCCTGCTGCTCATCCAGAGCGCCTTCCAACAGGGCCCGCTGGCGGCGAGCATGACGGTCCTGGACGCGACGGAGCCGGTGGTCGCGGTGGCCATGGGCATGCTCCTCTTCGACGAGACGATCCACACGGGCCTGTTGGTCTCGGCGGTGACGCTGACGGGCCTGGCCCTGGTGGCCGCGGGCATCGCGGCCCTGGACACGTCACCGGTCGTCGCGGCGTCGCACGGCCGGCACCGGGCCGCCGACGAGTGACCGGGCCCCGGCTGCCGGGGGTTTCGCCCCGCCGCCCCTTCCCGTCCCGTCGCCGGGGGCCGCGCCCCCAGGCGCCCGTCTGCGCGGGGAAGGGATGCGCGCGGGAGAGCGCGGGTGGTTCTGTCCTACGGCTCCTGCGGCCGCGTCGTGGCTGATCGCGCAGTTCCCCGCGCCCCTGGGGGGTGGCTCCGCCGCGTGGTCGCGCATGGGGGTCCGGGGGCAGAGCACCCAGGGACGGGAAGGGAAGGGGCGGCGGGGGCGAAGGAACTCGGCGGCGGGCGCGCGGTCGGCCACGGCGTGTGTCCGGGTGCTCCGGGCGGGGCGGCTCAAGCGGTACGGGAGCCGGCCCGCCGGGGCGTGCGGGCCGGCCGGGTCCAGACCGGGAGGAGGTCCTCCTCGAGTACGCGGTCCCAGGTGGGGTGGGTGGTCCTGGACGTCTCCACGGCCCGGCGCCGTACCGCCTCCCGCGCGGCGGGCCGCCCGACCAGCGGGTGCAGGGCGTCCGCCCAGGCCGCCGGGGAGTCGGCCGGGACGACGATGCCGTCGAGCCCCGGCGCGGCCAGCCAGCGGGTGGTGTGCGCGCCCTCGGGCAGGACGACCGCCAGGCCGCACGCCATCGCCTCGGCGACGACGTTGCCGCTGGTCTCCGTACGGGACGGGAAGGCGAAGACGTCGCAGCCGGCGTACACCCACGCCAGCCGGTCCTGCGGGAGCGGCCCGAGCAGGGTGACGTCCCGGCCGAGCCCGCGGCGCACGGCGTCCTCCTCCGCGCCGGAACCCGCCATGACCAGGTGCGCGGTACCGCCCCGGGCGCGCAGCAGCCGGAGGCTCTCGGTCAGCAGCGGCACGCCTTTGCTGGCGTCCAGCCGGCCGGCGAACAGCACCAGCGGGCGGTCGGCCGGGACGCCGTACGCGCGTACGAGCCAGTCCCGCGCGGTGGGGTCGGGCCGGAAGAGTTCGTGGTCGACGCCCCGGCGCAGCAGGGCGACCCGGTGCGGCCCGAGGACGCGGGCGAGTTCCGCGCGGCCCTCCGGGGTCGGGACGAGGACGCGTTCGCAGGGTTCCAGCAGCCGGTCCCGGCGCCGGCGCAGCGCGTTCTCGGCCCGGTCCGCGAGCAGCTCCTCCACCCTCGGATGGTTCCCGGGCAGCCACCGCCCGGCCAGGTAGCGGGCGTAGACGGAGGCCAGCAGCGGTACGTCGGTGTGCACGGAGCCGATGAGCCGGGGCCGTGGGGCGGGCCGCCGGGCCGCGCGGCGGTGGAGCCGTACGGCGGTGGCGGCGAAGGCGAAGCCGTGGGTCAGGTGCCAGACGTCGTGGCGGGGCAGCAGGGCGGCGAGCCGCGGGTGGTACGGCGCGAGGTCGCAGACGTCCTCCGCGCGGTCGGCCGAGCGCGTCGCCGCCGAACTGAGCACCGGCCGGAGCATGACGAGCCGGACGTGCGGGGAGAGCCGCTCGACCCGCTCGCGTTCGCCGAGGAAGTAGACGGTCAGGTCGAGGGGTGTGCCGCCGGAGCCGTCGGGCAGGCGCTCCGGGAGGCGGGCGGCGCTCCGCGCGAAGTGCTCCCAGCACTTCACCTGGCCGCCCGACGTATCGCGCCGCACCAGCTCCACCAGGACCGCGACCGAGGACACGACCGGCGGGTACCACCCGTCGCGGCGGCCCAATCCCGCCACTTTCACCAAACATGTTGAAAGTTAAAGAGAATAGGTCTACGGTGGACCCTGTCGGGTTAGTTGAACATTAAACCTCACCCTTTCAGGAGGAACACCATGGGCATCTTCGGCCGCAAGGACAACGAGACCGCCACCGCGACCACCACCGCGGTGAACCCGGACCTGGCCGCGCTGACCGGCGAGTACACGATCGACCCCGCGCACTCCACGTTCGGCTTCGTCGCCCGGCACGCCATGGTCACCAACGTCAAGGGCAGCTTCCAGGACTTCACCGGCACGCTGCACCTGGACGGCACCGACCCGTCCAAGTCCACGGCCACCATCGACGTGGTGATGGACAGCATCGAGACCGGAAACGCCGACCGCGACGGCCACCTGAAGAGCGCCGACTTCTTCAAGACGGACGAGTTCCCGGCCATGACCTTCCGCACCACCAAGGCGGAGGCCCTCGGCGGCGACGACTACCGCATCACCGGCGACCTGACCATCCTGGGCACCACCCGGCCGCTCACCATCGACCTGGAGTTCAACGGCGCCGCGAAGGACCCCTTCGGCAACGAGCGCGTCGGCTTCGAGGGCAAGGCGGAGATCCTGCGCTCCGAGTGGGGCCTGACCTGGAACGCGGCGCTGGAGACGGGCGGCGTCCTGGTCTCCGACAAGATCAAGCTGAACTTCGACATCTCGGCGATCCGCAACGCCTGACCTCGTCGGCGCGGCGCCCCGTCCGGTGCCGCCTCCTGAGCGCGCCCGCCTCCCGCCCCCGTGTGGGAAGGCGGGCGCTCGGCGTACCGGAGCACGCCGGACCGGCGGCCTCGCTCCCCTCGGTACGGCCACTGCGGATCCACGAGCACGACCTCGCCGCGCTTTCCGCCGCCTTCGGCTCGTCGGCGCGCCCGCCCCCACCGCTGCCGGTGGCGCACCCGGGTCACGGGAAAGGCGCATCATGGCCGGTATGACGGTCAGTGGAGCGTTCTCACGGCCCGGGTGGGTCGTCGTCATCGAGTACGAGAACCTGCCGGGTCGCCTTCGCCCCTGGGCGGCCGTGTGCGGTTGACTGCGTGAGCGGGGGATCGACTGGGTGCCCTTCACCGCGGAGGAGCTGCGGCTGGATCACGCGTGCGGGCCGGGTCGCGACGGGCGGTGGCGGGGGTGGATCACCGTGTCCGTCGACGTGGAGGCGCTGCGGCGGCTCGGGCTGGATCCCGGGCGGGCCGGCTCCGTCGTTCCGGGCGGCGACGCGTCGCCGCCCGGGTGGTGGCATGCCGCCGGGGAGCGGTACGCGGTGGCACGCGGGTGGCCGAGGCGGGATCCCCCGGCCGGTCAGAAGCCGCCGCCTCCGAAGTCCCCGCCGCCTCCGAAGCCGCCGCCTCCGAAGTCCCCGCCGCCTCCGAAGTCGCCTCCGCCGGAGCCGCCGCCCCCGCCGAAGTCGCCACCGAAGTCCCCGCCGTCGAAGTCCGCGCCCGAGACGTCGCCGCCCTCGTAGCCTCCGAAGTCGCCGTAGCCGGCTCCGTAGTCGGCCGCGTAGGCGGGACCGGCCATCATGCCGCCGAGCATGGTGCCGACGAGCAGGCCGGGCAGCAGACCGCCGCCGAAGTAGCCGCCGGCCCAGGGGCCGTACGCGGGACCGGCGTCCCAGTAGGGCCGGCGCCCGTACTCGGTGTCGACCTCGCGGACGGCGGGGTCGAGGCCGTCGGCCAGCCGGGCCCGGTCGGCCGCGCACACCGGGACCTCGCGCTCGGCACCGCCCGGCGGCGTCCAGACGGCGTCGGCGACCGAGGGGCCGTGGCGCGGGTCGAAGAAGCAGGGCGGGCGGCGCTCCGGCAGCGGGCGTCCCTCCCGGCGCGCGGCGAGGGAGGCGAGGGCGAAGCGGCCGTCCTCCACGGCCTGGGTGACGGCCCGGACGTCCTCCGGTTCGCGGGCCGCGGCCATGAACGACTTGGACTTCTCGTAGGCGTCCAGCGCACGCTCGTAGTCCGCGCGCATCGCGTCGTCCGCGCCGGGCTCGGCCGGGTGGAAGTCGAGGCGGTCGAGTTCCTCGCCGAACGCGGTGATGTCCTCGTCCACCACCACCCGCAGCTTCTCCAGCGCGGCCCGCCGCTCCTGCTCGTGGCGCCGCCGGTTGCGGCGGGACACCGCGTAGATGCCCGCGCCGCCGGCCGCGACCAGCGCTCCGACGGTGATCAGCCCGCCGACCGGGACGCCACCGCCGGACCCGTCGCTCCAGGAGTCCGGCGCGGAGCCGCCGGTGCTGCGCAGCGCGTTGTCGACGAAGTCGTTCAGCTGGGCCTTGGCGTCGCCGGCGCCCTGCACGGACTGGACCAGGTTCCGCACACCCTGGTTGCTGAGCACACTGCTGTCGGCGCGCGCGTCGAACTCGTCGCCGAGGCGGATGCCGTACAGACCGGTGACGCCGGTCTCGGTGCGCAGGTTCTGGAAGAGGTTCCGCGTGGGATAGTCCGCCGGGAGGACCGCCACGAAGACGGGTTCGTCCGCGTCCTCGATCCTGTCGGCGAGGGCCTCGGCGTCGGACTCCGCCAGGATGTCCCGGGCCTCGGGGTCGACGTAGACGGGACTCTCGCGCAGTGCGCGGGCGACCTCGGAGAGGTCCGTGGCCGCCTGGGCCCCGGGCGCACCGGCCATCAGGACCGCCAGTGCGGCGGCCACCGGCATGATCAGCAGGCGTATCAGACGTATGTGGATACGCGTCGGTGCGGCCTCCATACGTTCGCAAGTACCCAAATGGGTGGTAAACAGACATCGAGCCCGGCGGGAATTCCCGTGCCGTCCCGCCGGACCCGACAGGCCCGTCGGGCCCACCGAACCCGCCGGGCCCGTCGTCCTCGGTGCTTCCTACGCGGCCGGTTCCACCCCGGCCCGCAGCAGCCCGTACGCGTAGGCGTCCTCCAGGGCCTGCCAGGACGCGGCGATGACGTTGTCGGCGACGCCCACCGTCGACCACTCCCCCGCCCCGTCGGACGTGGAGATCAGGACGCGGGTGGTGGACTGGGTGCCGTGCTTGCCCTCCAGGATGCGGACCTTGTAGTCGACCAGCTCCAGCTTGGCGAGCTGCGGGTAGATCTTCTCCAGGGCGACCCGCAGGGCGCGGTCCAGGGCGTTGACCGGGCCGTTGCCCTCCGCGGTGGCGACGATGCGCTCGCTCTTGGCCCACAGTTTCACCGTGGCCTCGTTGGCGTGGGTGCCGTCGGGGCGGTCCTCGACGATCGCGCGCCAGGACTCGACGTCGAAGTACTTCAGCGGCCCGCCCTCGGTCTCCGCGCGGAGCAGCAGCTCGAAGGAGGCGTCGGCCGCCTCGTACGTGTAGCCCTTGAGCTCGCGCTCCTTGACCCGCTCGACGACCCGGCCGACCAGTTCGCGGTCGCCGCCGAGGTCGATGCCGAGCTCCTTGCCCTTGAGCTCGATGGAGGCGCGCCCGGCCATGTCGGAGACGAGCATCCGCATGGTGTTGCCGACCTGCTCGGGGTCGATGTGCTGGTAGAGGTCCGGGTCGACCTTGATCGCGGAGGCGTGCAGTCCGGCCTTGTGCGCGAAGGCGGAGACACCGACGTACGGCTGGTGGGTGGAGGGGGTGAGGTTGACGACCTCGGCGATGGCGTGCGAGATGCGGGTCATCTCGCGCAGCCGGCCGTCCGGGAGGACCTTCTTGCCGTACTTCAGCTCCAGGGCGGCCACCACCGGGAAGAGGTTGGCGTTGCCGACCCGCTCGCCGTAGCCGTTGGCGGTGCACTGGACGTGGGTGGCGCCCGCGTCGACGGCGGCGAGGGTGTTGGCGACCGCGCAGCCGGTGTCGTCCTGGGCGTGGATGCCGAGCCGGGCGCCGGTGTCGGCGAGCACGGTGGCGACCACGGCCTGGATCTGCGCCGGGAGCATCCCGCCGTTGGTGTCGCACAGGACGACCACGTCGGCGCCGGCCTCGGAGGCGGCGCGGACCACCGCCTTCGCGTACTCGGGGTTGGCTCGGTAACCGTCGAAGAAGTGCTCGCAGTCGACGAAGACCCGGCGGCCCTCCCCCGTGAGGAAGGAGACCGTGTCGCGGACCATCTCCAGGTTCTCGTCGAGAGTGGTGCGCAGGGCGAGCTCGACGTGGCGGTCGTGGGACTTCGCGACCAGCGTGATCACCTGTGCGCCGGAGTCGAGGAGCGCCCTGACCTGGGGGTCCTTCGCGGCGCTGGTGCCGGCGCGGCGGGTGGCGCCGAAGGCGACCAGCGTCGCGTGCCGGAACTCGATCTCCTGCCGGGCGCGGGCGAAGAACTCGGTGTCCCGCGGGTTCGCGCCGGGCCAGCCGCCCTCGATGAAGCCCACGCCGAACTCGTCCAGGTGCCGTGCGATGGCGAGCTTGTCGGCGACCGTGAGGTTGATGCCCTCGCGCTGGGCGCCGTCGCGCAGGGTGGTGTCGAAGACGTGGAACGAGTCGTCGGGCTCGCTGGTTGCGGTCATGGTCTGAAGGCTCCTGAGTTGATCTCGGTCTACCGGAATGACCGGTTCCACCGTTCCCCCATGGTCCCTCGCGCCCCGTTCCCGGCCGCGGGTGGGGCCGGGAAACAGAAAAACCTCTCGCGGGTGCGAGAGGTCTGCGCGCGGGTCGAGGACGACGGTGTCCGCCCGTACGGTGTCGTACGTGCGGTCACTGCGGACCGGCGCGCCTGCTGCCAATAATCGTGGCGAACGAGAGCACGGGGGCAGTCTGGCACAATCCGCCCCCGCGCTCACGATCCGTCTCAGGATGCGGGCGGTGCGTGGCCGGCGCGGGCGGCGGACGAGGACGTCCCGCAGGGCGTCGGTGCCGTCCGGGACCGGGTTGTCCGGCCGATCCGCCGGTTCGCGTACGCCCCGGGCAGGAGCTCAGCCGTCCGCGAGGAGCGTCTCGGCGAGGAACTCCCGTGCGTGTTCCAGGACTTGAGGACGGTCCGTGCCGCGCAGGCCGATCGCCACATGGATGGAGAGGCCGTCGAGCAGCGCGCGGAGGCGGGCCGCGTAGCGGTCGGCGTCGACGCGGCGAAACTCGCCCCGGGAGATGCCCTCGGCCAGCAGGGCCACCAGGTCGCGGTGCCAGGCGCCCTCGATGGCGGCCTGCCGGTCGCGGGCGTCGGCGTCGGCGTTCTGCGAGCGGTTCCAGACCTCCAGCCACAGCGTCCAGTGCGGATCGCGGTGGCCGTCGGGTACGTACAGGCCGACGTAGGCGTCGATGCGTTCGCGCGCGGTGGCGGGGCGGGCGAGCAGCCGCGCGCGCTCGGCACCGAGGCGGCCCTCGCTCCACTCCAGGGTGCGCAACAGCAGTTCGTCCTTGGAGCGGAAGTAGTAGATCAAGTGACCGCTGCTCATGCCGACTTCGCGGCCGAGGGCGGCCATGGTCAGCTGTTCCAGGCCGCGTTCGGCGATCATCGCCATGGCGGCGGCGAGGACGTCCTCGCGGGGCGGGGCGGGGGTGCGGCGGCGCGTGGTCACCGGGCCGCCTCCACGCGAACGGCGTCCGGGACGAGCCTGGTCTCGTAGCCGCTGGTGCAGTCCGCGGCCACGATCGCCACTTCGGCCCCGCACCCGCAGACGTGGTTGACCCCGGCCCGCCCATCGGGACCGCAGCAGCCGATGAGGCGGTGCCCGTCGGAGTGCGGGGCGATGTCCACGACGTCGTCCGGGTGCAGCACATAGGTGCCGCGCGGCCCGGCGGAGACCAGGAAGCCCCGCTCGTCGGACATCCACATGCCGCCGGGCACGATGCCGTCGTACTCCTCGTCGGGGCCGACCGGCTCGAACGGCGCCCCGAAGGGCAGCGGGTCGACGACGTACGTCCCGCGCGGGACGCTCGGCGGGGCGTGCCGTCGGCCGTCCGGGCCAGGGAGTCCGTCCCAGCCGGGGTGCTCGGGCATCTCGTCGAGCCGGCGGACCGGCTCGGTCAGCCGTGTTCCGCAGGTGGCGCAGAGTAGTACGTTCACCCGTACGTTCTACCCGACGAGGCCCTTCGGCTGCTGCTGGGTGATGCAGTGGACGCCCCCGCCGCCCGCGAAGACCGTCCGCGCGTCCACCAGGGTCACCGTCCGCTCGGGGAACAGGCGCCGGAAGATCCCCGCCGCGATCTCGTCGCGCGGGTCGTCGAAGCCGCAGAGCACCACGCCGCCGTTGCAGAGGTAGTGGTTGATGTAGGAGTAGTCGGCCCAGTGGCCGTCCGCCTCCAGGGCGGTCGGCGCGGGCACCTCGACGACCTGGAGGCGGCGGCCCCGCGCGTCCGTCTGCGATCCGAGCAGACCGACGGTCTCCTCGGTGACCTCGTGGTCGGGGTGCGCGGGGTCCGGCTGCACATGGACGACGACCACGCCGGGACGGGCGAAGGCGGCGACGATGTCCACATGGCCGAGGGTGCCGAAGCCGTACGGGGGATAGTCCCCGGTGAGGCCGCGCGGCAGCCAGATCGCCTTGCGGGTGCCGAGGTGGGCGTGGATCTCCTTCTCGACCTCCGCGCGGGACCAGCCGGGGTTCCGCTCGGGACCGAGCTGGACCGTCTCCGTGAGCAGCACCGTGCCCTCGCCGTCCACATGGATCCCGCCACCCTCGTTGACCAGCGGCGAGGCGTACGTCCGTACCCCCGCGAGGTCGGCGACATGCGCGGCGACCTTCGCGTCGTGCTCCCAGCGGGCCCACTCCTGGGCGCCCCAGCCGTTGAACGTCCAGTCGACGGCCGCCAGCCGGCCCGCGCGGTCGGTGAGGAAGGTGGGTCCGATGTCCCGCATCCAGGCGTCGTCGAGGTCCCGTTCGACGGTGTCGATGCCGGGGCCGAGCAGGGCCCGCGCCCCGGCCGACTGTCCGGTGCCGCACACCACCGTCACCGGTTCGAAGCGGCGCACCGCGCGGGCCACCGAGGCCCAGGCGGCGCGGGCGGCGGCCAGCTCGCCCTCCTCGGCGAACGTGTGGTTGGGGCCGGGCCAGGCCATCCAGGTGCGCTCGTGCGGGGTCCACTCGGCGGGCATGCGGAAGCCGTCGGATGCGGGCGTGTTCATGGGGGTCCTCAGAGGAAGTAGAGGCGGTTGAGGGAGACCGAGTCGGCGGGCCGGGAGCGGAGCGGTTCCCCGTCGAGGGTGACGAGTCCGGTGCGCGCGTCGACGTCGACGGTCCCGGTGCGGGAGTTGAGGCGCAGGTCGGCGGGCCCGATGCCGCGCGTGCCGCGCACCGCGACCCTGCGGCGCCGGGTCGGCATCGTGTCGTGGCCCTGCTCGACGGCCGCCCGGGCGACGAACGCGACCGAGAGGTCGGCGGGGGTGGCGCCGTACGCCCCGAACTGCGGTCCCAGGACGAGCGGTTCGCAGGTGTCGGTCGCCGCGTTGGGATCGCCGGTCACCCCGTACGCGGGGAAGCCGGCCTTGAGCACGAGCTGGGGTTTGGCGCCGAAGTACTCCGGCCGCCACAGCACGATGTCGGCGAGCTTGCCGGTCTCGATCGAGCCCACCTCGTGGGCGAGGCCGTGGGCGATCGCCGGGTTGATGGTCAGCTTGGCGATGTAGCGCAGCACCCGCTCGTTGTCGTGGTCCGTGGGGGCGCCGGACTCGGCCTTCATCTTCCCGGCCATGGCGAAGGTGCGGCGGACCGTCTCGCCCGCGCGGCCCATGCCCTGGGCGTCGGAGGAGGTGATGCCGATGGCACCCAGATCGTGCAGCACGTCCTCGGCGCCCATGGTCCCGGCACGGATGCGGTCGCGGGCCATGGCCGCGTCGCCGGGCAGGTCGGTCTTGAGGTCGTGGACGGAGACGATCATGCCGTAGTGCTCGGCGACCGCGTCCCGGCCGAAGGGCAGGGTGGGATTGGTGGAGGAGCCGATGACGTTCGGCACGCCGGCCATCTTCAGGACGTTGGGGACGTGTCCGCCGCCGCAGCCCTCGATGTGGAAGGCGTGGATGGTGCGCCCCTCCAGCACCCGCAGGGTGTCCTCGACGGAGAGGCACTCGTTCAGTCCGTCGCTGTGCAGGGCCACCTGGACGTCGTGCTCCTCGGCGACGCGCAGCGCGGTGTCCAGGGCCCGGGTGTGGGCGCCCATGTCCTCGTGCACCTTGAAGCCGGACGCGCCGCCCTCGGCGAGCGCCTCGATCAGCGGCGCCTCGTGGGACGAGGAACCCCGGCCCAGGAAGCCGATGTTGACCGGCCAGGCGTCGAAGGCGCCGAAGGCGTGCCGCAGCGCCCAGGGCGAGTTGACGCCGACGCCCCAGACCGGGCCGAACTCCTGGCCGATGACCGTGGTCACCCCGGAGGCCAGCGACGCCTCCATGATGCGCGGCGACAGCAGATGGACGTGGGTGTCGACGGCTCCGGCGGTGGCGATCAGTCCCTCGCCGGAGACGATCGAGGTGCCCGTGCCGACCACGACGTCCACGCCGTCGAGGGTGTCGGGGTTCCCGGCCCGCCCGATCGAGTGGATCCGCCCCTCCCTGATCCCGATGGAGACCTTCCGGATCCCCAGCACCGCGTCGATCACCACCACGTTGCTGATCACGACGTCGCAGGTCTCCCGTACGGCGGCGGCCTTCAGGTGCAGCCCGTCGCGGGCGGTCTTGCCGAAGCCGGCGAGGAACTCGTCGCCGTACCGCTGGGCGTCGGACTCGACGCGGACGGTCAGCCCGGAGTCGCCGAGCCGGACGCGGTCCCCGGCGCGCGGGCCGTGGGTGGCCGCGTAGGCGTAGGGGTCGGTCCGGACGGACTCGCTGATCCCGCGTCCCTTCGAGCGGCTCACCGTCCGCCTCCTTCGGGCCCGCCGTGTGCGGCACCGAGGTATCCGCAGGCCGCCGCCCGGCGCAGCGCCTCCTCCTTGGCGCCCGGAGCGTCCAGCGGTCCGTCGACCAGTCCGGCGAAGCCGACGGCGACACGTGCGCCGCCCATCGGCACCAGTCCGACCTCGCGGGTCTCGCCCGGCCCGAAGCGCACGGACGACCCGGCGGGCACGGCGAGCCGCATGCCGTAGGCGTCGGCCCGCCGGAAGTCCAGGCGCGGATTGGCCTCGAAGAAATGGAAGTGGGAGGTCACCGAGACGGGCACGGTGGCGGTGTTGGCGACCGTCAGCCGCACCACCGGCTCGGGCTCGGTGTGCGGCGGGCCGGGCAGCAGCGCTCCCGGAGCACGCTCCCCCGATCCGCCGCCGATCGGGCCGGAGACGACCGCGAGCCGGGAGCCGTCGTCGAAGACCGCCTCGACGTGCACCTCGGTGACCACGTCCGCCACTCCGGGCAGCACGTCGTCGGGCCCGAGCACCGACCGGGCGCGCTCGACGGCCTCGGCGAGGCGCGCGCCGTCGCGGGCGGCCTCGCACACGGTGTCGGCGATCAGGGCCGTCGCCTCGGGGACGTTCAGCCGGAGCCCCCTGGCCCGGCGGGCCCGGGCCAGCTCGGCGGCCCCGAAGAGCAGCAGCCGGTCACGTTCCGTGGGGGTCAGTCTCACGACGCGACACCTCCTCTACCTTCCTACATTTAGAGCATCACTCTAAACGCGGAATTCCTACAACGGAACCGTTGACGGCGACCGCAGCCAACCGTCACATTGAACGTCGCTCTAACACCATGCGGCCGTTCGGAGGAGACCAGTCATGCTGATGGAACAGCGCGGAGTCGACACCGTCCCCGAGGCGGAACGCACCAGCGGGCCCCGGGACCTCGTCTCGATCCTGCTGGGGTCCAACCTCTGTCTGGGCGTGATCGTCTTCGGCTGGTTGCCGCCGTCCTTCGGACTGGACTGGTGGTCGTCGGTCGGCTCGGTGATCGCGGGCACGGTCGTCGGCACGCTGTTCACCGCCCCGCTGGCGCTGGTCTCGCTGCGCACGGCGACCAACCTGTCCACCTCCTCCGGCGCCCAGTTCGGCGTGCGCGGGCGACTGGTGGGCTCCGTGGTCGGGCTGCTGCTGGCGCTCGGGTACACCGCGCTGACCGTGTGGATCGGCGGGGACGTGATGGTGGGCGTGCTCGGACGGCTGGTCGGACTGCCGTCCGGCGAGGCGTCCTACACCGTCGTCTACGGGCTGCTCGCCGCGGCGACCGTGGCGGGCGCGGTCTACGGCTACCGGGTGCTCCTCGCGATGTCGCGGGTGCTGGCGTTCGGCATGACGGCCCTGCTGGTCCTGGGTGTGGTCGCCTACGCGCCCGGCTTCACCACCGCCGCGCTGCCGGAGGCCGGCGGCTATCTGCTGGGCGGGTACTGGCCGACCTGGCTGCTGTCCGCGGTGGCGGCCGGACTGTCCGGGCCGATCGCCTTCATCACCCTGCTCGGCGACTACACCCGTTACGTCTCCCCCGCCCGCTTCTCCTCCCGCCGGGTGCTGCGCGCGACCTGGCTGGGGCTGATGCTGGGTCTGCTGGTGCCGCAGTTGTTCGGCGCCTTCACGGCGTACGCGGCGCGCGCCGCGCTGGACTACGCCGGTCCACTGGTCGACGCCGCTCCCGGCTGGTACCTGGTGCCGCTGCTGCTGGCCGCCTCCGCGGGCTCGGTCGGCAACGCGGGTCTGATGCTCTACTCGATGGGCCTCGACCTGGACGCCATCGTGCCGCGCGCCTCCCGTGCGACGGCCACGTACGTCGTCGCCGTGGTCGCCACGGTCTGCGTGTTCACCGGGCACTACCTGTCGACGGCCCAGGACGCGATGACGTCGTTCGTGCTGCTGCTCACCGCGATCGGCACACCGTGGGCGGTGATCACACTGATCGGCTTCGTCCGCTGCGGCGGGGTGTACGACGCCGACGCGCTCCAGGTCTTCAACCGCCGCGCACGGGGCGGGATCTACTGGTACACCGCCGGCTGGAACATCCCGGCCACGGCGTCCTGGGCGCTCGGCGCGATCGTCGGCGTGCTGGCGGTGTCCCTGCCGTCGTACGAGGGCCCGCTGGTGGCGCTCACGGGCGGGGTGGACGCGAGCTTCCTGCTGTCGGGGGTGGTGGGAGGCGCGGCGTACGTGATGTCGGCCCCCGGCACCGGCGGAGGGAACCGGGGCACGACACCCTCCGTGACCCGCCCGGCGTTCGAGGAGGAAGCCGTTTAGGCCGGGAGGGGTACGGGGGCGAAGCCCCGGGGAGGCCCGCCTCTTGGCGGACCGGGGCGGGTGACGGGTGGGCAAGGATCGGGGGGCCGGGGCCCGGGGAGCCGGGGGCCAGGAGGCCCGGGGGCGAAGTCCCGGGCCCCGCCGACGCCTACGCCCTGCGTTCTACGCCAGCCGGTGCATCCAGCCGTGCTTGTCCTCGGCCGTACCCCGCTGGATGTCCAGCAGCGCCCGGCGCAGCCGGGTGGTGACCTCGCCGGGCTCGCCGCCGCTCTGCCGCCACTCGGCGCCGGCCCGCTTGACCGTGCCGACCGGGGTGATGACGGCCGCCGTACCGCAGGCGAAGACCTCGGTGAGGATGCCGTTCTCCGAGTCGCGCTGCCACTGCTCCACGGAGACGCGCTCCTCGACGGCCTCGTAGCCGAGGTCGCGGGCGACGCCCAGCAGGGAGTCACGGGTGACGCCCTCCAGGATGGAGCCGCTGAGGGTGGGGGTGACGATCCTGTCGCCGTACACGAAGTACAGGTTCATGCCGCCCAGTTCCTCGACCCACCGGTGCTCGACCGCGTCGAGGTAGCAGACCTGGTCGCAGCCCTTGGCGGCGGCCTCGGCCTGGGCCAGCAGGGAGGCCGCGTAGTTGCCGCCGGTCTTGGCGTCGCCCATGCCGCCGGGGACGGCGCGGACGCGGTCCTCCGAGACCCAGATGGAGACGGGCTTCACACCGCCCGGGAAGTAGGCGCCGGCCGGGGAGGCGATGACCAGGAACAGGTACTCGTTGGCGGGCTTCACACCCAGCCCGACCTCGGTCGCGATCATGAACGGGCGCAGGTAGAGGGACTCCTCGCCGCCGTGCGCGGGCACCCATGCCTGGTCCTGGGTGACGAGGGCGTCGCACGCCTCGATGAAGGTCTCGACCGGCAGCTCGGGCATCGCGAGGCGCTTGGCGGAGCGCTGGAAGCGCTCGGCGTTCTTCTCGGGGCGGAAGGTGGCGACGGAACCGTCGGGCTGCCGGTAGGCCTTGAGGCCCTCGAAGATCTCCTGCGCGTAGTGCAGGACGGTGGTCGCGGGGTCGAGGGAGATCGGCGCGTACGGGACGAGCTGGCCGTCGTGCCAGCCGCGGCCCTCGGTCCACTTGATCGTCACCATGTGATCGGTGAAGTGGCGGCCGAACCCGGGGCTGGCCAGGATCGCCTCGCGCTCTGCGTCCGAGAGCGGGTGCGCCGAGGGCTTGAGCTCGATCGTGGGCGTCGTCATGAGTGGTTGTCCTTCACCGGTTGTAGTGACGGGCCGCGCACACTCCCGTACGGCCGGTGGCCAGTACTAGGACGTCCGAGCATTCCCTCATTCCGCGGCTCCGCGTCCGATTATCGCCCGGAGGCGACGGCGGACGGAACAGGGTGGATGCGGCCCGGTGGTCGATGGTGGCACCCGGCGGGGACAGGGGAAGCCGCCGGGTGCGGATGCGACCCGGCGGCTTCGAATGTTTTCGAGGGGCGCCGGGTCAGCCGGCTACTCGTGCGGCGAGCGCGTCGCCGATCTGCGAGGTGGAGCGGGCGGGCAGGCCGCCGCGTTCCGCGAGGTCGGCGGAGACGGCGTCCTCGATGCGGGCCGCCTCGGCGTCGTGGCCGAGGTGGCGCAGCAGGAGGGCGACGGACAGGACCGTGGCGCTGGGGTCCGCCTTGCCCTGGCCGGCGATGTCCGGGGCCGAGCCGTGGACGGGCTCGAACATGGACGGGTACACGCGGTCCGGGTTGATGTTGCCGGAGGCCGCGACGCCGATGCCGCCGGAGACAGCCGCGGCGAGGTCGGTGATGATGTCGCCGAAGAGGTTGTCGGTGACGATGACGTCGAAGCGGGCCGGGTCGGTGACGAGGTAGATCGTCGCGGCGTCGACGTGGATGTAGTCGGTGGCGACCTCGGGGTACTCCTCGGCCACCTTGTTGAAGACGTTCGTCCACAGGTGGCCGGCGAAGGTCAGCACGTTGTTCTTGTGGACCAGCGTGAGCTTCTTGCGGGGGCGGGCCTGGGCGCGGGCGAAGGCGTCGCGGACCACGCGCTCGACACCGAAGGCCGTGTTGACGGACACCTCGGTGGCGACCTCGTGCGGCGTGCCCTTGCGGATGGTGCCGCCGTTGCCCGTGTAGGGGCCCTCGGTGCCCTCGCGCACGACCACGAAGTCGATCTCGGGCTGGCCGGCGAGCGGCGTGGCGACACCCGGGAGGAGCTTGCTCGGCCGCAGGTTGACGTGGTGGTCGAAGGCGAAGCGGAGCTTGAGCAGGAAGCCGCGCTCCAGGACGCCGGAGGGGACCGACGGGTCGCCGATGGCGCCGAGCAGGATGGCGTCGTGCCGCTTCAGTTCGTCGAGGTCGGCGTCGGTGAGGGTCTCACCGGTGGCGTGGTACCGCTTGGCGCCGAAGTCGTACTCCTTGGTCTCCAGCTTCACATCCTGCGGAAGGACGGCGGAGAGGACCTTGAGACCTTCGGCCACGACCTCCTGGCCGATGCCGTCACCGGGGATCACTGCGAGATTGATGCTGCGAGACATGCGGGCACCCTACTCCTCGTCCCACGGGATGACATGCGGTGTCCGGCATGCGGACGCCACCGGCGTGTCAGTGGCCGGTCGAACCGCCGTTGTCCCTGCGGTCGAGGGCGCGCTGGAGCGCGGCGGCGGCGTTCCTGCGGTCGGATTCGCTGGTGCGGGAGGTGTGACGGACGCGGCGGCGGACGGTC
The DNA here is from genome assembly GCF_043084105.1 of Streptomyces sp. NPDC014676. Lineage (NCBI taxonomy): Bacteria > Bacillati > Actinomycetota > Actinomycetes > Kitasatosporales > Streptomycetaceae > Streptomyces > Streptomyces sp. NPDC014676. The sequence continues at coordinate 156,629 of NZ_JBIBZI010000011.1, read as the reverse complement.
GTCTCGGCCATGGGTCATCGACTCCTTCGGCATACGTGGAGTACGGAAAGGGGGGTGCGAGACGCCGAGTGGGGCGGGGAGCGGCGGACCGCAGGGGTTGCCTGCGCGGGGTCCGGCTCACGACCGCCGTTCGCTTGGTCGAGCGATTCGTTCGGCTCATACAAAACTAGAGGAGCGGACCGCATCTGTCTGCACAATTACTCGGACTTCCTACTATCTGAGACGGCAGCCCGGGTCGCACCGCTCCCACCTGCGAAAACACCGAACGGGCCAGGTCGGGGGGTGACCTGGCCCGTCCGGGGTCGGGGTGGGCGTCAGCCCATGTGCGGGTAGCCGTAGTCGGTCGGCGGGACCAGCGTCTCCTTGATGGCGCGGGTCAGGGTCCAGCGCATCAGGTTCTGCGGGGCGCCGGCCTTGTCGTTGGTGCCGGAGGCACGGCCGCCGCCGAAGGGCTGCTGGCCGACGACGGCGCCGGTCGACTTGTCGTTGATGTAGAAGTTGCCGGCCGCGTAGCGCAGCTTCTCCATCGTGTACGCCGCCGCCGCGCGGTCGTTCGCGATGACCGAGCCGGTGAGGGCGTAGTCGGACACCGACTCCATCTGGGTCAGCATCTCGTCGTACTTGTCGTCCTCGTAGACGTGCACGGCGAGGATCGGGCCGAAGTACTCGGTGCGGAACACCTCGTTCTCCGGGTCGGCGCACTCGATGACGGTCGGGCGGACGAAGTAGCCGACCGAGTCGTCGTAGGAGCCGCCCGCGACGATCGTGCAGGACGGGTCCTCCTCGGCGCGGTCGATGGCGGCCTTGTTCTTGGCGAAGGACCGCGCGTCGATGACGGCGCCGATGAAGTTGGACAGGTCGGTGACGTCACCCATCCTGATGCCGTCGACCTCGGCCGCGAACTCCTCCTTGAAGCCGGAGTTCCAGATCGACGCCGGGATGTACGCGCGCGAGGTGGCGCTGCACTTCTGGCCCTGGTACTCGAAGGCGCCGCGGGTCAGCGCGGTCTTGAGGACCGCGCGGTCGGCGCTCGGGTGGGCGACGACGAAGTCCTTGCCTCCGGTCTCGCCGACCAGGCGCGGGTAGGTGCGGTACTTCTCGATGTTCTGGCCGACCGTCTTCCACAGGTGCTGGAAGGTCTTGGTCGAGCCGGTGAAGTGGATGCCGGCCAGGTCGCGGTGGTTCAGGGCGACCTCGGAGACCTCCAGGCCGTCACCGGTGACGAGGTTGATGACGCCCTTGGGCAGCCCGGCCTCCTCCAGGAGCCGCATGAGCAGCACGGCGGCGTGGGTCTGCGTCGGGGACGGCTTCCAGACCACCACGTTGCCCATGAGGGCCGGCGCGGTGGGCAGGTTGGCGGCGATCGCGCTGAAGTTGAACGGCGTGATCGCGTAGACGAAGCCCTCCAGCGGGCGGTGGTCGAGGCGGTTCCACACGCCCGGGGAGTTGGCCGGGGGCTGCTCGGCGAGGATGCCGCGCGCGTAGTGGACGTTGAAGCGCCAGAAGTCGACCAGCTCGCAGGGGCTGTCGATCTCGGCCTGCTGGGCGGTCTTGGACTGGCCCAGCATGGTGGAGGCGGCGATGGTCTCGCGCCAGGGGCCGGCCAGCAGCTCGGCGGCGCGCAGGATGATCGCCGCGCGGTCGTCGAAGGCCATCGCGCGCCAGGCGGGCGCGGCGGCGAGGGCCGCGTCGATGGCGTCCTGGGCGTCCGCCTGCGTGGCGTTGGCGTAGGTGCCCAGGCGGGCCTTGTGGTTGTGCGGCTGCACGACGTCGAAGCGCTCGCCGCCGCCCATCCGCTGCTCACCGCCGATGGTGCAGGGCAGGTCGATCGGGTTGTCGGCCAGCTCCTTGAGCTTGGCCTCCAGCCGGGCGCGCTCGGGCGTCCCGGGGGCGTAGCCGCGCACCGGCTCGTTGACGGGGGTGGGGACCTGGGTCACAGCGTCCATGGGTGGCGTAACTCCTTGTCGTGAGCGGTGTGGTGTCAGCCCTTGGTGATCATGCTGCGGGCGAAGAACCGGAGGTTCGCCGGCTTCTCCGCCAGACGGCGCATGAAGTAGCCGTACCAGTCGGTGCCGTAGGCCGTGTAGACGCGCATGCGGTGGCCCTCGGCGGCCAGTCGCAGGTGCTCGTCGCCGCGGATGCCGTAGAGCATCTGGAACTCGTACTCGTCGAGCTTTCGTCCGGCGGTGCGGGCCAGCTCCTGGGCGATGGAGATCAGGCGCGGGTCGTGGGACCCGATCATCGGGTAGCCCTCGCCCTCCATCAGCGTCCGCAGGATGCGCACGTACGCCTTGTCGATCTCGTGCTTCTGCTGGTAGGCGACCTCGGCGGGCTCCTTGTAGGCGCCCTTCACCAACCGTACGCGACTGCCGGCCGCGGCGAGGCGGCGCGCGTCCTCCTCGGTGCGGAAGAGGTAGGCCTGGATGACGCAGCCGGTCTGCGGGAAGTCCTTCCGCAGCTCCTCGTGGATGGCGAACATCGAGTCGAGGGTGGTGTGGTCCTCGGCGTCCAGCGTGACCGTGGTGCCGATCTCGGCGGCGGCCTCGACGACCGGACGGACGTTGGCGAGGGCCAGCTCGTGGCCGCCGTCCAGCGCCTGGCCGAACATCGACAGCTTGACGGACATCTCCGCGCGGGTGCCGAGCTCCAGCGGCTTCAGCCGGCCGATCAGCTCCAGGTACGCGTCGCGGGCGGCGGCGGCCTGCTCGGGGGTGGTGATGTCCTCGCCGACGACGTCCATGGTGAGTTCCAGGCCGTTGCCGGTGAGTTCCCGGATGATCGGCAGGACCTGGTCGACGGTCTCCCCGGGGATGAAGCGGTCGACGACCTGCTTGGTCACCGGGGCCGCCGAGATCAGGCGTCGCATCCGGTCGCTGCGCGACGCGGCGAGAATCACGGGACCCAGCACGGGGCACCTCCACAAGCTGCATGAGGCCGTCACCCGACGATTCGGGTACGGCACGGAGAACCACCGTGAAACCTACGGATGCCCCCGATCGTGGGCCATCGACAGCTGTCACGCATCCGTGCCGCAGATCTCAGACAGATGTATGAAGGCTCCGCGATCGTGCGGCAGAATGCCCGGGTGACGTCGGAACACAGGGACGACTACCAGGAACTGGTGGACGAGATCTCGGAGCTGCTGGGCGCTCCGGCGACCCTGGAGAACCGCGATTTCGAGCTGATCGCCTTCGGGGCGTACGACAGCGAGGGCGACCTCGATCCGTCCGCGCTGGACCCGGTGCGCACCCGCTCGATCCTGACCCGTCGTTCGACGGCCGCCGTCCGCGCCTGGTTCGAGGGCTTCGGCATCACCCGGGCGACCGGCCCGGTCCGCATCCCGCGCGCCCCGGAGGCGGGCGTGCACCGGGGACGGATCTGCCTGCCGGTACGCCATCGGGGAGTCGTCCTCGGCTACGTCTGGCTGCTCGACTACGACCCCGGCCCCTCGGAGCGGCAACTGGACGCGGCCATGCGGGTGACGGCGCGGATCGGCGCGCTGCTCGCGGACGAGGCCCAGCACGGCGCCGACCTCACGCGGGAACTGCGCGCGGTGCTGACGGCGGAGCGGGACTGGCAGCGGGAGATGGCCGTCGCCGAGCTGCGCACCGCCCTGGGCGGCCGCGCCGACGGTCCGCACACGGTGGTCTGTGTCGCTCCCTGGCCCGTCGCCGATCCGGACGACGCCCCCTCGGTCCGTACGGTGCCGGGGGCGACGGCGCTGTGCACCCTGCCGTGGGGCGCCACCGCCCTGTCGCTGGCCCTGCTGCTGCGGCTGCGCTCGACGGACGTACTGGCCCCGGCGGCGACGGCGGCCTCACGGCTGCTGGAGCGGGCGGGCTCGGGCGGTCCCCCGGTGGCCGCCGGGATCGCCGCGCCCCGCGCGGGTCTCGCCGAACTGGGCGCGGCCTGGGAGGAGGCGTCCTCGTCGGCCCGTGCGGCACTGGCCGAACCCCGGCTCGGACCGGTCGCCCGGTGGGCGTCGATCGGCCCCTTCCGGCTGCTGACCGCGCTGCCCCCGGGCGCCGCCCACGACCCCGCCGTCGGCCCCCTGCTCTCCCCCGCGCACACCGAACTGGCCCGCACCGCCGAGGCCTACCTCGACCGCGCGGGCCAGGCCGGCCGCACGGCCGCCGAGCTGGGCATCCACCGCCAGACCCTGTACTACCGGCTGTCGCGGATCGAGCAGCTCACCGGCCTCGACCTGGACGACGGCGAGGACCGGCTGCTGCTGCACATGACGCTCAAGGCCGCGCGTCTGTAGCAGCGGCCTCGATGACCCGGCGCAGGCCGGCGGCGAGCTGCCCGCCGTCGGGCGCCGACTTCGGGTCGAAGGTCCACTGGGCGATGAGGCCCGTCATCAAGGTCACGTAGAACATGCCGACCGTGTCCGCGGTCTCGTCGGACACGTCCTCCTCCCGGCCGCCCATCAGCAGCGGGACCAGACCGCGCCCGGCCTCGCGCTGCGCCGCCGCCAGATGGTCACGCACCTCGGGCAGCCGGTCCCCGAGGGCGAGGACCTCCATGCTGAGCCGCCACACCGAGCCGGGCTCCCTCATGGTGCCGATGATGTTCGACCACACCCGCTCGAACCGCTCCAGGGAGCCGGGCACGGTCTCGTCCACGGTCCCGTCGCCCTCGAAGGCGCCGCCCATCCCCTCGACCAGGGACACATAGGCCTGCGCGAGCAGCGCGTCCTTCGACCCGTAGTGGTAGCCGATGGACGCCAGGTTGGTCCCCGACTCCTTGACGATGTCCCGCGCCGTGGTGCGCACGAAGCCCTTGGCGAGCAGGCAGCGCTTGGCGCCCTCCAGCAGATCCTCACGGTGTCCCATGGCGTCACCTTACCCACCCCTCCATACACACGTCTTATACGACCGTTCTAGACAAGTGTATAAGACGTGCGTACAGTCACCGCCATGACAACGAATCCGCCCCGCGCCGGCCGCCGCGAGTGGACCGCGCTCGCCGTGCTGATGCTTCCGCTGCTGCTGGTCTCGATGGACGTCTCCGTCCTCTACTTCGCGATCCCCGAGATCAGCGCCGACCTGGAACCGAGCGGCACCCAGCAGCTGTGGATCTTCGACATCTACGGCTTCGTCCTGGCCGGCCTGCTGATGACGATGGGCGCCCTCGGCGACCGCGTCGGCCGCCGCAGGCTGCTCCTCTTCGGGGCCGCGGCCTTCGGCGCCGCCTCGCTCCTCGCGGCCTACGCGCACACCGCCGGGACACTGATCGCGGCCCGCGCGGTCCTCGGCATCGGCGGCGCCACCCTGATGCCGTCGACGATGGCGCTGGTGCGCACGATGTTCACCGACCCCGCTCAGCGGGCGAAGGCGATCGGGCTGTGGTCCGGGGTGATGACGGCCGGGATCGCGCTCGGCTCGGTGATGAGCGGCGTCCTCGTCGAGCACTTCTGGTGGGGCTCGGTCTTCCTGGTCAACCTGCCCGCCATGGCCCTGCTGCTGGTCCTCGGCCCGGTGCTGCTCCCCGAGTCGAAGAACCCCTCCCCCGGCCGCTTCGACCTGCTGAGCGTCCCGCTGTCGATGGCGGCGGTCCTGCCCGTGGTCTACGGCCTGAAGGAACTGCCCTCCGAGGGCTGGAACGTCCGCTACGTCGTCTCGATCACCGTCGGCCTGCTGTTCGCGGCGCTCTTCGTGCACCGGCAGCGCACCACGGACTCACCGATGATCTCGCCGGCCCTCTTCCGCGGGCACGGCTTCACCCCCGCGCTCACCCTCAACACCCTGTCGGCCTTCGGCATGATGGGCTCGGCCTTCTTCACCACCCAGTACCTGCAGTCGGTCCTCGGCAAGAGCGCGCTGGAGGCCGCCCTGTGGAGCCTGCTGCCGTCGGTGCTGATCGGCGCCGCCGCACCGGCCGCCGCCCAGCTCGTCCAGCGGGGCGTCGAGCGCTCCCACGCCGTGACGGCCGGCTTCGTGATCTCGGCGGGCGGTTACGGGCTGCTGGCCCTGGCCGGGCCGGACTCGCTGTGGCTGGTGCTGGCCGCGTGCGGGGTGATGGCCTCGGGCATCGTCATCGTGATGTCGCTCCTCACCGACCTGGCCCTGAGCTCGGCGCCGGTCGAGAAGGCGGGGGCCGCGTCCTCCCTGCTGGAGACGGGCACGGAGTTCGGCGGTGCGCTGGGGATGGCCGCCCTCGGCTCCATCGGTACGGCCGTCTACCGCCACGAGATCCCGGACGCGGCCCCCGCGATGGCCCAGGAGACCCTGGGCGGCGCGCTGGCCGTCGCCGCCGAACTGCCGGGGCGCGCGGGGGACGCCCTGGCGGCGGCGGCCCGCGAGGCGTTCACCAGCGGGATGCAGGCAGCGGCGATCGCGGGCGCGGTGCTGCTTCTGGGGGCGGCGGGACTGGCGGCGGCCGGGCTGCGACGGATCCGGGTCCGCGGGGACATGGACAACGCCGGACAGGCTGACCGACTCAGCCCGTCCGGCGTGTGAGAACCAGGCCCGTTCAGGGCCGAAGCGGGGCCCGGGGGCGCTGCCCCCGGGCACCTCAGACCAGGTTGACGGAGCGGGCGGACGTCGCCCCGATCTCCGCGGCCAGTTCGCCGAGCACCCCGGCGGCCACCGTGTCGTCGACGGTCAGCACGGCGAGCGCCTCGCCGCCGACCGTCGCGCGGGCGACCTGCATGCCGGCGATGTTGATACCCGCCTCGCCGAGGACACGGCCCACGGTGCCGACGACACCCGGACGGTCCTCGTAGCGCAGCACGAGCATGTGGTCGGCGAGCGCCAGGTCGACGTCGTACTCGCCGACCGCGACGATCTTCTGGACGTGCTTGGGACCGGCCAGCGTGCCGGAGACCGAGATCTCCTCGCCGCCGGAGAGGGTGCCGCGCACGGTGACGACGTTGCGGTGGTCGGCCGACTCGGAGCTGGTGGTCAGCCGGACCTCGACACCGCGCTCCTGGGCGAACAGCGGGGCGTTGACGTAGGACACCGTCTCGTCGACGACGTCCTCGAAGACGCCCTTGAGCGCGGAGAGTTCGAGGACCTTCACGTCGTGCTGGGTGATCTCGCCGTACACCTCGACGTCGAGGCGGACCGCGACCTCACCGGCGAGCGCGGTGAAGATCCGGCCGAGGCGCTCGGCCAGCGGCAGACCCGGCTTGACGTCCTCGGCGATGACCCCGCCCTGCACGTTCACCGCGTCCGGGACCAGCTCACCGGCGAGGGCGAGGCGCACCGAGCGGGCGACGGCGATACCGGCCTTCTCCTGCGCCTCGTCGGTGGAGGCGCCGAGGTGCGGGGTGCAGACGACCTGGTCGAACTCGAACAGCGGGGAGTCGGTGCACGGCTCCTTGGCGTACACGTCGAGGCCGGCGCCGGCGACGCGGCCCTCCTTGAGCGCCGAGTACAGCGCCTCCTCGTCGACGATGCCGCCGCGCGCGGCGTTGATGACGCGCACGCTCGGCTTGACCTTGCGCAGCGCCTCGTCGCCGATGAGGCCGACGGTCTCGGGGGTCTTGGGCAGGTGGACGGTGATGAAGTCGGAGACCTCGAGCAGCTCGTCCAGCGACAGGACCTTGACGCCCATCTGCGCGGCCCGCGCGGGCTGGATGTAGGGGTCGTAGGCGACGACCTTCATGCCGAAGCCGGACATGCGCTGGGCGACCAGCGCGCCGATGCGACCCAGGCCGACGACACCGAGGGTCTTCTCGGCGAGCTCGACGCCCGTGTACTTGCTGCGCTTCCACTCGCCGTTCTTCAGCGCGGCGTTGGCCTGCGGGATGTGGCGGGCGGTGGCGACGATCAGACCGCAGGCGAGCTCGGCGGCGGTCACGATGTTCGACGTGGGGGCGTTGACGACCATCACGCCGGCCTTGGTGGCGGCGGACACGTCGACGTTGTCCAGGCCGACGCCGGCGCGGGCGACGACCTTGAGCCTGTTCGCGGCGGCGATCGCCTCGGCGTCGACCTTGGTGGCCGAGCGGATCAGGATCGCGTCCACCTCGGCGATGGCCGGGAGCAGCTCGGCACGGTCCGCGCCGTTGCAGTGGCGGATCTCGAAGTCCGGGCCGAGTGCGTCGACGGTGGCGGGCGACAGCTCTTCAGCGATGAGTACGACGGGTTTCGAGCTCACGTGAGTCCTCACAAGTCCAATGCGGACGGCCGTCCCGACGGCCGCAGGCGGTGAAGAAGTGCTAGCCGCGTGGAAGACGCACGACGCTGTGGGCCTGACGCGTTTGTTGTACAGCAGTCTAGTGGCGCCGAGGGCGTCGTCTTACGCCGCTTCGGAAGGATCACCCATCCGTGGGGGACGGGTTGGACAACGCCGTACCACCGACGTTACCCCGGGTTCGCCCGAAGGGCCGGAGCATCCCGCTCCGGCCCTTCGGGCGTGAGGCTCACGCCTCTTCGTCGACCCAGCTCATGAGCTTGCGCAGCTCCTTGCCGGTGGTCTCGAGCAGGTGCTCGGAGTCCTGCTGCTTGTACTCGTTGTACTTCTTCAGACCGCCGTGGTACTCGTCCATCCAGTTCTTGGCGAACGTGCCGTCCTGGATCTCGGCGAGGACCTTCTTCATCTCGGCCTTGGTGGCGTCGGTGATGATCCGCGGGCCGGTGACGTAGTCGCCCCACTCGGCGGTCTCGGAGATCGACCAGCGCATCTTCTCCAGGCCGCCCTCGTACATGAGGTCCACGATCAGCTTCAGCTCGTGCAGGCACTCGAAGTACGCGATCTCCGGCTGGTAACCGGCCTCGGTCAGCGTCTCGAAGCCCGCCTTGACCAGCGCCGCGGTGCCACCGCACAGCACGGCCTGCTCGCCGAACAGGTCGGTCTCGGTCTCCTCGGTGAAGGTCGTCTTGATGACGCCGGCGCGGGTGCCGCCGATGCCCTTCGCGTACGACAGGGCCAGCGCGAAGCCGTTGCCGGTGGCGTCCTGCTCGACGGCGGCGATGCAGGGGACGCCGCGGCCCTCCTCGTACTGACGGCGCACCAGGTGGCCCGGGCCCTTGGGGGCGACCATGCAGACGTCCACGCCGGCCGGGGGCTTGATGAAGCCGTAGCGGATGTTCAGGCCGTGACCGAAGAACAGCGCGTCGCCGTCCTTCAGGTTGTCCTTGATGTGCTCCTCGTAGACCTGGGCCTGGATCGGGTCCGGGACCAGGATCATGATGACGTCGGCCTCGGCGGCGGCCTCGGCCGGGCTCACCACGCGCAGGCCCTGCTCCTCGGCCTTCGCCTTGGACTTGGAGCCCTCGTGCAGACCGACGCGCACGTCGACACCCGAGTCACGCAGCGACAGGGCGTGGGCGTGGCCCTGACTGCCGTAACCGATGACCGCGACCTTGCGGCCCTGGATGATGGACAGGTCGGCGTCGGCGTCGTAGAACAGCTCGGCCACTGGGTTCTCTCCTTGAGTGCAGGTGTTGCGTCCCACCGTATGCCGGTGAGGGGAAGGGAAGTCTCGGAGTCTCGGAATACGGGCGGCCGTTTCGCGGCCGGCCGCCCGTTCCGTGTCTTACGCCGACCGGTCCAGGGCGCGCAGCGACCGGTCCGTGATGGAACGGCCACCGCGTCCGATCGCGATCGTGCCGGACTGGACGAGCTCCTTGATGCCGAACGGCTCCAGCATCTTGAGCATGGCGGACAGCTTGTCGCTGCTGCCGGTGGCCTCGATGGTCACGGCCTCCGGGGAGACGTCCACGGTCTTGGCGCGGAACAGCTGGACGATCTCGACGATCTGGGAGCGCGTCTCGTTGTCGGCGCGCACCTTCACCAGAACGAGTTCGCGCTGGACGGCCTGCCCGGGTTCGAGCTCGACGATCTTCAGCACGTTGACGAGCTTGTTGAGCTGCTTGGTGACCTGTTCCAGCGGGAACTCCTCGACGCTCACCACGATGGTGATGCGGGAGATGTCGGCGTGCTCGGTGACGCCGACGGCGAGCGAGTCGATGTTGAAGCCGCGGCGGGAGAACAGGGCGGCGATCCGGGCCAGGATGCCCGGGGTGTTCTCCACCAGGACGGAGAGCGTGTGCTTGGACATGATCTGCTTCCTCTGCTTGAAAGTCCTGACGGCTCTCAGTCGTCTTCGTTGTCGCCGAAGTCGGGGCGGACGTCCCGGGCGGCCATGATCGTGTCGTTGGAGGTGCCGGCGGCGACCATCGGCCACACCATCGCGTCCTCGTGGACGATGAAGTCCACGACGACCGGACGGTCGTTGATGGAGTTCGCCTCCTCGATGACCTTGTCGAGGTCGGCCGGGTCCTCGCAGCGGATCGCGTAGCAGCCCATGGCCTCCGACAGCTTCACGAAGTCGGGGACGCGGGTGCCGGCGCTCTTCTCGGCGGTGCCGGCTCCGGGGCCGGAGTGCAGCACCGTGTTGGAGTACCGCTGGTTGTAGAACAGGGTCTGCCACTGGCGGACCATCCCGAGGGCGCCGTTGTTGATGATGGCGACCTTGATCGGGATGTTGTTCAGGGCGCAGGTGGTGAGTTCCTGGTTGGTCATCTGGAAGCAGCCGTCGCCGTCGATCGCCCAGACGGCGCGGTCGGGCATGCCGGCCTTGGCTCCCATGGCGGCCGGGACCGAGTAGCCCATGGTCCCGGCGCCGCCGGAGTTCAGCCAGGTGGCGGGCTTGTCGTACCGGATGAAGTGCGCGGCCCACATCTGGTGCTGGCCGACGCCGGCCGTGAAGATCGTGCCCTCGGGCGCGAGCTGTCCGATGCGCTCGATGACCGCTTGCGGGGAGAGCGAGCCGTCCTCGGGCAGGTCGTAGCCGAGCGGGTAGGTCTCGCGCCAGCGGTTCAGGTCGTTCCACCAGGCGGTGTAGTCGCCGCGGTTGCCCTCGGCGTGCTCCTTCTGAACGGCCTGGACGAGGTCGGCGAGGACCTCGCGGGCGTCACCGACGATCGGCACGTCGGCGGCGCGGTTCTTGCCGATCTCGGCCGGGTCGATGTCGGCGTGGACGATCTTGGCGTACGGGGCGAAGCTGTCCAGCTTGCCGGTGACGCGGTCGTCGAAGCGGGCTCCGAGGGCGACGATCAGGTCGGCCTTCTGCAGCGCGGTGACGGCGGTGACCGAACCGTGCATGCCCGGCATTCCCACGTGCAGTTCGTGGCTGTCGGGGAACGCGCCGAGTCCCATCAGGGTGGTGGTGACGGGGGCTCCGGTGAGTTCGGCGAGGACCTTGAGCTCGGCGGTGGCGCGGGCCTTGAGGACGCCGCCGCCGACGTAGAGGACCGGCCGCTTCGCGGCGGTGATCAGCTTGGCGGCCTCGCGGATCTGCTTGGCGTGCGGCTTGGTGACGGGCCGGTAGCCGGGCAGGTCCATGGCGGGCGGCCAGGAGAAGGTGGTCTTCGCCTGGAGGATGTCCTTGGGGATGTCGACCAGGACCGGTCCCGGGCGGCCGGTGGAGGCGATGTGGAACGCCTGCGCGATCGCCCGGGGGATGTCCTCCGCCTTGGTGACCAGGAAGCTGTGCTTGGTGATCGGCATGGTGATGCCGACGATGTCCGCCTCCTGGAAGGCGTCCGTGCCGATCGCCTTGGACACCACCTGCCCGGTGATCGCGACCAGCGGCACGGAGTCCATGTGCGCGTCCGCGATCGGGGTGACCAGGTTGGTGGCGCCCGGACCGGACGTCGCCATGCAGACCCCGACCTTGCCGGTGGCCTGGGCGTAACCGGTGGCCGCGTGGCCGGCGCCCTGCTCGTGGCGGACCAGCACGTGGCGCACCCGCGTGGAGTCCATCAGGGGGTCGTACGCCGGCAGGATGGTGCCCCCGGGAATGCCGAATACCGTGTCGGCGCCGACCTCCTCGAGAGAGCGGATGAGGGACTGTGCGCCCGTGACGTGCTCGACGGGGGCGGACTGTCCTCCGGATCGGGGCCGGGGCTGCGGGTGATGGGCCCCGGTGGCCTGCTCGGTCATCGGCATTCTCTTCTCGATGCTGAGGGTTTTTGCGAAGTTTGTACGGGTCACGCGTGCTGCTCGGCGGGTGCCTGTGCAACAAAAAACCCCTCGTGCCGTAAGGCAAGCGAGGGGAGCGCGCCGGGTGGTGGTCGCTGAGCGGTCGAGGCTCAGCGTCAGCCGACGCGCTTTCCAAGTACGAGAATTCGGGTGCGCATGGCACTGACCCTCCCCCCGGCGCACACCCACTGTCAAGTGGGTGGGACGGGAGTCTCATGATGTGAACGCAGTGCCGTACCGCCCTGGAGTACGGCGGTCGCTCCGGTGGAGTACACCCCGGAGCCCCCGCCGACGAACACGGGTTCGGCCGGTCCGGGCGGTACCGGGTAGTGCCCGGCGGCCAGCGCCCTGCGCAGCCGGTACTCGTCCAGCGGCCCGGAGAAGGCCTTGCCCTGCCCGTGCGTGCAGCCCATCGCGCGCAGGGCCGCGACCTGCTCGGGCAGGTCCACGCCGCCGGCGACGGACTGCAGACCGAGGTCGGAGGCGATCCGCAGCAGCCCGCTGGTGATCTTGTGCAGCCGCGCGGACTCCACCACGCCGTCGACCAGGCCCCGGTCGAGCTTGAGCACGTCGACGGGGAGCCGCCTGAGGGCCGTGATCGCCGCGGATCCGCTGCCGAAGCCGTCGAGCGCGATCCGGACGCCGAGCCGCTTGAGCACGGTCAGCCGGCGCTCCAGCTCGTCGAGCGACACCCCGGGGTCGGTGTCGGCCAGCTCGACGATCAGGGAGCCGGACGGCAGCCCGTGCCGGGTCAGCAGGGCCTCGATCGAGCCCAGGGGCAGCGACCGGTCGAGGAGCCGGTGCGCGCTCAGCCGGACGGCCACCGGCACGGGCAGACCGGTCATGTGCCGTTCGGCGGCCTGTTCGACGGCCTCCTCCAGCACCCAGCGGCCCAGCTCGGCGGTCTTCTCGCTGTCCTCGGCCACGCGCAGGAACTCCGCGGGGGTGAACAGCACCCCCTGGGAGGAGCGCCAGCGCGCCTGGGCGCAGACCGAGGTGATCCGGCCGTCCTCCAGGCACACCACCGGCTGGTGCAGCAGGGCGAACTCGCCGTGGTGCAGCGCCGCGCGCAGCCGGGTGGCCAGCTCCGCCCTGCGCACCACGTCCTGCTGCATCTGCGGCTTGTACAGCTCCACCCGGCCCTTGCCGGCGGCCTTGGCCCGGTACATGGCGAGGTCGGCGTTGCGCAGCAGTTCGCCCGCGCCGAGGCCGGGTTCGGCGAAGGCCACGCCGATGGAGGCGTTGACCCGGACATCGTTGCCGTCGATGGCGTAGGGCTGGGAGAGGGTCGCTCTCAGCCGGTCGGCGAGCTCGACGATGTGCCGCTCGCGGGCGTCCCGGTCGCGGACGCCGTCGCCGACGATCAGGGCCGCGAACTCGTCGCCGCCCAGCCGGGAGGCGGTGTCGCCCTTGCGGACCGCGTCCTGGAGTCTGCGGGCGGCCTGGACGAGGAGCTCGTCCCCGGCCTGGTGCCCGATGGTGTCGTTGACGCCCTTGAAGCCGTCGAGGTCGATGAAGAGCACCGCCGTGCCTCTGAGGGCGGCCCCGCGGTCCGAGGCGCGGCGGCCGGACAGGGCCTGCTGGACGCGCCGGGTGAACAGGGCGCGGTTGGGCAGGTCGGTGAGCGGGTCGTGCTCCGCGTTGTGCTGGAGCTGCGCCTGGAGCCGCACCCGTTCGGTCACGTCACGGCTGTTGAAGATCAGGCCGCCGTGGTGCCGGTTGACGGTCGACTCGACGTTCAGCCAGCCGCCGTCGCCGGAGCGGAAGCGGCACTCGATGCGGGTGGTGGGTTCCTCGACCGGGCTGGCGGCGAGGAAGCGGCGCACCTCGTGCACGACGCACCCCAGGTCCTCCGGGTGGATGAGACCGGCCAGTTCGGTTCCCTCCAGCTCCTCCGCGGGCCTGCCGTACACCCCGGCGGCGGCCGGGGAGACGTAGCGGAGGATGCCGCTGGGGGCGGCGATCATGATGACGTCGCTGGAGCCCTGCACCAGGGAGCGGAAGTGGTTCTCCTTCTGCGCCAGTTCCTGGGTGAGGGTGATGTTGTCGAGGAGCATGATGCCCTGGCGCACGACGAGTGCGAGCACCACCGTGCCCCCGGTGAGCAGCACGACGCGGTCGACGCTGCGGCCGTTGAGGACGTTGTAGAGGATCCCCAGGGTGCATACGGCCGCGGCGAGGTACGGCGTGAGCGCGGCGAGGGAACCGGTGATAGGCCGGGAGAGCGGGTACCGGGTGTGCTCGCCGGGCGGCGGGCCGTGATGGTGGTCCGGAGTGCCGTACCGTCCGGGCAGGTGCTCGCGGACCACACGCGTGTGCCCCTCCCGCTCGGGCCGTCCGTCGCGGGGCGCGGTCCAGGGGGCGTACGCCAGGAGCAGCGAGCCGGCGAACCAGCCCGCGTCGAGGAGTTGTCCCGAGCGGTAGTCGGCGTGCAGCAGCGGGGAGGTGAACAGGGCGTCGCACATGACGGTCAGCGCGAGCGCGCCGATCGCGGTGTTGACCGCGGACCGGTTGACCGCCGAGCGCCGGAAGTGCAACGCGAGCACCATGCTGACCAGGGCGATGTCGAGCAGCGGGTACGCCAGTGACAGCGCGGTGTGCGCGACGCCCGGCCCCTCGGCCCGCGCGGCCTGGGCGAGCGCGAGGCTCCACGCGAGGGTGAGCAGGGAACCGCCGATCAGCCAGGCGTCCAGGGCGAGACAGACCCAGCCGGCCTTGTTCGCGGGCCGTTTGGCGAGCACCAGCAGTCCCACGATGGCGGGCGGCGCGAAGCACAGGAAGAACAGGTCCGCCGAGCTGGGGCTGGGCACGGGAAGCCCGAGGACGACCTCGTACCACCCCCAGACCAGGTTGCCCAGGGAGGCCATGGCCGAGGAGAGGCCGAACAGCAGCCAGGCGGGCCGAAACCGGGTGCGGGGGCTGCGGGCGTAGACGAAACAGGACACGGCGGCGGCACCGGCCGCGGCGCTCAGTCCGAAGTCGCCCATGATCAAAGCGAGTTGTTCCGACCCCCAGCCGAACGCGGCGCCGACTGCGTAGGCCGCGCAGACCAGGGCGAGAACGAGTTGGGCGGCCGGACCAGGCCGACGGCCGACGGCCGGTGCGCCGGCCGCCGGCGCCGTCGGCGCGGGCTGTTGCCGCAGCGCTCCGTCGAGCGTGGAGGTGGGGGTGGGCGCACTCACCGGTACCTCCCGGTCCGCTCCGTTCCCGGGCCCTCGGGGGGTGTCGTCCGGATCATGCCGGGGGCGCCGCCCACGCCCCTTCGGGCGGTGAGGGGGTGCGTGCCGGGTCCCGTGCCCCCGGCAT
Organism: Streptomyces sp. NPDC014676; assembly: GCF_043084105.1. Lineage (NCBI taxonomy): Bacteria > Bacillati > Actinomycetota > Actinomycetes > Kitasatosporales > Streptomycetaceae > Streptomyces > Streptomyces sp. NPDC014676. The sequence continues at coordinate 141,386 of NZ_JBIBZI010000011.1, read as the reverse complement.
GATCCGGACAGCACTCCCTTCGCCGCCGGTGCACCGGGTGGGCGTGCCTTCTGCGGCCGCCGTGCCGGTGAGGGTGGCGGTCGGGACCGTCATGAGGGCCACCGCACCGGATGTGGTGGCCGCGGCAGCGCGCTGCTGTGCGCCACGGTCGTCGCCGACGGCTCCGCCGCGTCGGATCGCTCGTCCATAGGCCGTGCATCGCCCGTCGCCCCCCTCACTGTCCGCAGTGCCCTGCCCCCGCGCCGATGGTCAGCGGCGCGGCCCCTGTCGGGACGATACACCAGTATCGTCACTCAGGGACATAGGTTCTCTACGCTCCGTAACGATCAATCGATATATGAGTACCCAACGCGCCCGGAGAAACGCGGACGGTACTCGAAGTGGACTACGGCTCCCCCGCTCCCGTCGCCAGAACCACGTTGTCGGGTTCCTCCTGGTTCAGATAACGGCGCAACTGATTGACCAGCAACCGCTCGGCACGCGGCCGGAAGGCGGAGGTGGGTCCGCCGACGTGCGGGCTGATGAGGACGCCCGGCGCCCGCCACAGGGGATGTTCCGAGGGCAGCGGTTCGGGGTCGGTGACGTCGAGGGCCGCGGTGATGCGGCCGCTCTCCAGCTCCGTGAGCAGCGCCTTGGTGTCGACGACGCCGCCGCGGGCCACGTTCACCAGCAGGGCGCCGTCCTTCATCCGGGCCAGGAATCCGGCGTCCACGAGGTGCCGGGTGGTCTCGGTCAGCGGCGTGGAGAGGACGACGACGTCCGCCTCCGGGAGCAGAGCGGGCAGTTCGATGAGCGGGTGCACCGGCCCGCGCTCCGTGGTGCGTGCGGAGCGCGCGACGCGCGCCACCCGCGCGAGCTCGAACGGAACGAGCCGGTCCTCGATGGCCGCGCCGATCGAGCCGTACCCCACGATGAGCACGTTCTTGTCGGCGAGCGCGGGCCGGAACCCGCCGCGCCACTCCCCCTTGTCCTGCGCCCGCACGAAATCGGGGATGCCCCGCAGGGAGGCCAGGATCAGCGCGAGCGTGAGCTCGGCGGTGCTGGCCTCGTGCACACCGCGCGCGTTGCACAGCCGTACGCCGGCGGGCAGGTGCCTCAGACCGGGCTCCACGTGGTCGGTGCCGGCCGACAGGGTCTGCACGACGCGGACGGAGCGCATCAGGGGCATCGGCCGCACACCGACCCCGGCGGGCTTCATGTACGGCACGACGTAGAAGACGCAGTCGGCCGGGTCGGCGGGGAACTCCTCACCGCCGTCCCAGAAACGGTAGTGCGGCCCTTCGGGAAGGCCCGCGATCTCGTCCGGCGGAATGGGAAGCCATACGTCAGCAGCGTTCATGGTCCGGAGGCTAGTTCAGGAGTGCGGGAGGGCAGAGGTTAGGTTGGGGGCCGGAGAGGGAGGGTCACGACCAGGTGGAGCGCAGGACGATCGGCGCGGGGGCACTCGCGGTGGGGGCCGTCGGACTCGGGTGCATGCCGATGAGCTGGGGCTACAGCACGTCCCGGCAGCGCGGCGAGGAGTCGCTCAGGGCGGTGCACCGGGCGCTGGACGCGGGCTCGACGCTCCTCGACACCGCCGACATGTACGGTCCCTTCACCAACGAGCTGCTGCTCGGGCGGGTGTTGAAGGAGCGGCGGTCCGACGCCTTCGTGTCCACGAAGGTCGGACTGCTGGTGGGCGATCAGCACATCGTGGCCAACGGCCGCCCCGGCTACGTGAGAAGGGCCTGCGACGCGTCGCTGCGCCGGCTCCAGACCGATGTCATCGACCTCTACCAGCTGCACCGCGCCGACCCGGAGGTCCCGGTCGAGGAGACCTGGGGTGCGATGGCGGAGCTCGTGCGGGCGGGAAAGGTCCGGGCGTTGGGGCTGTGCGCGGTGGGGGCGCGTTCGGCGCGGCGGCCGGGGGCGCGGCTGTACGACGTGACGATCCGGCAGCTGGAGCGGGTGCAGCAGGTCTTTCCGGTGAGCGCGGTGGAGGCGGAGCTGTCGGTGTGGTCGCCGGAGGCGCTGCGGGCGCTGCTGCCGTGGTGCGCGTCGCGGGGGATCGGCTTCCTGGCGGCGATGCCGCTGGGCAACGGCTTCCTGACCGGGACGCTGACGCCCGGCGTGGGCTTCGAGGCGGACGACCTGCGCGCCCGGCACCCCCGCTTCACGGCCGAGATGATGGCCGCGAACCAGCCCATCGTGGCCGGCCTGCGCCGCGTCGCCCGCCGGCACGGCGGGCACGTCACCCCGGCGCAGGTGGCGCTGGCCTGGGTGCTGGGCCGGGGCCGCCAGGTGATCCCGGTCCCCGGTACCAAGCGGGAGCGGTGGGCCGTGGCGAACGCGGCCGCTGCGGGCCTGCGCCTGACGGAGCGCGACCTCGCGGAGATCGCGGAGCTGCCCGCGGCGCAGGGTTCGTGGGACTGACCGGCGGACCGGCGGCGGTCTCGCGGTTCGGGGTTCCGCGATCGGGAACTTCGGAGGCACGAGCGGTGTATGACAGGTAGGACCCGCCGCGTCGAAGGGACGAGATCGTGCAACGACGAGCCGTGACGGCCGTACTGGCCGCCGCCGCGCTCCTGCTGACCGCCGGCTGCTCCTCCGACGACGGGGGACCGCCGGGCGGCTCGGACGCCGGCGCCACCCCGAGCGGTACGGCGACGAGGTCGTCGTCGGAGGGGAGCGCGGAGGAGACGCCGCCCGCGAAGGGCTCGGTGAAGGTGGTCCGCACGGTGGCCACGGGCCTGAGCACCCCCTGGGGCCTGGCCCCGCTGGCCGACGGCGACCTGCTGGTCTCCTCCCGGGACGAGGCGACGATCACCCGGGTCGACGGCAGGACCGGTGAGAAGACCGAGCTGGGCGAGGTGCCCGGGGTGTCGCCGTCCGGCGAGGGCGGCCTGCTCGGCATCGCCCTCTCCCCCGAGTACGCCTCGGACCGCATGATCTACGCGTACTTCACCTCGGCCTCCGACAACCGCATCGTCCGCATGATCTACGACGAGGAGAAACCGGCCGGTGAGCAGCTCGGCGCGCCGGACACGGTCTTCCGGGGCGTCCCCAAGGGCGAGATCCACAACGGCGGCCGGATCGCCTTCGGCCCGGACAGGATGCTGTACGCGGGCACGGGCGAGAGCGGTGACACGGGTCTGTCCCAGGACAAGGAGTCCCTGGGCGGCAAGATCCTGCGGCTGACCCCGGAGGGCGAGCCGGCCCCGGGCAACCCGTTCCCCGACTCCCCGGTGTACTCGTACGGCCACCGCAATGTGCAGGGGCTGGCCTGGGACACCGGACAGCGACTGTTCGCCTCGGAGTTCGGCCAGGACACCTGGGACGAGCTGAACGCGATCAAGCCGGGCGACAACTACGGCTGGCCGGAGGCGGAGGGCGAGTCGGACGACAGCGGCTTCCACGACCCGGTCGACCAGTGGACCACGGACGAGGCCTCCCCCAGCGGCATCGCCTACGCCGAGGGCTCGATCTGGATGGCCGGCCTGGGCGGCGAGCGGTTGTGGCGCATACCCCTGAAGGGCACGGAGGCCTCGGCGGAACCGGAGGCCTTCCTGGAGGACGAGTACGGCCGCCTGCGCACGGTGGCCCCGGCGAGCGGCAACAAGCTCTGGCTGGTCACCAGCAACACGGACGGGCGCGGCGATCCGAAGGAGGACGACGACCGGATCCTGGAGCTGGAGGTGAGCTGAGCGGCGCTCACGTCTCGTCGGGTTCCTCCTCCGGGACGGCCGGCGGGCGCACGGTGACCTTTCCGGACGCGAGGTCTATCGGCCCGCGTCCGGGGTCGGCGTCGCCGACGTCCTCCCGGGTCAGCTCCAGGCGGTTCTGCTCATCGCGGGTGTGTTTACGGCCGGGGGCGAACAGTTCCTCGAAAGCGTTGAACATCGCTCCCCTTTCCAGGGACGAGTGGGTCGCACACCTATTGTCCCGCCGCCAGCCGTTCACCCGTCTCCGCCGCGAACAGACCGAGCCGGTGCGCCACCGCCGCCGCCTCTCCCCGCCCGGAGACGCCCAGCTTGGCGAGGATGTTGGAGACGTGGACGCTGGCCGTCTTCGGGGAGATGAAGAGTGCCTCGGCGATACGGCGGTTGGTGTGGCCGGCGGCCACCAGGCGCAGGACGTCGCGCTCGCGGCTGGTGAGGCCGAGCGCGTCGGCCGGGGCGGCGGGGGCCGGCTCGCGAGTGGCGGGGGACAGTGCGAGGCGGGCGCGCTGCGCCAGCAGCATGGCGGACCGGGCCAGTGGTGCGGCGCCGAGGTGGTCGGCGACGGCGGTCACCAGCCGCAGCAGTTCCGTGGCACGGGCGCGCTCGTCGTCGCCCGCGCCGGTGGCGAGCAGCGCCTCGGCGAGCCGGAACCGGACGCGTGCGAGGTCGTAGGGCCGCTCCAGTGGCTCGACCGCCGTGACGGCCGCGGACCACGCGTCCGGCGCGGTCCTGCCCTCGGCGCGCAGCAGCTCGGCGCGCAGCCACAGGTCGTACGCCTGCCATACGGGCACGCCGGTCGTCAGGGTCCTGGCCGCCGCGCGGATCCGGTCCAGGATCTCCGGGCGGCCGGGCTCGGTCGCCAGGGCGCCGTGGGCGTCGGCCTCCGCGGTGGTGGCGGCGAGCAGCAGGGGCCAGCCGTAGCGCTGGGTGCCGGGCGGGAGGCCGGTGTCGAGGGCGTCCAGCAACTCGGCGCGGGCGTCGGCCAGGCGGCCCTCGGCGGCGGCGATGCCGAGGGCGACCCACTTCATGGGGAGGGCGTACTGCGGCATCGGGTCGTGCGTGCCGAAGAAGGTGCGGGCGTCGGCGAGCCGGCGGGCCGCCTCGGCCATGTCCCCGCGGTCGTACGCGAGGTACGCCAGGCGCATCGAGCCCCCCGCGCGGGGCTTGGCGCTCTGTTCGAGGCGCTGGGCGTTGGCCGCGGCGCGGGCCGCCTCGTCCCAGCGGCCGAGGGTGTGGAGGGACTCGGCGAGATTGCCCCACACCCAGCCCTCGGAGTCCAGCAGTCCGAGCCTGCGGGTGACGTGGACGCCTTCGTGGAGGAGCCCGGCGGCCTCCTCGGAGCGGCCGACGCCTTCGAGGACGGACGGGAGGTTCACATAGGCGCGGGCCACCACCATGTCCATGCCCAGTTCGGTCGCCCGGTCCTTGACCTCGTACATCTCGGCGAGTCCGGTGGCGATGTCACCGGCGTCGACCATGAGGCCGCCGAGGGTGAGCCGGGCGTTGAGCTCGATGTCGTGGGCGCCGACCATGCGGGCGTACTCGACGGCGCGTTCGGCGGCGGCCATGGCGTCCGGGCCGGGGTCGTGCAGCATGGACCAGCCGGCGGCGGAGGCGAGCACCTCGGCGTGCACCTCGGACGGCGGCAGTCCGCGCACCAGGTCCTGTGCGGTGCCGAGTTCGGTCCAGCCGTCGCCGCGGGCGAGGGCCTGGGTGAGCCGGGAGCGCTGTACCCAGAACCAGGCGGCGCGCAGGGGGTCCGGGTCCTCGTCGAGGAGGCGCAGCGCCCGCTTGGTGATCTTCATCGAGCGTTCGCGTTCCCCGCAGAGGCGTCCGGCGACGGCGGCCTCGGCCATCAGGTCGAGGTAGCGCAGCGGTGCCGTCCCGGGGTCGCAGCCACTGGGGGTCCCCCCACGCCCTTCAGGCAGTGGGGGAGGGTAGACCTCGGCGTGGTCGAGGGGGCGCAGGGTGGCCCGTACGGCGTCGGGGACGGCGTCCCACAGCTCCATCGCCCGTTCCAGCAGGTCCAGTTGCTCGGAATAGGCGTGGCGCCGGCGGGCTTCGACGGAGGCGTCGAGGACGGCGGGCAGGGCCTTGGCCGCGTCGTGGGCGTGGTACCAGTAGCTGGCCAGGCGGGTCACCCGCTCGTCGGCGGGGACCAGGGTGGGGTCGGCCTCCAGGGCCTCGGCGTAGCGGCGGTTGAGACGGGAGCGTTCACCGGGCAGCAGGTCGTCGCTGACGGCCTCGCGGACCAGGGAGTGGCGGAAGCGGTAGCCGTCGCGGTCGGGTGCGGGGGTGAGGATGCCGGCGTTGACGCCGGCTCGCAGGGCCTCGATGAGGTCGTCCTCGGTGAGCCGGGCGACGGCGGCCAGCAGCCGGTCCTCGACGGTGGAGCCGCCCTCGGCGACGATCCGGGCGACCCTCTGGGCGCTCTCCGGCAGGCCCTCGACCCTGACGAGGAGGAGGTCGCGCAGGGAGTCGGTGAGGCCGGTGCAGCAGCCCTCGTCGGAGGCGACGGCGAGCTCCTCGACGAAGAAGGCGTTGCCGTCGGAGCGTTCGAAGATGTCGTCGACGCGGTCGGGGTCGGGTTCGCGGGCGATGATGCCGGCTATCTGCCGGCCGACCTCCTCGCGGTTGAGGCGGCCGAGTTCGACGCGCTGGACCGTGCGGAGCCGGTCGAGTTCGGCGAGGAGGGGGCGCAGGGGGTGGCGGCGGTGGATGTCGTCGGAGCGGTAGGTGGCGAGGACGACGAGGCGGCCGGTGCGCAGGGTGCGGAACAGGTAGGCGAGCAGGTGGCGGGTGGAGGCGTCGGCCCAGTGCAGGTCCTCCAGGGCGAGGACGACGGTGTGGTCGGCGGTGACGCGCTCCAGCAGGCGGGCGGTGAGCTCGAAGAGGCGGGCCATGCCCTGCTCGTCGCGGCGGACCTCGCGGGCGGCGGGGCCGACCTCGGGGAGCAGGCGGGCGAGTTCCTCCTCCTGGCCGGAGGCGGCGGCGGCGAGCTGGTCGGGCAGTTCGCGGCGGAGCTGGCGCAGGGCGGTGGAGAAGGGAGCGAAGGGGAGGCCGTCGGCGCCGATCTCCACGCAGCCGCCGAGGGCGACGATCGCGCCGCGGCGGCGGGCCGCGGCGGCGAACTCCTCCACGAGGCGGGTCTTCCCCACACCGGCCTCGCCTGCGATGAGCAGGGCCTGGGGCTCGGTGGCGGCTCGGGTGAGGGCGGTGTTCAGTGTGTCGAGCTCGGTGCCGCGACCCACGAACACGGGACTGATGGACTTGGTCTCCACGGTCCTGAGCATCGCATGACCTTCCGGCAAGGGGTCACCGGTTTTTGTTGTGGGCGGGGGTGGCGGCACGTCCGCCCACGGGAGCGACGGGGTGGCGGCGCGACTGACCGTGGTGAGGGAGGGGGTGGCCGGTCGCCGTGCCGTCGCCGGTCCGTGGTCATGCGGCTCGGGCGAACCAGTGGCGGCGGGGATGGCTTTCCGCCTCGGTGTTCCGGGTGGTGCGGCGGGCGGTGCGGCGGAGTCGGGCGGCTTCCCGGGCCAGGCGGCGCTCCTCCCCCTGACGGACGAGGTCGTCGTGGCGGAGTCGGTAAAGGGCGTACTCGAACATGGTGTGTTCCCCCGGAGGATTCGGTGTCGGTCATCGCTCTCTGCGATGACTCCACCTTCGTCTCCCAGGCGGGTCCGCCACATCGGGAGGGTTCCGTATCTTCCGGCCGGGGCGGGGCCTTAGAAGGTACTTAGGCCGCCTGAGCCCTCAGTTGCTGCGCCACCAGCCCCGCCGCACCGGCGACCGCCGCCGGCGCGAGCAGCACCGTGCGCTGGAACGTGTGCGCGCCCACCGCCCCCGCCGCACCCAGCGCGACCAGGCTCATCAGCGAGCCGGTCAGGGACAGCAGTTCACGGATCCGCTTATCGCGCGCCTTGGCGCCGGGCACGACGTCCCGGTGGGTATGCCAGGGCTCACCCATCAGATCGGCAGCCGACATACGTGCGTTGAGCGAGGCGAAGGGGTCCTGGAAGACCGTCTGGACGCGCCGCCGCCCGTTCAGCAGCTCCTTGGCGCGCAGGGCGAACGGGTCGACACCGTCGTACCGGACCGTGCCCGCGTCGGGCCGTTCCAGCCCGAGCGGTACCCGCGCGAGGGTGACGTACTGATGACCCCGCACCACCCGGGCCACACGGCCGACACCTTCGCCGCTCGCGCGACCGGGATCGCCAAGAACACCGACCGGCTGGAGCGGGGGGACGCGCTCACCGACGTGGTGCGCGCTCCCTCTCCCGACCGCTGACTCCACCACTCCCGCCCCTCACCCAGAGCCGGACCGGTCCGCCCGCCGCTGACGCCCCTCACCGCGCCGGAGGCCGAGGAGCCGGCGGCCGTCATCGCCGAGGCACGCGCGGTGCCGGCCTCCTGAGACACGCGTGAGGGGGTCTCCGGCGCCCGGAGACCCCCTCACGGACGTACGTCAGCCGGTGGCCGGCAGTCCCAGCAGTACGTCGGTGTACTTCAGGACCGCCAGCAGCAGCCCGGTGGCACCGAGCGACACACCCGCCCAGGCGACCGACTTGGTCCAGGGCGCCTGGACCGTACGGCCGGGTGTCCCGAACGCGGGCCGCGCCAGCACCGCCACGCCCATGATCAGCGCGGTCAGCGCGAACAGGCCGGCCCACAGCGCGCTGGTGTGCCAGGCGTCGCCGTACACCTCCTTGACCTGCGTGGCGACGCCCGCGTCCGCGGCCGTCTCCAGCTGGCCCATGAGGGTCTCGCGGGCGGCGGCCACCGTGCCCAGCCAGCCACCGGTGAGCGAGACGAGGCCGAGCGCCGCGGAGACGACCGCGGCGGCGCCCTGTCCGACACCGGAGGGGCCCTCCTCCTTGTCCACCGCGGGTTCGGTCTCCACGACGTCGGTGTCGACGTCGACGTCGTCGGGCTCCGTGGCGTCCACCGCCGTCTCGTCGTGCTCGGTGCCGGCCCCGGTCTCGTCCACTGTCCTGGTTCCCATGCTCCGCACCGTACGGACGCTCTCTGAGAGTCCGCTTAATGATCGTCGCGCGCCGCGCGCCACTCGGGGGCCAGCACGGACCACACCTCCAGGTCGTGGCGCACCCCGTGGTGGAGATGGGCCTCGCGGCGCACACCGTCACGGGTCATGCCGAGCCGGCGGGCGACGCTGACGCTCGGCTCGTTGCCGGCCGCCGCGACCCATTCGACCCGGTGGATGCCGCGCTGCTCGACGGCCCAGTCGATGAGCACCCGCATCGCGCGGGTGACGAGCCCGCGCCCGGTGGCGGCGGGCTCCAGCCAGCAGCCGACCTCGCAGGTGCCGTTCCCGGCGTCGAAGTTCAGGGTGAGCACCCCGCCCACGAGCGTGCCGTCCAGCCACAGCCCGTGCAGCGAGGCGGTGTCGGCGGCACGCCAGTCGGCGTACCGCCGCAGCACCTCCCGGGCGCCGGCCACGTCCGTGGCCCGGGAGCCGAAGGGGACGTACCGGTTGATGAACTCCCGGCCCCGGTCCAGATGGGCCAGGAACTCCTCGGCGTGCCAGGGCTCCAGGGGGCGCAGTTCGGCTCCGTCGTCACCCAGTCGTATCGCGTACATCCCGCTGCTGCTCCTCCTCGGCCAGCACGTCCGCCGCCTCGGCGTCCGTGGCGGCGGCCAGCCTCTCATGGGCGGTCCGGGCCTCGGGCGGCTCGATGCTGATGCGCGGCAGGATCCGGTCCAGCGAGCGCGGCAGCCACCAGTTGGCGCCGCCAAGGAGGTGCATGAGGGCGGGGACGAGCAGGGTGCGCAGGACGAAGGCGTCGAGGGCGACGGCCGCGGCGAGCGCGATGCCGAACATGGCGATCACCCGGTCGCCGGTGAGGACGAAGGCGAGGAAGACCGAGATCATGATCACGGCGGCGGAGTTGATCACCCGGCTGGTCTCCGCGAGGCCGACGCGGACGGCGCGCCGGTTGTCTCCGGTCTCCAGCCACTCCTCGTACATCCGGCTGACCAGGAAGACCTGGTAGTCCATGGAGAGCCCGAAGAGGACCGACACCATGATCACGGGCAGGAAGGGCTCGATGGGGCCCGCGCTGCCGAGGCCGAGCGGTTCGCTGCCCCAGCCCCACTGGAAGACCGCGACGACGACGCCGAAGGCGGCGGCGACGGCGGCCACGTTCATCGCGGCGGCCTTCAGCGGGATGGCCATGGACCGGAAGGCGAGCAGGAGCAGCAGACAGCCCAGGCCGATCACGACGCCGACGAAGAGGGGCAGCTTGTCGACGATGACGTCGGCGAAGTCGTCGTATCCGGCCGTCACACCGCCGACGTGCACATCGAGCGAGGTGCCCGACTCGGCCCGCGGCAGCACGTCGTCGCGCAGCCGGTCGACCAGGTCACTGGTCCGCTCCGACTGCGGGGACGACTCCGGTACGACGGTGAGGTACGCGGTGTCGCCGCCCGCGCCGTAGGCCGCGGGCGACACCGACGCGACGCCCTCGGTCGCGCGCAGGGTGGTGTCGAGGTTGTCCAGGGCGAGCCGGTCCCCGGCGCCGTCGACGGGGGTGACGAGGGTGAGGGGGCCGTTCACGCCGGGGCCGAAGCCGTCGGCGAGGAGGTCGTAGGCCTGGCGGGTGGTGGACGTCTCGGGGTCGTTGCCCTGGTCGGAGGTGCCCAGGTGGAGGGAGAGGGTGGGCAGCGCGAGGACGGCCATGACGACGACCGCGACCGCGCCGAGCGGCTTGGGGTGGCGCTCCACGAACGCCGACCAGCGGGCGGCGAACCCGGTCGGCAGCTCCGGCTCGGGCCCGTGCTCGGCCAGCCGGCGCCGCTCCCGGCGGCTGAGCGCACGCATGCCGATGTACTTCAGCAGGGCCGGCAGCAGGGTGACGGAGGCGGCGACGGTCAGGACGACGGTGAGCGAGGCCGCGACGGCGACGCCGTTGAGGAAGTCCAGCCGGAGGATCAGCATGCCCAGCAGGGCGATGCAGACGGTGGCGCCCGCGAAGACGACCGCCCGCCCGGTGGTGGCGACGGCGCCCGCGGCGGCCTCGGTGACGGTGAGGCCGCGCTTCAGTCCGCGCCGGTGCCGGGTCACGATGAACAGCGCGTAGTCGATGCCGACGCCGAGCCCGACCAGCATGCCGAGCATGGGGGCGAAGTCGGCGACGGTCATGACGTGCCCGAGGAGCACGATCCCGGCGTAGGCGGTGCCGACGCCGACCAGGGCGGTGGCGATGGGCAGCAGCGCGGCGGCGAGCGAGCCGAAGGCGAGGAAGAGGACGACGGCGGCGACGGCCACGCCGGCGATCTCGGCCGTGTGCCCGCCGGAGGACTCACCGAGCGCGACGGCGCTGCCGCTCAGCTCGACCCGGAGCCCGTCGGTCCGGGCGGCCTCGGCCGTCTCCACCACGGCGGCGGTCTCGCCCGCGTCGATGTCCTCGGACCGGTCGTCGAAGGTGACCGTGGCGTAGGCGGTGCGGCCGTCCGCGCTGATCCGGCCGGCCCCCTGGCCATCGTAGGGACCGCTCACGGCGGCCACGCCGGGCAGGTCCCCGATCCGGTCCAGGGTGCGGGTCATGGCCTGCTCGACGCCGGGGTCCCGGACGCTGCCGGACGGGGTGTGCCAGACCACGGTGTCGCTGTCGCCGCCGAGGCCGGGGAAGCCCTCCTCCAGCAGCCGGGCGGCCCGCCCCGACTCGGTGCCGGGCACCTCGTAGTCGTTCGAGTAGGCGGAGCCTGCGGCGAAGGCTCCGGCGGAGACACCGCCGAGGGCGAGAAGCCAGAGCAGAACGGTGATCAGACGGCGTCGGACACACCAGCGTGCGAGGGCTGCCACGGAACGTGCTCCCGGAGTGACTGAGGTGTGGATCTTTGACCGGGAACAGCCGTACACGGACCGAACATCCCGCAAAGAACGCATGAGCTACGCACTGGCCACCCTTGCAGGAACAACTGATCGTTTGTCGCTTTCGTGTCCTTGTTCACATCTCCGTTCACATCTGTGCGAGCGGCGGCACCGCTCAGTCGAACTGGTCCCCCAGCGCCATGGTCATGAGCCCCGCGACCAGCAGCCACAGCGCTCTGCGGGTCCGCCCCCGGGAGCCCAGCACCACGGCGAGGGCGCAGACGGCGGCCCCGCAGGCGTACGCGACGGGGACGAGGGCCGGCGCGGAACCCGCGAGACGGAGCAGAGCGGCGGCCGCACCCGCGAGGGCGAGTACGGCACCGGCACCGGCCGCGACCCACCGGGCGCGCCGCACCTCCCGCGAGGCCTCGTCGCCCTGCTCGGTGTCCTCCGCCCGGACGTCCGCGGTCGAGTCGTCGGAATCGGCACGTCCACTCATGGCGCGGGAGCGTAGCGTCCGCGGCCCGGAAACCCGGATGCGGGGGTCGGGACCGGCTGCTATCGTCCGCCGCTCCGACGCTCCACGGCAGCCCGCCGCCGACCGAAGCAGGTGCTTTGATGCTTGTCCGCCCGATCTCCGACGCGACCCTTTCCCCCTTCACGGCCCCAAGGAGCCCGTTCACCGATGTCGGACATCACATCGAACACCCCGCACGACGACCTCGCTAGCCGCCTCACCCTGCCCCGGTACCCCCGCAGCAGCGCCTACGACGCCCGCTGGACCATCGAGAACGGGATGGGCCCGCACGCGCTGTGGCTGCTGGAGTGGCTCACCCCGGCCCTCGGCCTCGACACCCTGCGCCCCGGCGCCCGCGTGCTCGACCTGGGCTGCGGACGCGCCATGACGTCGGTCTTCCTGGCCAGGGAGTACGACGTCCAGGTCACCGCGGCCGACCTGTGGATCAAGCCGGACGACAACGCGCGCCGCATCGCTGAGGCGGGCGTCGCCGACCGGGTGTTCCCGGTCCTCGCGGAGGCCCACGACCTGCCCTTCGGTCAGGAGAGCTTCGACGCGATCGTCTCCGTCGACGCGTACCAGTACTTCGGTACCGACGATCTCTACCTGCCGACGCTGACCCGGCTGCTGAAGCCCGGCGGGCGGATCGGGGTCGTCGTCCCGTCGATGCCCGAGGAGATCGAGGGCACCGAACCGCCGGAGCACATGAAGCCGTACTGGGACCCCGCGTTCTGGTGCTTCCACAGCCCCGCCTGGTGGCGCCGCCACTGGACCCGCAGCGGGGCCGTGGACGTGGAGACGGCCGACTGGCTGGAGGACGGCTGGCGTGAGTGGCTGCTCTGGTGCGACGTCGTCGCCGAGGAGAGCACGGAGGAGTTCCACGTGCGGATGAGCCGGGAGAGCGCGGAGATGCTGCGCACGGACCGGGGCCGCACGCTGGGCTTCGCGCGCGTGGTGGGCCGCCGCGTCTGACCGCGTGACGGCATGACCTCATGAGCGAGGGGGCGCATCGAAACGACGCGCCCCCTCCTCTTGACCGTCTTCGCCGGTCAGCCCTCGTCGACGCCCAGCTTCTGCAGGATCAGCTCCTTCACGCGGGCCGCGTCGGCCTGCCCGCGTGTGGCCTTCATGACCGCGCCGACCAGGGCACCGGCCGCGGCCACCTTGCCACCGCGGATCTTGTCCGCGATGCCCGGGTTGCCGGCGATGGCCTCGTCGACGGCGGTGCCCAGGGCACCCTCGTCGGAGACGACCTTCAGACCGCGCTTGTCGACCACCTCGTCCGGGGTGCCCTCACCGGCGAGGACGCCCTCGATGACCTGACGGGCCAGCTTGTCGTTCAGATCGCCCTTCACGACCAGCTCGGCGACCCGGGCCACCTGCTCCGGGGTGATCGCCAGTTCGTCGAGGCCCTTGCCCGACTCGTTGGCGGCGCGGGCCAGCTCACCCATCCACCACTTGCGGGCGGAGGCCGCGTCGGCACCGGCGTCGATCGTGGCGACGATCGGGTCCAGCGCGCCGGCGTTGAGGATGGACTGCATGTCGGTGCCGGAGATCCCCCACTCCTCGCGGAGTCGGTTGCGGCGCACCAGCGGCAGCTCGGGCAGGGCGGAACGGATCTCCTCGACCCACTCGCGGGACGGGGCGACCGGCACCAGGTCGGGCTCCGGGAAGTACCGGTAGTCCTCGGCCTCCTCCTTCACGCGGCCCGAGGTCGTGGACCCCGTGTCCTCGTGGAAGTGCCGGGTCTCCTGGATGATCGTGCCACCCGAGGAGAGCACCGCCGCGTGGCGCTGGATCTCGAACCGGGCGGCACGCTCCACGGACCGCAGCGAGTTGACGTTCTTCGTCTCGCTGCGGGTGCCGAACTTCTCGGTGCCGTGGGGGCGCAGCGACAGGTTCACGTCGCAGCGCATCTGGCCCATTTCCATGCGGGCCTCGGACACGCCGAGGGCACGGATGAGCTCGCGCAGCTCACGGACGTAGGCCCGCGCGACCTCGGGGGCCCGCTCGCCCGCTCCCTCGATCGGCTTGGTGACGATCTCGATCAGCGGGATGCCGGCGCGGTTGTAGTCCAGCAGGGAGTGGGACGCGCCGTGGATACGGCCGGTGGCGCCGCCCACGTGCGTGGACTTGCCGGTGTCCTCCTCCATGTGGGCGCGCTCGATCTGCACGCGGAAGGTCTCCCCGTCCTCCAGCTGCACGTCGAGGTAGCCGTCGAAGGCGATCGGCTCGTCGTACTGGGAGGTCTGGAAGTTCTTCGGCATGTCCGGATAGAAGTAGTTCTTCCGGGCGAAGCGGCACCACTCGGCGATCTCGCAGTTCAGCGCGAGACCGATCTTGATCGCCGACTCGACGCCGGTCGCGTTGACGACCGGGAGCGCGCCGGGCATGCCGAGGCAGACGGGGCAGGTCTGGGTGTTCGGGTCGGCGCCCAGCGCCGTCGAGCAGCCGCAGAACATCTTGGTCCGGGTGCCGAGTTCGACATGGACCTCGAGGCCCATGACGGGGTCGTACGACGCGAGTGCGTCCTCGTACGACACCAGGTCAGTCGTGGTGGTCACGGTGAAACTTCCCTCTCAGCCCAGCAGGACGTCGTCGTCGCCGAGGCGCTTCAGCTCGCGGTAGAGGATGGCGAGGTTGGTGACGACCGCGGCACCGGTGACGACGGCGTCGAGCAGCCGCAGCGTGTCGCTCTCGCCACGCGCCTTCTTGATCTGCTTGTACACACCGACGGCGCCGAACGCCGAGGTGGCCATGGAGACGTACAGACCGGACTTGGAGCTCTTGAAGCCCTTGGCCTTGGACAGTGCGCTCACAGCGACGGTGCCTCCTCGATCAGCGGGTGGCCCCACTTTTCCACGAAGGCGGCCTCGACGGCGGCGCCGACCTTGTAGAGCCGGTCGTCCTTCATGGCGGGGGCGATGATCTGCAGACCCACCGGCAGGTTGTCCTCGGGGGCGAGGCCGCAGGGCAGCGACATGGCCGCGTTGCCCGCCAGGTTGGTGGGGATGGTGCACAGGTCGGCGAGGTACATCGCCATCGGGTCGTCGGCACGCTCGCCGATCGCGAAGGCGGTGGTCGGGGTCGTCGGGGAGACGATCACGTCGACCTGCTCGAAGGCCCGCTCGAACTCCTGCTTGATGAGGGTGCGGACCTTCTGGGCGCTGCCGTAGTACGCGTCGTAGTAGCCGCTCGACAGGGCGTACGTACCGAGCATGATGCGGCGCTTGACCTCGTCGCCGAAGCCGGCCTCACGGGTGAGCGAGGTGACCTCCTCGGCGGAGTGCGAGCCGTCGTCGCCGGTCCGCAGGCCGTAGCGCAGGCCGTCGAAGCGGGCGAGGTTGGAGGAGCACTCGGAGGGCGCGATCAGGTAGTACGCGGAGAGCGCCAGGTCGAAGGAGGGGCAGTCCAGCTCGACGACCTCGGCGCCCAGCTCCTTCAGCAGCTCGACGGACTCGTCGAACCGCTGGACGACACCGGCCTGGTACCCCTCGCCGCGGAACTGCTTGACGACGCCGACGCGCATGCCGGCGACCGAGCCGTTGCGGGCGGCCTCGACGACCGGCGGGACCGGGGCGTCGATGGAGGTGGAGTCCATCGGGTCGTGCCCGGCGATCACCTCGTGCAGCAGGGCGGCGTCCAGGACCGTACGGGCACAGGGACCGCCCTGGTCCAGGGAGCTGGAGAAGGCGACCATGCCGTACCGGGAGACGGCACCGTACGTCGGCTTCACACCGACGGTGCCGGTGACGGCGGCCGGCTGGCGGATGGAACCGCCGGTGTCGGTGCCGATGGCGAGCGGCGCCATGTGCGCGGCGAGTGCGGCGGAGGACCCGCCGCCGGACCCGCCCGGGATCCTGGTGAGGTCCCACGGGTTGCCGGTCGGCCCGTAGGCGCTGTTCTCGGTGCTGGACCCCATGGCGAACTCGTCCATGTTGGTCTTGCCGAGGATGACGACGTCGGCGGCCTTCAGCCGCTTGGTGAGCGTCGCGTCGTACGGCGGGATCCAGCCCTCGAGGATCTTGGAACCGACGGTGGTCGGGATGCCCTCGGTGGTGAAGATGTCCTTGAGGGCGAGGGGAACGCCGGCCAGCGGACCGAGCTTCTCCCCCTTGGCCCGCTTCTCGTCGACGGCGCGTGCCTGTGCCAGGGCGCCCTCGCGGTCGACGTGCAGGAAGGCGTGCACCTTCTCGTCGACGGCCTCGATGCGGGCCAGGTGCGCCTCGGTGACCTCTACGGCCGTGAGCTCACCGGAGGCGATCTTCTCGGCGGTCTCGGCGGCGGTGAGCCTGATGATGTGATCGCTCATGGCGGGTTACTCCTCCCCCAGGATCTGCGGCACCTTGAAACGCTGCTGCTCCTGGGCCGGGGCGCCGGAGAGCGCCTGCTCGGGGGTGAGCGAGGGACGGACCTCGTCCGGTCGCATGACGTTCGTCAGCGGGAGCGGGTGGGAGGTCGGCGGTACGTCTTGGTCGGCGACCTCGCTGACGCGGGCGACCGCGCCGATGATGTCGTCGAGCTGGCCCGCGAAGTGGTCGAGCTCTTCGGGCTTCAGCTCCAGACGCGCCAGCCGGGCGAGGTGGGCGACCTCCTCGCGCGTGATGCCAGGCATGCAGCGATCCTCTGGGGTGAGTGTGTGTGGTTTGGGGCCAATCCTATGGGGCGGGGAGCCGTGCCCGTGAAACCCTTTCCCGGGGGCCCGCCCTGCCGGACGTCGCGCGGCGTTTCCCCGCCCGCGGCGGGAGCGGCGGGCAGCGCCCCTCGTCGCCGCCGGGCGGGATGGCTTCGCAGCCCGGCGTCTTGTGCGATGCCCCGTGCTGGTGCGGGCCGAAGGTGGGGTTGGGCTATTCGTCGGCCGTGGTCGTCGCGGCCGGGAGCGCGGCGGCCGGGCGTTGCCAGCCGCGGGAGCCGCGGGCGAGGAGCCAGGCCGTGGTCTCGTCCGGCGGCATCGCCGCCGCCACCAGCCAGCCCTGCACCGCGTCACAGCGAAGATCGCGCAACCGCTCCCACGTCTCGTCGTCCTCCACCCCCTCCGCGACGACGAGCAGCCCCAGCGAATGCGCCAGATCGATGGTGCACCGCACGATCTCCGCGTCCTCGGTGTCCACGGCCAGCCGGGCCACGAACGACCGGTCGATCTTCAGCTCACTCACCGGCAGCCGCCGCAGATGCACCAGCGACGAGTACCCCGTACCGAAGTCGTCCAGCGACATCTTCACCCCGTGCCCGGTCAACGCGTTCAGCGTGTCGGCCGCACGCTGCGGGTCCTCCAGCAGCACATGCTCGGTGATCTCCAGCTGCAGCGCCCCCGCCGGCACCCCGTGCCGGGCCAGCCGCGCCGCCACGGACCCCGCGAAACCGGCCGCATGGACGTCGCGCGGGGACACGTTCACGGCGACCGGCACGAACAGCCCCTGGGCCCGCCACCGCGCGACCTGCCCCAGCGCGGTCTCCAGCACGTACTCGGTGAGGTGCGGCATCAGCCCGGACGACTCGGCGATCGCTATGAACTCGTCCGGCGGCACCTTCCCCCGCTCCGGATGCACCCACCGCACCAGCGCCTCGAGCCCCGCGACCTGCCCGTCGAAGCGCACCTTCGGCTGGTAGTGGAGCTCGACCTCCCGGGCGTCCAGCGCCCGCCGCAGATCCCCCAGCAGCCCCAGCCGGTCAGGGGTGTTGGAGTCCCGCTTGGACTCGTACGCCTCGACCCCCGTACGGTCCCGCTTGGCCTGGTACATCGCCACGTCCGCCCGCCGCAACAGCCCCTCCGCGTCGTCCGCGTGGTCGGGAAAGACGGCGACCCCCGCACTCGCCTCCAGGACGAGGGTGAGCCCGTCGAGGTCGAGCGGGGAGCTGAGGGCGGCGACGAGGGAGCGGGCGACGCGGGTGGCGGCCGTCGTGGATTCGGCGACGGGCAGTAAGACGGCGAACTCGTCACCGCCGAGCCGCGCGGCCTCCGCTCCGCGCGGCAGGGCGAGTCTGAGCCGGTCGGCTATCTGCAGCAGCAGCCGGTCACCGGCGAGATGCCCGAGGGTGTCGTTGACCGACCGGAACCGGTCCAGGTCGATCAGCATGAGCGCGGCGCGGGCGTCGATCCGCTCCGCGTCGTCCAGCGCGGTCCAGATGCGCTCCAGCAGCCACTGCCGGTTCGGCAGTCCGGTCAGCGGATCGCGCAGCTGCTCCTCGGCCCGCGCGCGGGCTATCCACAGCGTGGAGTCGAGGGCGATCAGCGGAATGGAGAACAGGGGCAGCAGCACCGGTTTGGCGTCGGCGACCACACACACCAGCGGCGCTATGCCGAGCAGGGCGACAGCGACGAGACCCTGCCGGGCCAGCGCGGTACGGGCCACGGTGGGCAGCCCCGCGCGGGGGGTGTGCAGGTACCACAGCAGACCGCGGGTGACCGCGAGATAGACCGCGGCGACCAGCACCACCCCCGGGGCGGTGTACGGCGTCCAGGTGTCCGGGGCCGACGGCGACTCGACGGACGGCACCCAGCCGAACGCGGCCAGCACCAGCGCCCCGGCGCCGATGCCGAGCAGGTCCACCGCACCGTGCAGCACGCCCTGCCGCCAGCGGCCCCGCCGGGCTATGCCGACCAGCACGACGACGGTGAGGCTGACCATCCCGGCCGGAACCCACCCGTACGACAGCAGCACCGCGAGAGTGAGGGCGGCGCCGGAACCCGTACCGCCCCACCACCGGGAGCGGCCCAGCATCACCAGATGACCGACGATGATTCCGGTCAGCACCGCCAGCGACCAGCCGACGGTGCCGGACGGGAAGAGCGCGTGCCCTCCGGTGAACGCCCGCAGGAAGCCGGCGCCCAGCACGAAACCGGCCGCGGCGACGACCGCCGTGGGCAACGCGGGCCAGGACGGGTGCCGTTCCGCGTCCGCCTCGGACAACTCGGCCAGCCCGGGACCGTGCCCGGCGGCCCGCTGCCCGACGCCGCGCGTGTCCGTCCCGCGCGCGTCCGCGGTACGCGCCCCGGTGCGCCCCTGTGCGCCCGGCCGCCCCGCGGGCCGCCCGTCCTCACGGCCGCGCAGCCATGCGACCGCCATGCGGCGCAGGCGCGGCCGTGAGGCCGGGGCGGCGCTCTCGGTCGGTTCCATTCCCGTCCCTCTCCCAGCCGGCGGTGCCCACGCCACGCGGCCCGATGCCCGACGACTCTCAGCGGCTCCGCGGTGGAAAGCCCTTACCCCGGACCCCTCACGAGTACGGGGTTGCTCCGACCGCGGCTGGGCACGGCAGGCGCACATCTCAACAGTAGGCCGCGGAAGGCCTGTACGGGCACCGGTCGCCGACGGTTGCCCGAATGCGCCCCAGCCACCCGTATGCATCTGATATGCGCCGATCGGCCGACCTTCAACCGCTACTCCTCGGCCGAAAGAGCGACCTCCGCCGCGGCTTTTGGCCCTTGTCCGAGGAGGACGGCGAATCCGTCCTCGTTCAGAACCGGCACCTTGAGCTGCATCGCCTTGTCGTACTTCGTACCGGGGTTGTCACCCACAACGACGAACGACGTCTTCTTGGAGACGGATCCGGTCACCTTCGCCCCCTGGCTCTGCAGCGCCTCCTTCGCGCCGTCCCGGGTGAAGTTCTCCAGCGTTCCGGTCACCACGACCGTGAGCCCTTCCAGCGGACGCGGCCCTTCGTCCTCCCCCGAACCCTCGTCCTCCATACGGACACCGGCCGCCTTCCACTTGCGGATGATCTCCCGGTGCCAGTCCTCGGCGAACCACTGCTTGAGCGAGGCGGCGATGGTCGGGCCGACCCCCTCGGTGCCCGCCAGCTCCTCCTCGGTGGCCTGCTCGATGCGGTCGACGGAGCGGAACTCACGGGCCAGCGCCTCCGCCGCGACCGGGCCGACGTGACGGATCGACAGACCGGTCAGCACGCGCGCCAGCGGACGCTCCTTGGCCGCCGCGATGTTCGCCAGCATCGCGACCGCGTTCTTCCTCGGCTCGCCCTCCTGGTTGGCGAAGACGGTGGCGACCTTCTCCTCACCGGTCTTCGGGTCCCGCTTGGGCAGCCCGCTGTCCTGGTCGAGGACGTACGCCTTGATGGGCAGCAGTTGCTCGATGGTGAGGTCGAACAGGTCGCCCTCGTCCCGCAGCGGCGGCTCCGCGGGCTCCAGCGGCCTGGTCAGCGCCGCTGCGGCGACATAGCCGAAGTGCTCGATGTCCAGCGCTTTGCGCCCGGCCAGGTAGAACAGCCGCTCCCGCAACTGTGCCGGGCATGTACGGGCGTTGGGGCAGCGCAGGTCGACGTCGCCCTCCTTCATCGCCTTCAGCGGCGTACCGCACTCGGGGCACTCGGCCGGCATCACGAACTCGCGCTCGCTGCCGTCCCGTTTGTCGACGACCGGACCGAGGATCTCGGGGATCACGTCACCGGCCTTGCGCAGCACCACCGTGTCGCCGATGAGGACGCCCTTGGCCTTGACCACGTCCTGGTTGTGCAGGGTGGCGAACTCGACCTCGGATCCGGCCACCGTCTTCGGCTCGACCTGCGCGTACGGCGTGACCCTGCCCGTACGGCCCACCCCCACGCGGATGTCGACCAGTTTGGTGTTGACCTCCTCGGGCGCGTACTTGTACGCGATGGCCCAGCGCGGGGCGCGCGAGGTGGAGCCGAGACGGCCCTGGAGGGAGATCTCGTCGAGCTTGACGACGACCCCGTCGATCTCGTGCGCCACGGAGTGCCGGTTCTCGCCGTAGTACGCGATGAACTCCCGTACGCCGGCGAGGTCGTCGACCACCCTGTTGTGCTCGGAGGTGGGCAGGCCCCAGCTCTTGAGCAGGTCGTAGCCCTGGGAGAGGCGGGTCATGCCCTTGTAGCCCTCCAGGACACCGATGCCGTGCACCACCATGTGCAGCGGGCGGGAGGCGGTGACCCGGGGGTCCTTCTGGCGCAGCGAACCGGCCGCCGCGTTGCGCGGGTTGGCGAAGGGCTTGTCGCCGGCCGCGTTCAGCCGCGCGTTGAGCTCCTGGAACTTCTCCATCGGGAAGTAGACCTCGCCCCGGATCTCCACCAGGTCCGGAACCTCGTCGCCCTTCAGCCGGTCCGGGATCTCCGCGATGGTGCGCACGTTGGGCGTGATGTCCTCACCCGTGCGGCCGTCGCCGCGGGTCGCCGCGCGGACCAGCCGCCCCCGCTCGTAGGTGAGGTTGACGGCCAGGCCGTCGACCTTCAGCTCGCACAGGAAGTGGTACTTCTGCGTGCCCAGTTCGCGCTGGATGCGGTCCACCCACGCGGCGAGGTCGTCGTCGTTGAACGTGTTGTCGAGGGAGAGCATCCGCGAGACGTGCCGCACGGAGGTGAACTCCGTCTCGTACGCCCCCGCGACCTTCTGGGTCGGCGAGTCCGGGGTGCGCAGCTCCGGATGCTCTTCCTCCAGCGCCTCCAACTCCCGCAGCAGCCGGTCGAAGTCGGCGTCGCTGATGACGGGGGCGTCGTTCACGTAGTACCGGAAGCGGTGCTCCTCGATCTGCTCAGCGAGCCTGGCGTGCTTCTCCCGCGCCTCGGCGGGCACGCTCGTCGTCTCCGCTTGCTTGTCGCCGGCCACCGTGTGTCCTCCCGTCACTCTGGGTTGTCCGCGAGGGATCTCGCCGCCCGGACGCACTGGGCGAGGGCCCTGCGCGCGTACTCCGGGGAGACCCCCGCGAGTCCGCACGCCGGGGTGAGCGTGACCGCCTCCGGGAGGAGTCCCGGCCGCAGCCCCAGCCTGCGCCAGAGCGTCCTGACACCCATGACGCTACCGCCCGGGTCCGACAACGGTCCGTCCGTGCCCGGGACGACGCCGGCGAACAGCCGGGTCCCGCTCTCCACCGCTTCCCCGATCACCTCGTCGTCACGCTCGGTGAGGAGGGAGAAGTCGAAGGAGATCGCCGCCGCGCCCGCCCGGCGCAGCAGGGCGAACGGGACGTCCGGTGCGCACGAGTGGACCACGACGGGCCCGCCGTCGTGCACCCCGACGACGTCCCGCAGCGTGGACTCGACGATCTGCCGGTCCACCGCGCGGTGGGTGCGGTAGCCGCTGGCGGTCTTCACGTGTCCGCGCAGTACGGCGGTGAGGGAGGGTTCGTCGAGCTGCAGGACGAGCCGCGCGCCGGGCACGCGCCGCCGCACCTCGGCGAGGTGGAGGCGCAGTCCCTCGGCGAGGGAGGCGGCGAGGTCGCGGCAGGCGCCGGGGTCGGAGAGGACGGCCTCGCCGTTCCTCAGCTCCAGGGCGGCGGCGAGCGTCCACGGGCCGACCGCCTGGACCTTCAGGGGCCCCTGGTACTCCTGGGTGAACTCCTCCAGGGCGTCGAGGTCCTCGCCGAGCCAGGAGCGGGCGCGTTTGGTGTCGCGGCCCGGGCGGTCGCCGAGGCGCCAGCCGCTGGGCTCCACGCGGGCGTACAGCTCCACGAGCAGGCCCGCGGTGCGGCCGATCATGTCCGCGCCGGGGCCGCGGGCGGGGAGTTCGGGGAGGTGGGGGAAGGTCTCGAAGCTGCCGGTGACCGTTCTGGCGGCCTCTCGGGCGTCCCCGCCCGGCATGGAGCCGATGCCGGTGGCGGGGCCGAAGGGGGGCTGGCTGTTTTCGCTCACCCGTAGAGCGTACGGAGGTTTTCCGCCCCCGCCGCCCCTACCCGTCCCATCCCGGGGGCGCTGCCCCCGGACCCCCGCTCCTCAAACGCCGGAGGGGCTGAAAATCACCGCCCCGGTCGGACCGTCAGGTCGTTGATCTCCGCGTCGGCCGGAAGGTCCAGAGCCGTCACGATGGTCGTGGCGACCGACTCGGGGTCGATCCACCGCGCGGGGTCGTACTCCTTGCCCTCCTGCTGGTGGACCTTGGCCTGCATGGGGCTGGCGGTGCGGCCGGGGTAGACCGAGGTGACACGGACACCGCCCGCGTGCTCCTCGTGACGCAGGGAGTCCGCGAGGGCCTTCAGGCCGTGCTTGGAGGCGGCGTAGGCGGACCAGTCGGCGTGGGCGGCCAGGCCGGCGCCGGAGTTGACGAAGATCACGTGGCCCCGGCTCGCGCGGAGCTGGGGCAGGAAGTGCCGGGTCAGCTCGGCGGGGGCGATCAGGTTGACGTTGAGCTGGTGGCGCCAGGTCTTCGGGGTCAGCTCGCCGACCGGGCCGAGGTCGACCACGCCGGCGATGTGCAGGAGGGAGTCCACCCGGTCCGGGAGCGACTGGTGGGAGAAGGCCCAGGAGAGCTTGTCGGGGTCCGCCAGGTCGCCGACGAGGGTGCGGGCGCCGGGGAACTGGGCCGCCAGTTCCTTCGCCCGGCCCGCGTCGCGCGCGTGCAGGACGAGTTCGTCCCCGCGCGCGTGCAGGCGGCGGGCGACGGCCGCGCCGATGCCGGAGCCCGCTCCGGTGATCACATGTGTAGCCATGCCCGCCATGCTCGCATCATCGGGCGGTCACTCCACGCCCAGGCTCTCCTCCAGATACGCCAGCGCGCCCGTCGGCTCCTCGGCGAAGAACACCAGGTCGGTCAGCGGGCGGGGCAGGAAGCCCTCGTCCTCCATGCGGCGGAACTGCTCCTTGAGGCCGTCGTAGAAGCCCGCGGTGTTGAGCAGCACCACCGGCTTCTCGGTGTGTCCGTGCTTCTTCAGCTCCAGGATCTCGGTCGCCTCGTCGAGGGTGCCGGTGCCGCCGACCATGATGACCACCGCGTCGGCCTTCTCCAGCAGCAGCCGCTTGCGCTCGGCGAGGTCACGCGCGATCACCATCTCGTCGACGCCGTCGCGCGCCTTCGCCGCGAGGAACTCCACGGAGACGCCGCAGAGCCGGCCGCCCGCCTCCTCCACACCGTCGGCGACGACCTTCATCAGGCCGACGTCGGAGCCGCCCCACACCAGCGTGTGCCCGCCCTTGCCGAGCAGCCGCGCGAACTCCCGCGCGGGGCGTGTGTAGCGTTCGTCGAGGTCGGCGGCGGAGAGAAAGACACAGATGTTCACGGACCCACAGTACGGGCCCGGTCGGACATCACGGTCAGCCGCATCTTCGACTGCCGGTGCGGCAGCTCCTCCCAGTCGTCCATGAACCGCGCGGTGAGGCCGTACCCGGCGGCCAGGTCCACCAGCGTCTCCGTCCGGTAGTAGAAGTCCTCGTGCAGCACCTGGTGCTCCTCGCCCTCCGTGCGGTCGAAGGTGAAGTCGAAGAACCCGCCGGGCGCCAGCACCCTCCCGACGTGCGCGAAGCACTCCTCGATGACGTGCCGGGGCGAGTGCGAGAAGACGCTGTGCGCGTGGACGACGTCGAAGTGCCCGTCGGGCAGGAAGGCGAAGGTGAGGTCGTCCGCGAGGGCGAGGTACGGCATCCTGGCCTGGAGTCCGTCGCGTACGAGGGTGTCCTGGGCGGCGAGCAGGATGTGCGGCGAGATGTCGATGCCGTAGTAGTGGCCGGGCTCCAGGTGGCCGATGAAGTGGCGTCCCGCGCGGAGGTTGCCGCAGCCGATCTCCAGCATCCGGTGGTGCGGCTCCAGGCCGTGCCGCAGCAGGTAGTCGAACTGCATCCGGCCGATACGCGCCCACTGCTCGCGCGAGGGGTTGTGGCCGACCGCCGCCTCGGCGCCGCGGGCCGTGTCGCAGGCCATCACCGCGCGGTAGTAGGCGATGTGGTCGCGGTGGCGCAGCCGCAGCCAGGTGTCGCGCAGCGCGCGCCGCGCGTGGGCGGGGACGCGCCCCGGATGACGCAGGGCGTAGCGGGCCCGGTGGGCGAGGGTGCCGCGGTTCCGGCCGGTGTCCTCGGCTCCCATGGGTACCTCCTGCGGATCCTCCTCGGGAAGAAGTCCGCTCCAGCGTGCGCTGTACTCACGGAATCGGCCACCCGAGGAGGGACGATCGTGACCACGGGCCACCGCATCACCATCGAGGACAGTGACCGGCACGTGCGCGTGGTGCGCGGCGGGCAGGTGCTGGCGGAGAGCGACGGGGCGCTGCTGCTGAGGGAGACGGGCTGTCCGGACCGGTACTACATCCCGCCGGCGGACGTACGGCTCGACCTGCTGACGCCCTCGGAGACGCACACGTACTGCCCCTTCAAGGGCACCGCCTCCTACTGGTCGCTGCCGGACGCGGCGGACCTGGTCTGGGCGTACCCGGAGCCGAAGCCGGACGTCGCGCGGATCAAGGACCACCTCTGCTTCTACGAGGTGGAAGTCGGCTGATCACGTAAACGGGTTGTGCTGGGCGAACGCGCCGCCCGCCTCACCGGCCAACGCCGTGCCGTGCGGCAGTCTGGCGTGACATGGACAAGAACATCTCTTCACGTGACGGCACCCCCCTGGCGTACGAGAGCGCCGGGCGGGGTGCCACGGTCGTTCTCGTCAGTGGCGCGATGTCGACGGGCGGCACGGTGGCCCCGCTGGCGGCCCGCCTCTCGGAGCGGTTCCGGGTGGTCGTGTACGACCGCCGGGGCCGGGGCGGCAGCGGGGACACCGCGCCGTACGCGGTGGAGCGCGAGGTCGAGGACCTGGCGGCGCTGATCGGGGCGGTGGGCGGCGAGGCCGCGCTGTACGGGGTCTCCTCGGGCGGTGCGCTGGCGCTCAGGGCGGCGGCGAGCGGACTTCCGGTGCACCACGTCGCCGTGTACGAGACGCCGTACGCGATGTCCGAGGAGGATCTCGGGGAGCGGGCACGGTACACCGAGCGGCTGACGGCGGCGCTCGCCGAGGGGCGGCGCGGGGAGGCGGTGGAGCTCTTCCTGCGGCTGACCGGCCTGGGCGAGGAGGTCATCCAGGGCGCGCGGCAGTCGCCGATGTGGGCCGGGATGGAGTCGCTCGCGCCGAGCCTCGCGTACGACGACGCCGTGATGGGCGACGGGAGCGTGCCGCGCGAGCTGCTGGCGTCGGTCCGGGTGCCGGTGCTGTCGATCGCGGGCGACGCGAGCCCGGCGTGGATGCGCAAGGCCGCGCGGGCGATCGCCGAGTCCGTCCCCCGGGGCACGTACCGCACCCTGGAGGGCCAGACCCATATGGTCGAACCGGACGTCCTGGCCCCGGTCCTGGCGGAGTTCTTCACGCGGTGAGCGGTGTGGGTGCGGTCCGCCGGTGGGGCGGCCGTGCTACTTCACCGCGCCGCGCCACAGTTCCGGTTCCTGTTCCGCGAAACGGCGCTCGCGCTCGTCGGCGTCCGGCAGTGTGCGCCGGACCAGTCCGCGGAACGCGGCACCGTGTCCGGGCGTCCGCAGGTGGCACAGTTCGTGGACGAGAACGAGGTCGACCAGTGCGGCGGGCAGCTGAAGGACGGCCCAGTGGACGGTGACGGTGCCGTCGGGGGCGCAGGCGCCCCAGCGGGAACCCAGGTCGCGCACTTCCAGTGCCGCCGGTGACACCCCGATCGTTCCGGCGTACGAGGGCGCGCGCACGGCGAGCCACCGGCCTCCGCACGCCCTGTACCACTCGGCGATGGCCTTCCCGCCCGCCCGCCGGTGGGCGGGCCGGGGCAGTTCGAGCCAACCCTGGTTCAGGCGCACCCGCCGCCCCTCGCCCGCCGGGACGATCCGCAACCGGTGACGGCGGCCGAGGTAGGCGAAGCCCGTCCCGTCCACCAGTTCCTTGACCTGTTCGGAGGGACGCTCGCGCCGGCGCCGTACCTCGTCCGCGAGCCGGGGCAGCCGGGACCGCACGGCGGCGGCCACCTCGCGGGGATCGGCGTCCGGTGGCACGGCGAAGCGCACACCGCCGTCCGGAGCGACATCGATGCCCAGGGTCCGGCGCCGGGGACGGACGACGAGCTCCCACTCCCACTCGTCGGGGAGCGGCAGCGCGGCGATCGCCTGCTGGGCGGGATGGACGGGGCCGGTCACCCGCCATTCCTACCACCGCGCGGAAAGGCCCGGGTGAGGGTGGTCCGTAGGGTCAGTCGGTCCGGCGCCGGTAGCGCAGGAAGTCGGCGTGCCGGTCACGGGCGAGCTCCACCAGGTCCCCGGCGAGCGGGCCGCCCCGCTCCCAGTCCATGTGCAGGTTCTCCTCCAGGTAGACGCGCAGTTCCCGGCGCACCCTGATCTGGGTGTCCGCGAGGACGACGAAGTCCTGGGAGCCGACGAGCCGCGCCATCTCGGCGGTGAGGTCGAGGGTCCCCCGGACGAGGTCCACTCCCTCCGGAGTCCCCGTCTCCTCGAACGCCTCCTTCAGCAGCCGGTGGACCGGCTGTTCGGTCCACCGGTCGAGGTCGCGCACCCGGTCGTCGTCGGCGTCCACGTGATCCCCGTCCTCGGCCGCGAGGACATCGGTGCGCAGGGCCGCGAGCGCGGCCGCGGCCTGTTCGAAGTCGTCGCCCATCTGGCGGACGATCTCCTCCAGCCGGGCGCTGAACCGCTGGTGGAGCGTGCGGTCGGCGCCGAGGCGGGCGTCGATGTGGAGCCGGAGCCTGCTCCTCATGTAGTCGGTTCTGGTCCGGGGGTCCGGGTTGGCGTCCACCTTCTCCATGAAGTCCGCCGCCGACAGTTCGACCGACGGTACGCGTTCCTCGATGCCCGAGACCCGCAGGTGGCGGGAGATGAGCCGACGCACCTTGGCGCCGTAGCGGCGCGGGCTGAAGTCGTCGCGTCCGTCCAGGTAGCGCTGACGGGCCAGGTACTGGACCTCGCCCAGCAGGCGCGCGTCGGTCTCGTACTTCAGTGCGGCGGGCCTCGGCAGGACGGCGTTGAGCGCGGTCAGGAAGTCGCGTACGAGTTCGTCGAACTCGCCCAGCAGCAGGGGGTCGGCGAGCGCGGCGAGCAGGTCGTCACGCTGCCGCCGGTCGGTGAGCGAGGTGACGCCCCGGTCCGTGAGGAGTTCGGTGATCTGTGTGCGCAGGTCGGCCAGCCGGCTGTCGGCGGCGGCCTCGGTCTCCAGCCACATCCGGTCGCGGACCGGCTGGTCACCCTCGTAGTCCGGCCTCAGGTGGTCGAGGGACAGGTCCTCGTAGCCGTACACGGCGCGCAGGTGGGCCTCGTCGTACTCGGCCAGAGAACGGGCGAGTTCGGGTCCGACGCCGATGTAGTCGACGATCTGGCCCCATGCCTTGTGCGGGTAGAGGCGGTTGGTGCGGGCCACCGCCTGGAGCAGTCCGACGCCGGAGAGCGGGCAGTCGAGGTAGAGAACCTGCTCGACGGGGGCGTCGAAGCCGGTGAGGAGCATGGACTGGACGACCAGGAAGGCCATCGGGTCGTCGTCCTCGGCCCGTGCTGTGTCGTCCCGGGCGTCGGGCCGGTCGGCGTGCCACGGGTCGCCCGACGTGCCAGGGCCTCCGGGGTACGTGACATCCACGGGTCTGCCGTGCGTCGTCGCCTCCCAGGAGGGATCGTCCGCGGCGGCACGCGGATCACCGAGTCCGCGCTTGAAGCGCGCGATGTACGCGTCCTGCCGGGACTTCGCCGTCCAGGTCTTCCAGTCCTCCGGGTCCGGGGTCTGTCCCGAGGAGGCCTGGGAGATGACCACCGCGGCGTCGATGGAGCGGAGCAGGGTCTTGTGGGGCAGCAGGTCCAGCAGTTCCCGTTCCTCGGGCGAGGCCGTGTCGTAGCCGCTCGGGTCGTGCGCCAGGTGGGGGTCGAGCGCGTCGATCTCCTCCACCAGACGGGTGCGGGCTGCCAGCAGCGCGTCGCGGTAGCGGACGGCCGCCTTCCGGGACACCGTCACGACCTGCGCGCCGAACCGGTCGGGCAGTGCGGTGCGCGCCCAGTGGCGCAGCATGTGCTCGGCCTTGTCCGCGATCACCGACGGTGTTTCGAGGACTTCCTTCTTGCGGGCGAACTTCCGCAGCACCCGTTCCCGCCGCTCCGGGTCGGCCGGCACCTCCACGTCGAAGGACGCGTCCAGGACGGCCTTCTCTATGACTTCGAGGCGCACGTGGTGGGCCTCGTAGCGCACGGGGACGACGGCCCGGTCGGTCTCGGCGTCGCGCAGGGTGTAGGTGTCGGTGAAGTCGCCGAAGATGTCCTCGGTGGTCTTGCGCGCCTTGCTGAGGATGGGGGTGCCGGTGAAACCGACCAGGACGGCGTTCGGCAGCATGGCGCGCAACCGGGCGTGCTGCCAGGCGAGGTGCCCCCGGTGTGCCTCGTCGACCAGGACGACGATGTCGTGCCCGGGGTTGGCGACGTGATTCCGGACCACGTCCTGCTCGTCCGGCGTCTCGGCGAGCTTCTCCTCGCGGCCGTCCCAGGCGGTGTCGTCCCGGCGCGCCTTCTGGAGCATCACCAAGGTGACGTCGGGGACGTCGACGGCGAGGTACTGGCGGGCCTGTTCGACTGTGCGTGAGCGGTAGGTCTTCTCCTCGGCCGCGGCGAGGCTGCGCCGGATCTGCTTCTCCAGGTCGATGCGGTCGGTGACCACGACGACCTTGTGTCCGCGCAGGTCCTTGGTGCTCCTGAGGTGGCGGACGAGGAAGGCCATGGTGAGGCTCTTGCCGGAGCCCTGGGTGTGCCAGACGACCCCGCCGCGCTGGTGGACGTCCTCCCCCGCGTCGAGGGCCCGGCGTCGCTCGCGGAGCGTCGCGGCGATCGCGTGGACCGCCCGGAACTGCTGGAAGCGGCCGACGGCCTTCACGGTGCGCGAGCCGTGCCGGGTCTCGGTCGTGAAGTCCCTGACAAGGGTGAGGAGATGGGCGGGCCGCAGGACGCCGGCCGCCAGCGTCTGCTGCGCCGAGAGTTCCCGGCCCTCCGGGACCCCGGTCTCCGCCCTGACCTCCGCCTCCCGGGCGGGTGCCACGGTCCGCCAGGGCGCGAAGTGCTCGGCCTCGGCGGTGACGGTGCCGAGTTCGGCGTGTGCCCAGTCGGTGCCGACGAGCAGCTGCGCGAAGCGGGTGAAGTCGGCCACGGGGTCGGGAGCGTCCGTGCCCGCGTAGGCGATCACCTCCATGACCGCCTGGTCGAGGGCGAAGCGCGCGTCCTTCCGGCTGCTGGTCACCGGCGCCTTGCACTCGACGACCACCCAGGGCAGGCCGTTCACGAACAGCACCAGGTCGGGGGTGGCGGCTGTGGCGCCGGGACGTTCCACCCGGAACTGGGAGACGGCCAGGAAGTCGTTGCCGTCCTCGAACCGTCCGTCCCAGTCGACGAGTTGGATGTGCTCGGGGTCGCCCTTGGTCCAGCCGGGGATCGTCCGGGCGGGAATGCCCTCCCTCAGCAGCCGGGTGACTTCTAAGTTCGCGGTGACGCCCCGCCCGGCCGCGCCCTGGCCGGGGGCGGTGCCGCGTACGCGGTCGAGGACGTGGTCGAGCTGCTGGGCGGTGAGCCAGGAGGTGCCGTCCTCCGGGCGGACGTTGATCCGGGCCACGGCGTTGCGGAACCGGTCCGCGTAGACGACGTCGGTGAACGACCTGCGCCCGGAGTCCTCGGGTCGGGTGGCGGGCTGTCCCGGGGGCGCGCCCCGCAGGTGCTCCCATCCCATGGCCTCGAGCTGCTCGATCAACGGCCGTTCGACCTTCACGTACTCCGGCTGTTCCGCCACCGGCTCCCCTTGCCCCGCCCGTCGCCGTACGCACCGCCCACACCATCGTGAACAGAGGTGCGGATCAGCCTACCTGTGGGGGTGGATGACGTCAGGTGGCGTGTGAGTGAGGCGGCATATCCAGCCAACCGGCTGGTGGGCATGGGATGGGGCGTCATGAAACCGTGAACACTTGCCGGGCAAGTGTTCACGGTTTTCAGGGGAGGGCCGGCGGTCCGGCGTTCAGGCCGCGAGCACCGGCAGTACGGGCGGTCTCGGCGCGATGCCGTCGCCGGTACCGCCGTCGGGCGGCGGATCACCTCCGCCGAGCACCAGCTCGAACCAGATGGTCTTGCCTCCCACTCCGAACACCGACTCGCCGAGGCTGCACCCGCCCCACGCGTCGGCCAGCAGGTCGAGGATCAACAGGCCTCGTCCGTGTTCGGCGTCCGGTCTGTCCTGCACCAGTGGCAGGGGGAACACGGGGCAAGTGTCCATGACGCTGACCCGCAGGACCGGGTTGGTCCAGCACAGTCGCACGGTGGCGGGCCCGAGGGAGTAGCGGACGGCGTTGGTGGTCAGCTCGGAGGTGAGCAGTTCCGCCCGGTCGGTGAACTCCCCCAGGCCGTGCGCGCCGAGCACGGCCTTGAGCGTCGTACGGGCGACGACCGGCCCGCGCGGATCGCGGGGGAAGTGCAGCTCGTACTCCCAGGGTTCGGTGAAGGGGATGAGGGGTGGAGTGGGGATGACGTGCTCGTCCTGATGGGGTGGTTCGGGGGTCTGCTCGTGTTCCGGTTCCGCGTTCTTCACGCGTCACCTCCTTGTGCGGGTTCGCGGTGCGACGGTCACGGTGTCGGTTCGCTGGGATTGGTCGGTGGGGTGTCCCGTACGGCGCCCCCCACGGCATGGGCCGAGTCCATGACATCCGGCGGTGGCCTGCCGCCAGCCCCCATGTCCCGTCGGGCCCGGGACGGGAGCAGGGCGGGCGGTGCGCTTCCGCTGGAAGGGGGTGGAGTGGTGGCGCGGATCACACGCTAGCGCGTCGACTAAAACGCGTGCTACTAGCTTCACTAAAACGGGTTTTATTTTAGATTCCGATGGACGCCAGCCTCAGACGATCGGCAAACTGTGCGCGCGAGCGAGGAGTTGTTCATGGCACCACGGCATCAGCCGAGCATCCGTCAGCGCCGGTTCGGGGCCGAACTGCGGCGACTGCGCGAAGCCGCCGGCATGGCCGCACCTGCGGCCGCGGCGCGACTCGGCGCGGATCGCACGATGATCTCGAACATCGAGTCGGGCCGGTTCGGCATCAGCGAGGAGCGGCTACGGCGACTCGCGAGCATCTACGAGTGCAACGACCCTGACTTGATCGACGCCTTGGCCACGATGACGGGCGGGCGCCCCAAAGGCTGGTGGGACGAGTACCAGGGAAAGATTCCCCCGGACTTCCTCGACGTAGCGGAGTTGGAGTACCACTCCACCAGCCTCAGAACCCTCCAGACCGCCCACATCCCGGGCATCTTCCAGACAGAAGATCATGCCCGAGCTCTGTTCGATCTGTTCGTACCAGCACTCCCCCGCCTGGAAGTGGAACTGCGAGTAGCGCAGCGACTCGGCCGTCACACCGTGGTGACGGACAGCCCGGGGGTGCCGTACGTGGGGTACGTCCATGAGGCGGCCCTACGCATGCGGATCGGAGGACGGTACGTCGCCAAGGCACAACTGAACCGACTGCTTGAAGAGAGCGAACGCGACAACGTCCGGCTGCTCGTCATCCCCTTCACGGCAGAGGGCTTCCCCATGGCCGGGGACACCGTGATGTACGCGTCAGCACCGAACCCGCACCTGGACACCGTGCAGGTGGACTCCCCCATCGGCGCAGTCTTTTTCGACTCCCCCACCCATCTGGCCAACTTCCGAACGCGGCTGGACTTGGTCGAACAAGTGGCGTTGAATCCGAGGAAATCGAGGGACCTCATCCTCGAAATCATCGGAGATCTGTAAGAGGTGTCAGTTTTGTCCGAGTTGAAGTGGTTCAAGTCCTCGTTCTCGGAGGCTTCCGGCAACGCCTGTGTCGAGGTTGCGGTCCGCAATGACGCACGGGTGGCGATACGTCATAGCGTCCACCCTGCCCGGGGGTTCACCGTCGGCCGGACGGCATTCTCTTCCTTCGTTACCGCGGTACGGTCCGGGAGTCTCAGCATCAGCACACGTTAACCAGTAGCCGACACAAGAAACTCTACTGGAGGCAGGGAGACTTTTCCGCTAAGCAAGTCTTCCATGAGACCAAGCTGAGTAGTGCGCAGTTTGGCAATCTGCCTCTGCATCGAATTGGCTCGTCGTCTGCCTACCGCCAGTGCGGCCTGGACTCGTCTCTGCTCCTCAAGCGGGACATCCGGCACCAACAGCCGTTCAATCGAACCCTGGCTGATGTTCTTCATGCTCCCGCTCGTACCTGTCGCGGCAGACTTAATCTGCGCCCGGACGACAGGGCTGGACAACACTGCTGCAACAAACCCTGTATCAGCCATCGAATCATCAACCATAAGCCTGAGCGTCTTGTCACTCAGCATGAGCCTGGGCGGTGAATTTTCCACGACGCACGCAAGCCCCACAAGATCCTCCGTGTTGGCCCGCGTCATCAGCAAATCGCCGGATCGAACTTCGAACTGAGAGTTGATAAATTCAGCATTACGAACGACTTTGTTTTCGCGGCTCAAAAACCCGTCAGCCTGCACGGCACTAACTTTAAGCACTCCCCATTCGCCATCCCCTGCGGGAGTGTCTTGAGCCAAGGGACTTTTCCCTGCTTCAATACGATGAAGCCAGGAACTGAGCGGCACCCTTTCCGAAGTCTCCGTGAGCTTCCCTGAAACGAGAGCGGTCTCAACGGTCTTCAACTTGTCCCGCACACGTTCCAGCGCCGCAATTCGCCGCTCCACCGCCGCGTGAGCGGCTACAATCCTGCGCTGCTCAGGTAGCGGGACTTCAGGAACAACAAGTCCGCGAACGTCCTGCTGCGAAATATTGTTCTGCCCTGTTCCGCCGTTCAGGAGGTTACCCACCTGACGCCGTACAACCTGGGATGAGAGCAGCAATGCAAGGAACGCAGGATCGGCCATGGAGCCGTTCGGAACAAGCCGAAGGACCTTGTCCGAGAGCATGAGATTCGGCCGAGTCACTTCTACATAGGTGACGGCTCCAACCAGCGAACGGGCACCATTTGCCCGAGCCATCAAAACATCACCGGGTCGCACCTCCAGCGCTGGTCGAGGTGTCAGACCTGGTGGCAACCGTTTCGCCTCCCGGGGATCGAACCGACCAGCGGTTACTGCGCTGACTCGGATGACCCCCCACTCGTCCGCGCCTGGTGGCTGGGCGTCGCAGGCAGGACTCCAACCCGTCTCGATATTCGACAGGAGAGAACCCAACTCGATATTTCCTCGAGCGACTCCACTCCTCGGCACAGCTGTCTCACTGCCCATAACCCAGCTCCTCAAGCCACGCCCCGAACTCCTCCGCCGCGCCCTCGCTGTCCGCTTCCAGCTCCGCCAGCGACACCGCGTACTTCTCGGCCCAGCGGCGGAAGGCCGCGACCAGTTCGCGGCGGCCCGCGGCGGACATCGCGTCCAGGCGGGTGGAGAGGCCCTCGCCGAGGACCTCAAGAACAACACGCTGTCCGCCGTCCTCGGCCTTGGCCATCTCGGCCGCCGCCTTCAACTCCGGCAGGAACTTCGTGTCCAGGGCCGACCGGCGCTTCGAGGCCGCCGTGCGCTCTTTGCGGCGTTGGGTGACCGTCTTCTCCAGGGCGGCGATCTCCTCGGGGTCGACCGCCTCGGATTCCGCCCCCTCCGGCTCGGAGGTCTCTTCCTCCTCGTCCGAATCCGTATCCGAGGTCGCAGTCCCCTGCGCCTCCGCCAGCCGGGCCACCGCCTCCTTGTACACCGCGTCCGCCTCCGTCAGCGCCGCGTCCGCGCGGGCGACCTCCGCCAGGAACTCGGGGATGAGGGACCGTACGACGGACTCGTCCAGCGCGCGGCGCTTGTCCGCCGTGGTGACCGTGGACTTGGAGCGGCCACGGCGCGGACGTCCGCCCTCGCTCTCCTCCTCGTCGGGGACGACCGGGTTGACCATGGTCTCCACGGTCTCCACCCAGCCGTCGAGCACCCGCTCGTAGCCTCCCGCCGCCAGCGCCTTCACGTCGTACCGCGCGGACGCCCACCAGTCGGCGACGATCCCGTCCGTCTCGTACCGGTCCAGGATGCCGACCGGCTCGATCGCCGACCGGAAGCCGGCGACCAGCCGCTCCCGCAACCGCATCGGCTGCCTGTTCACGTTCAGCTTCGAGAAGTGCTCGGCCTGCTCGGCCCACCACTTCTCGTACGCCTCGCCCAGCTCGCGCTCCTTCGCCGCCGCGAGGCCGGGAATGCGCTCGGCCGTGGCCTCCGGTCCCTCCGGCAGGAAGTCGACGTAGTCCTCGTCGTCCGCTCGTGCCGCGAAGAGGGACGGCAGCTCCACGCCATAGGCCCGGAAGGCCTCCTTCTTCGCGTCGATCTCCGTCTTCGGCACGCCGCCGTACAGGTGCGCACGCACGTCCTGCGGCTCCGGGGCCGGCGAGTTGTCGACCCAGCGGCGGATGTTGAGGTTGCAGTCGGCGGCCAGCAGGTCGTCCCTGCTGACGACGCGCGAGTAACCGTCGATCGGGGTCCAGTCGCGGTAGACCGTGACGATCTTCTCGACGTGCTCCGGGCCGAGGACGTTCTGGTTCTTGCCCGGCCGGTACTCACGGTCGGCGTTGATGAAGAGGACGTTGCCCTGCCGGTCCCCGTGCTTGCGGTGCGGCTTGCGCAGGATCAGGATGCAGCCCGGGATGCCGGTTCCGTAGAAGAGGTTCGGGCCGAGGCCGATCACCGCCTCGACGCAGTCGTCCTTCAGCAGTTCCCTGCGGATGTCGCGTTCCTTGCCGCCCCGGAACAGCACGCCGTGCGGCATGACGGTGGCGGCGACGCCGTCATGCTCCAGCACGGAGATCATGTGCTGGACGAACATCAGGTCGGCCTTCTTGCCCGCCTCCGGCGCCCAGCCCCACTTCATCCGGGTGCCGTGCGTCTCCTCGGCCTTCTCCACCTCGTCCTTGTCGTAAGGGAGGGAGAAGGGCGGGTTCGACAGCACCTTGGTGAAGGTCCGCAGCCGCTTGCTGCCGTCCCGTCGCCAGTGCAGCGGTTCGGTGAGGGTGTCGCCGAGCTGGAGATCGAACTCGCGAATGCCGTGCAGCACCATGTTCATGCTGGCCATGGACCAGGAGGGGCCGTTCTTGTCCTGCCCGTTGACGGACAGCAGCTGCGGCTCCCCGCCGTGCTCCTCGACGTGTTCCCGCGCGGCGATCAGCATGCCGCCCGAACCCGCGCACGGGTCGTAGACCGACTCCCCCTCCTTGGGGCCCACGAGCCGGACCATCATCCGCACGACCTCGCGGGGGGTGTAGAACTCGCCGCCGCGCTGCCCCGCCGAGTCGGCGAAGCGGGCGAGCAGGTACTCGTACGCGGCGCCCAGCATGTCCGGGAACTCGAAGTCCTCGTTGCGCAGCCGGTAGAGGCTGAAGTGCCGGATTAGGGCGCGCAGTTCGACCGTCGTGAAGCGGGACTTGGTGCCGACCGTGTCGTTGAAGGAGATGTGGGAGGTGACGCCCGCCAGCCGCTCGTTGGAGCCGGTGAGTGCCGCCAGCGCCTGGTCGAGTCCCTGACCCACGTGCTCGGTGAGGGCGGAGACGCCGGGCTCCGGCTCCGGGATCGGGCCGTCCTTCTCCAGGGGCTCGTGGTACTTGTGGGGGCCCTTCCACCAGCGTGCCTTCTGGGGCACGTAGAAGACGCGGGGGTAGCTCTCGGGGTCGTTGGCGCGGGTGAGGGCGTCCTTCTCGCCCTTGCCCGGCTTCTCCAGCTCCGCGTGGTAGATCCGCTCCCACTCCGGCTGGAACTCGTCCGAGGAACGCTTCAGGAAGAGCATCCCGAAGATGTAGTCCCGGTACTCGGAGGCGTCCATGCGGCCGCGCAGGATGTCGGCGGCCGAGAACAGATGCCGTTCGAGCTGGGGCAGGGTCAGTCTGGCCACGGACCGGTCCTTCGTGCGCCGTCGGGATTCTGGAGAACCCCGGCAGCCTAATCCGGTCGGTCGGCCCGCAGGAAATCGCCCGTCGGACCGCGGACGGTTCCCGGCCTCACCGGGCCGACGTCTCGTCCTCGACGATCCCCAGGTGGACCAGGAGCCGCCAGACGTCGGTGGACGGGTCGCGCTTGAGCGGGTCGCAGTTCTCCGCGTGGCCGCTGCGTCGGTTCCACTCCTCGTAGCTCTCGGTGCGCGGCCTGGGAATCGGAGCGTGCACGAGGTTCCGGGCCGAGCACGAACCGTGCGAGCACAGGCTCACGAGCTTGCGGGCATTGCGTACGGCGTCCTTCTCCCGCCCCAGGAGCGACTGGCCGCGCTGGTCGTCGAGGCCCTTTCCACGGTCACCGGAGGCCTTGTCGTACTCCGCGAAGCCCTTGGCGTCCCGGTGCTCGCGCAGTCGGCGCAGGACGGTG
This sequence comes from Streptomyces sp. NPDC014676, assembly GCF_043084105.1. Lineage (NCBI taxonomy): Bacteria > Bacillati > Actinomycetota > Actinomycetes > Kitasatosporales > Streptomycetaceae > Streptomyces > Streptomyces sp. NPDC014676. The sequence continues at coordinate 104,353 of NZ_JBIBZI010000011.1, read as the reverse complement.
TCGTTCACGCCTCCCTCCTGGCTGGTGAACTGCTGGAAGTGCAGCAGCAGCCACAGCTCGAAGGAGGGATGGGAGAGCGCCACCTGGACGCCCTGCTCGGCGGCCTCGCGCATCGCGTCCGGGATGTCCTGGTCCCGGTTGTCCTGCGCGTCACGGTCGAAGAGCGCCCACTTCTCGTCCGCCGGGTCGGACGCGGACTCGATCACCTTCTTGACGACCTCGGTGGGGCGCAGCCCGTTCCTGGCCCCGTGGAACTTGAGCAAGAACTTCTCCCGCTCGCCGTAGGTCTTGTTCAGCAGCGCGATGTAGTCCCGTTCGGTCTTCTCGCCCTCGGCGGCGATGTAGACCACCCGGCGGGACTCGTCCTCGTAGGACTGGGGCGGCCGGCGCAGCGGCCTGGCGTCGTCGGCGTCACGGCGGCGCCGACGGCTTCGCGGCTGGTTCCGGTTCTGGCGGTCCTGTTGTCCCCTGGTCACGCTGTTGCCCGCAGCCCCTCTTCGATGAGTGCGATCTGCCGTGCGATCTCCCCGCTGGTCAGTCGGGGGACGCCGCCGTAGTGGCCGTGCAGGTAGCGGCGTTCCAGGTTGTCGTCACGGCGGGCCTTGCGGGCTGCCGTAATCGGGTAGAGCTGGGACTCGCCGGTGGCGTTCTTGAGGGCGATCCATACTTGGTCGCGGTCGAGTGGCCGCTCCACCACGGACGGGCCCAGCAGGGTCGCGTCATGCGTGGTGAAGATCAGCTGGGCGGTCCGCGGGTTGGCCTCCTCGTCGTGGAAGAGGCGGATGACCTCCGCGGCGAGGATCGGATGAAGGCTGGAGTCGAGTTCGTCGGCGAGGAGTACCCCGCCCTGCTCCAGGACCTGGAAGAGAGGGCCCAGGAAGGCGAACCAGGCGTGAGTACCGAGGGACTCCTGGGCCCAGAAGTCCAGGGGGCGGGGAGTGCCGTCGGCGCTGCGGTGCAGCAGCTGCACCTCGCCGCTCTCGGGGTCCAGGGTCAGTCCGGTGATCCCCAGATCCGCTGCGGCCAGCATCGCGCCGATGCGTTTGCGCAGCTCGGCACCCTTCTTGCGGTCGGTGAGCCGCGTTCGGGTCCATTCCGTCCGCTGGGGAACGTCCGCGCCGGACGTCACCAGCCAGAGGTTGTCGACGAACCAGCGATGCACTGCCGAGAGCGCCGGGTGATTGAGCGTGGCTCCGGCTGTCAGGAACAGGGCGTCGGGGCGAGTGGAGGCGACGATCACGTCCTTGTGCCCTTTCAGCCCGTTGCCGGGGAAGCGGAACTCGCCGCCTTCGTCCTCCGGGCGGTCCGCCTCACGGTCGAACCACACCTGGCGCCGCCCGGACGGGTAGGCGTGCAGCCACTCGGCCTCCACCCGGTCGTCGGAGAGCTCGAAGCCGTAGGTGTAGCGGACGGGCTGCTTGCCGAGGAGGAGGTCGACCTCGAAGAGGCTGGTCTCGTCCTGCGTTTCCGGGGCGAGCTCGAACGGTTCCCGTGGCACTCCGGGCCTCTTGCCCCAGTCCGCGAAGGACTCCAGTACCGCCCTCCGCATGAACCGCAGGGCGTTCAGGACGTTGCTCTTGCCGGAAGCGTTGGCTCCGAAGATGCCGACCGCCGGCAGCACGGACACCGGCTTGCCCTCGGAGCGCGCGCCGGTCTGCCGGGCCGTGCTCTCGTTGAGCTCCGTGGCCACGAGGGAGAGCTCGGTCTCCTCCCGGATGGACCTGTGGTTGGCCACCCGAAAACTGAGCAGCACGGCCGACCTCCAGACGAGGCGGGTACCTGGTTCGCCGCCTTAGGCTCCTACGTGCGGGTAATCCGCACGGCCGAGCCTAAAGCGACTCACCGGAATGTGCCAGAGCTCGTCATCGAACGTTGACCGCATTCTTCCCGCGCCGGGGAAGGGACTGCTGTTCGCAGCCGTGCGTCAGACCGCCGAGGTCGCTTCCCTGGCCCGCACGGTGGACTCGATCGTCGCCGAGCCGACCACGCGGGTGCCGTCGTACAGGACGATCGCCTGGCCGGGGGCCACGCCGCGGACGGGCTCGGTGAAGGACACCTCCAGGGAGCCGTCGACGAGTTCCGCCGTCACCTCGGTCTCGCCGCCGTGGGCGCGCAGCTGGGCGGTGTAGGTGCCGGGGCCGGTGGGGGCGGCGCCGCACCAGCGGGGCTTGATCGCGGTGAGGGCGGTGACGTCGAGGGCCGCCGCGGGGCCGACGGTGACCGTGTTGGTCACCGGGGAGATGTCGAGGACGTAGCGGGGCTTGCCGTCGGGAGCGGGGGTGCCGATCCGCAGGCCCTTGCGCTGGCCGATGGTGAAGCCGTACGCGCCCTCGTGGCTGCCGATCTTGGTGCCGGACTCGTCGACGATGTCGCCCTCGGCCTTGCCGAGGCGGTTCGCGAGGAAGCCCTGGGTGTCGCCGTCGGCGATGAAGCAGATGTCGTGCGAGTCGGGCTTCTTGGCGACGGCCAGCCCCCTGCGCTCGGCCTCCGCACGGATCTCCTCCTTGGTGGTGACCGTGTCACCGAGGGGGAACATCGCGTGGGCGAGCTGGCGGTCGTCGAGCACGCCGAGGACGTAGCTCTGGTCCTTGGCCATGTCGGAGGCGCGGTGCAGTTCGCGGGTGCCGTCCTCGCGCAGGATCACCTGGGCGTAGTGGCCGGTGCAGACCGCGTCGAAGCCGAGCGCCAGCGCCTTGTCCAGCAGGGCGGCGAACTTGATCTTCTCGTTGCAGCGCAGGCACGGGTTGGGGGTGCGGCCGGCCTCGTACTCGGCGACGAAGTCCTCGACGACGTCCTCGCGGAAGCGGTCGGCGAGGTCCCACACGTAGAACGGGATGCCGATGACGTCGGCGGCGCGGCGGGCGTCGCGCGAGTCCTCGATGGTGCAGCAGCCCCGCGCGCCGGTACGGAACGACTGCGGGTTCGCGGAGAGCGCGAGGTGGACGCCGGTCACGTCGTGGCCCGCTTCGGCCGCGCGGGCGGCGGCGACGGCGGAGTCGACGCCGCCGGACATGGCGGCCAGGACGCGGAGGGGGCGGGAGCGCTGCGAGGTCTCAGTCATAACCCCTCCAGGGTACGGGGGCGCGGGAACCACGGCCGCCGAGTATCCGTTCTGGATCACATGGGGGCACAGAGGGCATCCGAGGACGGGGACCGGCGCATCGGGCGGCGGGCCCTGATCGTGGGCGGGGTGGCGGCAGCGGCGGGCACGGCGGCGCTGGCGCGGGACGAGCTGGCGCGGCTGTGGTGGCGTGTGCCGGGCGTCGAGAAGCCGCGCGAGCAGGGCGTGGTGGACTACGCGGGCGCCCGCTGGGTGGCGGCCTCGGACGCCAACTGGCGCCGCGCGGACCGGCCGGACGACTTCGGCGTCGACATGGTGATCGTCCATGTCACCCAGGGCAGTTTCGACAGCGCGGTGCGGGCGTTCCAGGATCCGGACCACAAGGCCGCCTCGCACTACATCGTGGGCCAGGACGGCCGCGTCACCCAGATGATCCGCGAGCTGGACGTGGCGTACCACGCGGGCAACCGCGACTACAACGAGCGCAGTGTCGGCATCGAGCACGCGGGCTTCGTGGACCGCCCCGAGGACTTCACGGACGAGATGTACGAGGCGTCGGCCCGCCTGACGGCACGGATATGCGCGCGCTACGACATACCGGTCGACCGCGACCACATCATCGGCCACGTCGAGGTCCCGGGCACGGACCACACGGACCCGGGGCCGCACTGGGACTGGGACCGCTACATGAAGCTGGTCCGCCGGGCCCGTACGGCGCGGGCGGACACCGGCCCCTCCGGCTCCCCGTCGGCCGCGGCGGGCCGGACGAGTGATTCCTGACGGTGTCGGTGGTCGTATGCGATCGGGATCGTATGACCGGCTGTCCGGCTCTTGTGGCCGTGCCGGATCCCGTCGTCGCTCTGCACGCGAAGCGCGGTGAGCAGGGCATCCCGGTCATTCGTCACAGATCCCTCCGGGACGCCCTGTCCGGGTTCCCGGACGCACTGTCGGCGTCCGGGACGACTCGTCTAGAACTTCGGCTGCCAGGGGACGACCTTGTAGTCGCCCGTACCCTGCTCGACCTTCTCGAAGGGTGCCGAGCTCACGCACTTGGGCATGTCGCCGGTCTCCACGGGGGTGCCGGTCGCGGCCCAGCTGTAGCCGAGCCGGTCGTGGCGGCCGAGGTCATGGACGGTGATGCCGACCTGCTTCCCCTTGGCGCCGGGCAGGTCCGAGTCGGTGATGACGCCGGAGACGACGGCCACCTTGCCACCGGTGACAAGGCAATTGACCTTCGCCTTCGCCCAGGCGCCGTGGCCATCGGTGTAGTGGCTCCACTCGAAGGTCCCCGTCGCCTCGAGCGGGTTGTCGGTGTCCTTCGCCGCCAGATGCGCGTCGAAGGAGAACGTGATCTCGCCCCCGGCCAACCGGTCCAGCTTCGCGGTACCGGTGAGGGCGGCGGCTTCCCGTCGGTCGTCACCGGACGCGACGGCGGATCCCGCCGCCGCGGCGGTGAGCAGGAGCGTGACACCAAGCACGGCAGTCTTCGTACGGTGGTTCATGCCGGTCCTTTCGGTGGGATGATCGGACGGCTCCTACTCTCCCGGCTCCGCGCTCCTGCCACGTCACGCCCGAGGCGGCATCGGGCGTCCGTCTCAAGGTGGGAGGATGCCCGCGGCCTGCGTCTCCAGAGGTACCCGCGCGTACGACCGAGGTCGCGCACCGGATCGCAACGGCTGCCGTTGTCCGGCTGAGCCGGCCGGACCGTGGCGTCTGAAGCGGGCCCTCGCCCTGGCCGCGGCGATCAGGCACGGCCGGACGGCCGGACGGCCGGTCATGCGATCCCTGGTCTCATACGACCACTGACACCGTCAGGAATCACTGGTCTAGGTCAGTCCCGCCGCGCGGGCCCGTTCCACCACCGGGCCGATGGCCTTGGCCACGGCCGTCACATCGGCCTCCGTGGAGGTGTGGCCCAAGGAGAAACGCAGGGTCCCGCGGGCGAGGTCGGGATCCACCCCGGTGGCCAGGAGGACGTGGCTGGGCTGGGCGACGCCGGCGGTGCAGGCGGAGCCGGTGGAGCACTCGATGCCCTGGGCGTCCAGGAGGAGCAGCAGGGAGTCGCCCTCGCAGCCGGGGAAGGTGAAGTGCGCATTGGCCGGAAGACGCCCCCCGGGCGCGGGGTCGCCGCCGAGGATGGCGTCCGGGACGGCCTCGCGGACCGCGGTGACCAGGTCGTCGCGTAGCCTGCCGATCTCGCGGGCGAACCACTCCTGCCGCTCGGCGGCGAGCCGCCCGGCGGTCGCGAAGGAGGCGACGGCGGGGACGTCGAGGGTGCCGGAGCGGACGTGGCGTTCCTGGCCGCCGCCGTGGAGGACGGGCACGGGGGTGTGCTCGCGGCCCAGGAGCAGCGCGCCGATGCCGTACGGGCCGCCGATCTTGTGGCCGGACACGGTCATCGCGGCGAGCCCCGACGCGGCGAAGTCCACCGGGACCTGGCCGAAGGCCTGGACCGCGTCGGAGTGCAGCGGCACGCCGAACTCGGCGGCGGTCTCGGCGAGTTCGCGGACCGGCAGGATCGTCCCGATCTCGTTGTTGGCCCACATGACGGTGGCGAGGGCGACGTCGTCGGGGTTGCGGGCGATGGCCTCGCGCAGGGCGTCCGGGTGGACCCGGCCGTGGGAGTCGACCGGCAGGTACTCGACGGTGGCGCCCTCGTGCTCGCCGAGCCAGTGGACGGCGTCGAGGACGGCGTGGTGCTCGACGGGGCCGGCGAGGACCCGGGTGCGGGCCGGGTCCGCGGCGCGGCGGGACCAGTAGAGCCCCTTCACGGCGAGGTTGTCGGCCTCGGTCCCGCCGGAGGTGAACACGATCTCGCTGGGCCGGGCGCCGAGGGCCTCGGCGAGGGTTTCGCGGGCCTCCTCGACGGTGCGCCGGGCGCGGCGGCCGGCCGCGTGGAGGGAGGAGGCGTTGCCGGTGACGCCCAGGTGCGCGGTGAGCACCTCGACCGCCTCGGGAAGCATCGGGGTGGTCGCGGCGTGGTCGAGGTAAGCCATGGTGGGGCCGATTCTACGGGGCCCCGTGCGGCGGCCGCGGATCACGGTTGGCCGGGATGTGCCGCCCGCTCAGAAGCTCCACGAGATCGTGTTGTCCGCCTGGACGAACACGGCGAGGACGAGGAGGTCGGCCACGCCGAGTCCGAGCCCCAGGAAGGCCCGGCCGCGCCGGGCCGTGCCCCGCCACAGCGCCACGGCCGCCAGCACGATGGCGGTCGGGCCGAGGACGACGTTGAGGACGAGCAGGCCCAGCAGGCCCAGGACGAAGGACGCGACGGCCATGCCGTCGGTGTCACGGAAACCGGTGCGTCGGGTGGCCGGTGCGGTCAGATGCATGGTGATCGGCTCCCACGGTCGGAGGGACGGGGTTCGGACGGTCCGGTGCGGGTCAGTGCGCCGGGTCGCGGCGTCCGCGGCGCTCGCGCAGGGCGAAGACGCCGAGCCATACGACGATGACGGCACCGGTGACGAGAGAGAAGGAGAGCGGGGCGTGGACGACGGCGCCCAGGACGACGCCCAGCAGGAGAAGCGCTGCGACGAGGAACAGCATGGGTGGATCCCCCAGGTTCGGTGAACGGTTGTAGTTACAGTTGTTCACTGAGTTCCCAGGCTAGCGCGGGCCATGACTTTCCCAGGGCGGAGAACAGTTGTTAACTGCATGGCATGAGTCACACCCTCGGCGTCCGGCAGGCCCAGAAGTGGAAGACCCGGCGGGCGCTGCTCGACGCGGCGCTGGAGCTGCTGGAGGAGCAGAGCCTGAGCAGCCTGGGGCTGCGTGAGGTCACCCGTGCGGTGGGGGTGGCGCCGACCGCCTTCTACCGGCACTTCCGGTCCATCGGGGATCTGGGGGTGGCGCTGGTCGAGGAGGCGCTGGGCAGTCTGCACCCGATGATCCGGACGATCGTGTCCACGACCGGGGACGGTGAGGAACGCGTCGCGCGGGCCGTCGAGCTGATCGCGGGGCACGTCGACGCGCATCCGGCGCATGTGCGGTTCATCGCCCGGGAGCGGCACGGCGGGGTGCGGGCGGTGCGGGAGGCGATACGGGATCAGCTCGCGCTGTTCGCCGTGGAGGTGGCGGAGGCGTTGGCGGAGGATCCGGTGTCCGCGGGGTGGGGGGAGGAGGATCTGGCGATGCTGGCTCAGCTGTACGTGGATCAGATGCTGGGGACCGCGTCGCTGTTCCTGGAGGCACCGGGGGGTGGGGCGGGGGCGCGGGAGCGGGTGACTCGGATGGCGGTGCGCCGGCTGCGGTTGATCGGGATCGGGCGTGCGCACTGGCTGGACGGTGGGGTGGGTGGGGGCGGGTGAGGGGTTTTTCGCCCCCGCCGCCCCTACCCGTCCCATCCCGGGGGCGCTGCCCTCGGACCCCCGCTCCTCAAACTCCCCCGGAGGGGCTGATTTTCGCCGGACGGACTTGAAGGCGGGCCCGGGCCAGTTGGCGGGACTGGGCCACCAGGCGGTCCTCGCTGTCCCAGACCTCGGCGTCCTCCTCCAGGAAGCCGCCGGCGAGGTTGCGGGTGGTGACCGAGACGCGCAGCGGGCCCGGGGCCGGGCGGCAGCGGACGTGGACGGTCAGCTCCACCGTGGGGACCCAGCCGGACAGGCCCAGCTCGAAGGCGGTCGGCGGCAGGGCGTCCACCGCGAGGAGCAGCGCGAACGGGTCGGGGTCCCGGCCGTCGGCGAGACCGAACCAGGCCCGCATCTCCCCCTTGCCCGAGGGCTGTCCGAGCGCCCATCCCAGGGTCGAGGGGTCGAGCCTGAGCATCAGGCGCTCGGTGATGGCGGAGCTGCCGTCGACCGGGGCGGGGCCGTCCTCCGTTCCGAAGCACTGCTCCATCGGCGGTATCGCGGGCGGCTCGGCCGTCGTACGGACGTCGTCGGGCAGGGAGTCCAGATCGCCGTAGGAGGCGAGGACGCGGATGCGCTCCACCTCGTCGCCCTGCTCGTCGAACTGGAACAGGGACGCCTGACCGGTCGACAGGGTCCGTCCGGTGCGCACGGTCTCGGTGCGGACGACCGCCGGGCCCGGCTGGGAGGCGGTCAGATAGTGCGCGGAGAGGGTGAACGGGTCGGCGTGCGGCAGGGTGTCCGCGAGCGCGCGGCCCAGGACCGCCAGCAGATAGCCGCCGTTGACGGCGTTGATGATCGTCCAGCCGGCGGAGAGGTCGATGTCGTAGACGCCGGGCGCACGCGGGGTGAGTGCGGTGTCGCGGTCGAACTCACTGGCGCCGATGGTGGCCCTGACGGGCTGGGCGGAGGCTGCTTCTGGCATGGCTGAACAGTACAAGAAGATAATACTAAGCGGTAGCTTTGCCGGTGTGTCCCGGGGACTACTCCTCCTGGACCGTCGAGCGGCGGTGCCACGCGCGGGGAGCCCGCCAGTGGTAGCGCATCGCGAGCAGCCGCAGTACGAAGGCCGTGACCACGGCGACGCCGCTGGTCCCCGCGTTCAGCACGTCGTAGCGGATGCACAGCGCGGTCAGGGCGGCGCCGACGACGGCCGGGACGGCGTACAGGTCGCGGTCCCAGCGCAGCAGCGACGGCACCTCGTTGGCGAGCACGTCGCGCAGCACGCCGCCGCCGACCGCGGTGGCCAGGCCCAGGCAGGCGGAGGCGGTCAGGCCGAGGCCGTAGTCGTACGCCTTGGTCGTGCCGACGACGCAGAACAGGCCGAGGCCGGCCGCGTCGAAGACGTTGACGCCGGTCTGGATGCGTTCCACGTGCGGGTGGAGGAAGAAGACCAGGACCGTGGCGAGCAGCGGGGTGACGAAGTACCCCAGGTCCGTGAAGGCGGCGGGCGGTACGGCGCCGATGACCAGGTCGCGGAAGAGTCCGCCGCCGAGCGCGGTGACCTCGGAGAGTACGGCGATGCCGAAGACGTCGAAGTTCTTGCGGACGGCCAGCAGGGCGCCGGAGATCGCGAAGACGAAGATGCCGATCAGGTCGAGCGTGTGCAGGACGGACGGACTGAACAGTTGCTGGAGCACCCTGCCATTCTCACCCGTGGACGAGCCCCCGCCTTACAAACGAAGGCAGGGGCTCGCGGCAGGGTTGGGTTACTTCTCCTTGGTCAGAGGCCCGGCGTCGGTGTCGGCCCCGGGGGCGTCCGTCTCCGCGGGGCCGGACGCGGCGGCCTCGGCCTTCACGGCCTTGGTCTTGGCTTCCGCCGACTCCGCCTCAGTCTCGGCTTTCGCCGACTCCGCCTCGGACCCGGCTTCCGCCGACTCCGCCTCAGTCTCGGCTTTCGCCGACTCCGCCTCGGACCCGGCTTCCGCCAGCTTCGCCTCAGTCTCGGCTTCCGCCGACTCCGCCTCAGTCTCGGCTTCCGCCGACTCCGCCTCGGACTCCGCTTCCGCCGACCCCGCCTCGGAGCCGGCTTCCGCCTCAGTCTCGGGGGCCTTCGGCTTCGCGCCCTCCGCGTCCGCCGCCACCCCCGCCGAGGTCTCCTCGGGCTCCGAGGTCTCCGCGGACTTCTCCGGTGCCTCCTGCGGGACCGTCGCCGCCGCCTCCTTGGCGGCGGTCAGCAGGACGACGTCCTGCGGGGCCTGGTCCGCGAAGTTCTCCGGGTGGTGGCAGGCCACCCGCTGGCCCGGCCGCAGCTCCTTCAGCGGCGGTTCCGTGGTCGTGCAGATCTGCGTCGCCTTCCAGCACCGGGTGTGGAAGCGGCAGCCGCTCGGCGGGGAGATCGGCGAGGGCACGTCACCCCGGAGCAGGATGCGCTCGCTCTTGGCGCCTCGGCGCTTCGGGTCCGGCACCGGCACGGCCGACATCAGAGCCTTGGTGTACGGGTGCATCGGCGTCTCGTACAGCGAGGTGCGGTCGGCGAGCTCGACGATCTTGCCCAGGTACATCACCGCGATCCGGTCCGAGACGTGCCGGACGACGGACAGGTCGTGCGCGATGATCACGTACGTCAGGCCGAGCTCCTCCTGGAGGTCGTCCATGAGGTTGACGACCTGCGCCTGGATCGACACGTCCAGCGCGGAGACGGGCTCGTCCGCGACGACCAGCTTCGGCTTCAGGGCGAGCGCGCGGGCGATGCCGATGCGCTGGCGCTGGCCGCCGGAGAATTCGTGCGGGTAGCGGTTGTAGTGCTCGGGGCTCAGGCCCACCAGCTCCAGGAGCCGCTGGACCTCCTTCTTCACCCCGCCCTCCGGCTCCACGCCCTGGAGCCGGAACGGCGCCGAGACGATGCCGCCGATGGTGTGCCGCGGGTTCAGCGAGCCGTACGGGTCCTGGAAGATCATCTGGATGTCCCGCCGCAGCGGACGCATCCCGGCCGTGTTCAGCCGCGTGATGTCCTTGCCCTCGAAGCGGATCGAGCCGCCGGTCGGGTCCTGGAGCCGGGTGATGACCCGGCCCATGGTCGACTTGCCGCAGCCCGACTCGCCGACCACACCGAGGGTCTCGCCCTTGCGCACCTCGAAGTCGATGCCGTCGACGGCCTTGACCGCACCGACCTGGCGCCGCAGGACGCCCTTGCGGATCGGGAAGTGCTTCTGCAGGCCCTCGACCTTGAGCAGCACCTCGCGCTCCTCGGGAGCGGCGGCCTGGGCCGGGACCGTCGTCGCGTCCGTCTTCTTGGTCTCACTCACAGCTTCGGCGCAATCTCTTCGGTCCAGATCCGCGTGCGGTCCTCCGGCGAGAGGTGGCAGGCGGAGAAGTGCCCGCTGCCGACCGGCTGGAGCTCCGGGCGCACGGTACGGGTGACATCCCCCTTGGGGAGGTCGGCGTACGGGCAGCGGGGGTGGAAGGCGCAGCCCGAGGGGACGTTGATCAGGCTCGGCGGCGAGCCCTTGACCGGGATGAGCCGCTCGGAGGTCTCGCGGTCGACGCGCGGCATCGAGCCGAGCAGCCCCCAGGTGTACGGGTGCTGCGGCCGCTCGAAGACGTCGTCGACCGAGCCGCGCTCCACGCACCGGCCGCCGTACATCACCAGGACGTCGTCGGCGATCTCGGCGACCACGCCGAGGTCGTGGGTGATGAGGACGACCGCGGAGCCGAACTCCTTCTGCAGGTCCCGGACGAGGTCGAGGATCTGCGCCTGGACGGTCACGTCCAGGGCGGTCGTCGGCTCGTCCGCGATGAGCAGTTCGGGGTTGTTGACCAGCGCCATGGCGATCATCGCGCGCTGGCGCATACCGCCGGAGAACTCGTGCGGGTGGTTGTCGACCCGCTTGTCGGGCTCGGGGATGCCGACCCGGTCGAGCATCTCGATCGCCCGCTTGCGCGCGGTCTTCTTGCTGACGTCGTGGTGGACCCGGTACGCCTCCACGATCTGGTTGCCGATCGTGTAGTACGGGTGCATCGCGGACAGCGGGTCCTGGAAGATCATCGCCATCTCGCGGCCGCGCAGCCGGCGCACCTCGTCCGGGTCGGCGGAGACGAGCTCCTTGCCGCCCAGCCAGATCTCGCCGGACATCCGCACGTTCTTGCCGCGGGCGCCGAGCCGGTGCAGGCCCATGATCGCGAGCGAGGTGACGGACTTGCCCGAGCCGGACTCGCCGACGATGCAGAGGGTCTTGCCCTTCTCCACCTCGAAGCTGAGCCCGTCGACGGACTTGACCAGGCCGTCGTCGGTGGGGAAGTGCACCTTGAGGTCGCGGACCGCGAGGAACGCGTCGGGCGCGTTCGAGGGCGAGCTCGTGGGCCCGCCCACGGCGGCCCCGGTCTTGGAGAGTTCGGTCACGAGAGCCTCACGCGAGGGTCGGCGGCGGCGTACAGCAGGTCCACCAGGAGATTTGCGATCACGACGAAGAAGGCTGCGAGCAGGGTCACGCCGAGGATCGGGGGAAGGTCGTTGTCGGTGATGCCCTGCACCGCGTACTGACCGATGCCGGGCAGTGAGAACACCTTCTCGGTGATCACGGCGCCGCCGAGCAGCAGGCCGAGGTCCATGCCGAAGACGGTGATGATCGGGGTCAGCGCGGCCCGCAGCCCGTGCCGGGTCACGACCTTGCGCTCGCGCAGCCCCTTGGCCCGGGCCGTGCGGATGAAGTCCTCGTTCATCGTCTCCAGCATGCCCGAGCGGGTGAGCCGCGCGTAGATGGCGGAGTACAGCAGGGCCAGCGAACACCAGGCCGGGAAGAGCGTGTTGGCCCACTGGGCCGGGTTCTCGGTGAGCGGTACGTAGGTGCGGCCGAAGATCGGCCACTGGAAGGTGAACAGCAGCAGCGCCAGGTTGCCGGTGAAGAACATGGGCAGCGAGACACCGGCGAGCGCGACGCCCATGAAGGTGCGGTCGAAGATGCTGCGGGGCTTGAGCGCGGAGATCACGCCGATCAGGACACCGGAGAGCAGCCACAGCACGGCGGCACCGCCGGCCAGCGAGAGGGTCACCGGGAGGCGCGAGGTGAGCTGCGGCCACACCTCGACGTGGTTCTTGAAGGAGTAGCCGAAGCAGGGCGCGTTGCAGTGCGCCGTCGTGGGGCCCAGGTTGTAGGTGGCGCCGCTGACGATCCCCTTGATGAAATGCCAGTACTGGACGTACAGGGGCTGGTCCAGACCGAGGTTCTGCTTGACCGCGAGGATGTCCGCCTTCGTCGGGCTCTTTCCGATGTACTGCTGCGCGAGCTGGTCGGCGGTCTGGCCGGCGAGCCGCGGCAGCAAAAAGAAGATCGCGAAGGTGACCGCGGTGACGACCAGCAGCAGGATCACTGCCGCGAACGTCCGACGGAGGATGTACGAGATCACGGGGACCGGCGCTGGTGCCCGCGGGCCGCGAAGCCCGCGGGCACCAATGCCTTCACCTGCCTTCCGGGGCTACTTCTTGGTCGTGCCGATGTTGAGGTAGTCGTACTGACCGCTGAAGGCCGCCGAGGACACCAGGTTGGTGAAGTTGGCCGGGCGGTACAGCAGGACCTTGAAGTAGGTCAGCGGGACGAGGGCGGCCTGGTCCATCGCACGCTTGTCGATCTGGGCGTACAGCGAGTTGCGCTCGGCGGCGTCCTCGGTGGCGATGGCCTTGCCGAGCGTCTCGTTGATCTGCTTGTCGTCGAGGTACGAGAGGTTGGTGTTGCCGGAGGTGCCGATCGCGTCACCGTTCAGGATCTGCTGGAGGAAGCCGTAGCCGGACGGCCAGTCGGCACCCCACTGCATCATGTGCAGACCGATGTTCTGCTTCTTGTTGAACGACGGCACACCCACCTGGTCGGTGAAGTACTTGCCCGACGGGTACTGCTTCAGGCTGGCGTTGATGCCGACCTTCTTCAGCGCGGCGATGATCGCGGTGGCCGCGTCGATCTCCTGCGGGCGGTCACTGCGCGCCGAGATGTTGGTGTTGATGCTCGTCTTGCCGCAGGCCTTCAGCTGCTCCTTGGCCTTGGCCACGTCGCCCTTGTTGCCGGGGGTGGCGTAGACGTCCGTCTTCTCGTAGCCGGGGATGTCCGGCGGCAGGACCGTGGTGGCGATGTCACCGCGGATCGGGCCGCCCAGGGCGGTCTGCACGGAGACCTTGTCGACGGCGTACTGAACGGCCTTGCGGCACTCGACCTTGTCGAACGGGGCGACCTGGTTGTTGATCGCCATGTAGACGAGGCGGCCACCGTAGGTGTTGTCGGTGTTGGCCTTCAGGGAGACGTCGTTGACGACCTTCGCCTGCGTGGCGGCCTGGACGCCCGTGCCGCCGAGGTCGATCGCGGTGCCGGCCTGGACGTCCTGGTCGATCGTCTCGGCGTTGACCTTGAGCTTGACGACGATCTTGTCCGGGTACTGCTTGCGCAGCGGGTCCGTCTTCGGGTCCCAGTTCTCGTTGCGGACGAGGACGACCTGCTTGCCCTCCTCGTAGCTCTCGAACTTGTACGAGCCGGAGGACACGATGTTCTTGACGTAGTCGACGCCCTTGTCCTTGGCCTGGGGCACCGGAGCCGTCTGCGGCGTCGCGACCAGGTAGTCGAACTCCTGGAAGGCGCGGTTGAGGTGGAAGACGACCGTGGTGTCGTCCGGCGTCTCGATGGACTTCAGGCCCTTGGGGTTCTTGTCCTTGTAGGGGCCCTTGTACTTGTCGCCGCCCTCGAGGAACTGCTGGAAGTAGTTCGGGCCGAGGGAGAGCACGTCACGCGCGAAGTTGGAGCGCTCGACGGCGTACTTGACGTCCTTCGAGGTGATCGGAGTGCCGTCCTGGTACTTCAGGCCCGAACGCAGCTTGTACGTCCAGGTCTTGCCGCCGTCACTCGGCACGCCCTTGCTGGCCGCGAGGTCCGGGACCAGTGTGTTGCCCTCCTCGCCCGCGCCGGGCTGGAAGGTCATCAGCGGGCGGGCGTAGAGCCGGCTGAGGTTGTACATGTACGCGTAGTACGTGTTGCCGGGGTCGAAGGAGTCCGGGACGTCCGAGTACTCGTACGTGACCGTCCCACCCTTCTGGGTGGAGGCGTTGACGACACCCTTGGTCGCTGCGTTGGCCTCAGCCGACTTCTTTCCGTTGCTGTCCGAGTTGTCATCGGCCTTGCTGCAAGCCGAAAGCAGCAAGCTCGCACTGCCGATGGCCGCGACCGCGGCCAGCGCTGACCTTCGCATGATGGTCTGCTTCCCCTCCATTGATGGCAAAACTTTGGACTCTCGTGACAGCCGCTGGTCAGCGGCTGCGCGGGTCGAGAGCGTCACGGAGACCGTCGCCGAGCAGGTTGAACGCCAGGACGGTCACGAAGATGGCGAGACCCGGCACGATCATGAACTGGGGATCGACCTGGTAGAAGGCGACCGCCTGGTTGAGCATGCCGCCCCACGAAGCCTGGGGCGGCTGGATGCCGACACCGAGGAAGCTCAGGGACGCCTCGAAAAGGATGTTGGTCGGGATGAGCAGCGTCGAGTAGACGATGATCGGACCCACGAGGTTCGGCAGCAGCTCCCGGAAGAGGATGTACGGCCCCTTGGCCCCCATCCCCCGGGAGGCGTCGACGAACTCCCGCTCACGCAGGGCCAGCGTCTGGCCCCGGACGATGCGGCCCAGATAGGGCCAGTTGAAGAAACCGATGACGAAGATCAGCACGCCGATGTGCAGCGGCAGACCCTCCAGGCCGAAGGCGCCGCCCTGCAGGGTCGCCGAGATGGCGATCGCGAACAGCAGGAGGGGGAACGCCAGGAAGGTGTCCATCAGACGGCTGATGATCGTGTCGACGCGTCCGCCGTAGTAACCGGCCACCACGCCGAGGATCGCGCCGATCGTGTTGGACAGGAGCGTGGCGCCGAAGGCGACGACCAGCGAGACCCAGGAGCCCTCCAGGATGCGGGTGGCGATGTCCCGGCCGAACTTCGGCTCCACACCGAGCGGGTGGTCCCAGCTCATACCGCCGAAGTCGCCCTTGGGCAGCGAGGTGTTGGGGTCGATCAGATCCTGGTTGAGGACGTTGGGATCCAGGCCGAAGATCGCCTGGATCGGGCGGGAGAGGATCGCCAGGAGAATCAGCAGGACCACGATGACCCCGCCGGCCACGGCGACCTTGTCCTTCTTGAAACGGGACCAGGCGATCTGCCCCAGGGAACGACCCTCGATCTGCCCCTTGTCGGCACCGACGAGGACAGCCTCCGGCTGTACCTCGGCTTGTGCCCCGGTGGTCTCGATCGGTGCGGTCACAGTGACCTGACCCCTCTCGCCGGTGGTGACCGGCCTACACCCGCCGTTGATCACGGCTTTGTCAACTTGCTTTCGATCACAGGATCGAACGATCCGGCATCTGTGTCGGGAGTCTTCAGCGTCTTCACGATCACCCGCCAGGCCTGACCGGGAAAGTATGCACAACCGTGATGCACTGCATGGGATTCCGTTATCCGAACAGTGGGTAACACCCTTCGGACGACCGACAGTTGGGACACAATGGCGCAATCGATGATCTTCGTGACGATTCGCCGTCGTCTACGCGCGAAGAAATGTGCCCACCGCGTGAAGATCACGGATGCCGCCGACACGGCCGGCGGAAGCCCGTCACCCCGTCAGCGGACCCCGCGGGCCGGAGGGTAGCCGTACCCGGCGGCGGGCGCCTGGGCGGGGGCCGCGTGGGCCTCGCGGTCGTAGAACGGCCGGGAGTTGACGCGCAGCCACATCGCGACCGGGTCGTGCTCGTCGGACATCGCGACGGTCGACACGGGCAGTCCGTCCGGGACCGCGCCGAGGGACTGCCGCATCATCGCGCGTACGGCGTCCACGGCGGGCGGGGAGGTGTCGTACACGTCCAGGCCGATGGCGAGGTACGGGGCGCCCAGCGCGGGCTGCACCCAGGCGCGGCGCAGGGCACGGACGGCCGGGGTGCGGTGGGCGTTCTGCGCGAGGAGGGCGTAGAACTGCGGGATCGCGATGGCCGGTTCGGACAGCCGCAGCGGTCCGGCGGGCTGGCGGTCCAGGCCGTCGGCGATCCGGCGCAGGTCCAGCCAGGGGATGCCGACGCCGCCGCCGGGGGCGTGCGGATTGAGCCAGAGGCCGTAGCGGTCGGGGTAGAGCGCGCGGGCCACTTCGAGGCCGTCGACCACCTCGTACGACCGGTTCCAGCCGCTGGCGGACAGCTCCTGGGCGGAGGTGACGCAGGGCGCGTAGCCGAAGCCGTCGACCTCCATGTTTCCGTACTGGGCGTCCGGGGAGCCGGCCTGGCCGTGCCAGAGCAGCATCCAGACCTGGCCGGAGGCGGGGGTCGCGAGGGCGCGCAGCAGTGCCTCGTACGCGTCGTAACGCCCGGGCGTCACCTGGCGCAGCATGTGCTCGACCTGTCCGGTCGCCGCGGTGCCAGCGCTCACTTGTATCGCCCCTCCGTACCTCGCCAGCGGATGGACCTAGCTTAAGCCGATGCCGTGCGGCGGGCTGCCTGGCTGCATGGCGGTGAGCTCGCGGGAGAGTTCGGGGCTGTGGCGCCGTGGGCGGGTGCGGGTTCGTCGCGGCTTGTCGCGCCCGCGCGGCGGAGCCGCACGTCGGTACGGCCCCGCGCCCCTGGGGGTGTTACCGCCGGCGCTGGTAGAAGGGGCGGACCTTGGTGCGGAGCCAGTCGCCGACCGGGTCCTGGGCGATGTCCAGGACGATGAGGTTGACCGGCCAGGGGGCGGGGGTGCGGCCGAGGGCCCGGCCCAGGGCGTTCAGGGGGAGGGTGCGCGCGTCGCCCTCCCACCGGGAGAGTTCCACGCCGACGAAGAGGACCGGGTCGGCCGTCTCGATCGCGGCGAGGCAGCGGCGGGCGGTGGTCACCAGGCCGAGGGCGTCGAACTCCGCCGAGGCGGCGGCGAGGAAGTCCAGCGGGTCGTCCTGCCAGTCGGGTTCGAACAGCCGGACCCGGCCGCCGGCCGCCGCGCCGTCCAGTGGGGTGCGTCCGGCCCGACAGAGTTCGGCCACCGCCGGCGGCGGCAGCGGGATGCCGACCACGCCGCCGGGGTTCACCGCGATCCCGGCCTGCGGCGGCAGGCCGCGGGCGAACTCCACGGCGGGCGCGATCGTGTACGGCATGTGGGAGCCGACGACCTGACGGAACTGCTCCTCGGAACTGAAGACGGGGACGTGGGCCTGGCCGTCGATCTCCAGGGTGGGCAGGTCCAGCGGGCCGCTGTCCGGGCCGCCGCCGTTCGGCAGCGGGACCCAGACGAAGCTGCGGCCCAGCACCTCGACGATCCTGCCGCCCGCCGAGGGGACGCCGAGGGAGGCGGAGAGCACCTCCTCCAGTTCGTTGCCGGGCCATCCTCCGTGCGGATGGGGGTGCGTCTGTGCCGGGAAGTCCGCCGGGAAGTCCATCTGCCTACCGCCTGCTGCCTGGAACCACTGCTGTGGCTGGAAAGGCTACCGGTCAGCCCGTGAAGCCGACCCGGCGCAGCGCGTCCGCCGCGTCCCGGTCGATCAGGACCGCCGAACCCGTGCCCGCCGTCAGCACGCCCCGCTCCACCGAGCGCAGCAGCCGCTCGCTCGCCGCGCGGTGCCGCAGGAACGCGTACCGGGAGACACCGCGCCCGCGTTCGCGCTGGCCGGCCAGGGCCTGCTGCGGGGTGACGTCGAGCAGCAGCAGATGCAGGCTCGCGCCCCGGCGGCGGGCCTCGCGGGCCAGCCAGCGGCGCACCCAGGCCTGCGTACCGCAGTCGTGCACGACGACCGGTCCTCCGGTCCGCAGCACGCGGCGCAGTCCGGCGTAGTGGGCGAGGCGGACCAGCGGGCGGTAGACCGCGTACGGCAGGAAGCGCGGCATGCGGCTGTCCCAGCGGTCCCGGGTGTCCTGGGAGTCGACACGGGTGCCGCGCACCGTGCGCCGCATCAGTGTGGACTTGCCGCTGCCGGGCAGCCCGGTGACCACGACGACGTCCCGGGGCCCGAAGATCAGGGCGCGCGGGCTGCGGCCGGCCCGCGCGCGCAGATCGCGGACGACGGGCGCCGCCAGCGCGCCGCGGGCCCGACGGGCCTGGGCGGCCGGCTGCTGGGGCAGCGTGACGCCCGTGGTGGTGGCGCACGCCGTGGTCCTGTTCACCGTGATCGTCCTCCCCTGGGGCCGGGTACGAGTACCGATCCCCGCCGAGTGTAAAGAGAAGGTAATGCCGGATGTCTGTCGTTTCCGTCCGTTTCTCGAAACAGGCGTGTCACAGCATCCTGATGACGGCGCCCGCACACCCGGTGCACCCCCTGGGAAGGGTCCCCCTGCCGCGCCCCCGCGATGCGTGCAATGATGTGCGCGCCAACTGCATACCGGCCGTTTGAATCCGCGCGGGAGAGTCCCCGGCACCGTTTGCCGCCGGGGCGCCGAAGGAGCAAGTCCCTCCCTTGAATCTCTCAGGCCCCGTTACCGCGCGGGCGAGGCACATCTGAAAAGCGGGCCGCCGAAGGGCATCCAGCAGTGCTCCGGTGGCTCCACCCAAGGTGCAAGCCAGGACCGTCCCCGCGGGGACGTCATGGCGAACCTCTCAGGTTCCGATGACAGATGGGGAGGAACGTCCTCGCCCTCCCCCACGCTCGAACGAACTCGCGCGGGGGGACCCCATCGCCTTGGGAGACCGACCGATGAGCAGTACCGAACCCCGCCGGACCGCGCTCGACGCCCTGCACCGTTCGCTCGGCGCGACGATGACCGACTTCGCCGGCTGGGACATGCCCCTGCGCTACGGCTCCGAGCGCGACGAGCACAACGCCGTCCGCACCAGGGCCGGCCTCTTCGACCTCTCGCACATGGGCGAGATCACCGTCACCGGACCGGGGGCCGCCGGGCTGCTGGACTTCGCGCTGGTCGGCAACATCGGCGGCGTGAAGCCGGGCCGCGCCCGCTACACCATGATCTGCCGCGAGGACGGCGGCATCCTGGACGACCTGATCGTCTACCGGCTGGACGACACCGAGTACATGGTGGTCGCCAACGCCTCCAACGCGCAGACCGTGCTCGACGCGCTCGTCGAGCGCTCGGCCGGCTTCGACGCCGAGGTCCGCGACGACCGCGACGCCTACGCGCTGCTGGCCGTGCAGGGCCCCGAGTCCCCCGGCATCCTCGCCTCGCTCACCGACGCCGACCTGGACGGCCTGAAGTACTACGCCGGTCTGCCCGGCACGGTCGCCGGTGTGCCCGCGCTCATCGCCCGTACCGGCTACACCGGCGAGGACGGCTTCGAGCTGTTCGTGAAGCCCGAGCACGCGGTCGAGCTGTGGCAGGCGCTCACCAAGGCCGGCGAGGGCGCCGGACTGGTCCCCTGCGGGCTGTCCTGCCGGGACACGCTCCGTCTGGAGGCCGGCATGCCGCTGTACGGCAATGAGCTGAGCACCTCCCTCACACCCTTCGACGCCGGTCTGGGCCGGGTGGTGAAGTTCGAGAAGGAGGGCGACTTCGTGGGCCGTGCGGCGCTCGCCGAGGCCGCCGAGCGCGCCGCCTCCGAGCCGCCCCGCGTCCTGGTCGGCCTGGTCGCCGAGGGCCGCCGGGTCCCGCGCGCCGGGTACGCGGTCGTGGCCGGCGGCGAGGTGATCGGCGAGGTCACCTCCGGCGCCCCCTCCCCCACGCTGGGCAGGCCGATCGCGATGGCGTACGTCGACGCCGCCCACGCGGCGCCCGGCGCCGAGGGTGTCGGCGTGGACATCCGCGGCAGCCACGAGCCGTACGAGGTCGTGGCGCTGCCGTTCTACAAGCGGCGGAAGTGACACCGTCGTAGACGGCTTTCCGCGCGTGAGGTGAGCACGTCGTGCCTGCTCACCGGCGCCGCACCGCAGTTCCCTCCCTCATCAGCAGTCCCCCGCGTACAGGAGAATTCAGGACATGAGCAACCCCACGCAGCTGCGTTACAGCAAGGAGCACGAGTGGCTGTCGGCCGCCGAGGACGGCGTGTCGACGGTCGGTATCACGGAGCACGCGGCCAACGCGCTCGGCGACGTGGTCTTCGTCCAGCTCCCCGAGGTCGGTGACACCGTGACCGCGGGCGAGACCTGCGGCGAGCTGGAGTCGACCAAGTCGGTCAGCGACCTGTACTCCCCGGTCACCGGTGAGATCACCGAGGTCAACGAGGACGTGGTGAACGACCCGTCGCTGGTGAACTCCGCCCCCTTCGAGGGTGGCTGGCTGTTCAAGGTGCGCGTCACCGACGAGCCGGCCGACCTGCTGACCGCCGCCGAGTACGACGCCGAAATCGCCGGCTGAGGAGTCTGTAGCCGCATGTCCGTTCTGAACACGCCCCTGCACGAGCTCGACCCGGCGGTGGCCGCCGCCGTCGACGCCGAGCTGCACCGCCAGCAGTCCACCCTCGAGATGATCGCCTCGGAGAACTTCGCCCCGGTCGCGGTCATGGAGGCCCAGGGCTCGGTCCTCACCAACAAGTACGCCGAGGGCTACCCCGGCCGCCGCTACTACGGCGGCTGCGAGCACGTCGACGTGATCGAGCAGATCGCCATCGACCGGGTCAAGGAGCTCTTCGGCGCCGAGCACGCCAACGTGCAGCCGCACTCGGGCGCGCAGGCCAACGCCGCCGCGATGTTCGCGCTGCTCAAGCCCGGCGACACGATCATGGGCCTGAACCTCGCGCACGGCGGGCACCTGACCCACGGCATGAAGATCAACTTCTCCGGCAAGCTCTACGACGTGGTCGCCTACCACGTCGGCGACGACGGCCAGGTCGACATGGCCGAGGTCGAGCGCCTCGCCAAGGAGAAGAAGCCGAAGCTGATCGTCGCCGGCTGGTCGGCGTACCCGCGTCAGCTCGACTTCGCCGCGTTCCGCCGGATCGCGGACGAGGTCGGCGCGTACCTCATGGTCGACATGGCGCACTTCGCCGGCCTGGTCGCCGCGGGCCTGCACCCGAACCCGGTCCCGCACGCCCACGTCGTGACGACCACCACCCACAAGACCCTCGGCGGCCCGCGCGGCGGTGTGATCCTCTCCACGGCCGAGCTGGCCAAGAAGATCAACTCCGCGGTCTTCCCCGGTCAGCAGGGCGGCCCGCTGGAGCACGTGATCGCCGCCAAGGCGGTCGCCTTCAAGGTGTGCGCCACCGAGGACTTCAAGGAGCGCCAGCGCCGTACCCTGGAGGGCGCCCGCATCCTGGCCGAGCGCCTGGTCAAGGACGACGTCAGGGCCGTGGGCGTGGACGTGCTGTCCGGCGGCACGGACGTGCACCTGGTCCTGGTCGACCTGCGGAACTCCGAGCTGGACGGTCAGCAGGCCGAGGACCGCCTCCACGAGGTCGGCATCACGGTCAACCGCAACGCGATCCCGAACGACCCGCGCCCGCCGATGGTCACCTCGGGCCTGCGCATCGGCACGCCCGCCCTGGCCACCCGCGGCTTCACCGCCGAGGACTTCGCCGAGGTCGCGGACGTGATCGCCGAGGCGCTGAAGCCGTCCTTCGACGTGGAGGGGCTCCGGGCCCGGGTGACGGCACTCGCCGCGAAGCACCCGCTGTACCCCGGTCTGCAGTAATTTCGTACGCTTTCATACGTACGGACATCAGGGGCATCGCGCACACTGGGTCGGTGGGCGCGGTGCCCCGCACCATGCACCGCCGCATGAACGATCCCTCTCTTCCGATCCGCAGATTCCCCGAACCACCCTTCCCCGGTGGACAGCGTCGTCCGCCGAACCCTTAGGAGTCCTCCCGTGGCCATCTCGGTCTTCGATCTCTTCTCGATCGGCATCGGCCCGTCCAGTTCGCACACGGTCGGCCCGATGCGGGCCGCCCGGATGTTCGCCCGGCGGCTGCGCAACGAGGACCTGCTGGACTCGGTCGCCTCGGTCCGGGCGGAGCTGTACGGCTCCCTGGGCGCCACGGGCCACGGCCACGGCACGCCCAAGGCGGTGCTGCTGGGCCTGGAGGGCGACTCGCCGCGCACGGTGGACGTGGAGTCGGCCGACGAGCGGGTGGAGAAGATCAAGGACGGTGGCCGGATCCGGCTGCTCGGCGAGCACGAGATCGCGTTCTCCTTCGACGACGACATGGTGCTGCACCGCCGCAAGGCGCTCCCGTACCACGCCAACGGCATGACCCTGTGGGCGTACGACGCCTCCGGTACGGAGCTGCTGACCAAGACGTACTACTCGGTCGGCGGCGGTTTCGTCGTGGACGAGGACGCGGTCGGCGCGGACCGCATCGTGCTGGACGACACGGTCCTGAAGTACCCCTTCCGCACGGGCGACGAGCTGCTGCGCCTGACGAAGGAGACGGGCCTGTCCATCTCCGCCCTGATGCTGGAGAACGAGCGCGCCTGGCGGAGCGAGGAGGAGATCCGCGCGGGCCTGCTGGAGATCTGGCGGGTGATGCGGGCGTGCGTCGACCGCGGCATGTCCCGCGAGGGCATCCTGCCGGGCGGCCTGAAGGTGCGCCGCCGGGCCGCGAACACCGCGCGCAAGCTGCGCTCCGAGGGCGACCCGCAGGCCCTCGCCATGGAGTGGATCACCCTGTACGCCATGGCCGTGAACGAGGAGAACGCGGCCGGCGGCCGGGTCGTCACGGCGCCGACGAACGGCGCGGCGGGGATCATCCCGGCCGTCCTGCACTACTACATGAACTTCGTCCCCGGCGCCGACGAGGAGGGCGTGGTCCGGTTCCTGCTCGCCGCCGGCGCGATCGGCATGCTCTTCAAGGAGAACGCCTCGATCTCCGGCGCCGAGGTCGGCTGCCAGGGTGAGGTCGGCTCCGCCTGCTCGATGGCGGCGGGCGCGCTGGCGGAGGTGCTGGGCGGCTCCCCCGAGCAGGTGGAGAACGCCGCGGAGATCGGCATGGAGCACAATCTGGGCCTGACCTGCGACCCCGTCGGCGGCCTGGTGCAGATCCCGTGCATCGAGCGCAACGGCATGGCCGCGGTGAAGGCGGTCACGGCGGCCCGGATGGCGATGCGCGGCGACGGCTCGCACAAGGTGTCCCTGGACAAGGTCATCAAGACGATGAAGGACACCGGCGCGGACATGTCGGTCAAGTACAAGGAGACGGCGCGGGGCGGGCTCGCGGTGAACATCATCGAGTGCTGAGGGAACAGGCCCCGGCCCCTGTTCGTCGAGGCCCCGGCGCCGGGACCGAGCGGTGTCGGTGAGGTTCATGCCCTCGGCGGGCTCCACCTGCGCGCGGGCACGGCGTGATGTACGTCGCACCGGACAGGGGGACCGTCACCCGATGGCGTCAGGGGGGCCGGGTGTGTCGTCCGGTCGTGTTCCGTCCGTGATCGTCTCCGCGAGCTGATCGGGTTCCAGCACCGTGCCCGCCGGACCGGTCGGGTTGACGTAGAGCGCGTGGCCGGGTGGGAGGCGGTCCAGGAGGGCCGGGACGGTGACGCGTTCGAAGGCGAAGCCCCCTGCCGCGTGGAGGTGGGGTGAGGCGGTGAAGACCGGGACGACGAGTCTGCCGTCCTCGACGGAGGCGGTCACCGGTGTGCCGTCCGGCAGGGTCAGCACCGCCACCTCGGCGGTGGCCAGGGCGCGCAGGGCGTCCTCGGGCGGTCCGTAACCGGTGACGGCGAGCTGGAGGGCCTTGTCGACGTCGTCGGTGGGCTCGGGCCAGCCGAGCGCTTCCGGGGAGGGGCGGTACGCCTCGTTGTCCTCCCACTCCTCGATCTCGCCGGTCGCCCCCGTGCGCCAGCGGCCGACCACGACCCGGTCGGGCGGCACGCCCTCGCCGTCCCAGCCGGGGTCGATCATGCTGATCCAGTGGTCCGGCGCGAGCCGTGCGGCCTCCACGATGTCGTCGGGGGGCGTGGGCATCGCCGTCCCGCTCCGCTCACTCATCTCGTTCACCCTTGTTCGCTTTCACCTGTGTTCACTGTCCCGAGGGGCGGCAGTCCGAGGATCTCCCGGAACCGGGCGGCGAGGCGCTCGACCGTCCGGGGGTCCGTTCCTTCCGCCGCCAGCAGGTCGGCGAGCCGGCGCACCGCGTCGCGGTACGCCTCCGCCGCGTACCGCCAGTCCGCGAGCACGGAGTCCGCGTCGCCCGGCAGGAGCAGCCCGAGGGCGGTGTCCCACGCCCGGACGGCGTCCGGGGCCGGGGTCGCGGTCTCGAAGGCCGTGAACGCCGAGCGCCAGATCCGGCGCGACACCGCGGCCGTGACGGCGTCGAGGGCGTCCGGCCACGGGCCGGGGCGGGCCAGCAGCAGCCGCACCTGGTCGAGCGGTGCCAGCCCGCTGCCCCGGACGCCTCCGCCGAGTTGCGCCTCGACGTCCATTCCGGGGGTGATCTCGATGCCCGCGTCCCTCAGTTCGGCCAGGGTGACGAGTTCGGCGCCGGTGAACCCCGGCGAGCCGCCCGGCAGGTCGTCCGCGTTCACCTGGCCGGCGATCCACCGGCGCCGGACGTCCTCGGACGGCGGTGCCTGGAGCGAGGTGTCGTCGCCGTCCGTGATGACGTCGGGCGTGGGTGCGGGTGCGGAAGGCTGGACCGCGGGCGCGGGCGGGCGGGTCTGCGACCAGTGGGTTCCCGGGTCGTCCTGGGGTGAGGTCAGCACGAGGAGGCTCTCGTTCACCGCCGGCCGCCGGTCGAGGATCCGGAGGGGCCGCGTCGGCAGCCACACCGTCCGGGCGGCCCCCGTCCGGGCGGCGATCGCCTCGGCCAGGCCGGTGTCGCCCGCTCCCGTCCCGGTGGGGACGACCGTGACGTCCCGGTCCAGTTGCGCCAGGACGGGGTCGTGGGAGAGCAGTTCGGCGATCTCCTCGTAGGGCACCGGGCGGGTGGTGCCGTCCGGCCAGGGCATGTCGACCCGTCCCGGGGTGGTGCCGGTCATGTCCAGTACGTATGCGCCGGGGTGGTCGCTCTTCCCGGCGCCCTTGCGGTGCCAGGGCGCCAGGGCCCCGCGGCTGTTGCCCAGGCCGCCGTCGGGGGAGATCACGTAGCGGTCCGCCCACATGCGGCTCGGGGCGGGCCTCCCCGTCCAGCTGCGGCCGGCCTTCGTCCCGTTCACGGAGGTGATGAGGGTGCGCTCGTCCAGCGCGCCGTGGCGTTCGAGGTCGTACGCGGCGAGCGCGGTGGGGTCGTAGGCGTCGCGGCCGAGGGCCGCCGCCGTGGCCGCCGTCCGCAGGAGGTCCGTCCGCAGGGCCTCGTCCCGCGGGTCCTCGCCGGGGGGCAGGTGGAGCGCCTTCGTCGTGAGGGCGTCGGGGTCGGGGTGGTTCTCCACGCTCTCCACGGCCTGGACCGTGGCCCACAGCGCGTTCTGCCGGTCGGTCGCGGTGACGTGCGCCGACGGGCGCAGTCCCAGCACCTGGCGGGTCCACCCGTCCGGATCGTGCCGGCCGATCAGTTCGCGGGCCCGGTCCACGGAGGGCAGGGAGACGAAGTCGGGCAGCGTGGACCTGGGGTCGGCGGACAGACGCGCCGACGCGGCGTCGAGCATCGTCCGTACGGCGTCGGGGTCCGGCGGCGCGGGCCGGGTGCCGGGGGCGGTCGTCAGGCCGTGGTGCGCGCGGGTGACCCGGTCGAACAGGTCGAGCGTCAGCTCCCCGTACTCCCGCAGGTTCCCGTCCCCGCGGCGCATGACCTCCAGGGCGCCGATGCCGCGCAGCAGGTGACGGTACGTGCCGGCCGGGTCGTCCCCGTCCTCCTCCACGTCGACGCCGAACGTGGCGCGCAGGGCGCGGACCAGTCGCAGCGCCGTGTCCCGGGCCATGGCCGGGGTGAGGTCCTGGGAGGTCTCCAGGCCGGCCTGCGCGGCCAGGGCGTCGAGTTCGTCCGGGGTCGGTTCGGGGCGCAGCTTCACCATGTCCACCGGGTCGTTCGCCGGGGTGGTGCCGATGCCGTGGTCGTACAGCTTCCCCTTCGCGTAACGGCTCAGGTGCTCCCTGTCCGGGGCGTAGACGTCGCGCCGTGTCGAGTTGGAGACGTCCTGGGCCGCCGACGAGACGGCGAGCGGGTCGGGGACGAACGGGCGGCTCCGCTTCAGGGCTGCGGCGGTGTGTCCCTCCGGTCCGCTCCCCCAGCAGGACAGGAACACGATGGGGGTGTCCCGGTCCAGCCGGCTCACGCTGGGGCGCCGCCGGAGGTAGCCGCCGGTTTCCGTGCCCCGGACCGGAACGTTGTTCTGGAACATGTTCTCGACCATGAGGGTCTGCCCCGGCAGGCCGTGGACGATGAAGAAGTAGGGCTTGCGGCCCTTCCACGGCACCGGCCGGGGATTCCCGATCGGCTCGCCGGTGACCGGGTCGTAGACGTACCACTCCGTCGACCGGACCAGGTCCTGGAGCCACGGCTCGCGCCGGATCAGGTCGGCGCCGTTGACCACCGCGCGGCCGACGGGCCGGCCCTCGTCGGTGAGGGTGACCGACTTGACGTCCGCGTCCCGCAGGGTCCTCCCGTCGATCGTGCGCAGGACGCCTTCCCCGGGTTCCGGCCGTCCCTCGTCCGGACCCAGGTCGTCGGGGTCGCTGGCGATCCACTCGCCCACCGGCTCACCCATCGGCTCATCCGCCGACTCGCCCAGCGACTCGTCGCCGAAGAACCGGTCGTCGGTCACCTCGATGCGGTGCCGGCCGGTGTCGGGGCGCGGCTTCAGGGCGACCTCACCGCTGTGCGACCACAGCGTCCGGTCCGTCCGGGCCGCGGCCCTGCGCGGCAGGTCCAGTCCCATGGCGCCCGCGTTCTGCGAGACGAGCACCACCTCGGCGGCTTTCTCACGGTCCGTCAGTTCCGTGTCCTGCGCCAGCAGTTCGGCGAACTCCTCCGGCGACAGCCGCCACCGCTTGCTGCCGTCCGGCAGGACCAGCCGGACCTTGGTGTGGTCGCCGTCCTCCGTCCCGATCACGTACGGGAGGGGAGCACCGGGCCGGCGTGCCCACGGTGCCGGCTGGGAGTTCCGGTCGCCGCCCACCACGTCGTACGAGGAGACGTCCACGTCCCGGGCGGGCCGGCCCGTCCAGTTCCGGCCCAGCGGGGTGCCGTCCGGTGCGGTCAGGCGGGTGGCGTCGGACAGCAGGCCCTGCTTGCCGAGGTGGTACGCGGTCAGCGACACCGTGCTGGTCGCCCGGCCGGCGGCCATCGCCTCGGCCGTCAGCTCGTACAGCCGGCGTACGCGGTTCGACAGGTCGTCGACGTCGAAGCGCACCGGGGCGGGAGGGGAGTCCGTGGACTCGCCGTCCGTGTCACTGTCCGAGTCGCTGTCCGAGTCGCTGTCCGAGTCGGGGTCGTCCCCGGGGTTGTCGTCGAGGTGCAGGAGCTTCCCGGCGAGCCGGTCCGGGCCGGTGAAGTGGTCCGGCCTGCCGAAGTCCTCCGGGCTCAGTTCCGCCAGCCGGGCGACGGCCTCCGACAGGGGGGAACGGTCGACCGTGACGACCGCCTGTCGCCGTGCCGCCCGCCCGGTGGCGCCGTCGATCGGGCCGACGGCGCTGATGTCCCGGCCGCCGCTCTCCGCGACGACCGTGAAGTCCTCGGCCCGGACCGTGCCGCCGCGTACCTCCGCGACGTCGCGCACGGCCTGTTCGTTGAGCTCCAGCTGACGCCGGATCTCGTCGAGGAGGAAGGCGCGCACGGCGTCCGCCCGTTGCCGGCCGACCGTCTCGGCGTGCTCGACGGCGTCACCGGACAGGGCGAAGCGTGGGCCGTTGCTGTAGCCGGTGACCGTGATCGTGGGGAGCCGGAGTCCCGCCCTGAGGTCCCGCAGGCCGGACACCACGATCTGCTCGGCCAGGTCGGCGAGCCGGCGGCGCTGGTCCGGATCGGTGATGTCCCGGTGGCGGTGCTCGAAGGCGACCCGGGACCGGGAGGAAGGCGGCGCCGGGGCGGACACGACGGGTCCGGCGCCGTCCGGTACCGCCGTGCTCCCGGCCTCGTCGTTGTCGAGGTCGACATCGAGGACGGGGTCGTCGTCGGGGGCGTTGTCGAGGTCGACATCGGAGACGGAGCCGTCGTCGAGGTCGCTGTCGAGGCCGACATCGGAGGCGAGGTCGCTGTCGGAGTCGGGGCCCGACAGCGGCACCGTGTGCGTCGGGGCCGGGGTGACGGTGGAGGCCGGCGGCGCGGCGGGGGCGGTGGGGTCCGCGGCGTCGGAGGGCCGCAGCCGGCCGGTGTGTGCGGCGTGCAGCAGGTGTGCCAGGGAGCCGGCGGTCAGTGTCCGGTCCCAGCCCTGCCGGGTGGCGTACCGGCCGACGACGTGCCGGAGCCCGCCCCAGGTGAGCAGGCCGGGGTCGGTGTTGCCGGCCGCCTGGAACCGCAGCCTCTCGAGGGCGCCGAAGCCCTCGATCAGCTCGTGGAACTCCGCTTCGCGGGCCGGGTCGGAGTCGATGTGCACGCCGTGGGTCAGCCGCAGGGCCCGTACCCAGTGCAGGGCGCGGTCGGTGCGGCCCGGCAGGCCGTCGGGCAGTGAGCCCAGATCCGCCAGGGCGTCCAGGGCGGCGGTCCTGGGCTCGGGTGGGAACTCCCCTATGTGACCGGCGGGGTTGTCGGGGTCGTCGTACACGATCAGGTGCGGCGGCAGGCCGCCGTCGGCCTCGCTCGGTGTGATCTGCCGGTCGACGGTGAAGACGGTGCGGCGGACCTCGTTGGCGACGTACTGGGCGGAGGAGGGGTGGGTGAGCAGGTCCTGGTCGGGGCGCGTCATGGACAGTTCGCAGATCAGCAGCCACACCGGCTGGTCGGGAGCCAGCGCCTGGAGGCTCTTGCGCCGCGCCAGTACCCGGCCCAACTGCTTCGGGTGCACGGCCTGGTTGGCGTGGGTGCTGCGGCGGGCCAGGGTGGTGCGTCCGCTGTCGCCGTGGCCGACGGCGATGTACGCGTCGGCCAGACTCCGGGGCAGGGGCAGCAGGCCGCTCTGCTTCCCGGCGTAGACACCGGGCAGCCCTTCCATGACGAGGGTGTGGTGCTGGATGGCGGACACCACCCGCATGGCCTCGTCGCGCATCGCCATGTCGTGCGCGTCGAGGAACACCCGCCCGGTCAGGGTCTGTCCGTCGACCGTGACCAGCGGATACGAGTGGATGTCGGTGTCGGGGAAGAGGGTGCCGTTCACGGCCCTGACGGTGGCCGCCGGGTCGTCCGGGACCAGTCCGGGGTCGGCGGGGATCCAGGCCCCGGCCGGCTCACCGGAGGCGGGCGCGGCCAGGACCGGCACCCGGCGGCCGTCCGGGGCCGTTTCCAGCCGCAGGTCGCCGTAGCTGAACCAGGCGCGGGTGCCGGTGCGGTCGGCGATGACCCGGGCGAGGGTCTCGTTGCGGCCGTCCTCGTCGGCGAGCAGGATCACCACGGGCGCGCCCGGCCGGCGTACCGGGTCGTGCAGCACCAGTTCGGCGAACTCCTCGTCCGACACCGGTGTTCCGTCCGCCAGCAGCACTCCCTCGTCGTTCCGCTGGGCCAGCACCGTGTGGGCGTCCGGCCCCCAGGGCACGGGGTGGATGCCGCGGGGGTCGGCGACGACGTCCATGTTCAGGCGGATACCGGAACGTCCGGTCCAGTTCCTGCCGTACGGCGTGTTGTCGTCGCCGCTGAGCAGGGTCTGCTGCGGGTAGCCGTGCCGCCGGGTCAGCCCGTAGGCGGCGATGGCGTCCAGGCTGCCGCCGCGGCCCCGGCGGTGGGCGCTGCTCGCGAGGGTGAGGGCGTCGTAGTGCAGGGCCGCGTCCACCGGCGCGTCGGACGGCAGGTGCAGCAGCGTCCGGGTGATGCCGGCCAGGTCCAGCGGGCCGCGGCCGAAGCGCGGGTGCCGGGTGCGCGCCGCCTCGATCACGCGCAGCGAGTGGAACAGCCCGTCGCGCAGTTCCTGCGAGAGCGGCTGGGAGCCGAAGGTGGCGTCGACCAGCGCCCGCAGTTCCTGAAGGCGCTGCTGGACCGCGCCGTCGGTGGGTGGCGGTGCGGCGGCGGACCGCGCCCGCGGCGCCGGGTCGGGGGACGGCGACGGCAACGGCGCCGGGGTGTGCGGCTGGGGCGTGTGCGTACCGGTGGTGCCGTCCCACAGGGCGCGCACGGCCACGGAGGAGTCGCCGCCGTCGCCCGGGCCGCCCTCGGCGACGTCCCACAGGGCGCGGGCGCGGGCCAGCGCCTCGTTCTCGACGTCGGTGGCGTCGACGGGGTTGACCTCCGCGGCACGTACTCCGCGCGGGCGGGCGGGTTCGACACTGCGCGGATGACGGGGGCGGGGCTTGGGGCCCTCGCCGTACAGCCGGCGCAGCAGGGGGTACAGGGCGGGCTGGTGGGTGCGCACCCACTCCGGGCCGGCGTTGTTGCGGGGCAGCCCGGTGTAGGGGTCGTCGCCGCCGTTGGCCATGAGGTAGACGTTGGTGAGCTGGGCGAAGAACTCGAGCTCGTTGTGGCTGCTGTAGTTGGGGGCGCTGCGGCGGCCGTCGGCGTCGCGACTGTGGAGGGGGCCGTCGGGCCAGTTGCCCGCCTCGCCGGCCCGGGTGGTGGTGCGGAAGGTGTTGGTGATGCGCTGCCGGGCGACGGGGTCCAGGCCGTGTTGGTGGATGGTGTGGGCGAATTCGTGCAGGGTGGTCGAGTAGCCGTCGGGATAGGCGGACTTGCCGGTGCCGACGGTGGTGCGTTCGCCGAGCAGGTTCTCCTCGGTGACGGCCGCGGTGCGCGTGCCGACGCCTCGGACGTCGTTCCAGGGGCGGCCGTCGCCGGTGACGGCGTCCCGCAGGAAGCGGAAGGCGTCCAGCGAGGTCAGGGCCTCGCCCTTGGGCACCACCAGGACCCGTGAGCCGCGCTTGAGCAGCCGCGCCGCGACGTCGGGATCCTGCAGCATCCGGGCGATCTGGGCGCGGGCCCGGTCACCGGCGGAGACGGGCTGCTCGACCCCGTCGGGCACCTGCGTCATGAGGTGCGCCGCGACCGTGGCGAACTCGGCCGGGTCGAGTCCGGCGCGCAGGGCGTCCACCAGCGCGGGATCAGCGGCCAGCCGTTCGCGGTCCGCGGGCGGCAGCGACGCCAGCGCCGCCGCGCGGTCGGCGGTGGACAGGCCGGGCAGCCGTGCGGCGAGCGCCCGGACCGGGTCCGCGGTCACCTCCGGACGGGACCGCAGCCCGTCGGCGAGCGCGGTCAGTTCGGCGCGCAGCGCGGGCAGGTCGGCGTCGGTGACGCCGAGGGCGCGCCAGGTCTCCTCGTGGCGGGTGAGGGCGTCGGGGTTCCGGGCGGTGGAGTCGAGCAGTTCGCTGAGCCGTACGGCGAGGGAGGGGGCGGCGCCGGCGGGCCGCGCGGAACGGTAGGCGTCCTCGCGCGTGAGGACCGGCGTGACCGTGCGGGGGCCGTCGGCGGGGGTGCGGTGCAGTGCCCACAGCAGGTCGAGCAGGTCGCGTCCGCGCAGCTCCGGATCGGTCCCGGTGGCCAGGGCGAGGGCGGCGTCGGCCAGGGACTCCGCGGGGGCCGGCACGGTGAAGCCGTCGGCCGTGACCGTGCCGGAGGCGGGCCGGTCCACCGCCGTGACCGTGAGGTCGACTCCGTTCACCGACAGGCCGAGGACCCGGCCGCCGTCCGTGCCGGGCAGGACCCGCACCGACGCTCCGGGCAGCTCCCGCTCCAGCGCCTCGCGAATCCCGTCGACGGCGGGCAGGGCGGCCGCGGACAGCTGGAACTCCACGGCGCCCAGCGGCCGGGGCCCGCCGAACTGCACCCGGCCGCGGGCGGCTCCGGACAGCACCACCGGGTGGCCGAGGCCGTGCAGCACGGCGCCGAACCGGCGCGCGACGTCCAGCTTGGCGGTGTCGTCACCGGACGGGGTGGCCGACGTGGCCGAGGGGGCCGACGTGGTCGAGGAGGCCGACGTGGTCGAGGAGGCCGGAGTGGCGGTGGGCGCCGACGGCGGAGGCGGGGGCGCGGGCGCCGGTGGAGGCGGGGGGACGGTCGCGGCGGTCTTCACCTGGTCGGTCCGGACGACGACGCCCAGCCGGGCGCTGAACAGGGCCGCCACGTTGGTCAGCCAGCCGGCGGCCTCCGCCGCGTCCAGCCCCGGGCGGACCGACTCGCTCATGTAGCGGCCCGACTTGTCGTTCACCACCCAGGAACGCAGCTTCTCGCTCCAGCGGAACTCGCCGGACACCCGGCTGCGTCCCGGCAGCGTCCGGCCGGCCGTCACCCCGCCGTCGTCGACGAAACCGGCGGCGATGCCGGTGTGCCCCAGGCCGTCCAGTGTCTTGCGCAGCGCCTCCGCCGTCAGGTCGGGGTCCTTCTCCCGCATCCCCGCCAGCAGCGCGTCGAACTGCTCCGGCGTGATGATCCCACTCAGGTCCTCCGTGCCCAGGATCACCCGCCCGTCATCGGTGACCGTGTACAGCCATACGGCGTCGCGGTTGCCGGTGATCAGCAGGTCCGGGTCGACCTCGTCCAACGGCACCCACAGGGGGTTGAGCCGTACGTCACCGTCCTGGTCGCGTTCCTCGTCCTTGACCCGCTTCGGGAGGACGGAGTCACCGAACCGGTCGCGGGCCGCGGCGTCGCTGCCGTCGTAGTGGTTGACGCCGTTGTAGTAGACCTCCGTCTGCCGCGTGGCGTTGTCGGGCCCGGCCTCGCTGACCCGTCGGGCGCCCGACCGGAAGGACCGCACCACGTCGACCCTCAGGTCGAACGCGTGCGCGGCGAGGGGCAGGAAGGCCTCCCCCTCCGGCGTCCCCCAGCGCTGCTCCCAGTTGACGACGGCGTCCAGGAGCCTGGACAGTTCCGTGTCGTCCAGCGGCGCGGTGCTCTGCGTGTAGGCGGTACCGAGCAGGCGGGCCAGTGCACGGTCGCCGAGCTCGTCGGGGGTCGGCAGCAGGCCGTGCTGATCGAGGTGCTCGAACATCTGGCTCGGGCTCAGGTCCTCGGCCTCCGCCTCCAGGGCGGCCCGGGCGTCCTGCGGGGAGATGCTCGGATCGGCGGGGAGCGACGTCATACGGGCGTCGACGTACCGCTTCCGCAGTTCGGCGGGGTCGAGGGCCTCGGGGACGGGGACGCGCCGGACGCCGTGGTGGGCGAGGAGGGCGAGCCTCTCGGCCCGGTTCATTTTCTGGACCCGTGCGGCGAAGGCGTCGGCGACCGTTTTCCGGTACTGGCCGATGATCTGCGGGTGCAGCCGTCCCGCGCTGCGGCGCACGTAGTCCTCCACGTGGGACCGCATGGTGTGGAGGGCGGTCCGCGAGGGGCCGTCCTCGGTGCCGAAGCGGGCCTGCCGGCGCAGTTCGGCGCGTACCGCGTCGGGGTCCCCGAGCCAGTCGTACGCGGCTCGGTCGGTGACGGCGAGGCCGGCCAGACGGCTTCGGATGTGCACGGGGTCGCCGGCCATGAAGGAGTACAGGAGGCACTCCCCCGTGCCGGGCACCGGCACCCGACGTCCCCTCGCCTGACCGCTGTCGCCCTTCGGCTCGGCGTCCTTCGACCCGGCGTCCTTCTTGCCGTCCCCTTGGGGCGGCTCCGGTTTCGGCTTCGGCTCGGGCTTTGGCTCCGGCTCCGGCTCGGACTTCGGCTCGGACTTCGGCTCGGACTTCGGCTCCGGCTCGGACTTCGGCTCGGACTTCGGCTTCGGCTCGGGCTCCGGCTCCGGGTCTGGGCCCGGTGCCGGGGGCTTCGGCTCCGGGTTGGTCGGCAGGGCCAGTTGGTAGTGGCGGTCGTCGAGGCTCAGGACCACGTGTGCGCCGGAGTGGGCGGAGGTGCCGACGAGTGCCTGGAGGTTGCCGGCGCCCGCCGGGACCTCGGGGGCGAAGTCCTGGAAGGTGCCGTCGCTCCCGACCACCGTGACGCGCACGCCGAAGGTGCGTGCGGCGAGCAGCGGGAGCAGGTCGGACGCGGCGTGGTTCCAGCCGGCCTCGGACGGGGCGTCGCCCCGGCGGAGGAGCTGGGTGATCGCCAGTTCGGCCCGTACCTCGGGGGGCAGGTCGACGGCGTGCGGCATCAGACCGCCGAGGCCGTCGAACTCCCGGCGTGCGGGGGTGTCCGTTCCGAGGTCCAGGC
This sequence comes from Streptomyces sp. NPDC014676, assembly GCF_043084105.1. Classification (NCBI taxonomy): domain Bacteria; kingdom Bacillati; phylum Actinomycetota; class Actinomycetes; order Kitasatosporales; family Streptomycetaceae; genus Streptomyces; species Streptomyces sp. NPDC014676. The sequence goes on along the minus strand of NZ_JBIBZI010000011.1, from coordinate 70,066 downwards.
CCGCCGCGGCGATCTCCTCCGCGCTGAAGGCGTCGGTGTGGTCGGGGGCGACGGCGGCCAGCAGGTCCTCGTCGGCGTGGTCGGTGAGCCAGGAGGCCATCCTCCGGCGCAGGTCGGACACCGCCCGCGGGTCGGCGAGGTCGATGCCCTGCGCGGCCGGCAGTCCCGGGGCGGCGCGTTCGAGGCCGAGGGCGAGCGCGCGGAAGAAGGCGTCACCGTCCCTCGGCACGTCCTGGAGCGTGTACGTCTCGTTCGTGGGTGACGTGAGGACGGTGTCCGGTGCCGTACCGGTCCTGGTGTAGCGGGGCGGGGCCGGGGGTTTGACCACGGGGGCCTTGGGCGGGGCCTGGTAGGTCACCGCGGGCGGCTCGGCGAGACCGTCCAGCTCCTCCCGGCCTTCCGCGGTGGCCGCGAGCCGGTGCCAACGGGTGAGCTGGTCCGCCCCGGCCCGTACCCGGTGGTACTCCGCCGCGGCCTTCTCCGCCGTGTCCCTGAGCGCGTCCAGCTCGGCGCGCCGGGTGTCGAAGGCGTCGCGTGCCGTGTCCCGGCGGGCGGTGGCCTCGTCGAGGGCCCGGCCGGGTGCGCGCGCGGACAGCAGGGCCGCGTCGAGCCGCCCGTCGGCCAGCGCCTTCTCGGTGCGCGCGGTCTCCAGCCGCAGATCGGCCGCCTTCCGCAGTTTCCCGGCGGCCTCCTGCGCGTCGGCGAGGCGGGCCAGAGCGGCGTCCTGTTCGTCCCGCAGGAGCTCCGCCCAGCCGTCGTGCTCGGGTGCGGCGCCGTACTCGTCGTCGGCGAAGGCGTCGACCTCGGCCTGCGCGGCGGCCACGTTCGCGTCCGCGATGCCGTGGTCCCGGCGGGCGTCGGCCTCGGCCTGTGTCAGGGCCCGGTCCGCGTCGTCGACGCCGGTCCGGGCGAGGTCGACCGGGCGCGTGGCCGCGCGGGCGACCCCGGCGGCCTCGTCGAGGGCGGTCTGCGCGGCGTCGAGGTCCGCGCGCAGCCCGCCGGAGGCACGCCGCTTCTTCCAGTAGGCCTTGTCGGCGTCGACCCACGCCTTGCTCGCGCTCTCGACCGCGTCCCACGCCTTCGAGACGCGTTCGGGGAAGTTCGTGTCGGTGATGATCCTCAGCTCGCGGGCGACGTCCTCCCGGATCCAGGTGACGACGTACGCCTCGGACTCCATCGCCTGCGGACCCGACCGGGCCTTGGCGAAGGTCCCGCCCCGGATCCGGTTCGCAAGCCTGGAGTCCACGATGCCGCGGTGCACGTCGCCGACGCCGATCCAGGTGGCCGGGACGGCGAACAGGAAGGTCCGGCCCGTCTTGGGCTTGAGGTTGCGGGAGGTCAGGTGGTCGTCCCCGACCGGCATGACGTCACCGTCGAGGTCGTTGGGGCCGGGGCCGAAGGCGCCGATCTGGTTGAGGCCCGCGTTGTTGGGCGAGTCGTACAGGAAGCCGCCGCCGAAGCCCGAGGACTGGCTGTGCTCGACGGACGACGACGTACCGGCGTTGTCCCCGTACCGCCTGAGCACCTCCAGCTTCTTGCCGTCGGCGACCGTCAGCAGCAGCGCGCGGCTGAAGTCGGGCGCCGAGCGCAGCGTCAGTTGTCCGGTGTCGGTGCCCATGAGGGACTTCTCGGTCAGCCCCGCCACCTGGTAGCCGTCCGGTTCGGTGGTGCGCGGGAAGAACGCCGTGACCGCCGTGGAGCTGGTGCCGTCCTCCAGCGCCTGCGCCGAGCCGGTGCCGAGGCGGGTCAGCCCGGTCTCCCTGGTCCTGCGCAGGAGGTCGGTGAGGGCGGAGGCGTCGGGACCGCCCTCGGCCTCCAGGGCCCGGAGGGAGAAGCCGACGTCGTACGCCTTCGTGAGGAGGAGGTCGCCGGCCATGCGGATGTTCTCGATGCCGATGATCCCGCGCGGGTGCATGCCGTTCTCGGGGAAGGTGAACGACCGCGTGACGCCGTCCCCGTCCCGGACCGTCAGTCTCCCCTCCACCCCGGAGAGCGGCACCGGGCGGGGCGGACCGGCGAGGGCGGGGTCGGCCGCCGGGTCGGGCGCGGGCAGCCGCCGGCCGGCCCCGGAGGTGCCGGCCCCGTCCGCACCCGTCGGTGACGGCGTCGGCTCCATCAGGCTGAGCGGCACGTGTTCGCGCAGCTCGCCGACGTCACCCTCCTCGACGATGCTCAGCCGGCCCCGGAAGCGGTCGAGGGCCGTGGACTCCGCCTCCTTCAGGTCCGGGTCGGCCGGCGCGCCGGTGTTGGGGGTGTCGTCGGCCTCCAGGGTGATGCGCATCCGGTACGGGGTGACGACCTCCGCGTGCGGTTCGGTGGACGCCGCCCGGTAGATGGTGACGGTGGTGACCGTGTGACTCGACGCGACCGTCTTCCGGTTGGAGCCGCCCTCGGTGTACGTGGGTCCGGCGGCCGGGACCTGGGGGTTGCCGGTGTACACCATCTGGCTGGTCAGGAAGCCCAGGTCCGCGCCGGCCGAGAACTCGGAGTTCCGCTGGGCGGTCTCGATCGCCCGCCGGTTCTCCTCCAGTTCGGCGCTGTGGTCGAGTCCGTCGAACACGGGCGTCCCGGGGATCAGTTCGACGCGTGCCCGCACCCGCCGGCTGCCGATCCGGATACTGTCCCAGCCCCAGCCGCCGGCCTTGACCAGGGTCGACGGGCCGGTGGTCGTCATCTCCCCCTTGAGCGCCCGGGTGGCACGGCCCGTCACCAGCTGCCGGATCCGCTCCCGGCTCTCGTCGTCGAGTCCCAGCTTCCCGATCCGCTTGTCGAACGCGAGCAGCACGTCCGTGGGGTCCAGCGCGTTCACCGCGTACGTGCCGAAGGCGGCGCCGCGCATCCAGGGCTGCGGCGTCCAGACCTGACTCGTGTAGCGGGGGACGTCGCCCAGCCCGTCGTCGATCAGCCCCATCCGGTGGGCGCTCTTCTCCGGCAGGTGCCCCAGCAGACCGCCCGGGCTGGTCAGCGCGGTCCCCGCGGCCCCGGCGAGGGAACGCGGCACGAGGGCGCTGCCCGCCGCGGCCGTGCCGATCCGGCCCATGCCCAGCCGGCTGGTGAGCAGCGCGAACCAGTGCTGCACGTCGCCGGCCACGAGCACCTGGTGGGTGAAGCCCTTGCGGTTCATGTCCGCGACGACGGTGCGGACGACGCTGAGACTCTGCGTGCCGCTCCTCGAGACGGGGTTGGCGACGATTCCGTACGCGCCCATGAGTCCGTGTCCCGGATTCTGCGCGACGGAGTAGACCAGCTGGCCGCCGAAGACGAAACTGGTGCTGTTGCTGATCTTGCCGGCCGCCTGGCGGGTGCCGCCGAGCGTCATCTCGGTGTCCATGGACATCGGCGGGGTGAGGGCGCGCAGGTTCCCGACCGTGGTGGTGTACCGGAAGGTTCCCCACAGCTCGCCGTACGGCCCCTTGCCCAGCAGGCCGCTGCCCACCAGGCCCAGCGGCCCCGAACTCTGGTCGAAGCTCGACGTCAGGTACTGGGGGGTGAAGGTGCGGACGATGGCGTCCCGGGTGGGGGCGCCCTCCTTCACCAGCTGCCAGGCGCTGCCCGACGCCGCCCGCAGGACCCGGTCCACCTCCGCGGTCAGCGTGGGTGACAGCACCACGTTCACGATGACGAACGGGTGCTGCCGGAACTCCTTGAACTGCGGTGTCCCGCGGTCGGCGAGCCGTCCGGCGGGCTGCTGCGTGCCGTGGCCGGCGGGCAGGACGAGGTCGCCCTTCGCCAGGGCGAGGGCCCGCTCGGTGGTCATGGACGTGGGTGCGGGCTCGTCGGACAGGTACGGGTTGAGCGCCCCGTCCGCGTACGGGTCCGCGTCGGGCGTGTGCTGTACGGGGACGCCGATGAGCACCTGCCCGGTCATCGGGCCGCCGCCCCGCAGGTGGCCCCGCGACGTCCGGCCGAAGAGCACGTTGACCGGCTCGTCCAGCACCAGCAGTCCCGGCAGCCCGAGGCCGAGACCGCGGATCAGGCCGCGGGGCCGCCAGTAGCCGCTCAGGCTCGCGGCGAGGGCGAGGTCGTAGCGGTACAGGTGGGTGGGCTGGTTCGTCACCGACATCGGTTCGTTGGTGACCGTCGAGCCGAAGGTGGTCTCCGTCTCCCACTGCCAGCCCCCGCGTGCGCCCAGAGTCAGCCCGAGCGTGTTGCGGCGCAGGCCCGCCAGCTCGTCGACGCTGTTGTCACGGCCCGAGAACGTGCCCTCGAAGCCCAGCTCCAGGCCTCGTTTCGCGCTCGCCTGGCCGTCGATCCGGTCGACGCCCTGGGCGCTGAAGCGCATTCCCTCGTCGACGTCCTTGCCCTCGTAGCGGCGCCCGGTCAGGCTCCCGTGCACGCGGAGGGTGTAGTAGGTCGTCCCGACGGAGTCGGGGTCCGTGAGCCTGACCGGCAGGCCGACCGTGGTGAGCGCCTCCAGGTTCGCGGTGACGTTCTGCTGGGACAGCACGCCGAGGATCTGCAGGGTGTTCTGGAGCGCGATCCGGTACTTGACGGGATCGGTCCACCGGGGCGGCATGGGCAGGCTCTGGGCCGCCTGGAGCACCTGGTCGGGCCTGCGTCCCAGCAGGTCGTTGAAGCGGGTGCGCCAGCCCTTCGGCAGGTTCGGCGGCAGCAGCTGGTCGAGGGGCACCACCAGGTCCTGGTTCAGATGCGAGACGGCGTCGACGACACCGTCGGCGAACCGGTCCAGCAGGGTGCGGCCGACGCCGTCCGCCGCGTCCGGGGTGACCCGGGTGCGCAGGCCGTCGTCGAAGGTGAACTCCTTCACCCGGTGCATGCCCAGGGTGCGCGGGCGGTCCACGGTCAGATAGGGCGGCACGAACGGCGGGGCGGCGCCGTTGCGCAGGGCGAGTGTGGTCCCGTCGTCCCAGCCGGCCAGCCGCCGTGCCTCGGAGCTGGTCATCCGGTCCAGGCTCCAGGTGAGGAAGCGCGTCGGCGGCGCGTTGTCGCCGGCCCGCCGCACCCGCACCGACTTCACGACCAGGTAGAGGGCGGTTTTGGGGCCCTTCACCTGTCCGGCCGACTTGAGGGTGCCGGCCGCGCCGAGTCCGGCCGACCAGGTCTTCGCGAACGAGGCCTGGAGGGCGGGCCCGAGCTGGAGCCGCAGGTCGAAGGGGGCCGTACCGGGGTCGAAGAAGTTGAAGGCGGGTCCGGCGACGGCCTGCAGCAGCAGGCTCCTGCCGTCGGCCCGGCTGCGCTCGCTGCGGACCGTCGAGGTGTTGATGTCCCGCATCTCGGCCTGGTCGGTCTCGCCGACGAGGATCGCCGTCCGCGGGATCAGCTCCTCCACGACGAAGACGCCCAGCGGTGACTTCTTCTTGTCGTCGGCGAACAGCGGCGGGGTGGTGATGCGGCCGCGCGCCATCGTGCCGCCGTGCCGCTGGAAGCTGTCGCCGGAGAAGAAGATGTCCAGCTCGGTGTAGGCGGAGCTGCCGGGGAGGACCCCGATCTGCCGGGCCGCCCAGTCGCGGATCGCCGCGACGGGGCCGAACCCCTCGATACGGACGAAGCGGTACTGGGAGTTGCGGTCCAGGTCGATGGAGCGGGGGATCCTGCCCGGCTTCGGGATCTTCGTGACGCTGTCGGGCAGGCGGACCAGGAGGCCCTTGCGGACGCCGAAGGAGAACCGGGCGAGCACGGCCCGGTCGGTCCTGGGATCGGGGGCGGTGCCGGGCTCGGGGTCGATGCCCGTGACGACCCGTCCGGCGGGGTCGGTGACGCGGATCTCGTAGTGGACGTCGTCCAGGAACGCCCGCGACTTGTCCAGCGTCCGGGTCTCCATCTGGTTCATGCGCTGGTCGGTCAGGGTGTAGCCGACCTTGTCGATGAAGCCGAACCGCAGGGCGAGCCGGCCGAAGCCGCCGAACGCCGCGGTGCCCGCCGGGCCGATCGGCCCGCCGAGGCCGTACTGGGAGTTGACCTGCATGTTCTTGGTCAGCCCGAAGGTCGCGGCCGCCCGGTGCATGCTGTCGATCTTCGTCGAGTCACCGATGCCGTCGTCGAACGGGGCCCAGTTGCCGTGGTGCCGCGCCCTGACCCACAGGACGCGCGCCTTCCCGTCCGCGTTGACGTAGGGGAAGGGGCGCCCCTCGCCGTCCGCCAGGGTCTTCGGCTTGTCCCGGAGCGTCCGCCGGATGTCGTCCAGCAGTTGGGTGTGGTCCGCGGGCCGGGCGTCCGGCCTGCGCTCCAGTTCGCGGTCGATGGCGTCCAGGGCCTGCTCGGTGCCGCGCAGGAGGACCGTGCTCTGACCGAACGTGCTCGGATTGGCGAGGAGTTGTTCGATCTCCGCGGGGGTCAGGTCGGACGGCAGCAGCGACCGGAGGTCGTCGACGTACGCGGGCATCTGCCGGCCGTCCTGGAACCGGGCCGGGGTGCGGCGCCTCGGCGGGGGCGCCATGGCGGGGTCGAGGCGCGGGGCGTCCGGAGACGCCGGGACCGGCTCGGTGGTCAGTGTGACGAGGGCCGTCGTCGGGTCCGGCTCGGTGGTCGACGTGACGAGGGCCGTCGTCGGGTCCGGCTTCGGGGGCAGGGGCGGGCCGGGAGGAGTGACGGTTTCGCCCCCGGCCGTGACCGTGGTGGGTGACAGGTGGGCGTCCGCCGGGGACGCGGAGGCCGGCCGGGCGGCCGACCAGTCGTCGGCCTGCTGACGACGGCCGTCCGCCTTGGGCAGCAGGGAGAGGACGTGCGGCAGCGACGGGTCGCTCTGTGCGAGCAGGCCCACGGGCCCCGGTGAGGTCCACACACCGCGGCCGGTCCCGGCGCCGACGAGGGCCCGCCGGTCGGCGACCTGCGGATCCGTCGGGGCCGGGGTCGGGGTGGGGGTGGGGGTCGTGGAGGCGAGGACGATGTCGGCCGTGCGCGGGAAGTCGTTCAGCGCCGGGTCCACCGCGAGCAGTTCGGCGATCTCCTCGTAGGGAACCTTGGCGCGGAATCCGCCGGGCAGCTCCATGATGAGGTGGTCAGGACCGGCCTCGCCCCGCACCAGGTACGGGGCCGGCTTGGTGGTGTCGGTGGTCCACGGCATCTTCGCCCGGCGCAGCGGACGGTGGCCGCCGTCCGGTGTCGCCGCCATGACGAGGGCGGCGTTGACGTCCACCGCCGCAGCCGGTGGACCCGGCGCCCAGCTCCGGCCGGCCGGGGCGTCCGAGTCGTCGAACAGCAGGGTGTCCGGCGCGAGGGCGCCCAGGGTCTCCAGGTGGAACGCGCCCAACGCGACCGGGTCGTCCACGTCGACGCCGACGGCCGCCGCGCGCGCCACCAGGTCCAGGAGGTCGGACAGCCGGGACGGGTCCGGCCGGTCCAGGTGCAGCACCCTGCCGGTGAGGGCGCCCGGGTCGGGGGTCCTGCTCTCCCACTCCAGGGTCTTCACGGTCGCCCAGAAGAACCGGGCCCGCTCGGGCGCCCCGATGACCACCTGGTCCGGGTCCAGCCCCAGGAACCGGGCGGCCTCGTCGTTCACCTCCTCGTCCGAGAGACCGTCCAGCCCTTCGGCCACGGTGGTCACGTGCGGCAGGGTCACGAAGTCGGTGAGCACGGCGCCGGGGTCCCGGCGCACGGCGTCGGCGGCCCTGGCCAGCAGGTCCCGGTAGGCGTCGGGTCCCAACTCGCCGGCCGGGTCGCCGTGTTCCGTCGCGCGGATCTCGCGGGCCGCGCGCTCGAACAGGTCCATGGAGAAGGGCACGGTGTCGCGCAGCACCGGGTCGGCGGCACGCAGGGACTCCAGCGCGCCGATCCCCGCGAGGAGTTCGCCGTAGTGGCCGTCGTCCTCGATCGCCACCCCGAAGGTCAGCCGCAGCGCGCGCACCAGCCGCAGCGTCCGCTCACGGACCTCCTCCGAAGCCGGTCCCACCGGGTCGGTGTGCAGGCCCGCCGCGCGGGCGCGGTCGTCGAGCGCGGCGTCGGCGGGTTCCGGCCGGTGCTCCACCCACTGGCCGCGCCGGCCCCGCGAGTCCATGATGATGTAGTGGCCGACCCGGCCGTCCTTCTCGAACTTGAAGCCGACCTCCTGGGTGGCGCCGTAGACGGTCCGGCCGGTCTCGTTGGCCGCGTGCTGGCTCTGACTGACGTCGGACAGCGGGTCGGGGACGAACGTGTCCGTGACCAGTCTGCGCCTGCGGGTGAGGCCCGGCGGTGTCGCGGAGAAGCACTCCTGCATCACGACGGCGTGGTCCTTGGGGAGCCGCGCCAGGCTCGGACGGCGCCTGAGCATGCCGCCCGCCGCCCGCTCCCGCTTCCGGTGGCGGGGGTTGGACCGGGTCGGCAGCGCCGTCTCGCCGGGAGAGCCGTGCGCGGCGAAGACGTACACCGGTTTGCCGGCGAACGGGACGGGCCGGTCGTCCTTGGTCCAGGTCCCGTCCTGCCGGTTGACGTGGTAGAGCTCCGTCGCCGTCGCCGAGTGCCGGATCCCCGGCAGCAGCCGCGCGCGTTCGCCGTCCTCGAACACGGCCCTGCCGATCGGCCCCCGGTCGGTGACGATGGTGTGGGACTGCAGGTCCTGTTCCCAGAAGGGGGCGCGGGCGGACTCCGCGGGGTCGGGCAGCAGGCCGGGGGAGCTGCGGATCCAGTCGGTGCGGTCACTGCCCCGGCCGCTCCGCAGCGGCACGACGTACGGGTGGGAGGCGCTGTCGTCCGGGCCTTCGGCGACGTCCACGGCCCCGTTGGCCGACCAGACGTCCCTGCCGGTCCGGTCCGCCGCCCGCCGCGGCAGCTCCAGGCCTCCTCCGCCGGCGTCGGAGACGAGCAGCAGCACCGGCACGTCCGCCGGGAGTCCGCTCAACTCGGTGTCGAGGGCGAGCAGTTCGGCGAACACGTCGAGGGGAACCTCGCGCGGGGCGCCGTCGTGGCCGCGCACGACGACGTGGTCGCGGTCGCCGTCCGCCCGCACGACGTAGGGGTCCGGGCCGCCGGGCCGGTGCCAGGGCGCGGGCCCCACCTCGTCGCGTGACAGGGTGCCGTCGGTCCGGGGGCCGGTCCTTCCCGTACGGGTGAGGTCCAGGTCGTCGGTCCCGTCCTTGCCCCGGGTCCAGTCGCGGCCGCGGGGGCGCCCGTCGAGGCCGGTGGTCAGGGCGTGGGTGGGCGACAGCACGCCCTGGCGGTGGAGGTGGAGCGCGGCGAGGGCGGCCAGACCGCCCGCCGCCCGTGCCTCCTGTGCCGTGGCCAGCCCCAGCAGCCGGCTGCGCTGCACGTTGCTCACCGGATCGGCGGGGTCCAGGAGCAGCACCCGGCGGGCCACGGCGTCCAGGTCGAGCGGGCCGGATTCCAGCAGGGGGTCGGCCCGGCGGAGCCGGTCGAGGCGCGCGAGCCCGTCGCGGATGTCCGGGTACAGGGGACTCGACGTGACGTCGGGGCCGTAGATGTCCGCCAGCAGTTCCCGGTGCCGGACCTCCTCCGGGGTCGGCTCCTCCCCCCGGTCCCCGTCCGCGTCGTCGTCCTGGTGGTCGGACAGCGGCGCGTCGAAACCCTCCAGCAGGCCGTCCAGGCTCGGCAACGGGATGTCGAGGCCCCCGACCGGTCCGGGATCGAGAAGGTCGGCGAGTGCGGCGGGCGGCTCGGCCGGGACCTCGGTCACCTGGCGGTCCGCGAAGGTGACGTCGTCCACTCCGGTGTCGCCGGTGCCGGGCGCGGTGAGGTCGCCGGGCCGGACCGCCGCCCAGTCGGCCGCCGCGGGACGCCCCGGCGCGCTGGGCAGGAGGGAGGGGACGTACGGCCGGGACGGCCCGGTCGGGGCCAGGCTCACGCTGCCCTGTGAGGCCCATACGGTACGGCCGGTCCCGGCGCTGACGACGGCCCGCGGATCGGTGTCCGGGGTGCCGCCGGCGGCCGGTCCGGTGGCTGCCGCCGGGGCCGCCTTCGGGACGGCCAGGACGACGTCCGTGGTGTCCTGCGGGCGGGTGTTGAGCACCGGGTCGCGGGCCAGCAGCTCGGCGACCTCGTCGTAGGGGACGCGGGCGCGGAAGCCGCCGGGCAGGGTCATGAGGAGGTGGTCCCGGCCGCCGCCCGCCCACACCAGGTAGGCCGGTGATCCGCCGGGGGCGCTCCACGGCGGGCGTTCCTGGCCCACGGCCTGGTAACCGCCGCCCTGCTGCGGGGCGGCGACGACGACACGGTCGGTGAGCGTGGTCGTGGCCGCGTCCGGCGGGGTCGGGGACCAGCGTCGCCCGGTCGGCACGCCGTTCAGGTCGAGCAACTGGGTCCGGGGCGCGAGGGCGCCCAGGGTCTCCAGGTGGAAGGCGCCCAGCTCGGTCGGGTTGTCCACGTCGACGCCGACGGCCGCCGCCTGGGCGACCAGGTCGAGCAGCTCGGGCCGCCGGGCCGGGTCGGGCCGGTCCAGGTGCAGGATCCTGCTGGTGAGGGCGTCCGGGTCGGGGGTCCGGCTCTCCCACTCCAGGGCCTTGACCATGGCCCAGAACAGCCGGGCCCGCTCGGCGTCCCCGACGCCCGCCGGGCCGTCGGGGAGCCGCAGGACGCGGGCGGCCTCGGTGTCCAGCTCCTGGTCCGGGAGACCGCCCAGACGCCGTGCGGCGGCGGTGACGTGGGGCAGGGTGACGAAGTCGGAGAGTACGGTGTCAGGCTGCCCGCGCACGGTGTCGGCGGCCCGGACGAGCAGGTCGCGGTAGGCGTCGGTGCCCCGGTCGCCCGGCCGGTCCGCGTGGGCCGCGCGTTCGAGCAGGTCCATGGAGAACGGGCCGAGGTCGCGCAGGGCCGGGTCGGCCGCCCGCATGGTCTCCAGTGCGCCGATCCCGGCGAGGAGTTCGCCGTACCGGCTGTCGTCCTCGATCGCCGCGCCGAAGGCCAGCCGCAGCGCGCGGACCAGCCGCAGGGTCCGTTCGCGGGTGGCGTCCGTGACCGGCCGCCCGGGGTCCTTGTGCAGGCCCGCGGCGCGGGCACGGTCGTCGAGCAGGGCGCCCGTGGGTTCCGGCCGGTGCTCCACCCACCTGCCGCGCCGCCCCCGCGAGTCCGTGTAGAGGCGGTGGACGAACTTCCCGTCCGGCAGCGTCGCGAAGCTGACCATGTGGGTGCCGCCGTACGCCGTGCGGCCGGTCTCGTTGGCGACGTGCTGGCTCTCGCTGACGACCGCCAGCGGGTCGGGGACGAAGGTGTCGTCGATGCCCCTGCGGGTGCGGACCACGCCCGGCGGCTTGGCGCTGGAGCACGCCTCCATCAGTACGGCGTGGTCCTTGGGGAGCTGGGCCAGGCTCGGGCGCCGCCTGAGCATCCGGCCGGTCTCCCGCTGGTGGGTGTGGTGCCTCGGGTCCGTCGTGGTCGGCACCCGGGTCGCGCCGGGCCGGGCGTGGGCGCTGAAGACGTACACCGGCTTGCCGGCGAACGGGACCGGCTCGTCGTCCTTGACCGCGTCCTTGGTGACCGGGTCGTAGTGCCACAGCTCCGACGACTCCGTCGCGAGCTTCAGCGCCGCGATCCGGCGCGGGGCCTCGGAGTCCTCGAACACGCCTCTGCCGATGGTCGTGCCCCCGTCGCCGACGACGCTGTGCGACAGCACCTCGCGCTCCCACTCCGGCGCGTTCTCGCGCTCCGCCGGGTCGAGCACCTGGCCGGGGGTGCTGCGGATCCAGTCGGCGCGCGGCACCCCCTCCCCGTACAGCAGGGAGACGACGTACGGCTGCGACGGGTCGCGCTGCGGGGACACCTTCACGGTGCCGTTGGCCGACCAGACCTCCCGGCCGATGCGGTCCGCCGCCTGGCGCGGCAGCTCCAGGCCGCGGGCACCGGCGTCGGGGACGAGCAGCACCACGGGGGTGTCCGGGGGCAGCCCGGCCAGCCGGGGGTCGCGGGCCAGCAGTTCGGCGAACACGTCGATCGGCACCTGGCGCGGGGCGCCGTCGTAGCCGCGTACGACGATCCGCCGGTGGTCGCCCTCCGCCATGACGACGTACGGCTTCGGCTCGCCGGCCCGGTGCCAGGGCGCGGGCTCCACCTCGCCGCGGCCCAGGGTGCCGTCGGGCTGCCGGACCACCTTCCCCACCTCGGTGAGGTCGAGGTCGGGGATCGTGGCGTTCGTCCAGTTGCGGCCCCAGACGCCGCCGTCGTCGGCGGTCAGCGCCTGGGTGGGGGACAGTACGCCGCGGAGCTCCAGGTGGAAGGCGGCCAGGGCGGCCAGGCTGCCCGCCGACTCCACCGCCGGGTCCATCGCCACCCGGAACAGCTCGCCGCGCTGCGCGTGGGTCACCGGATGGGCGGTGTCCAGGAGCAGCACCTTGCGGGTCAGGGCGTCCAGGTCGAGCGGGGCGTCCCGCAGTGCGGGATCGGCCTGCCGGAGCTGGTCGAGGTGCGCGAGGGTGTCGCGGAGGGCGGGGTGGAGGGGGTTCGCCGCGATGTCGGGGCCGAACACGTCCGCCAGCAGCCGGTCGTACAGCGCCTCGGTGACCGGGTCCGGCTCGGGTTCGCTCCCGAACTCGGACTCGGACGCGTCCTGGTCGTCCTCCCAGTCCATGATCATGTCGAGCGAGTCGGGTGACCCCGGCTCGGAGGACAGGTCCGCGGGGAGCCCGCCCGGCGCCGGGGAGCTGAGCGGCGTCTCGTCGACGGTGACGGGCCGGGTGGCCGGAACGTCCTCGGACTCGGTGCGGACGGTCCGGTGGGGCGCGGGGGTGTCGGGGGTGTCCCGGTGCGTCTCGCCCTTCGGCACCGCGGTGGACGGTCCGGAACGCCCGGACTCCTCGGTCCCGGGGGTACGGACGTCGTCCGTGCCGGGGGTGTCCGCGTGCGACGGGTCGGGGGTGACGGCCGGGTCGTCGGAGGGTGTGGTCTGCGGCCGTGGCTGCGGGGTGGCGCCGTTCGGCGAGGCGTGGCCGCCGGGGGACGCGGTGCTCGACGGGGCGGGTGCGGTCGGGGTCACGTGGGGCGCGGGGGTGTCCTGCCGCTCGGCCCCGTCCGCCGTGAAGGCGCCGCTGCCCGTCCGCGTCGACGGCGGCTCCGGGACGGAGGAGCCGACCGTGGAGGGCCTGCCGAGCGGCAGCGAGCGGTCCGTGTCGTCGGTCCGGTCGGTCTCCGGGGTCCGGGTCGCCGGCGGGTTGAGGGTGGAGAAGACGGTGTCGGTGTCGGTGTCCGGGGTGCCCGCGAAGGAGTCCCGGTAGGCGTCGTCGTACGCGTTCGGCACGGAGGTGGCGTACGGCGGCTTGAACGCGCTTGTCACGCCCGGGAGTTGGTACGGGTTGACGGGGCTGGTGACGCCGCCGGCCGGGTCCGGGTCCGGGAGGGACGAGACGTCACTGATGTCACTGACATCGCTGAAGACCGACGCGGTGTCGCTGTAGATCGACGAGGTGTCGCTGATGTCGTCGGTGGAGGAGGCGGAGTCGTACGGCCGGTACGGCGAGGTGGAGGGGGAGTTCGTGACGTCGTAGGTGTCCTGGTACGTGCCGGGGTCGTCGTAGGTGTTGTCGTACGGGCTGTTCTCGTACGGGCTGTTCTCGTACGGGCTGTTCCCGTACGGGCTGTTCCCGTACCGGTTCCCGTACGTGTTCGTGTGGTCGCTTCCGCTGTCGCGGTCGTACCGGTTGCCGCCGCCCGGCAGGTCGTTGATGCCGTCGGGGCCGAAGTCGAGGTTCTGGAAGAACTTGTTGTTCAGCCACTTGCCGCCGAACTCCGCGCCCGTGGAAGCCGCTTCGAAGACGAGGCCGCTGAGGCCCGCGCTGAGGAACGTGCCGGGGTTGAGCGTGAACGTGCCCAGGAAGATGAGACCGGTGAAGGCCTCGGCGAAGGTTTCCGCCTGCCCCTCGTTGATGAAGGTGAACGGGAGCTCGGAGGTTTCCTTCCAGAAGTTGTTGTTCTTGAAGTACTTGTTGATGAACCTTCCGCCGACCTCGCCGAAGATGCCCCCGAAGAGTCCCGCGAACGCGCCGGCGACCGCCGACTGGCCGATGTCCTTCCAGTCGAACTTGTAGCGCCGGCGCTCCGGGTCGTCCGGCGCGGTCATGGAGATCAGCTGCGAGGCGAAGGAGACGAACGCCTCCTGGATCGCCTCCAGCAGCACCGACAACGGTGTGGGGATGGCACGTCCCAGCCGCTGGAGGATCAGCAGGATGGTGAGCGCGGTGCGCGCCTTCTGGATGGCGATCTCGGTGAGCGACGTGCCGCCGGTGAAGACGGCCAGCGCGGCGATCAGGGCCAGCTCGATGTTCATCAGGATGAACTCGAGGAGGATCTGGTACTTCCCCTCGGACAGCTTGATGGAGCGGTCGATCTGCCGGGAGCCGAGCTCCCGGAGTTCGTCGGAGAACTTCTGCAGGTGGTTCTGGCCGTTGTCGTCGACGAAGAGCTTCATCGCCGCGACGAACTCCTCGGCGATCCGGGGCGGGAGCGAGTTCCCGGCGGTGGAGATCGCTCCCTTCATCGCGTCGGACAGGTCCCTGACGTCGTCGGCCAGCCGTTTGTAGGGGTTACGGCTGTCGAAGCCCAGGTCCTCGTTGCCGGTGGCGACGTTCGCGCCCACCCAGACCTCGATGAACTCCCGCAGGCCGGGCGGGAACATGATGGCCATTCAGCGCCTGTTCTCGCTCTCCGAGCCGTGCGTCTCGATGTCCTCCACCGCCTGGACCTGCGGCCGCTGCACGTGGTCGGCCTCCGCGGCGACCGCGTCGACCAGCGCCATGAACCCGCTGGTGATGGCCAGGACCGTGTCCGTCACCTGCTGCTGTTCCTGGCGGACCTGCTCGCCGACCGCGTTGGCGAAGTCGTCGTCGCCGCCCTCCACGCCCCACCAGCCCGCGTACCGGGCGTTGCCGGTCTCGAACCGGGGCAGCATCTCGTCGCCGTAGCGCACGGCGTCGGCGAGGTGCCTGGAACCCTGCAGAATCGCCTGGATGTCGGCGGAGTAGTTGCCGGCCACGGTTACGCGCCCTCCTGCCGTTCCCGTCGTCCGTCGTCCGTGCCGCGGGCCGCCCCGGGCGGGGCGGCGGGTTCCTCGTCGTCCTCGACGATTTCGTCGCGGAGCCTGCTCATCGCCGTGGGTCCCTCCGCCACGGAGGTCTCGCGGAGCAGTGATCCGAAGACGGACTCCCAGTCGACGCCCATCCGGTCCGGGGCGGCGCCGCGCGCGGTCATCCTGGTGAGCGGGTCGAGCGTGGCGACGACCCGGCGGGCCATCTCGGCCCGCGCCTTGTTCGCGGCCTCCAGCACGGCCGCGGAGAGCTGGGGGGCTGCCATGGTCCGGTACTTGCCGTCGAGGAACTCCAGGCTGGTCAGTTCGCCCTTCGCGCCGACGGAGACCCGGACCGACCGGTCCGTCGAACGCGCGGTGACCGAGGCCGCGTCCAGCTCGGCGCGTGCCGAGGCCGCGGCCTGCTCCGCCGCCTTGAGGTGGGCCATCGCCTGGGCCACCCGGTCCTCCATCGGCCGGCTCATTCCGGTCCCCTTCCTCTCAGCGTCCCAGGGCCTGCGGTGCGCCGCCCTCGTCGGTGCCCCAGACGTCCTCGTCCTCGGCCAGCCAGGTGGTCCGTTCCCTGTCACCGCTCTCCGTCTGCGGTCTGTCCCCCGCCCCCGCCCCGCCCATGGGACCCATCGGCGGCATGAAGGGCGTGCTGCTACTGGTCTGCGTGGACCTGGGAACGACGCGGTGTTCCTCGTCGCCGACGGTCGGCGTGCCGGCTGCCGTCCGGCCGGAGCGGCCGACCCCTGGCTCGATGACGGTCCTGGTGCGCTCGCCGGAGTTGCCGCCGGCCTCGCCGCCCGCGCCGCGCATCATCGGCGGGTACATCGGCGAGCCCGCTCCCGTGCCGGTGCCGCCGGCGGAGGTGCCCGCCAGGGCGTCGCCGCCCTGCGGACGGCCGAGCGCCGAGGCGAGGTCGTCCTGGTTGTAGAGGTTGTCGTTGAACGCGGAGGAATACGCGGAGCCCGCCGAGCCCGTGGAGCCGCCCGGGTTGTAGGCGGAGAGGTCGGGGGGTTCGGGGAGGTCGGCGATGCGCTGCCGGATCAGCTCGTCGATGTCCTTCTGCTCGGCGCCGATCCGGTCGTACTCGGCCTGGATGTCGCCCATGCGCTGGTCGTACTCGGCCTTGGCGTCCTTGCGCGCCTGCTCGGCCTCGGTGCGCGCCTCCTCGCGGTCCGCCCGGGCGTCGGCCTTCGCCCGGTCGTACTCGCTCCTGGCCTCGGCCTCGGCGGCGTCCGCCCGTTCGAGGGCCTCCCGTTCGGCGGCGTCGATCTCCTCGATCCGCCGGTCGTACTCCTCACGGGCCACGTCCTCGTCGGTGCCGGCGGCGATCTCCCGCTCGTACTCCTGGCGTGCCTCGGCGCGTTCCTGTTCGGCGTCCTGGCGTGCCTGGTCCCGCTGCTCCTGGGCTTCGGCCTTCTCCCGCTCGTACTCCTGTCGCGCCGCCGCCTCCTGGCGGTCGGCCTCCTGGAGGGCGGCGTCGCGCTCGGCGCGGGCCTCGGCCTTCTGCTGCTCGTAGTCGGCCTGTGCCTCGGCCTTGGCGTTCTGGGCGTCCAGCCTGGCCTGCTGCTGCTCCCGCAGAGCCTCGCGGCGGGCCTCCTCCTGCTGGGCCTCCGCCCTGGACTGCGCGTCGGTCTGTTCCCGCTTGGCGGCTTCCCGCTCGGCGGCGGCCTCCGACTTGGCGGCCTCCTGCTCGCGCTCCGCCTCGGCCTTCGCCTGGGCCTGCTCCTGCTTGGCGGCTTCCTTCTCGGCGGCGGCCTCCGCCTTCGCGGCTTCCTGTTCGGCCTTGGCCTCGGCCTTCTCCTTCTCGGCCTCCGCCTTGGCCGCTTCCTGCTCCGCCTCGGCTTCCGCCTTCTCGCGGTCCTGCTCGGCCTTGGCCTCGGCCTTCTCCTTCTCGGCCTCCGCCTTGGCGGCCTCCTGCTCGCGCTCCGCCTCGGCCTTCGCCTGGGCCTGCTCCTGCTTGGCGGCTTCCTTCTCGGCGGCGGCCTCCGCCTTCGCGGC
>NZ_JBIBZI010000011.1:0-53079 GCF_043084105.1 Streptomyces sp. NPDC014676 | reverse complement strand
CTTCCTGTTCGGCCTTGGCCTCGGCGCGGTCGGCTTCGGCCTGGGCCGAGGCCCGTTCCCGTTCCTTCTTCGCCTCGTCCTGAGCCTTCTGGTTCTGTGCGAGGACGAGCGCCTGCTGTTGCTGGGCCTCCGCCTTGGCGGCGGCCTGCTCGGCCTTCGCCTCGGCCTTCTCGCGCTCCTGCTCGGCCTTGGCCTCGGCCTTCTCCTTCTCGGCCTCTTCCTTGGCGGCGGCCTGCTCGGCCTTCGCCTCGGCCTTCTCGCGCTCCTGCTCCGCCTTGGCCTCGGCCTTCTCCTTCTCGGCCTCTTCCTTGGCGGCGGCCTGCTCGGCCTTCGCCTCGGCCTTCTCGCGCTCCTGCTCCGCCTTGGCCTCGGCCTTCTCCTTCTCGGCCTCGGCCTTCTCCTTGTCCCGCTCGGCCTTCGCCTCGGCCTTCTCCTTCTCGGCCTCCGCCTTGGCCTCCGCCTTCTCCTTCTCGGCCTCGGCCTTCTCCTTGTCCCGCTCGGCCTTGGCCTCGGCCTTCTCCTTCTCGGCCTCCGCCTTGGCCTCCGCCTTCTCCTTCTCGGCCTCGGCCTTCTCCTTGTCCCGCTCGGCCTTGGCAGCCGCCGCCTCGGCCTCCGCCTTCTTCTTCTCGGCGTCGGCCTCCACCTTGGCGGAGATCTCGGAGAGGGGACGGTCGTCCTTGTCGGTGATGCTGGTGTCGAACGCCTTCTCCGCCGTCTTGAAGGCCTTGTGGATCTCGACGATGGCCTCGGCGCCCGCCGTGCTGAGCCAGTCCTGCACGGACTGCTCCCACCGGCGCACCGCCTCGTCGGCGATCGCCTTCCACGTGGTCATCTCGCTCGGCTTGCCGTACGACTTGCCCTCGATGACGATCTCGTTCCGGAAGCCGTCGGTCGACACCACGTAGTTGTGCCAGGTGGTGTACGGCCCGCCGCCGCTGGACACCGTCTCGATGTCCGTCTTGTCGTACTGGGTGTCGAAGAGGGTCAGCCGGGCGTTCTGCAGCATGTCGTAGAGCCAGCGCTGCGGATTGCTCTCGGCCTTCCACGCGTTCCAGGCGTCGGAGAGCTTCTGCGCCTGGGCGAGGAGAACGCCCTGGGCCTCGGCCAGCGCCCGGGCCGGCTCGGAGGTCACCGTCACACCGTCGATGGTGACGGCGGTGCCCTCGCCGCCCTTGCCGTTGAGCTGGTCGGCGTAGCCCTCGTAGTTCCGGGCCAGCTTGTGGATGAGCGCCTTGAAGATGGCGGCCGACGTGCCGTCCCAGGAGTCGCTGCCCTCTCCGATGTTCTCGGTGTCCCACTTGCCGATGGTGACCGCGCTGTCCTCGAAGAACTTGACCACCCGGTCGAAGGCCTTGGCCGTTTCCGTGAAGGTGCGCAGGTCGACGTAGTCTGCGTCGTTCACCGGGTAACCGCGGTTCTTGAACCCGTGGGTCGAGTAGGGCCACATGGTGATCTGCGAGAGGGCGTCCCGGGAGCCGTAGACGTACCGGACCAGCGCGTTGGTGTTCCAGTCGAGCTTCTCGCCCTCTTTGTTCCAGCCGCCCTTGTCCTTCAGGCGCTCGCTCGTCTTCGAGTAGTCCGGGATGATGTCGTTCCCGCCCGGCGGCCAGGACTGGCCGGACGCGAGGAAGGTGATGTAGGCGCGGTACCGGTAGAGGTACTTCCCCGCGGACACGTCCTGGGAGTCGTCGCTGGGGCGGTAGAACGGGATGGTGTAGTCGGTGTTGTGCGTCTTCCATCCGCTCGAGGACAGGAAACCCGACGAGTAATCCGGGCCGCCGTGCTTGTCCAGCCGGACGTGAATCAGCGGGATGCCGTCGTTACCCTTCAGGTCGTCGAACAACGTCTTCCGCTCCGGCAGGACATAGCCGGTGAGCAGGTCAACCGCTTTTTTCCAGTTGTCGTTGTTGTTGTCCCCGGGGTTGGCCATCGCCGAACTCCGCTACTCTTCCTCTTCGGTGCCACCGGAATTGCCGAGATCACTGTCGACATCCTCGAAGATGTCCATGAAATCGTCCGCGGTGATGTTCTCGAGATTCTTGCCCTGGGCCTTGGCCAGCTCGTCGATGGTGTCCCACAACGCCTGTTCGAGGTCCTCGAAGAGGACCGTCTGGTCCTCCAGGATGCGCACGACCTCGCCCGCGCCCTGCTGGACGACCTTGTTCAGGGCGCCCCCGCCGACCGCGCTGTTCTCGCCGGCCATGAGACCGATGACGAGCGGCTTCGCGGAGTCGATCGTCGTGGTCGAGATGCTGTCCGCGATGAACGTGATCGCCGGGCCGGCGGTCGGGCTGTCCTTGAGGATTTTCTCCAGGGTCGTCCGGAAACCGTCGACCTGGTTGTTGATGAAGTTCTTCAGGAACGTGCTGTCGAGGACCGTGACGGCCACGTGATCACCCTTCCGTCACCGGCCGGCGTCAGCGGCTGCCGATCCTGATGTCGCCCCACCGCTGCGTCAGGTTCTGCTCCGTGTACCGGTATTTGCCGGAAATCTCGGTGAGCAGACCGGAGTGGTTGGCGAGCAGGGTCTTGATGTTCTCGACAGCTGCGTCCCACTTCGCCTGGACTTGGCTGTAGACGTCCCGGTCGTCACCGATCCAGCTGTTGCGGAGTTCGGCCAGTTCCATTTCCAGGTTGGCCAGAATGCTCATGATCGCCTGGGACTGGCTGATCATGTCGTCCGCCGCACCTTCGGCGTGGTTGTAATCGACGTAGATGTAGCCGTCGGAGAAGTCCATCAGAGTCCTCTATTCACCAGGAGAACGACGAGATGTGAGGGGTTCGGGGTCCGCTGGGTGCGTCGAAATCAGTTCGACGACGTGTTGGTGCCGTTGAGCTCGTCGAACACCTGCGTGGAGCGCGAGTACTCCGAGTCGATCGCGTCACTGGTGGATCCCTGCACCAGTCCGTGCTCCGTGAGGGTGCCGTTGAGCTCGTCGACCATCCGGTCCAGGTTGATCAGGATCGTGTCGACGTGCTCGTCCCACTGCTCCAGCAGCTTCTTGTACTTTCCGCCGTCCACACCGCCGTAGTTCGAGGCGAGCGTGTGCGACGTGGACTGCACGTCCTGCTGGCAGCGCTGAACACCGGTGAAAGCCTGTTCCAGCGCCATGATCCCATTGCGGGTCGCGCGTTCCTCGGACTGCTGCATGGCCATCAGAGAACTCCCTTTTCGGCGAAACTCACCGGGCTGCGTCCCCCACTTCACCCTGCGGGCAGACAGGGCGTCCCCGCGATCACGAACGGCTCGCCGGGGCCATGGGGTGGCCAGATGCTATGCAGGCCGCAACTTGTTTGGCAATTGCCCGCGGAACCGCGAAGTCCCCTATTCGGAAGCTCAATTGAGCAATGACCCGGAATTCACGCCGCTCAAGTGAGCGGCGCGGTGGATCCGGCCGGACAGATCGGGCATCCGCGCCGCTCACCAGGGTGCCGCGGAGCACCCGGCTGAACGTGAAGTGACCCCGGAACACCAGGAATTTCCCTGCCGGCCGCTTCCCCGCGGGACCGTCATCCCCTAGGCCCGCGGGCACCGCAGCGTCACCCTCGCCTCGCCCTCGGCCGCCGCCTCCGGGGTCAGGTCCGGGCCGCTGGGCAGCATGGCCAGCATCGGGGACGGCATCGTCCGCGCCTCGATGCCCTCGTAGCCCAGCGCCGCCACCGCCTCCTGGGACAGCAGCCGGTACTTCACACCCTCGTCCGTCACCAGGTACGTGGTGTCGCCCAGTGCGCTGCCGCTCGCGCTCAACGCCCTGACCAGCGCGCCCTTCCCCGCCCGTACGGCGATGGAGTCGACCTTCAGACAGCCCGGTTCGACCTCGGGCGCCGGCGCCTGCACCGCCGGGGGCAGGGCGTCCTGGGGCAGCACCGAAATGCCCACCCGCACACCGGAGTCCGCGGAGTCGACCTCCGCACAGGAGACGGAACCGGTGGCGACGGTGACCGCCCTCGGCGGCTTCGCGGGCAGCCTCTCCGTCCCCGAGCCCCGCGTGTCCGGGGCGAGATGCCCGGCCAGGGTGTCCGCGCCGAGCGTCACCACGGTCGCGGCCTCACCGGCGTACGCCTTCTCACGCGTGAGCGGGTCGCCCAGCAGGAGGGTCGCGCCGGTGTCGGTGAGGGGGACGAGGCCCTCCCGCGTGAGCAGGTGGTAGCGGGCGGCGGAGCCGGGGACGTCGACCTTGAAGAGCTGCCCGATCCTGGTGCTCCGCCCGCCCAGTTCGGGGCCCTTCCCGCCCCGGCCGGGCACGTCGGCGGGGGCCAGGTCGGGTCCCAGCGGGAAGGCGTCGAGGAACGCCGCGGAGACGGGACGCGGGGTGACGTCGCCGTACCCGAGGGCCTCGGCCGCCTTCGCCCGCTCGTCCAGGCGCAGCCGGCTGCCCTGCCACAGCAGGTACGTGGTGTCGTCCGGGCCGGTGACCAGCAGGCCCTCGTCCTCGCCCAGCCGCCGGCCGCCGGGCACGTCCTGCGGGGCGTCGGTGCCGAGGGCGAGTGTCGTGGTCGTCGTGACGACGCCCGTCGTCCGCGGCAGGACGCCGGAGCACACCAGCCACGGGGTGCGGTCCAGGTCGCCCGTGCCCGGCAGTGCCTCGGGCCCGTCGGGGATGCCGACGGGCGTTCCGTGCGGGGTGCCGGCCAGCGAGGACGTGCCCACCGTCGTGACGCCGACCTCGCCGCCGGTGACCAGCCGGGCCGACGCGTGGTTGCGCACCGGGCGCAGCCGCCCGTCCAGGTACAGGTAGCGGGCGCCGGTGTCCTTGTCGACGATCAGGTTCTCCCCCGACCGCCACGAGTCGTTGCCGCCGGGCCGGATGAGCCCGAAGACGAAGGCGCCGGCGCACACCAGCACGGCGATGATCACGCCGATCGCGGCGCCGCGGTTGGTCCTGCCCAGCGGGCTCTCCGGGGCGTCGGGCTCCGAGCGCAGCATGGCCGAGGCCAGCCGGCCCATGATGAAGAGGTGCGCCTGTACTTGGTCGCGCTTGCTGTGCATGTCGCCGTTCTCCCGGGTCAGCCGTTGATGCCGCGGAGCCAGCCGTAGACGCCCATCGACCAGAGCGTCAGCGGCAGGATGCTGAGGGCGGCGAGTGAGTGCAGCAGCTCGGCCGCACGCCCCCAGTACGGGACGAGCCGCCGTCCGGGCACCGTCCACGAGGCGATGGTGATCGCGGCGGCCAGCCCCATCAGCCCGGCCGTCAGGGTCAGCCGGTCCGCCGGGGCGAGGGAGCGCGCGGACACGGACAGCAGCAGGACCACGCCCCAGGCCCCGGCGCAGGTCAGCGCCAGCCGCTGCCAGACGTTGCCCAGCCCCCGGCTGTGCAGCAGCAGGAGCAGGGAGAAGGCCACGAGGGTGAGGATCTCGGCGAGGCCCGGCGCGACCATGAGGGCCGCCAGGCAGGGCAGGCAGATCAGGCCGATGGCACCGTAGAGGGCGGTCATCCAGCCGTCCGCCAGCGCGGAGCGCGCGTCGACGTCCGAGGAGGAGTACGGGTCGATGCCCTGCTGAAGCTGCTGGACGTTGGTGGGCAGGGGCGGCATCCGCATGCCGGCCAGCCGGAACGACAGCGACGGGACGAACCCGCCGAAGAGCACCACCACGACGGCCACCACACCGGCCGCCTGCTGCGGCGCCAGGTCCAGGGTGATCAGGGCGGCGCCGAGCGCGCCCGCCGCCGCGACACAGGCCGCGCCGATGAACAGCGCCGGGTAGACGCCGACCGCCGCCAGGGCGAGGATCGTGCCCGCGCCGCCGGCCGCGGACGCCGCCAGCAGCCGTGCGCCGAGGACGGCATCGCCGTCGGCGCCGCCCAGGTCGCCGCCGGGCAGCAGCCAGCCCGCCAGGGCGAAGTAGGGGGCCGCCATCAGGCCGAGCACCGAGCCGGCTCCGGCGTCCCCGACGGCACGGGAGGCGGAGCCCGCCCCGGCGATCAGCAGCAGTCCGGCGGCCGAGGCGGCGACCGCCCGTATCCAGCCCGCCGTGCCGGGCATGGCCAGCAGCACGATGCCCAGCGCGAGGGTGGCCGCGGCCAGCCCGCGCAGCAGCCGCCGGCCGGCTTCCGGGCTCCAGCCGTGCGGTCTGCGGCCCATGCCGTCGGCGATGCCGTCGACCAGGTCGTCGATGTGCACCTCGGGCAGCGCCTCGGTGCGCGGGCGCAGGTAAAGCTCCTCTCCGTCCCGCAGGCCGAGGGAGTCCAAGGTACTCTCGGGGTCGAGCGGTGGACCGCCGAGCCGCTGGAGCACCCAACCTCCGTGCTCCAGACCGGTTTCCTCCAGGTCGTCCCCTCCGTAGCCGATCACTGTGGGCAGCAGATCGGCGACGGGGACGTCGGAGGGCACGGCCAGGTCGACGGTCCTGGCCGGAGCACGTACGGTGACGCGGCACAGGCTTGCCGTCTGAATGTCGGTCATGGCTTCGGGGTTCACACTTTCTGGCGGACCACGGGACACGCGGTGGCTGGAAGGTGGCAGTGGCACACCGGTCGGTCGCCGAACGCGACGGAAAAGTCGGACGGGGCGTGCGCCGACGAGTTTGACCGTACGCCGGGCTTTTCGCAACACCACTCCGGGAGTTCAGCGTCACGGCACCTTACGACCATTTTCCCGACGCCGTCGCGCGGGACTCTGACTCTTTACGGTAAAACCCGCGACGTTCTCGCGGAGTCCCCCCGGAATTCCTTCCGAAATCGTTGAGGAGGACGTTCGTTGAGCGTGATCCTGTTCCACCGACCGGCCCGCCGTAAAGGGCCGGAAATGCCGTCGGGGGAGCTGAGTCTCCAGGAGCCGCCCACGCTTCCGGAAGTCGTGCCGGACAGTTCCGCGGTGTGGACGTATCTGCCGATGGCGCTGATGTCGGTCTCCATGATGCTGATGTTCATGCGGCCGGGGATGAGCCAGAGCAGCGGCGGATTCATCTACATCGCGCTCGGTGTGATGGTGATCGCGTCGGCGGGCATGATGCTCGGTCAGGTCATGCGCCGCAACGGCGAACGCAAGCAGCGGATGAAGGGCGAGCGCCGCGACTACCTGCGCTACCTGCGGCAGACCCGGCGCATCGTGCGGACGTCCATCGTGGAGCAGCAGCGCGCCCTCGCCTGGCGCCACCCGGAGCCCGACGCGCTGTCGTCGCTGGTGCGCAGCACCCGGCTGTGGGAACGGCGGACGTCGGACGAGGACTTCGCCGAGGTGCGGATGGGCGTGGGCGACCAGCGCCTCGCGATGAAGCTGACACCGCTGTCGACCAAGCCCGTCGAGGACCTGGAGCCGCTGAGCGCGCACGCGCTGCGCAGTTTCACCCGCGCCTACTCCACCGTCCGCGACCAGCCCATCGCGATCTATCTGCGGGCCTGGTCGAAGGTGCTGTTCCGCGGGGACGAGGAGCGGATACGGGCCCAGGCGCGGGCCCTGCTGGCGCAGTTGGCGGTGTTCCACTCCCCCGACGACCTGTGGATCGCGCTGTGCGTCTCGGACGAGCGGCGTGCGGAGTGGGAGTGGGCGAAGTGGCTGCCGCACAGCCTGCACCGGCACGAGGAGGACGGCGCCGGACCGGCCCGCCTGATCGCCTCGGCCTTCACCGAGCTGGAGAACCTGCTCGGCGCGGAGTTCCTGGAGCGGCCGGGCGCCGACCCCGACGCGGTCCCGGGACGTGAGGAGCCGTACACGGTCGTCGTGATCGACGGCTGCACGGTGCCGGCCGGGCACCGCTTCGACGGGCACGGGTTCCGCAACGCGGTGGTGCTCGACCTCACCGGTGCGCTCGCGTGGAAGCCCGGCCGGACCACGCTGCGCCTGGAGGTGGACGAGGCCGGGGTCGCGCTGGTGCGCACCGACCGCGACCGCAAGGAGCAGTCGACGGTGCTCGGCCGGCCCGACCGGCTGGGCACGGTGGGCGCGCTGGCGCTGGCCCGGCTGCTGGCGCCGTACCGGATGAGTGTGGGCGGCGACGACTCCAAGCCACTCGCCGACGACGTCGAGCTGACCTCGCTGCTGAACATCCCCGACCTGCACCGGCACGACCCGGCCACGCTGTGGGAGAAGGCGACCGGCAGCGCCCGGCTGCGGGTGCCGATCGCGGTGAGCGGTGAGGGCAGGCCCGTGGAGCTGGACATCAAGGAGTCCGCGCAGGGCGGCACGGGACCGCACGGCATGCTGATCGGCGCGACCGGGTCCGGCAAGAGCGAGCTGCTGCGCACCCTGGTGCTGGGGCTGGCGCTGACCAACTCCTCCGAGACGCTGAACTTCGTCCTCGTCGACTTCAAGGGCGGCGCCACCTTCCTCGGCCTCGACGAACTGCCGCACACCTCGGCGGTCATCACCAACCTCGCCGACGAGGTGTCGCTGGTCGCCCGGATGCAGGACGCCCTGCACGGGGAGCTGATCCGGCGGCAGGAGCTGCTGCGCGCCGCCGGGAACTACACCTCCGCGCTGGAGTACGAGAAGGCGCGGCAGTCCGGGGCGCCGCTGCAGCCGCTGCCCAGCCTGTTCGTGGTGGTCGACGAGTTCAGCGAACTGCTCGCCTCGCACCGCGACTTCATGGAGCTGTTCGTGATGATCGGCCGGCTCGGGCGCAGCCTCGGGGTCCATCTGCTGCTGGCCTCGCAGCGGCTGGACGAGGGCCGTATGCACCAGCTGGAGAGCCATCTGTCGTACCGGATCGGCCTGCGGACGTTCTCCGCGATGGAGAGCCGGGGCGTGCTCGGTGTGCCGGACGCCTACGAGCTGCCCGCGCAGCCGGGTGCCGGCTTCCTCAAGAGCGGCGTCGACGCGCTCACCCGGTTCCGGGCCGCGTACGTCTCGGGGCCGTACCAGCGGCGCCGGGCCGTCGTGCAGGCGCAGGTGGCGCGGCAGGTGGTGCCGTGGACGGCGGAGTGGGTGGTGCCGCGCGCCCCCGCGGACCCGGACCTGGCGGGCGAGCCCGACGGGAGCGGGCCCGAACCGGAGGGCGAGGGGGACGACAGCGGGGAGACGCTGCTGTCGGTGGCGCTCGACCGGCTGCGCGGGGCGGGACCGCCCGCCCACCAGGTGTGGCTGCCGCCGCTGGGCCGGCCGGCCACCCTGGACCAGATCCTGCCCCCGCTCTCCCCCGACCCGCGGTACGGCCTGACCACGGCCGACTGGCCGCTGCGGGGGCGGCTCACCGTGCCGGTGGGTGTGGTCGACCGGCCCTTCGACCAGTTGCGCGACCTGCTGACCGTGGACCTGTCGGCGGCCGGGGGCCACGTGGCCATCGCCGGGGGGCCGCAGAGCGGCAAGAGCACGCTGCTGCGGACCCTCATCACCGCGCTGGCCCTCACCCACACCCCGCGCGAAGTGCAGTTCTACTGCCTGGACTTCGGCGGCGGCACGCTGGCCTCACTGGACGGGCTGCCCCATATGAGCGGGGTCGCGGCGCGGGTGGACACCGAGCGGGTGGGCCGTACGATCGCGGAGGTCACCACGCTGCTCGCCCGGCGGGAGCGGTTCTTCCTGGAGCACGGCGTCGACTCCATGGCGACGTACCGCAAGCGGCGCGCGGCGGGCGACTTCCCCGACGAGCCGCACGGGGACGTCTTCCTGGTCATCGACGGCTGGGCGACCGTGCGCCAGGACTTCGACCGGCACATCCCCACCTTCAACGCGCTGGCCGCCCGCGGGCTCAACTACGGGGTCCACCTGATCGTCACCACCGCCCGCTGGGTGGAGCTGTCGTCGTCGGTGCGCGACCAGACCGGGACCCGGCTGGAGCTGCGGATGGGCGATCCGATGGACTCGCAGATCGACTCCCGGAAGGCGGCGACGATCCCGCGCAGCGCGGGGCGGGGGCTGACCTCCGACAAGCTGCACTACCTGTCGGCGCTGCCGCGCGTCGACGGGGTCGAGGACGCCGACGACCTCGCGGACGGGGTCGCGGGGCTGGTCGCCGCGATCGCCGAGAACTGGACGGGGCCCACCGCGCCGCGGGTGCGGATGCTGCCGGCGAAGCTGCCGGTCGAGGAGCTGCCGGAGGCGGAGGGCGAGAACGGACTGCGGATCGCCATCGGCCTGGACGAGAACGAACTGGCTCCGGTGTGGCACGACTTCGCCGAGAACCCGCATCTGATCGTGGTGGGCGACACGGAGAGCGGCAAGACGAACCTGCTGAAGCTGGTCGCGCGCGGCATCACCGAGCGGTACACGCCGGCCGAGGCGCGGATCATGACGGTGGACTACCGGCGGGAGCTGGTGGAGAGCGTTCCGGAGGCGTACCGGCTGGGGCACGCGGTGTCGCTGGACATGCTGCGGGACCTGGTGGACGGGGCGGCGCGGGCGGTCAAGCAGCGGGTGCCGGGGGAGGACATCGCTCCGTCGCGGATGCGGTTGTGCGACTGGTGGCAGGGTCCCCGGCTGTTCATCCTGGTCGACGACTACGACATGGTGGGCGGCGGGCCGATGACGCAGCCGTTCGCTCCGCTCCTCGACCATCTGGCGCTGGGGCACGAGGTGGGGTTGCACCTGGTGGTGGCGCGGTCCTCGGCGGGGGCCGGGCGGGGGCTGAACGAGTCGTTGCTGCGGCGGCTGCAGGAGGTCAACACGCCGGGGCTGCTGATGTCGTGTCCGCCGAGCGAGGGGTACCTGTTCGGGAGCGTGAAGGGGCGGGAGCTGATTCCGGGGCGGGCGGTCCGGATCGCCCGGCGGAAGACCGTGCAGGTGCAGACGGGGCTTGTGGGGGGCGCGTCGTGAGGCGTCCGTGCGGGGTGGAGCGGGGTTCACGGGGTGCCCGGTGTGGGTGCCGGCCGGGGGGTGTTCGCGCGACCCGGCGCTCGCGGGGTGCCGTCGCGCCCGCCCTCCCCCACTCCCGGCTCCTCCCCCACTCCCGGCTCCTCCCCCACTCCCGGCTTCGCTCGAGCGGGGGGACCCCATGAGCGGGGGGACCCCCCTCGCCCCTGGGGGTACCTCCCAGGCCCTTAAGGCACTGGGGGAGGCACGACTGCCCGCGGGAACGACACGACTGCCCGTGGGAGCGGCCGGGCTGTCCGCGGTTGCGTGGTGGCTAGGAAGTTGTCGGGGGGCGCCAGTTGCGGGTGCGGCCTCGGGGGATGACCACGGCCAGGGCGGCCAGGAGGAGGACCGTGGTCAGGCCCACGGCCGCGATCGTCAGGGCCCGGGTGTGGGGAGTGGGGTCGGCGGGGGCCGGCATCCGGGCGGGGGCGGGAGCCTGCGCGGACGGCTTCGCGTGGTCCTGGACCAGGGACAGGGCCGCGTACGGGTCGAGGCGGGGGGTGTCCGAGGGGTAGGCGGTGTCGAGGAGGCGGCGGGTGACCTCGGGCGCCTTGAGGCCGGGATGGTAGGCGCGGACGAGGGCGGCGGCGCCGGCGACGCCCGCCGCGGCCAGCGAGGCGCCGGAGCCGATGTAGTGGCCGGAGCCTTCCGGGCCGACGCTGACCATCTCGCTGCCGGGCGCGGACAGGTCGGGCTCATAAGCGGGCGGCGCGTTCTTCTGCCGTACGCCACTGGGGCCGAAGTCGACGACGGCGAGCGCGTCGGGTGCGGCGGCCGGCCAGTACGGCCCCTCGGGCAGCTCACCGTCGGGCCCCTGCTCCTCATGGGCCACGGCGTCGGGGGCGGCCGGGGCGACGACGAGCGCGTCACGCCGGGTGGCGTAGGCGACGGCGGCGGTGAGTTCGGTCCTGCCGGTGCGCAGCGCCTGGCCGACGTAGATGACCTGTGCGCCGCGGTCCGCCGCCGTCCGTATGCCGGCGGCCACGCGTTCCACGGAGGGCACCCCCCGGTCGTCGGTGCCGGACAGGGCGAGGATCTCCGCCTGCGGGGCGACCCCGGTGATGCCGCTGCCCGTCTCCGGTGCGGCGGCGATCAGGCCGGCGGCGAACGTGCCGTGGCCCACGCAGTCCTCGGCCGCCCCGTCGAGGGACTCCACCCTGCCGGACAGGCTGGGGACGCCGGTGGCGACCCCGCTGTCGACCACCGCGACGGTCACCCCGCCGCCCCGGGAGATCCGCTGGGCCCGGGACAGCCCGAGCGCCGTCTGCGACCACGCCGCCCCGGTGGCCGTCTGCTTCGAGGCCCCGGTGCACGGGTTGCCCTCACCGAGCCGGACGGGCAGCGGGGGCAGCAGCGTGGCCCCGGGATCGCCGGCACCCGGATCGCCGGCACCCGGGCTCGCCGACGGCGCGGCGGGGACGGCGAGGGCCGGCCCGCCCGTGACCGGCAGGACCACGGCGACCGCCAGCACGAGGCCCGCGCCCCGACGTTTCATGACATTCCGCATGAGCCGCATGATAGGCACACAAGATGTACGGCGCACAACGCCAACTAGGCAACAGCACAAGGAGGTTCGAGGCGTGGCACGGCAAATACTCACGGTCGGCCCGGAACGGTCGGACGGCTTCCAGACGATCGGTGAGGCACTGGCCCAGGCCCGCACCGGGGCGGTGATCCGGGTCCGTCCCGGCCGCTACGCCGAGAACCTCGTCATCCGGCACCGGGTGACGATCGTCGGCGAGGGCGAGCCGGGCACCGTCGAGCTCTGCCCGCGGGACGGCACCGCCGTCACCCTCATGGCCGACGCCGTGATGCTCAGCGCCCTGACCCTGCGGGGCCGTGACAAGGAGGCCGCGGTCGTGGACGTACCGGCCGGCCAGGCCGCCCTCGACGACTGCACCGTGACCGGTTCCGGGTGGACGGCGCTGCTGGTCCGCGGCAAGGGCTCGCTGGCCGCCCGCGGCTGCCGGATCGGCAACCCCGGCGGCGCCGGCCTGGTCGACTCCTCGGAGTCCGAGAGCATCGTCGAGGACTGCGTGTTCGAGAACTTCGGCACCTCCGCGGTGGTGATCGGCGAGAGCGCCGGGCCCCTGGTGCGCGACTGCCGCATCCGGGGCGCGCGGGCCAACGGCGTCCTGGCGAGCGGCGAGGCCCGCGGCACCGTGGAGGGCTGCGACATCTCCGGCACCGACAAGCCGGCCATCGCCCTGGAGGGCCACAGCTCGACGCGCGTGCTGCGCTGCGCCGTGCACCACACCTCGGTGGGCCTGCTGGTGACCAGCATGTCCCGCCCGGAGATCGAGGAGACCTCCTTCGAGTCGATCGCGCAGAGCGGCATCGTCATCTCCGGCGGCGCCGACCCGGTGCTGCGCGGGTGCGTCACCCGGCGCACCAAGACCAGCGGGCTGCTCGTCCTGGACCGCTCGCGCGGAACCCTGGAGGGCTGCTCGTTCCACGGCTCCACCGAGGCCGCCGTACGGGTCGTCGAGGGCGGCGCCCCGCTGCTGCGGGACACCGTGGTGAGCGACTGCGCCGACACCGGCGGGGCGGTGCAGCTCTGGGACGACTCCACCGCCGAGTTCGAGCACCTGGAGGTCCTGGACGCGGCCGGCGTCGGCATCTCGGTGCGCTCCGCCGCCAACCCCCTGCTGCGCCGTACCAGGGTCACCGGCTCCGGCGGCCACGGCGTCGAGTTCACCGACGACGCCCGCGGCCGGCTCGAGCACTGCGAGATCGAGTCCGCCGGCGGCTGCGCGCTGAGCATCGACGACGACTCCGACCCCGAGATCAGCGACACCGTCCTCACCTCCGCCGCCCGCTCGGGCCTGCTCGTCGGCGAACGCGGCCGGGGCACCCTGCGGGACTGCGAGATCGGCGACAGCGCCGACGCGGGGGTCGGGGTGCGGGACGGCGCGGAGATCACCCTGGAGCGGGTCCGGGTGCACGGCTCGAGGGCGCACGGCGTCCAGGTGTCGCGCGGCGGCCGGGCCGTCCTCAACGCCTGCGAGATCAGCGGCAGTACGGGCGACGGCGTGCGGATCGACAGCGCCGAACCGGTCGACGTCACCCGGTGCGTCGTACGCGACAACCGCGGTGCGGGACTGCGCCAGAGCCGCGCGAGCGAGCGGCTCACGGTCGAGCTGCTGACCAGCGCGGACAACGGACTCCCCGACAGCTGGGGCGAGTCGGCCGACACCGTCGGCGAGGACGGCGCCCCGGGCGGCCCCGGCAAGAAGGAGGAGCCCGAGGGCCCGCTGGCCGAACTGCAGGCGCTCGTCGGTCTGGAGAACGTCAAGCACCAGGTGAACACGCTGGTCAACCTGAACCAGCTCGCGGAGCGGCGGCGCCGGCTCGGCATGCCGGTCCCCTCGATGAGCCGGCACCTGATCTTCGCGGGGCCGCCCGGCACCGGCAAGACCACCGTCGCCCGCCTCTACGGCAGCATCCTCGCGGACCTGGGCGTGCTCAGGAGCGGACACCTGGTCGAGGTCGCCCGCGCCGATCTGGTCGCGCAGGTCATCGGCGGTACGGCCATCAAGACCACCGAGGCGTTCAACAGCGCGCTGGGCGGTGTGCTGTTCATCGACGAGGCCTACACGCTCACCGTCGAGGGAACGTCCAACGACTTCGGCCGCGAGGCCGTCGACACCCTGCTGAAGCTGATGGAGGACCACCGCGACGACGTGGTCGTGGTGGCGGCCGGCTACTCCGAGCAGATGGAGTCGTTCCTGACCGCCAACCCCGGCCTCGCCTCCCGGTTCACCCGCACCATCGAGTTCGGCAACTACGCGGTGGAGGAGCTGGTGACGATCAC
The DNA here is from genome assembly GCF_043084105.1 of Streptomyces sp. NPDC014676. Classification (NCBI taxonomy): domain Bacteria; kingdom Bacillati; phylum Actinomycetota; class Actinomycetes; order Kitasatosporales; family Streptomycetaceae; genus Streptomyces; species Streptomyces sp. NPDC014676. The sequence goes on along the minus strand of NZ_JBIBZI010000011.1, from coordinate 38,534 downwards.
CGAGAGCCTCTGCCGACGGCACCAGTTCGAGCTCGGGCCGCTGACCCGGGAGGCCCTCGCCGTACGCTTCGAGCAGATGACGCGCGACGCGACCTTCGGCAACGGCCGTGCGGCCCGCAGCGTGTTCGAGGACATGGTGGACCGGCAGGCGTTCCGGCTCGCGGCCATGACCGACCCGGCGGAGAGCGACCTGACGCTGCTGCTGCCGCAGGACGTCGGCGACGCGGAGGCGGCGGCCGTCGGCGGGACGGCACAGAACGCCGGCGACACGTCCGACACCTCGGACCCGATGGCCGAACTCACCGCCATGGTGGGACTCGCCGCCGTGAAGCGGGAGGTCGCCGACCTGGTCAGTCTCCTCACCAACGCCCGGCAGCGGATCGCCGCCGGGCTGCCCGCCCCCCGGATCAGCAACCACCTGGTCTTCAGCGGGCCGCCCGGCACCGGCAAGACCACCGTCGCCCGGCTGTACGCCAGGCTCCTGCACTCGCTGGGGGTGCTCCCCCGCGACTCCCTGGTGGAGGTCGCGCGGGCGGACCTGGTGGGCCAGTACGTCGGCCACACCGCCCAGCGCACCAAGGACGTCTTCACCAGCGCGCTGGGCGGGGTGCTCTTCATCGACGAGGCCTACACCCTGACCCCCGAGGGCTCCTCCAACGACTTCGGCCGCGAGGCCGTCGACACCCTGCTGAAGCTGATGGAGGACCACCGCGACGAGATCGTGGTCGTCGTCGCCGGATACACCGAGGAGATGGAGCGCTTCCTCGCCTCCAACCCCGGTCTGACGTCCCGGTTCTCCAAGTTCGTGACGTTCGAGGACTACAGCACGGACGAACTGGTCACCATCGTGTCCCGGCACGCCGCCGCCTCCGGGTACGAGTGCGCCGACGCCACCGTCGAGGCGCTGCGCGCCCATGTGGACGCCATCCCGCGCGACCGGTCCTTCGGCAACGCGCGGCTCGCCCGGCAGTTGCTGGAGACGATGATGACGAGCCAGGCCCGCCGGCTGGGCGGGCTGGCGTCGCCCAGTCTCGCCGACCTCACGACGCTGCTGCCGGAGGACCTGCCGCCGGCCCGGCGGCAGCAGGCCGCGCTGTGACGCGCTGAGGACGGACGGACGCCCGCCGGCCGGTGCCGGCGGGCGTCCACCGCGCTGTCGCGCCCCTCAGAGGTTGAACTTGACGGACTCCAGCCACACGTCCGGATCCAGTGACCCGCCGAACCTCCAGCCCTGGGACGACTCGCACAGATAGGCGCCCCAGTCGTGCCCGCCGAGCTTGTGGTGGTGGCAGACGTTGCCGTCGTCGACGCCGATGGCGTAACCGCTGAGGTTCGGCGCGTTCGGGGAGTCGCTGCCCAGCGTCAGGTCCGTCGCGTCGGCCGCGCTCGACCACGCGGTCGTCCAGCCGTCCTTCTGGACGAACTCGTTGGCGGACACCTTCTTGGCGCCGACCACCGCGATGTTGATGGCCGTGATCGGCAGCCCCTGGCCCGACATGGCCCCGTCGCACCTCGGGGTCGTCCAGCCGGCGCCCTTCCTGTGGACCCGGTAGCAGATGTGCCGGCCGGGATCCGAGGCGGCCAGCCGCTGAACGGCGTAGGCGGCGGTGTTCGGCGGGACCACGGGGGCCTCGCGCTTCTCGGTCCGGGCCTGCGTCTTCTCCGTCTTCTTCTTCGCCGCCTTCGGCGACTCGCTGACCGGGGCCGCCGAACTCACCACCGGGAGCGCCTTCTCGACGACGGGTTTCGGCTCGGCGGACGGCTTCTTCGTCGAGGGCTCCGGGGTGGGCTCCGCCGGGGCGTAGTCGCCCTTCGGCACTTCCAGGGGCTCCTCCTCCAGCAGCGTGTCGGACCCGGCGGCCACCGCCACGTTCTCCTTCTTCTGCCGCGAGTCGTCCGTGGCCCAGATCAGCAGCGGCACGGCGAGGAGGACGACGCCCGCGATGCCGGCGGCGGCGAGCAGGGGCTTCTTCGGGTTCCCGGACGGCGGCCCGTCCGCACCGGCGGCGGCTGCGGCGGTCGCGCCCGCCCCGTCGGCCCGGGCCGCGGCGGCCGCGGCGGTTCCGCCCACCCCGGCGGCCCCGGCGGCCCCGGCGGCCGGCTCGGCGGCGCTCCCGCTCTCCGCTTCCGGCCGCTCCCGCGAGGCGGACGCGGTGGGCGCCGTGTCCGGTTCCCCGGTGGCGGCGGCCGTGGCGGCGGGCTGTCCGGAGGTGTCGGGGGTTTCCGGGGCCGGCCGGGCCGTCTCCGCCGCTTCCCCGGTTCCCCCGGTGTCGCCCTCGCCGGGTTCCGGTGCGGCCGTACGCCGTGCGGCCGGTGCCAGCATCGGGCCGGGGTCGGCCGACGCCGACCCGAGGGAGACGGCCCTGCGGACGGACGAACCGCCCGTGCCGTCGGGCCCCTCGGGAGCGGGCGGCCTGTTCTGACGTGCCATCGTTCTCCTCGATCTGATCGATGTGGACTGTGGGTGACAGGTGGTCGTGCGGCGCGCCCCCGCCCGCTATCCGTCCTGGCCCACGGGCCCGGAACAGCGTTCCGGCCACTGCGGGCCGTCGCCGGGGCGGAAGCCCTTGGCCAGCGCCTCCTCGAGGTGGGTGAGGGCCTTGAGGTCCAGCCCGCTCAGCTCCTCCGACCCGTCCATGTAGGCGGTCGCGTTCCCGGGGAGCTCCCGCAGCAGGACGACGGAGGGGCCCGCGGGCACGGTCCGTACCCCCAGCACCCGGAAGCCGGTCCCCGGCACGAAGACGATCTCCTCGTACGCCTCCGGGGGCCCGCCCGGCCGGTCGATCAGTTGCCGTACCTTGCGTCCGGTGACGGACCAGATCGCGTAGCGGACGGGGGCCCCGGCGGGGAGCGCCGAGGCTCCGGTCAGGGCGCTGACCGGGGCGGGGTCGTGCAGCAGCGTGCCGACCGCGGGTCCGGGGCCGTCGGCGTCCCCGCCGCGCAGGGCCACGCCCCGGTAGGAGGGCAGCCGGCGCAGAGCGGACGCGAGACACCCGGCGTAGGGCAGCAGGCGTCCCTCGCCGGTGCGCAGGTCCCGGATCACCTCGCGGTGGTTCAGGGGTCCTTCCCCGGCGGTGAGGTAGGCGTGCGCGGCGACGAGGTCGGTCCGCGCGGCCTCCAGTTCATGACCGCGCAGGGCGGGCATCCGGGTGAGCACCCGTGACACGGCGGCGGCGTGCCCCTCCCAGGCACCGGCCGCGGAGTCCCGGAACGCGGCACGCTCGGCGGCCCCGCTGACATGCCCGGGCACGAACGGAAGGACGGCACGGCTCGGCACGGACGCCTCGCCACTCCGGCCCCGCGAACCCGCCGACGCCTCACCACTCCGGCCCCGCGGACCTTCTGGCGCCTCGGCACGTGCGGCCCGATCGCCGGCCGGCCTCGCACCGCCCCGCTCACCGGCGGCGTGCCCCGCCCCGCCGACGACGCCGTCGGCTCCGGGGGGCGCCCCGGCCGAGGAGGCGGACCGGGGCCCCGCGGCCCCCGAACCCGCCCCGCCGTCCGGCGCCGCACCGGGCCCGGAAGCCCTCGGCTCGCTCCCGGCACCGGCCCCAGTCTCCGGCGACACGGCAGTCGCAGCCCTCTCGGCGGGCCGCCCCTCCGGACGGGGCTCCGAGGACACGGCGGGCACGGACGCCCCGCGCTCCGCTTCCTCGGGTTCGGCACCCTCCGGCGGGGAACCCGACGGCGCACCCCCCGCTCCTCCGGCACCAGCGGCCGGACGGCCGGGCGCGTCCGCGTCCACTCGGACATCCGGGGACGCGGCGGGCCCGGCGGCCGAAGGACCGGTCGCTTCGGCCGCCCCACCGCCCTGGAGAGCATCCGGGGACGCACCGGACGCGGACTCCGGCGCCCCGGGTTCGACGGCAGCCGCACCGTCAGGACCGGCAGTCGGCCGAACAACGGCCGCACCGGCCCCACCGGGCGGCAGCACCCGACCGGGCTCAGCAGCCGAAGGGCCGCCCTCAGCCGTCCCAGGCTTACGCGCCGCCCCGGCGCCCGGCCCGGCAGACTGGACGGCAGCGGCCGTATCCGGTCCATGGGCCACCCCACCGGACGACAAAGCCCCACCGGACTCGCCACCAGTACCAGCACCCGGCCCCCGGCCCAAAGCACCGGGCGCGACAGCACGACCGGTCTCACCGACCCGCGAGCCGGCACCGGCCCCACCAGGACCACGCCCCGCCCCGGCACCCGACCCGGCAGCGGCCGTGCCCGGCTCATGAGCCACTCCACCGGACTCGGCACCAGCAGCCTTGCCGGGCCCACGCCCCACCCCGGCGGCAGTCCCAGCGGCCGGAGCGGCAGTGGTCGTACCGAGCCCGCGGGCCACGGTCGGCGAAGCCCCACCGGGCTCGGCAGCGGACGGGCCGGCGGCAGCCCTGCCCGCCCCGGCACCGGCCCCGGCGGAGATCGGCGCTGCCGCCGGGCCGGGCCCATGGGCCGCCCGCCCCGGCGATGGGACACGGCCGGATTCCGTGACCGCGGCCGGCCGGCCGGCCGCCGGGGCGGGGCGTGCGGGGCGGCCGGAGGTGACGTAGCGGATGTTCGGTATGCCGTGTTCGGCGGCCAGGCGGCGGAGGGCGCCGTCGCCCGCCAGGAGTCTGCCGCGGACCAGCAGGGTGGTGCGTGCGCGGACGTCGGTGCCGAGGCCGCGCACCAGGCGGGACAGCGCGGGCAGCAGGGAGTCGTCCAACGGCTGCCCCGGCATGCCCAGTTCGATGGCGCACGCCTCCGGGTCGACGGCCGGTCCGAGCGGCCCGGGACGGGGCCCGCCCGGTGCCCACAGGGCGAGACCGGCCCGGGTCACCGTCGCCTGCCAGTGGTCCGTCAGCCGTACCGTCCCCCGTTCGCCGCCGCCGAGGATCCAGTCGGGCGGGTGCAGCTCCACCGGCCTGGGTACGGGGGCCCGCCCCTCGGAGTCGACCGGTCCGCAGACCACGGACGACACGAACGGCCGCCAGCTCGGCCTCCCGTCCAGCCCGACCAGCGTGGGCCGGGGAGGAGTTCCGGGCGGTGCGTGGTCGTCGAGCAGCGGCAGGCCGGTGAGCACCTCCACCTCGGTGCCCAGCAGGTCGGCGACCGACTGCCCGAGCCGCAGCAGGTCGCGCCGGCCGCCGGGCGCGAGCCGGGCGCGGGCGCGCTCCGCCTCCGGCAGCCCCGCGAGCACGGCGGCGACCTCGTCGGCGCCGACGTCCTCCGCCTGCGGGGCACCGACCACCACCGTCAGCCGCTCGAAGTCGACGGGCACGGAGAAGCACAGGTCGTCGGGGGCCGGTCCGGGCGCCTCGGCCGGGCGGATCACCACGCCCGCCGGGACACGGTCCACGACACAGCCGCCGGACGTGCGCGCGGGCACCCCGTCCAGCGCCTCCTCCCAGGCGGGGGCCGGTGCGCGCCGGCCCGCCCTCCGGGGCTCCGCACCGGGTGCGAACCGCCACCAGGTCCGGCCGTCGCCGTGGACGAAGAGCGTGCCCCCGGGCGTGATCAGGACGGCCCCGTCCGGAGCCGTCACCTCCAGTTCCCAGGCGTCCGCGATCCTGCGGGCGACGCCGGGCCGGTCCGGCCGGTCGGCACCGGCTCCGGACATCACGAGCCGGACCCGGCCGGTGCCCCGCGCGCGGAGGGAGTCGAGGAGCGCCCCCAGCCGCGCCCAGTGGTCGGCGCCGGGCGCCCCGCCCCCGGCGGCGGAGCCCACGATCACCGTGACGACGTCCTCCTCCCGCCCGACGGCGCCCGCCACCTCGGCCACGACGTCCAGCGGGAACGAGTCGTCCTCGACCGAGCGCACCAGCAGCACGCCGTCGACGTCCTCGACCGGGGGCCCGCCGACGCCCCGGGTCCCGGTGCCGTTCGCACCGCCGGCCGGGCTCACCGTGGCGCCGCGGCCCCTGCCGGAGCCGGGCCCGCGTCCCCGGCCCCGCATCACGGACGACCAGCGGCTCACGCGTCCGTCCCCCGCACCGGGTGCACGGCCTCGGTGACCACCGGCGCCGTGCGCCCGACGGCGGTGGTGGCGGCGACGGGCCGCTCCCCCGCGCCGCCGCGGACCGCGTCGCGCACGGCGTCGAGGTCCAGCAGCATGCCCACCGCGGCCGAGGGGTTCAGATACAGCGCGTGGCCCTCGGGGACGCGCGTCACGAGGTCGTCGACGCCGACGAGTTCGAAGGCGAACCGCCCCGCCGTGTGCAGGAACACCGACGAGGTGAACACCGGCACGACCGGCGTCCCGTCCGGCGCCGTCGCACTCAGCGGACCGCCGCCCGGCGCGGTCAGCACGGCCACCTCACGTCCCGCCAGCGCGGCCGGCACCGCCTCGCCGGGCCCGTATCCGGTGGACGCGAGCTGGACGGCGCGGTCCACCTCGTCCTCCGGTTCGGGCCAGCCGAGCGCGCGCGGGGACGGCCGGTAGTCGGGGTTGTCCTCCCACTCGACGATCTCGCCGTCGAGGCCGGACCGCCACCGGCCGGTCATCGCCCACTCCGGGGGCCTGCCCTCCCCGGACCACATCGGGTCGACCACCCCCAGCCAGTGGTCCGGGGCGAGGCGGCCCGCCTCGCGGATGTCGTCCGGAACGGGCGGAAGCGCCTCGTCCTGCTGGCTCATCGCTGTCCTCATTCGGTGGATCGGGACGACGGCGCGGGTGCGGTCCGTATCAGTTCGTCCGGGTCGTCCGGGTCGTCGTGCCAGAGGAGGCGGCGCGCGGTCGTGGCGTCCGTGACGACTCCGGTGAGCAGTCCGGAGGTCAGTACGGCGCGGACCGCCCCGGTGCCGCGTCCACCGGCCGTGACGCCGATCAGCTCGGTGACTCCACGGAGTTCGGCGGCGCTGACGGCGATCGTGCGGGCGTTCAGCTCGGTGGGGATCACCCGGCCCGCGGTGTCCAGGACGTGGCCGGCCACCTCGGCGCACGCCCCCGCCTCCCGGAGCGTCTCCCGCTCCCGCTCGGACAGGGCGCCGTACACCGTGGAGTGCGGGGCGTCCCACGCCGCGATGCCGACGACGGCCTTGGTGACCAGGCCGAACCGGTCCAGCGTCTCGGCGGTGGCGGGCTGGCTGCGCAGGACGGCGGCCGTCACGGCGTCGGGCAGCAGGAACGGGGTGTGGAGCGGGAACGCCCGGCCCCCGCCCGCCGCGGCCGTACGGCGGACCGCGGTGATCGCGGCGTCATGGGCGAGGTCACGCCCGTGCACCCCGGTGAGCTGGACCACGTCGCACGGCGGCAGCCGGGTGACCGCCTCGCTGAGCGCGTCCACCGCGTGGCTGCCGTCCAGCCCGAGGACGTCGCCCTCCTCCACGATCTCCGAGATCAGCCGGGCCGCCGCCGTGCCGAGCCAGCGCCCGCTCCGCCACTGGTCCGCCGGTGCCGCCGTACCGCCCTCACCACGCCCCAGGTTGACGACGATGCCGTGCCGGAGCCCGAACCGTTCGGCCAGCGCCCGTCCGAGCGGGACGTCGATCTCGGCGGGCACGGTGATGTCGATGCGCACGATGTCGTGGGCCACGGCCGCGTCGAGGAGGCGGGCCACCTTGAACCGGCTGATGCCGAGCTCCTTGGCGATCTCCACCTTCGACCGCTGCTCCAGGTAGAAGCGCCGGGCGACGGCGGCGGCGAGAAGCGTGTCGATCGGCGCGGCTAACGCCGTCACCTCGGCCGGTTCGGCCATGTCGTCTCTCCGCGCTCTCATCGTCCGTCAACTCACGTCACTTCTCCGGCTAGTTCATCTGTGCGAAGTGAGCGGAACATGACGGGAAACCGACATCTGAGTGACACCAGGGACGTGAGTGACTGCTGAGACCCGACTTTCCACCGTCCGGACGGGTCGCCCGTGGCAGGGTGGGGAAGACATCATTCCGACTCCCCTCCCCCACCAGCGCCTCAGGGAGCCCCATGCTGCGCGGCATCGACGTGAGTGCGTACCAGCCGTCCTCGTACGACACCGACGGCCTGTCCTTCGTCTTCATCAAGGCGACGGAGGGCCGTTCGTACACCAACCCCAAGCTCTCGGCCCAGACGAAGCGGGCCCGCGACGCCGGTCTGGTCGTCGGCTTCTACCACTTCCTCTGGCCGGGCAACCTCACGGCCCAGGCGGAGTACTTCGTGAACAAGGCCCCGGAGAAGCGGGGCGACATCCTCGCGGTCGACTGGGAGACGACGGGCGAGGGCACGCACGCGAGCAACGCGGAGAAGGACCGCTTCATCAGGAAGGTGAAGGAGCTGCGCCCGCACCACAGGGTGATCTTGTACTGTAATCGGAATTTCTGGCTGAACGTCGATACGACGTCCTACGACGGCGACGGCCTCTGGATCGCCGACTACGTCACCGCCGGAAAGCCCCGCATCCAGGCCAAGTGGCGCTTCCACCAGTACACCGACGACCCGCTGGACAAGAACGTCGCGGACTTCTCCAGCAGGTCGGCGTTGAAGGAGTGGGCCGAGGACGCCTAGCCGCGGAACTCCGGCTTGCGCTCCGGGGAGGCTTCCGCCAGCGCCTTGGCGACGTCTTCGGCGCCCGCGCGCAGGCCGTAGACCGGGGTGTCGGGCTGCTGGCGCCAGGAGTCGTCGATGCCGCCGGCGTCCACGGTGTCGAAGCCGAGCTCGTCGATCAGGGCCCGCACCTTCCGCTTGGCCGCCTCGTCGTCGCCGGCGACGGGCAGCGCCAGCCGGCCGGGGTCGCCGACGGGGCGGTGGCGGTCCAGGATGTCCTGGGCGTACGTACCGTTGAAGGCCTTGATCACGGGGTGGCCGAGCTGCCGTTCCGTCCAGCGGCTCTCGGTGAGACCCTCGTCCTCGATGCCGGCGATCCTGCCGTCGCGCTGTCGCGGGTAGTAGTTGCCGGTGTCGATGACGGCCACACCGTCGGCGGCCCCGTCGAACAGGCCGGACGGCAGGTCCGGTACGGCCTTCAGCGGGACGGTGACGACGACGATCTCGGCGCCGCGTGCCGCGTCCTCGGCCCGTACGGGCGTCGCGCCGGTCTCCTCGGCCAGCTCCGTGAGCGTCTCGGGGCCACGGGAATTGGCGACGGAGACGTCGTGGCCGAGGGCGGTGAGCCGCCGCGTGAGATTGCCCCCGATGTTGCCCGCCCCGATGATGCCGATCTTCATGTCCGCTCGCCTCGCCCTTCCGGGGATCGATGTCCGCTCCGGTTCCCTGCGGGAACCACCATGGTCGGCGTCAACCCCCGGAACGGGCGGGCTATTCCGGACCTACTTGTTCAGGTGCGCCCAGAACTCGTCGAACGACAGGACCTTGTCGCCGTTCAGGTCCCGGGAACTGATCACGGCCTCGGCGACCGTCTCGGTGACGTTCCAGTCCCCGCCCTGGGCGAGGGCGGTCTTGAACTCGGCAGCGGTGACGAACCCGTCCCCGTCCGTGTCGATCCGCTCGAACTGCTTGCGCGCTTCCTCGATGTCCGCCACCGGTCCGCCCCTCATCTCGTGCTTTGCCGTCTTACTGACGCAGGTCAGATTATCGGGCCGCCTGGGACTCCCGTGCGGCGACCACCCACCGGCGGGCCTTCCCGCGGGGGGAGACCCGAGGATCGTGGGTGACGGACGGGCACACCGCGGGAACCCTCAGCGGTCCATCACCCGCATCTCGAACCAGGTGGTCTTGCCGCGGGGCAGCAGGTCCACGCCCCAGCGGTCGGCCAGCTTGTCGACGAGGAAGAGGCCCCGGCCGCTGGTGTCCATGGGCTGGACGGGCATGAGACAAGGCAGTCCGCGGGACGGGTCGCGGACCTCGATCCGGATCCAGCCGCGCCGGTGGCGCATGCGGAGGCCGAAGACGCGGGCGCCGGTGTGCCGTACGGCGTTGCCGACCAGTTCGGAGACGAGCAGGACGGCGTCCTCGGCGGTCTTGGCGGTGAGGCCCCACTCCCGCAGGATGACCACCTGGGCGAGCCGGCGGGCGGTGGCGGCGGACTCGGGACGGGACGGGAGCGGAACTTCGGCCTCCGTCGGGTTGCCGAACAACTCCAGCGCCTTCAGCGCGCGTTCGTCCTCGACCGTCGGCGACCAGTGCGACGCGGTCGCACGTCCGTCTCCCCGCGGCTGTTCCCTGCCATCCAGCCCCGCCATGCCCCCATCATGGCCGTCCGAGGGACCCTCGGGGGCCGTTCCGGGGGAATACGCCCCCCGTACGCCCCCGTTCGACAAGGGGCCGCCGACATATGCCGAAGGCATTTCAGAGCCCCCGAAATGCTGCCCGGGCTGGGGAAACGGCTCGCACTCAGGCAATCGACGGACTCCCTCGACACGAACGATTTAAGGGTGCCCTAAGGCTCCCATAAACCGCCCCATCGAGGGACCCGTAATCAGACATCACGTCAATTGCAAGGTCACATACGGGATTTCACGAGAACTTCGCCTTGCCCGGCCCCTCCTCCACGAAGCTGCGCATCCCCCGCTCGCGGTCCTCGGTGGCGAACAGGCCCGCGAACCAGTTGCGTTCGACGGCGAGGCCGGTGTCGATGTCCGTCTCGAGGCCGGTGTCGACCGACTCCTTGGCCGCGCGCAGCGCGATCGCCGGCCCCTGGGCCAGCTTCGCGGCCCACGCGTGCGCCTGCGCGTAGACCTCGCCGGCGGGCACCACCCGGTCCACCAGGCCGAGCGCCAGCGCCTCGTCGGCCCGCACCTGGCGGCCCGTGAAGATGAGGTCCTTGGCCTTGGAGGGGCCGATCAGCCGGGACAGCCGCTGGGTGCCGCCCGCGCCGGGAATGAGCCCGAGCAGGATCTCGGGCTGCCCCAGCTTGGCGTTCTCCCCGGCGATCCGGTAGTCGGCGCAGAGCGCCAGCTCACAGCCCCCACCGAGCGCGTACCCGGTGACGGCGGCCACGACCGGTTTGGGGATACGGGCCACGGCCGTGAAGGAGTCCTGGAGGGCCTTGGAGCGCAGCACCATGGCCGCATGGTCCATGGCCTGCATCTCCTTGATGTCCGCGCCCGCCGCGAACACCTTCTCCCCGCCGTAGATCACCACGGCGCGCACGTCCTCGCGCCGCGCGGCCTCCTCGGCGAGCTCCTTCAACCGGTCCTGCGTGGCGACGTCCAGCGCGTTCATGGGCGGCCGCTCCAGCCGCAGCGTGCCGACGCCTTCGGCGACTTCGAGATGTACGGTCATGCCCCGCAGGTTAGCGGGCGTTCACACGCGGGGACACCGCGGGCGTCCCCCGGTCACCGTCACCCGGCCCCCGCGGCGGGTCCGCAGGCCTTCTCCAGGAGGGTGAACGACTTGGGTGCCCCGCCCGGCTGCGGCTTGCCCGCCTTGTGGCCGACGACCCGGTAGCCGGCGTCCAGGTAGTAGGCGTTCAGGCGCGCGTTGCCGGCCAGGCAGTCCAGACGTACGAACGCCCGCCCCGCCGCGGCGACGCGGCGCTCCGCGGCACGCAGCAGGGACCGCCCCGCCCCTGGCCGGGCGTTGCCGCGGTCCACCATCAGCCGATGCACGTAGCCGGCCACCGGCGGCTGAGGCCCCCAGGCGTCCTCGTCCTCCCACCACAGCTCCCACGCCCCGGCCACACGGCCGTCGGCCTCGGCGAGCCAGACCTCACCACTCGCCATGACCCCGCGGAAGTGGTCCTCGTCGAGCTGACCGGGCCGCCACTGGCCGGTGACGCCCTGGGCGAGCATCCAGCGGGCGGCGTCGTCACGCAGCCGGACGAGAGCGGCGAGGTCGGCCTCCTCGGCGAGGCGGAAGCGCAGATCGTCCACGTCGCGATCCTCGCACGGGCGGCTTCACGGGCGAGAGCTGGGAACACGTGGCTGAACCCCGCATGCCGGCCGCGGGAAGCCGCCGGTGCGCATGGGGCTGTTCCGCTGTCCGGTCAGGGGCAAAGGGGTCTTTCGACGGCCTTCGCAGGGTGTGACCGAGCAATTTCCCTGGCGAGTCGGCGCTTGAACCGGCGGGGCCGAAGGTTCGATCCGGCCAGGTCCTACAGCCGGGACAGCAGATCCGACATCACCGCGAGCGGCAGCGAGGGATTGGCGGCTGCCGCCTCCACCACCCGCCGGTCGACGTCGGTGAGCAGCTCTTCGATGACCGGCGGCGGAAGGGCCGCATGGCCGGCGGCTATGGGCCTCGCCTGTGTGTCTGCCAGACAGGCGAGCAGTGCCGGTACCGGCGCATGGGGATGCCGGGCGATCTCGCGGAACGCCTTCTGCGCCGTTGGCTCGTGCCGGGCAAGGTCCTCCAGGAGTGCCGGAGTCGCGTCCGGATTGGCGGCCACCTTGGCGAGGACCCGGACTCCGTGCCGGTCGAGCATGGTGCGCAGTCGGCCTTCCGAGAGACCCGGGTGCGGGGCGATGGACTTGACCACTTTCGCGTCGGAGTCGGCGGCCAGCGCGTCGCGTACGGCGGGTGGCATATCGCGTCGCTGGGCTATGAGCATCCGCGCGGCCGGGTTCGGCGATCCGGCCAGCTTCTCGGCCTCGTCGGGAGACGCGGAGGCGATCCGCGGCAGCAGAGTGGCGCCGATTCTGGTGGTGTCGGCAAGGTAAGTCAGCACATCGAGCGGTACGTGTGGGTTGTGGGCGAGCCTGCGCCGCACTTCATGGTCACGGTCGGTGGCCAGTACGCGGATCAGGGCGTCGTCGATCGCCGGATTCTCGGCGAGGTCGGCTCGCACACCGGAATTCGGATCCACGGCGAGTCGAGCGCAGGCCTCCGACGGCAGATCGGGGCGGCCGGCGAGCGCCCAGCGCAGGAGCAGCGACGGGTGGTCCACGAAGCCGACGACGGCTTCGGTGGGTGTGGCCGGGTTCCGGATCGCCATGTGCTGCGTCTCGTGCCCGGTGGACTCGTGGGAGCCGTCGCAGGAGGCGCCGGACGGCAGGTCGCAGTCGAGTCGCGGGCATTGCGGATCGTGCGCGAACGGCACCTCCTCACGGTCGCAGACCAGGCACCGCTGCGCGGGAGGAAGCCCCTCGCCGGTGAGCAGCGCCGCCAGTACGGCCGGCGGTGTCGCCTCGTTGGCCGCCACCGCGCGGCGGACCTCGGCATGTGGATGCTCCGCAAGTCTGGTGGCCGTCTCCGGTGTCGCCCGCAACGCGAGCTCCGCGACGACCCGTATGTCCGAGTCGGCGGCCAGCGTCTCCACCACATCGGGCGGGAGGCCTGAGCAGCCGGCCAGCTTCTCCCGGCGCTCGACGACCGGGTCTTCCGCGAAGAGGCGTGCCCATTCCGGGTTTCCGGCGCGCTCGGCGAGCAGGGCGAGCGCGCCGTCCGGTTGTGTCACGGGATCGATGTCCGCGGCAGTCAGCAGACCTGCGTACGCGAGCCATGCCGCGCTCTCCTCGACACGAGAGGCCAGCGCCACCGCCTGCGCGTGGCTGAGGTCCGCTCGACGAGCGAGGTCCGCGGCGATGTCGGCGTCCGCGACCGCGATCAGACGGTCGACCAGTTCGGACGGCAGGCTTACGTTGGCGGCAAGCCCGCACAGAACATGGTTCACGGAGGCATCCTGCCTGAAACGTCACCGAATGACCCGTGGATTTCGGCGTCCACGGGCCGTCGGCAGCGCTCGGGCACCTCCTGAGCGCGGTGCTGACGGAGAGGTACGACATCGGCCGGTGTTTCCTCCGGGCACTCCTTCAGGTGGTGTCCCTGGCGGGTGAGGGCGGCGTTCGCGAGCCGAGTGCTCCGGCACCGGTTCCCGCCCCGGAGAACCTGCCGCCCAGCCCCGGGATCAGCACCGCCGCCACCGCCAGGTGCATCAGGGCCAGCGCGGCCCGGGTGCCGCCGTCCATGCCGTCGCCGGTGAACGGCAGGAAGGACACGGCCAGTACGGCGCCGGCGCTCCCGGTCCAGACGGCGCGGGCGCGCCGCACCCCGGACCGCTCCAGGACGGCCAGCAGTCCCCAGCCGGAGAGCGACGCGAGCAGGGCGACGACCGCCACGGGCACGGCACCGATGTCGAGCGTCTGCTCGCCGTCGGCGATCCGCAGCCGGTGCCCCAGCAGCGGGTCCGTGACCAGCCACACCAGAACGGGGGCCAGGACGGCCAGCGCCGTGATCCCCAGGCGCTTTCTCCGCGCGCTCACTCGGCGCTTCCCGAGAGCGCCCCGTGCAGGAAGACCTCCACCAGCTCCCGTGGGGTCAGGTCGGGCTCGTCCTCCGTACGCGGCTGGACGAAGAGCAGCCCGAAGAAGAGGGCCGCGATCTGCTCCGGCGGCCGGCGCAGGGCGGCCTTCTCGGGCTCCAGCAGCTCCGCGAGGGCCGCGCGGATACGGGCCGTCGACTCGTCGCGGCCCGCGCCGCGCACCGTGCCGGGGTGCTTGCCGCCGCGATGCCCCAGCGAGCCCATGATCGCGCCCATCCTGGACATGTGCGCCTGCAGCGCCTCGGCCGCCTCCGCGAGCCGGTCGGGCAGCGGCTGGGACACGTCGATCGCATCGAGCTCGCGGACCGCGTGCTCGGGGGAGAGCGCCTCGGCCACGCAGGCCTGCAGCAGTTCGTCCTTGTCGGCGAAGACCCGGAAGATCGTGCCCTCGCCGATGCCCGCGGCGCGGGCGATCTTCGCGGTCGTCACCGCGGCGCCGTACTCGGTGATCAGCGGGATCGCGGTCTGGATGATCATTTCGCGGCGCTGCTCCGACGACATGGCGGTGGCACGACGGCGGGTGGTCTGGTTCTCCTTGGGTGCTGTCATGACCTCGAGACTACGGAGTGAGTGCTCACTCCGTCAATGAGTGAGCACTCACTCCGCTCACTGCGGTACGGGTTCGCACCCGTCTGAGCTTGTTCCGGCAGAACAGCCGGTCCGGCGGGTACGGCACGTCGGCTCTGCCGAGGCAGGTCGGGAAGGAGGCCTTTCCGGCCTGGCTGCGGCAGGGGCCCGGCGAGGCTGTCGGGCCGCAAGGACCGACGCACCTCCGGGTGGCGGGTTCATGGCGTGCCGGGCGCGTGCGTGAGCCGCAGGTGTGGGGCTGGGGGCAGCGGCGCGGGCGCTCCCGTCTCCGGTGCGGCGCGGAACGCCTCTATCACGTAGGCGGCGAAGCGGCGGGAGGCCGTGAGCCGGGCGGCACGCGACGTGTCCTGGAGACCCCGGTGGGCCATGAGCATGAGGATCAGGTCGTCGACGACGAAGCCGGGGCGCAGCCGGCCGGTCTCCTGGGCACGGCGAGCCAGTTCGCCGACCGCGCGCAGAGTCCGCTGCTGGTCGGCGGCGAAGTCCATGGCCTCGGGGAAGGCCGCCATGAAGGCGTCGGCGAATCCCCGGCTGTGCGCGTGGAGTTCGCAGATCCTCTCGATCAGGCTCCGGAATCCGTGCCACGGGTCCGAATCCGCGAGGGCGTCGTGGACGGCGGCACGACAGGCGCGCCGCTGCTCGGCGAAGGTTTCCACGATCAGTGCCTGCTTGGTCGGGAAGTGCCGGTACAGCGTGGCGGGGCCGACGCCTGCGTGCCGGGCGACCTCGCGCATGGGCGCGCTCAGGCCCCCCTCGCCGAACACCACGCGGGCGGCGTCCAGGATGCGGACCCGGTTGTCGCGGGCGTCGGAACGCACGGTCTGAGGCAAATGACTGGTCATCGTTTCTCACATTAGCCAAACGGACGGGGGCATCCGCTACGGTCCGAAGGCGGTGCTGCCGCCCCGTCCCGGCGTTTCGCCGGTGATGCCCCGACTGTGGGGCCGGCTCGGCGTCCACGGCCGCGGCATCTGTGATCCGCCCCTCCACCGACCCGAGGAGCAGAGATGAAAGCCGTCGTGATCAGGACGTTCGGAGACCCCGATGGCCTGGAGGTCGTCGATGTGCCCGCGCCCGTTCCTGCCCCGGGGCAGGTGCGGATCGTCACGGAGGCGATCGGGGTGGGCGGCGTGGACGCCGTGATCCGCCGGGGAGCGCTTGCCGCCTACGGCTTCCGGGAGGGCCATCTCCTCGGAAGCGAGGTCGCGGGAAGGGTCGCCGCGGTGGGAGAGGGCGTGGACGTCTCGTGGGTCGGACGGCGGGTGTGGGCGTCCACCGGCCTGTCCGGTGGGTATGCCGAGCAGGCCGTCGCCGCGGTCGAGGACGTCCTTGCGCTGCCCGACGACCTGACCGCCGCCGACGCGGTGACCCTCGGCGGCTCCGGCGTGGTCGCCCGCTTCGCCCTGGACCACGCCCGTTTCACACCCGGTGAGACGGTGCTCGTGCGCGGTGCGGCGGGCAGCATCGGGATCACAGCGGTCCAGCTCGCGGCCGGAGGCGGCGCGAGCGCGGTGGCGGTCACCTCCTCGTCGGCGGAGCGCGGCGCCCGCCTGCGGGACCTGGGCGCGACCCATGTCCTTGACCGCTCCGGCGAGGGCGGCCCGGACGCACCGGCAGGCTTCGACGTGGTGATCGATGTCGTAGGGGGCCCTCAGCTTCCTCTTTTCCTGGACAAGCTGAATTCCAACGGGCGGTACGTGGCGGTCGGTGTGGTCGGTGGGCAGCCGCCGGCGGACTTCGGCATGCGGCTGATGGACGCCTTCCGCAAGTCGTTGTCGTTCGCCACTTTCAGCTCTGACACCGTGCCCGGCCCCGACCGGCAGGCCGTGCGGTCGTCCCAGTTCGCCGATGCCGCGCACGGGGACCTGCGCACAGTCGTGCACGAGGTGCTGCCTCTGGACCAGGCGGTGCCGGCCCACCGCGAGATGGACGCGGGGAAGGTGTTCGGCAGGATTGTGCTGGTGCCCTGACCCGGGCGGGACGGCGTTCGCGGCCCGGGTGACGAAACGGGACCCGGTCGGTTCGTGGCTGAGTGGCTGGCGCCCGGCGCCGACGATTCACGGGAGCGGCAGGCGCCTGTCACCGGCCGAGTCGGCAGGACGCGGGCGACCGAACCGACGCTCTG
Source organism: Streptomyces sp. NPDC014676 (assembly GCF_043084105.1). Lineage (NCBI taxonomy): Bacteria > Bacillati > Actinomycetota > Actinomycetes > Kitasatosporales > Streptomycetaceae > Streptomyces > Streptomyces sp. NPDC014676. Next base: position 21,719 of record NZ_JBIBZI010000011.1, on the reverse strand, counting down.
TGCGGAGCCGCATGCCGGAACAGCCCCGCACCCCTGACGGGGCGCGGGGCTGTCCGTGTGGCTTACGCCTTCCACTTCTCCCAGGACATGTTCCAGCCGTTGAGGCCGTTGTCCGGGGCGATGGTGGCGTCGTTGGAGTTCTTGACGACCACGACGTCGCCGATCAGGGAGTTGTTGAAGAACCAGGCGGCCGGTGCGTCCTTGTCCCAGCCGCCGCGGACGTCGCGCAGGCCGACGCAGCCGTGGCTGGCGTTGCGGTTGCCGAAGGCGTCGCCGCCCCAGTAGTTGCCGTGCAGGAAGGTGCCGGAGGTGGACAGGCGCATGGCGTGCGGGACGTCCTTGATGTCGTACTCGCCGCCGTAGCCGACCGTCTCGCCGTTCATCCGGGTGACCGTCAGCTTCTCGCTGATGACCATCTTGCCGTTCCAGGTCTCGTAACCGGGGGCGCCGGTGGTGACCGGGACGGTCTTGAGGAGCTTGCCGTCGCGCATGACCTTCATCGTGAGCTTCTTGGCGTCGACGACGGAGACCTGCTCGCGGCCGATGGTGAAGGAGACCTTCTTGGACTGTTCGCCGTAGACGCCGTCGCGGCCCTCGACCCCGTCGAGGTTGAGGTCGACGGTGACCTTGGTGCCGGCCTTCCAGTACTTCTCCGGGCGGAAGTCGAGGCGGTCGTTGCCGAACCAGTGGCCCTCGACCTCGACGGCCGGCTCGGTGGTGATGCGGATGGCCTTCTCGACGTCCTCGGGCTTGGTGATGCCCCGGGTGAAGCGGAGCGAGAACGGCATGCCGACGCCGACCTTGGAGCCGTCCTCGGGGGTGAAGTGCCCGATGAAGGTGTTCTTCGGCGTCAGGGTGGTGAAGCTGGAGTCCTCGGCCGCGGTGCGGCCCTCGGAGTCCTTGGCGACCGCGTGCACCGTGTACTTGGTGGAGGCGGCCAGATGGGTGGACGGCGTCCAGGTGGCGCCGTCGCCGGATATCTCGCCCTCGACCTTGTCACCGTCCGGGTTCTTGACGACGACCTCGGTCAGCTTGCCGTTGCTCGCGTTCACCTTCAGCGCGCCGCTGGTCTCGACGGACTTCGCGCCGTCCTCGGGCGCGATGGCGACCACGGCCTCGGACTGCTTGCTCTGCGCCGCGGTGGAGTCCTTGCCCTTGCCCTTGCCGTCGCCCGGGCCGGTGCCCGAGTCCGAGCCTCCGCCGCCGCAGGCGGTCACCGCCAGCATCACGCCGAGCGCCAGTGCCGCCAGCTTCCGGCCGCCGCGCCCCCGGACGCCGACCGGCGCCGCCCCCGATATGGGCCCCACGTTCACTTGTTTCTCCCCTCGGCGGGCCCAGTCCCAGCCGGACCCGCGCCCCCGCGCGCCCCTCGCGCGCTCGGGCATAGTAACCACAGGCCACAGGCGTTCGAGGCGGCGGGTTTGTCACCGTTCCGTTCCAAGTTCAACGGCCCGCCGGAGGAGTCACTTCACCGCGCTGCCCGCCTTCCACTCCTTCCAGTTCATGTTCCAGCCGCCGAGGCCGTTGTCGGGGGCGACCTCCTTGTCCTCACTGTTGACGACCTCGACGACATCGCCGATGAGGCTGCGGTCGAAGAACCAGCCCGCCGGGGTGTCCGCCCCGCCGCCCTTCACGTCACGCAGTCCGATGCAGCCGTGGCTGACGTTGGAGTCGCCGAAGACGTCGGTGCCGGCCCAGTAGTTGCCGTGCAGGAAGGTGCCGGAGCTGGTCAGACGGATGGCGTGCGGGACGTCGGGGATGTCGTACTCGCCCTTGCCGTCGTCGTCGGTGAAGCCGACCGTGGCGCCGTTCATGCGGGTGACCTCGAGCATCTCGGTGATCACCATTTTGCCGTTGTACGTGGGTGTCTTCCGCGCGCCCGCCGTGATCGGCACGGTGGTCAGCAGCTCCCCGTCCCGTCGTACGCGCATGGTGTGCGCGGCGGCGTCGACCACCGACACCTGGCTGCGGCCGACGGTGAAGGTGAAGGTGCGGTGCTGGAGGCCGTAGACGCCCCGCGCTCCCTCGACGTCGCGCAGGTTCAGGTCGACGGTGACCCGGGTGCCGGGTTTCCAGTAGTGCTCGGGGCGGAAGTCGAGGCGGGTGCCGCCGAACCAGTGCGGGCGGATCTCGACGGCCGGGCGGGCGGTGACGCGGACGGCGCGTTCCACGGCCGCGCGGCGGGTGATCTTCCGGTTGAACTCCAGGGAGACGATCATCCCGGTGCCGACGGTGGAGCGGTCCTCGGGCGCGACGTAGCCGATGAAGCGTTCCTCCGGGACGAAGGTGGTGAAGGTGGTGTGCCGGGCCGAGCGGCGGCCGTCGCCGTCCACGGCCACCGCGTCGACGGTGTACTTCGCGGCCAGCGCCAGCCGTGCGTCGTCGGGCTTCCAGGTCAGCCCGTCGGCGGAGATCCGCCCGGGGACCGGGGACTCCCGCGCGTCCTGCTCCGCGACGACCTTCACCGACTCCAGCCGTCCGTCCGGCACCCGCACCCGCAGCGCCGAGTCGGGGCGTACGTCCTTGCTGCCGTCGGCGGGTTTCACCCGGATGACGTCCTCGGCGGCCGGGGGCCCGAACGCCCCGCCGACGCCGCCGTCCGCGGTGCAGCCGGCGGCTCCGGTCAGCAGTCCTGCCCATGTCACTACGGCGACCAGCACGGCCCTCGCGCGCCGTGCGCGCCCTTGTACGTACCTCACGCGGTGCCCAACGACGGGCCTCGCCTCCGGGAAACGACCATGCCGCCCCCGGGGAAACGTGAGTGCGAGGCGCGCTCTGGGCAGAACAGGGGGAGGACGACGCACCGGGGAGCCGCGGCCGAGCCGACGGAAAGGCCGTACACCCCTGTCCGCCGCCGTCCCCTCACGAGCCGCGGGAGGCTGACAGGTGTCCAGCGCAGCCGAGCAGGAGGCGGTGGCCGCGGAGCGGGCCACCGGGAACGGGCGCCCGGCCGCCGTCGTGAACGGCGCGCGGCCGGCGCCGCCCGTGCCCACGGTGCCCGTGCGGCCGGGCCGGCCGACGCCGCTGGGCGCCCGGTTCCGGGTCGGCCCGGACGGGGTGGCGGGGACCAACTTCGCGTTGTGGGCGGGCGGGGCGGAGGGGGTCGAGCTGTGCCTGTTCGACGAGCGGGGCAGGGAGAGCAGGGCCCGGCTGACCGAACTGACGCACGAGATCTGGCACGGCTTCGTGCCGGGTGTGCTGCCGGGGCAGCGGTACGGCTACCGGGTGCACGGCCGCTGGGACCCGTGGACCGGCGCCCGCTGGAATCCGGCGAAGCTGCTCCTCGACCCGTACGCGCGTGCGGTGGACGGGGCCAAAGGGAATGATTACAGCTCGCTGCCGCCCGAGGTGTACGGCCATGTCCGCGACTGGCCGGAGCAGCATGTCGCGGACACCGTGCGCGACGACCGGGACTCCGCGCCGTACGTCCCCAAGGGCGTGGTCGTCCACGACGACGACGACTGGGCGGACGACCACCGGCCGAAGACGCCGTGGGCGGACTCGGTGATCTACGAGCTGCATGTGAAGGGCTTCACGCGACGCCACCCCGGCGTCCCCGAGGAGCTGCGCGGCACGTACGCGGGTCTTGCGCACCCCGCGGCGGTCGAGCACCTGGTCCGGCTCGGTGTCACGGCCGTGGAGCTGCTGCCGGTGCACCAGTTCGCGCACGAGGACCATCTGCTGCGCCGCGGGCTGCGCAACTACTGGGGCTACAACTCCATCGGCTACTTCGCCCCGCACGCCGGCTACGCGGCCTCCGGGACGACGGGGCAGCAGGTCGGCGAGTTCAAGCGGATGGTGCGGGCCCTGCACGCGGCCGGGATCGAGGTGATCCTCGACGTGGTCTACAACCACACGGCGGAGGCGGGCGAGCTGGGCCCCACGCTCTCCCTGAAGGGTGTCGACAACCGCGGCTACTACCGCCTCCAGCCCGACGCCCGCCGGTACGCCGACTACACGGGCTGCGGCAACACCCTCCACGTCGTCCAGCCGCACGTGCTGCGCCTGATCACGGACTCCCTGCGCTACTGGGTGACCGAGATGGGTGTCGACGGCTTCCGCTTCGACCTGGCGGCGGCGCTGGCCCGCTCGATGCACGACGTCGACATGCTGTCGCCGTTCCTCGCGGTGATCGCGCAGGACCCGGTGCTGCGCCGGGTGAAGCTGATCGCCGAACCGTGGGACGTGGGCTCGGGCGGCTACCAGGTGGGCGCGTTCCCTCCCCTGTGGACGGAGTGGAACGACCGCTACCGCGACGCCGTGCGGGACTTCTGGCGGCACGCGCTGCCGGACGTACGGGAGATGGGCTACCGGTTGTCCGGCTCCAGCGACCTGTATGCCTGGGGCGGGCGGCGGCCGTACGCCTCGGTCAACTACGTCACCGCGCACGACGGTTTCACCCTGCGCGACCTGGTGTCGTACGGGCGCAAGCACAACGAGGCGAACGGCGAGGGCAACCGGGACGGCACGGACGACAACCGGTCCTGGAACTGCGGCGCGGAGGGAGAGACGGAGGACAGCGGCGTACGGGCGCTACGGCGGCGGCAGCTGCGGAACCTGCTGACCACGCTGCTGCTGTCGACGGGCGTGCCGATGCTGGTCGCGGGCGACGAGATGGGCCGCACCCAGCGCGGCAACAACAACGCCTACTGCCAGGACAACGAGATCGGCTGGGTGGACTGGACGCTGCTCGACGACCCCGGCTGGCGGCCCCTGTTCGAGCTGACCTCCCGGCTGATCGCGCTGCGCCACCGGCATCCGGTGCTGCGCCGCCGGGCCTTCTTCTCCGGCCGCGCGCACTCCGCGGACGGGCTGCGCGACCTGGCCTGGTTCACCCCGCGCGGCACGGAGATGACCGAGGGCGACTGGTACGCGCCGGCCGCGACGCTCGGCATGTACCTCTCCGGGCGGGACATCCCGGGGCGCGACGAGGACGGGGAGCAGATCCTCGACGACAGCTTCCTGGCCGTCCTGCACGCGGGGCACGACCCGGTGGAGTTCGAGCTGCCGGGGCCGCCGTGGGCGGAGCGGTACGAGGTGGTCGTGGACACCGCGCGGGAGGAGCAGGACCGGGCGCCGGGCGTGGAGCACCGCGCGGGGGCACGGATCACGGTGCCGGGGCGGGCGGTGCTGCTGCTGCGGGTGCGGACCTGACCGTCCGTGACACACGAACGGGTATCGGCCGATCGGCTGACGCGGTGCGTACGACTTCGCCGTAGCCGCAGGTCGTAGGACCAGCGGCGGAGGGTGGTCCGGCCGAAACTCGGTGGGCAGTGTCAGCGGCGATCCGTAGGCTCGCTGCTGATGCCCACTACACCTTCTCCCCCGGAACCCCGCTCCACCATGCGTACGCTGCTGCGGCTGTGGCCGTACGTGCGGCCCGTGCGGGCGCGGCTGTTCACCGCCGCGTTCATCGCGATCCTCGCCTCCTGCATCGGGCTGGTCATCCCGCTCGTCCTGAAGTGGATGGTGGACGGCCCGGTCGCCGACCGGGACCCGGCGGGGGTGTGGCTGGGCGCGCTGTACCTGCTGCTGCTCGGGCTGGCGGAGGCGCTGCTGTTCGGGTTCCGGCGGTGGCTGGTGGCGCGTCCGCTGTCGCATGTCGAGGCGGAGATGCGGGCGGGTCTGTACCGGCATCTGCAGCGGCTGCCCATCGCGTTCCACGACCGGTGGCCGTCGGGGCAGCTGCTGTCGCGGGCCACGACGGATCTGATGCTGCTGCGGATGTTCCTGGCCTTCCCGCTGACGTTTCTGCTGGTCAACGGGGTGACGATCCTGGTCGGTGTGATCATCATGCTGATCCAGGACTGGACGCTGGGGCTGGTCATCCTGGTGCCGGCCGTGCCGGTGATGGTCACGTGCGTGGTGTTCGAGAAGCGGTACTCCGGGGCGGCGCGGCTGGCGCAGGACCAGGTGGGTGATCTGACGACGGTCGTCGAGGAGGGTGTGCTCGGCATCCGGATCATCAAGGGGTTCGGGCGGCACCGCAGTCAGGCACGGGCGTTCCGGGAGCTGGCGGGGAAGCTGCGGGGGACGGAGCTGCGCAAGGCACGGCTGCTGGCGACGATCCTGGGCGTCATCGTGACGCTGCCGGAACTCGCCATCGGGGCGGCGCTGGTGCTGGGGGCCGTGCGGGTGGCGGACGGGTCACTGTCCGCGGGAACGCTGGTGGCGTTCCTGTCCACGGCCCTGGCACTGCGCTGGCCGGTGGACTCGATCGGCTTCCTCCTGGCCATGAGCCAGGAGGCGGCGACGGCCACGGAACGCTACTTCGAGGTCATGGACGCCGAGCCGGAATCCTCCGCAACTGCGGGCAGTCGTGCCGCTGGGGCGGCACGGGTGGGCGATGGAGGTCCCCCCGCTCGAGCGAAGCCGAGAGTGGGGGAGGCACCTCGTAGCGCCGAGCGGCGCAACCACCCCCCGGCCGGCACCAACGCCGGCACCCTCGAAGGCCTACGCTTCGAGAACGTCACCTTCCGCTACCCCGACGCCCCCGACGGCTCACCCCCCGTACTGCACCGCGTCGACCTCCACATCCGCCCCGGCGAGTCCCTCGCCCTCGTCGGCGCCACCGGCAGCGGCAAGACCACCCTCACCGCCCTCGTCCCGCGCCTCCACGAAGTCACCGAGGGCCGCATCACCCTCGACGGCACGGACATCACCGAGATGTCCAGAGAAGAGCTCCGCTCCCGCGTGGCCGTGGCCTTCGAGGAACCCACCCTCTTCTCCGCCAGCGTCGGCGAGAACGTCCTCATGGGCGGCGGCACGACCGACGAAGACCTCCACCGCGCCCTCGCCGTCGCCCAGGCCGACTTCGCGCACGCGCTCCCCCAGGGCACCGACACCCAGGTCGGCGAGCAGGGCCTCAGCCTCTCCGGCGGCCAGCGCCAGCGCCTCGCGCTGGCCCGCGCCGTCGTCGGACGCCCCGACTTCCTGGTCCTCGACGATCCCCTGTCGGCCCTGGACGTCCACACCGAGGCCGCCGTAGAGGCCGCTCTGCGGCGCGTGCTCGCGGACACCACCGCCCTCATCGTGGCCCACCGCCCCTCCACGGTCCTCCTCGCCGACCGCGTGGCCCTGCTCTCCGGCGGCAGGATCACCGCGGTCGGCACCCACCACGAACTGCTGCGCGACAACCCCGAGTACGCGCACCTCATGTCCGGCGCCCCCGCGGGGAACCAGGAGGACGACGAGCGATGACGGCGACCACCACCGCACCCGCCCGGGACGAGGACGACGACGACCGGACCCCGCCGTCCGACGACCCCTTCGACCAGGACCGGCTGCCCACTCCCCCGGGCGCCACCGGCGTACTGCTGCGTTCCCTGCTCTCCCCCCTGCGGGGCAGGGTCGCCGTCACCGCGCTGTTGCTGCTGCTCCAGCAGGCCGCGGTGCAGGCCGGCCCGCTGCTGGTGGCGTACGCCATCGACCGGGCCGTGCCCGCGTTCCGCGGCGACGACAACGGGCCGCTGATCGCGGTGGCGGTGGGCTACCTGCTGTGCGCGGTGGCGGCCGGCGCGCTGCAGTACGGGTTCGTCACCTCCTCCGCGCGGGTCAGCCAGGACGTGCTGCTCGATCTGCGCGGCCGTATCTTCCGGCACGCACAGGCGCTCAGCGTCGACTTCCACGAGCGCTACACCTCGGGCCGTCTCATCTCCCGCTCCACCACCGACGTCGAGTCGCTGCGCGAGCTGCTGGAGGAGGGCCTGCAGGAACTGGTGACGGTCATCCTGTCCGCCGTCTACATCTCGGTGCTGCTGCTCTGGCTGGACCTCGGGCTCGGTACGGTCGCGGTGGCGTCCTTCGTACCGTTGTACCTGCTCGTACGGTCGTACCGGCGGCGGGCGGGGCGGGTGTACCGGAAGCGGTCGACGGCCATCGCGGCGGTGATCGTGAAGTTCGTCGAGACGATGAACGGCATCCGGCCGGTGCGCGCCTTCCGCCGGGAAGCGGCGAACGACGCCGAGTTCGCGGTGCTGAACCGGCGGCACGAGCGGACCAACGGCGACGCGCTCCTTGAGATGGCCCGCTACGTCGTCGGCTCCCGGATCACCGCCAACACCACGGTCGCGCTGATCGTGCTGTGGGGCGCCTACCGGGTCGCGGACGGGTCGCTGGAGCTGGGCGTACTGGCGGCGGCGGTCCTGTACCTGCGGCGGCTGTACGACCCGATCGACCGGCTCGGCATGTTCCTGAACTCCTACCAGTCGGCGGCGGCCTCGCTGGAGAAGATCGCCGGCCTGCTGGCCCAGACCCCGTCCGTGCCCGAGCCGACGGCCCCCCGCGAGCTGCCGGAGCGGCGCCCCGGGCTCCCCGGCCGGGAGGTCGTCTTCGACGACGTCCGGTTCGCGTACCGCACCGGCGGCGAGGTGCTCCCCCGCTTCGGCCTCACCCTCCCGGCCGGGCAGACCGTCGCCGTCGTCGGCTCGACGGGCGCGGGCAAGTCGACGCTGGCGAAGCTGCTCGCCCGCTTCTACGACCCCACCGACGGCCGGGTGCTGCTCGACGGGACGGACCTGCGCGACCTCACGGGACGCGATCTGCGGCGCGAGGTGGTGATGGTGACGCAGGAGGCGTTCCTGTTCTCCGGCACGGTCGCCGAGAACATCTCGATCGGCCGGCCGGACGCCACCCGCCAGGAGATCGAGCAGGCGGCGAAGGAGATCGGCGCGCACGACTTCATCGCCGCGCTGCCCGACGGCTACGACACCGACGTACGCAAGCGGGGCGGTCGTATCTCGGCCGGTCAGCGCCAGTTGGTCGCCTTCGCGCGGGCGCTGCTCGCGGACCCGGCGGTCCTCATCCTCGACGAGGCGACCAGCTCGCTGGACATCCCCGGCGAACGGGCGGTGCAGCGGGCGATGGCGACGGTGCTGAAGGGCCGTACGGCGGTGGTGATCGCCCACCGGCTGTCGACGGTGGAGATCGCCGACCGGGTGCTGGTCATGGAGCACGGACGGATCGTGGAGGACGGCAGCCCGGCCGAACTGATCGCCGGGACGGGCAGGTTCGCCGATCTGCACCGGGCCTGGCGGGACAGTCTGGCGTAGCCGCGACGGTGCGCAGGGGGAGAACGAGCGGTGATCGACGCGTACGAGGATCCCGGCACGCCCGAGCGGCGGGGCGGGGCCCGGTATCTGTGGTGGCTGGTGCTGCGGCAGCCGGGGCGGTGTGCGGCGGGGGCGGTGCTGAGCTGTGTGTGGATGGTGCTGCTGGCGGCGACGCCGTATCTGATGTCCCGGGCCGTGGACGAGGGGCTGGAGCCGGGTGACATGGGGGCGCTGGCGTGGTGGACCGGCGCCCTGTTCGTGGTGTGCGTGGTCAACTCGTGGCTGGGCGTCATGCGGCACCGCACGATGACGCGGGTGCGGATGGACGCCAACTTCCGCACGGTGAAGGTGGTCGTGGGGCAGACGGTGCGGCTGGGCGCCTCGCTGGAGCGGCGGACCGGGGCCGGGGAGGTCGTCACCATCGGGGTGGGTGACGTGCAGATGGTCGCCCAGTCGCTCACGGCCGTCGGGCCGGGGATCGGCGCGGTGGTGGCGTATCTGGTGGTGGCCGGGCTGCTGTTGTCGGTGTCGCCGCTGCTGGCGCTGGTGGTGCTGCTCGGAGTGCCGGTGATCGGGCTCGCCGTCGGACCGCTGGCGGGATGGCTGCAGGGCACGGAGACGGAGTACCGGGAGCGGCAGGGTGTGCTGACCGCGCGGATCGGTGATCTGGCGGGCGGTCTGCGGGTGCTGAGCGGGCTCGGCGGGAAGAACCTGGTCTCCGAGGCGTTCCGCCGTGACTCGCGGCGGCTGCGGGACCAGGGCTACCGGGTCGGCGCGGTGACGAGCTGGATGCAGGCGCTCGCCGCGGGGCTGCCGACGCTGTTCCTCGCGGGGGTGACCTGGATCGCGGCGCGGCAGGCCGCGCAGGGACGCATCAGCGTGGGCGAACTGGTGTCGGTGTACGGCTATGTGGCCATTCTGGTGTGGCCGGTGATGTTCCTCATCGAGTGCGGCTACTCGCTGAGCCGGGGGGTGGTGGCCGCCCGGCGGGTGACGGCGCTGCTGCGGCTGGAGCCGCCGGCCGACGCCGCCACCGCCGACGCCCCGGCCGAGCCCTCGGTGCTGTACGACCCGGAGTCGGGGGTACGGCTGCTGCCGGGCCGGCTGACCGCGCTCACCGCCGCGCGTCCCGCCGACGCGCTCGCCGTGGTGGACCGCCTGGGCCGGTACGCGCCGTCCGACGTGACCTGGGGCGGGGTCCGGCTGGACGAGATCGCGCTCGCGCGGGTGCGGGAGCGGATCCTGGTCGCCGACCCGGAGGCGGACCTGTTCGCCGGCCCGCTGCGGGAGGTGGTGGCCGGGCGCGGGGATCCGTCCGACGAGGACGTGCTGGGCGCGCTGCGCGCGGCGGCCGCCGACGACATCGTGCGGGGCCTGCCCGGCGGGCTGGACTCGGTCGTGTCCGCGCAGGGCCGCAGTCTCTCCGGCGGTCAGCGGCAACGTGTCCGGCTGGCGCGGGCGTTGCTGGCCGGCCCGGAGGTGCTGCTGGCGGTGGAGCCCACGTCGGCGCTCGACGCGCACACCGAGGCCACGGTCGCCGACCGGTTGCGAGAAGCCCGCAGGGGACGTACGACGCTGCTGGCCACCACCTCGCCGCTGGTGCTCACGCGGGTCGACGAGGTGATCTTCCTGGTCGACGGGAAGGTGGCCGCGAGCGGCAGCCACCAGGGACTTCTCGACCACGAACCCGCCTACCGGGATCTGGTGGCCAGGGACGCCGGGGAAACCACCGCCGAGGAGGTCGCGGGATGAGCGGGGAGCGACTCCCCCTGGCCGGGCCCGCCGATGTGCGGCGGGCCGCCGCGGAGCTGGTGCGGGCGGACGGGCGGGCCGTCGCCGGTGTGCTGGCGCTGAACGGGCTGGCGGCCGTGGTGGGGCTGGCCGGGCCCTGGCTGCTGGGGCGGATCATCGACGGGGTGCGCGACGGCGGCGGGCCGGCCGTGGTGGACCGGCTGGCGCCGGTCATCCTGCTGTGCGCCGTCACGCAGCTGCTGCTGTCCCGCTGGGCCCGGTTCGTGGGGCACCGTTTCGGGGAGCGGACGCTGGCGCGGGTGCGGGAGCGGTTCGTGGACCGGGCGCTGGCGCTGCCCTCGTCGGTGGTGGAGCGGGCGGGCACGGGTGATCTGACGGCCCGGGGGACGGCCGATGTCACCGCCGTCGGTACGACCCTGCGCGACGCCGGGCCGTCGTTGCTGGTCAACGCCGTGCAGTCGCTGTTCGTGATGGGCGCGGTCCTGGTGGTGAACCCGCTGCTGGGCTTCCTCGGGCTGCTCGGGCTGACGCCGATCTGGTGCGTCCTGCGCTGGTATCTGCGCCGGGCCCGCGACGCCTACCTCGCCGAGGGGGCGGCGAACTCGGACGTGGCGGAGGTCGTCGCGGCGACGGCGTCGGGGGCCCGCACGGTGGAGGCGTTCCGGCTCCAGGAGCGGCGGATCCGCGCCAACCGGGAGGCGCTGGAGACCTCCCGCCGTACCCGGTTCCGCACGCTGTTCCTGCGCACGGTGTTCTTCCCGGTGGTCGAGGTGTCGTACATCGTGCCGGTGGCCGGGGTACTGCTGATCGGCGGGTGGCTGCACGGGCGGGGCATGGTGAGCCTCGGGGAGGTGGTGGCGGCCTCGCTGTATCTGCTGCAACTGAGCGGTCCGCTGGACGAGGTGCTGATGCGGCTGGAGCAGTTGCAGGCCAGTGGCGCCTCCTTCGCCCGGGTGGAGGGGCTGGCGCGGGCGCCGCGCGCGGCGGAGCGGGGCGACAGTCCGGATCCGGCCGACGACCGCATCGACGTGACGGGGGTGCGCTACGCCTACGACGGCGGCGGCGAGGTGCTGCGCGGGGTCGATCTGACGGTGACTCCGGGCGAACGGCTCGCGGTGGTGGGGCCGTCCGGTGCGGGCAAGACCACCCTGAGCCGGCTGCTGGCGGGCGTGGACGCGCCGACCGCGGGGACGGTGACCGTGGGCGGGGTGCCGGTTTCCGGCCTGGACCCGGAGCGGCTGCGGCGGCAGGTGGTGCTGGTCACCCAGGAGCACCACGTGTTCCTCGGGTCGGTCCGCGACAATCTGCGCATCGCCGAACCGGGCGCCGGAGACGGGGAGTTGTGGGCGGCACTGGCCGTGGTCGGCGCCGAGGCGTGGGTGCGGGAGCTGCCGGACGGGCTGGACACGGAGCTGGGCGAGGGTGGCCACGCCACCGACGGTTCGCAGGCGCAGCAGCTCGCGCTGGCGCGGGTGGTGCTGGCCGACCCGCACACGCTGATCCTCGACGAGGCCACCGCGCTGCTCGACCCGACGACCGCCCGGCACACCGAACGCGCGCTGGCGGCCGTCCTGGAGGGCCGTACGGTCATCGCCGTCGCCCACCGCCTGCACACCGCCCACGACGCCGACCGGGTGGCCGTCATGGAGGACGGCCGCCTGACCGAACTGGGCACCCATGACGCCCTGGTGGCGGCCGGCGGGGCGTACGCGAGCCTGTGGCACTCCTGGCACGGCGATTCCAGTCCGTCTGGGGGTGCCCCCTCTGGGGGAGTTTGAGGACGAGGCCCGCAGGGCCGAAAGGGGGTCCGGGGGCGCGGCCCCCAGGGACGGGAAGGGGCGGCGGGGGGCGAAAACCCTTGAACCTCACCCATCCGCACCCCCCACCCCCAACTGTTCGTATACCGAACCCCAACTCCCGGACAACGAACGGTTTCCGGCCAATTTCCTGACGCGCTCCTGACAGAAACCGCGATCCCCTGCCACTCTTCCCACGGCCGCTCAACAGCAACCCCACAGCACCACCCCACCGCTGCCCCGCGGCCACAGCGAATGGCACTTCCGTTCTGCCCGGCCGGCCCACCCGCCGTCCGGTCTCCCCAGGCCGCGCGATCCGCGGCCACGCAGAAGGAGTCAGCGTTGAGAAGCAGGCCGTCCCACAGACGCACCCCCCACGCCACGCACCGCCGTGCCGCCGCCGTCGCCCTCGCCGGGGTGGCCGCGCTGATCGCCACGGCCGTGCAGTCCGGCAGCGCCACCGCCGCCCCCGAGCAGGCACCGGCGGCGGCGAGCAAGGCGAAGCCGGGTTCGGAGTCGGTCCGGCTCACCCCCGCCCAGCGCGCCGCGCTGATCCGGGAGGCGAACGCCACCACGGCGGAGACCGCCGAGGACCTCGGTCTGGGTGCGAAGGAGAAGCTCGTCGTCCGCGACGTCCTCAAGGACCGCGACGGCACCGTGCACGTCCGCTACGAGCGCACCTACGACGGTCTGCCCGTCCTCGGCGGCGACCTGGTCGTCCAGGGCGACAGCGCCGGCGAGGCCGACGCCGTCGTCAAGGCCACCCGGACCGCGGTGAAGCCCGCGACCACCACCGCCAAGGTGCCGGCCGCGAAGGCCGAGCAGCAGGCCCTGTCCGCCGCGAAGGCCGAGAAGGCCGAGGGCGCCGACGTCGACCGGGCCCCGCGCAAGGTGGTCTGGGCCGCCGGGGGCGAGCCGGTCGTGGCGTACGAGACGGTCGTCGGCGGCCTCCAGCACGACGGCACCCCGCAGGAGCTGCACGTCGTCACCGACGCCACCACGGGCGAGAAGCTGTACGAGTGGCAGGCGGTCCAGAACGGAACCGGCCACACCGTCTACAGCGGCACCGTCGATCTGACCACCACCCAGTCCGGGTCGTCGTACAACCTCACCGACGGGGCGCGCGGCGGGCACAAGACGTACAACCTCAACCGGGGCACCTCCGGCACCGGCACGCTGTTCTCCGGCTCCGACGACGTCTGGGGCAACGGCAGCCCCTCCAACGCGGAGTCCGCCGCCGCCGACGCCCACTACGGGGCCGCGCTGACCTGGGACTACTACAAGAACGTGCACGGCCGCAGCGGCATCCGCGGCGACGGCGTGGGCGCCTACTCCCGGGTCCACTACGGCAACAACTACGTCAACGCCTTCTGGTCCGACAGCTGCTTCTGCATGACCTACGGCGACGGCTCCGGCAACGCCAACCCGCTCACCGCGATCGACGTGGCCGCGCACGAGATGACCCACGGTCTGACCTCGAACACCGCGGGCCTCAACTACAGCGGCGAGTCCGGCGGCCTGAACGAGGCGACCAGCGACATCTTCGGCTCGACCGTCGAGTTCTACGCCAACAACTCCTCCGACGTCGGTGACTACCTCATCGGCGAGGAGATCGACATCAACGGCGACGGCACCCCGCTGCGCTACATGGACAAGCCCAGCAAGGACGGCGCGTCCAAGGACAGCTGGTACTCCGGCATAGGCTCGATCGACGTCCACTACTCGTCCGGCCCCGCCAACCACTTCTTCTACCTGCTGAGCGAGGGCAGCGGCACCAAGACCATCAACGGTGTCAGCTACGACTCGCCCACCTCGGACGGCCTCCCGGTCACCGGCATCGGCCGCGCCAAGGCGGAGAAGATCTGGTTCCGCGCGCTGACCACCAAGTTCACCTCCACCACCAACTACGCGGGCGCCCGCACCGGCACCCTGGCGGCGACCGGTGAGCTGTACGGCACGGACAGCGCCGAGTACAAGGCGGTGCAGGACGCGTGGGCGGCCATCAACGTCGGCTCGCGCTCCGACGGCGGCGGTGGCGGCGGTACGTCCTTCGAGAGCGACACCGACGTGTCCATCCCGGACTACGGCTCCGCGGTGACGTCCTCGATCACCGTCTCCGGACGGACGGGCAACGCGCCCTCCAACCTCCAGGTCGCGGTCGACATCGTGCACACCTACAGCGGTGACCTGATCGTCGACCTGCTGGCCCCGGACGGCACGGTGTACAACCTGCGCAACCGCAGCGGCGGCTCCGCGGACAACATCGACCAGACCTTCACGGTCAACGCCTCCTCCGAGGCCGCCAACGGCACCTGGCGACTGCGGGTGCAGGACCGGGCACGGTACGACACCGGCTACATCAACGGCTGGAAGCTCACCTTCCCGTAAACCGGGAACGAGTGCGACGAGCGGCGCCCCGCCTTTCTCCAAGGCGTGGGCGCCGCCCTACTCTTGGGTCCCATGTCTTCGGCGGACTTCACCTACGACCACGTCGGCGCGACCCGGGAACCCGGTTCCTGCCCTCCCGGCTTCCACCCGATGCGCGTCCGCACCCGCCTCGGCGAGGGCCAGGCGGTCTTCCGGCAGGCGGCCGAGGCGCTGCTCACCTGGGAACTGCACCGGGAACTGGGGGTCGGTGTCGAGACCGCCGCCGACCGCGCGGCCCCGGACGTCGACGTCACCATCACCCTCGCCGGGGTCGTGAGGGCGCCCTGCCGGGTGGTGTGGACGGTGGAGGAGCACCGCAGGGCCGGCTGGGCGTACGGCACCCTGGCCGGGCACCCCGAGTGCGGCGAGGAGTCCTTCGTCGTGGACCGCACCGGCGACGGCACGGTGTGGCTGACCGTGGAGGCGTTCAGCCGGCCGGCCCGCTGGTACTCCCGCGCGGGCGGCCCGGCCACCCGCGCGATGCAGCACGCGTACGCCCGCCGCTGCGGCAAGGTGCTGCGCCGCCTGGCCACGCGGGGCATCGAGGAGGACTGACGCCCGGACGGTGACGCCGAAAGGATTCGAAAGTTTCGAACCGCCGCACCGGCGAGGCCCCCGACACCCCCTCCACCGGCACCTGGCACATCCACCTCGCCCCAGCTACGGCAACGGTCCACGGCACCGAATACTTTCGGGGACATTACGAAACCATTGACAACTCCTCTCTCGCGGAAGACTGTTGTGGCGCTCCGCGGTCCCCGTCGCAGACGCGGGACCCGCCCCCTGTCACCTCGTTGGTGAGCGCCGAGGCGTGCTCGGCGTGTCTCCCCGTCACTGACGTGCTCTTCACGAGGAGGAACAGTCCCATGAGCGAATCCCCCCACGGCTCCGGCCCACGTCCGGTCAGCCGCAGAAGATTCGTCCTCGGCGGTGCCGGGGCACTGGCGGCAGCGGCGGGCTCCGGACTGCTGCTGCCCGGCACGGCACGGGCCGACCAGGTCCTCACCAGCAACTCGACCGGCACGTACAACGGCTACTACTACTCCTTCTGGACCGACGACCCGGGCTCCGTCACCATGACGCTGGGAGCCGCCGGGCAGTACAGCAGCCAGTGGAGCAACACCAACAACTGGGTCGGCGGCCTCGGCTGGAGCAACGGCAGCCGCCGGAGCGTCACCTACTCCGGCACGTTCGACCCGGGCAGCAACGGCTATCTGGCGCTGTACGGGTGGACCGCCAACCCGCTGGTGGAGTACTACATCGTCGAGAACCACGGCCCGTACAACCCCGGGTCGGCCGGCCGGCGGCGCGGCACGGTCGACGACGACGGCGGCACGTACACGATCTACGAGTCCACGCGGACCAACGCGCCGTCGGTGGAGGGCACCCGGACCTTCCAGCAGTACTGGAGCGTCCGGAACAGCAAGCGGTCCAGCGGCACCATCGACACCGGCACGCACTTCGACGCCTGGGAAGCGGCCGGGATGCCGATGGGGGCCTTCAACTACTACATGATCATGGCCACCGAGGGCTACCAGAGCACCGGCAGCTCCCGCGTCACCCTCGGTGGTGGCGGCGACGGGGGTACTCCCACGACACCGCCGCCGGGCGCCTGCAGCGCCACCTACCGCACCACCAACGCGTGGAACAACGGCTTCAACGGTGAGGTGACCATCACCGCGGGCAGCGGCGGCGTCTCCGACTGGAGCGTGCCGGTGACGCTGACCGGCAACCAGACGATCGTCTCGCTCTGGAACGGCACCGCCAGCAGGAGCGGGAACGTGGTGACCGTGACCCCGGCCGGCCACAACCGCACCCTGAGCGCGGGACAGTCGACGTCGTTCGGCTTCACCGTCAACGGGCCCTCCAGCCCGGCGCCGTCGGTCGGCGGCTGCGGCGCGGGCTGATCCGGCGTCCCCCTCCCCCACGCCCCGGCGCGGGCCGATCCCGCGTCCCCTCCCCCCACGCCCCGGCGCGGTGCTCCTCGGCACCGCGCCGTCGCCCGCCCGGGGGCCTCACCGCATCAGCAGCCCCGCCGCCTCCACCACGTCCTCCGACGGCACCGCGACCAGCCCCAGCTCGGCACCGGACGCCAGCAGCCGGTGGCTGGGCAGGATCCGCACCGTGTACCCGAAGGGCCCCGTACGGTCCAGGGCCAGCGGCCCCTCGTACACCCGGCGCCCCTCCGCGTCCGGCGCGCCCACCGGCTTCAGCGGCACGGACGTCGCACCGGTGATCCGGTCCTCCCCGTCCACCCGCCCGGACACCGCCTGCACCTCGACGTCCTCCGGCTTCAGACCGCCCAGCCCCACCCGCACCCGCAGCGCGAGCGTGCTGCCGAGCTCCGCGGTGGCCGCCGTCACGGACGTCTCGACGTGGTCGACGGCCACCCCGTGCCAGGCGGCGCGCACCCGCGCCTTCCACCCGGCGAGCGCACGCGCCGCGTCCGCGTCCATCGCACGGTGGGCATGCGCGGCGGGCGCGTACAGGCGCTCCACGTACTCCCGGACCATCCGCCCGGCCAGCACCTTCGGCCCGAGCAGGCTCAGTGTCCGCCGCACCATCTCGATCCACCGGTCCGGCAGCCCGTCCCGCCCCCGCCCGTAGAAGCACGGGGTGATCCGCTGCTCCAGCAGGTCGTACAGCGCCGCGGCCTCTATGGCGTCGCGCCGGTCCGGATCGGTCCCGGCCCCGTCCGCCGTGGGGATCGCCCAGCCGAAGTCGGGCTGGAACCACTCGTCCCACCAGCCGTCGAGGACGGACAGGTTGAGGCAGCCGTTGAGCGCGGCCTTCATCCCGCTGGTCCCGCACGCCTCCAGCGGCCGGAGCGGGTTGTTCAGCCAGATGTCGCAGCCGGGGTAGAGCTTCTGCGCCATCGCCATGCCGTAGTCGGGCAGGAACACGATCCGGTGCCGTACGCGCGGGTCGTCGGCGAAGCGGACCAGTTCCTGGATGAGCCGCTTGCCGCCGTCGTCCGCCGGGTGCGCCTTGCCGGCGACCACGATCTGCACCGGCCGCTCGGGGTGCAGCAGCAGGTCCGTCAGCCGGTCCCGGTCGCGCAGCATCAGCGTCAGCCGTTTGTACGACGGGACGCGCCGGGCGAAGCCGATGGTCAGCACGTCCGGGTCGAGCACCCCGTCGATCCAGCCCAGCTCGGCCGTCCCGGCGCCGCGCTGCCGCCAGGAGGCGCGCAGCCGCTCGCGCACCTCGAGGACCAGCAGTTCGCGCAGGGAGCGGCGCAGCTCCCAGATGTCCCGGTCGGCGATGTCCGCGACGGAGTCCCAGCGGTCGGAGTCGCCGACGCTGAGGGCCTCCTCGGTGCGCTGGGCGCCGATCTGCCGGGCGCCGAGCCGGAACACCTCGGGGGCGACCCAGGTGGGCGCGTGCACCCCGTTCGTCACGGAGGTGATGGGCACCTCCTCCGGGTCGAAGCCCGGCCAGAGTCCGGCGAACATCTCGCGGCTGACGTTGCCGTGCAGCAGGGAGACGCCGTTGGCGCGCTGGGCCAGGCGCAGGCCCATCACGGCCATGTTGAACAGGCCGGGTTCTCCGCCGGGGTAGCTCTCCATGCCGAGCCTGAGGACGCGGTCGACCTCCATGTGCGGCAGTTCGGCGTGCGGGCCGAAGTGCCGGGCGACCAGTTCGCGGTCGAAGCGGTCGATGCCGGCCGGGACGGGCGTGTGGGTGGTGAACACGGTCCCCGCGCGGACCGCCTCCAGCGCCGCGTCGAAGTCCAGGCCTTCCGCGCGCAGTTCGGCGATGCGCTCCAGGCCGAGGAAGCCGGCGTGGCCCTCGTTGGTGTGGAATACCTCGGGCGCGGCGTGCCCGGTCAGCGCGCAGTACGTACGCACCGCGCGGACCCCTCCTATGCCGAGCAGCATCTCCTGGAGGAGCCGGTGCTCGCTGCCGCCGCCGTAGAGCCGGTCGGTCACCCCGCGTTCGCCGAGGCCGTTCTCCTCGACGTCGGAGTCCAGCAGGAGCAGCGGGATCCTGCCGACCTGGGCCAGCCAGATCCGGGCGCGCAGGGAGCGGTCGCCGGGCAGGGCGAGGGTGACCTGGGCGGGGGTGCCGTCGGGTTCCTCGAGCTGGTCCAGGGGCAGCTCGTTGGGGTCGAGCACGGGGTAGTGCTCCTGCTGCCAGCCGTCCCGGGACAGGGACTGGCGGAAGTAGCCGTGCCGGTAGAGCAGGCCGACGCCGATGAGGGGGACGCCCAGGTCGCTGGCGGCCTTGAGGTGGTCGCCGGCGAGGATGCCGAGTCCTCCGGAGTACTGCGGCAGGGCGGCCGTGATGCCGAACTCGGGGGAGAAGTAGGCGACGGCGGCGGGCAGCCGGTCGGTCTGCTCCTGGTACCAGCGGTCGCCTGTCATATAGGCGTCCAGATCGGCGGCGACCGCGTCGAGGCGGTCCAGGAAGTCACGGTCACCGGCCAGCTCGGTGAGCCGCTCGGCCGCCACGCTGCCGAGCAGCCGTACGGGGTCGCCGCCGGCGGCGGCCCAGCGTTCGGGGTCGACGGAGCGGAACAGGTCACGGGTCCCGGTGTGCCAGGACCAGCGCAGATTGCGGGCCAGGTCGCTCAGGGGGCGCAGGGGTTCGGGGAGCACGGGTCGGACGGTGAATCGACGGATCGCCTTCACAAGTCACCTCGGCGCGTTCGTGAGAGACGCGGTGTGCGTCCGGGCATCGTTGCCGACAGTACCGGCGCGGACACGGTCCGCGTGGGAAGCCGGGAGACACGGGTACCTTCGTATCCCCGGCCAAACGATTCACTTCACGACGGATATGGCCGATTCCGCCCCCATGGGCGTTCTTGTCGCGCTTCGTCCCGCACGAGACGCTTCCCCTTTGGCGTGCCGGCCCGCGCCGGACGCGCCGAGTGGAGGAGGGGAACCCGGACCATGGCACGGACGCGCGGACGGCGTGCGCGCCGGGCGGGGGTCATGACGGCGGTGCTGTGCACCGCGGCGGTCTCGGCCGTCATCCTGCCCGCGCACGCCGCACCACAGGGACGCATACTCGGCGCCGGGGCACCCGGCTCCGTGACCGGCGGTTATCTCGTGACACTGAAGGAGGGGACGACGGCCGGCTCGGCGGCCGGCCAGGACCTCGCCGAGCGGTACGGGGCGAGAATCAGCCACACCTACGGCACGGTGCTCAACGGGTACGCCGTACGGGCCGACGCGGGACAGGCCGGGCGTCTGGCCGCCGACCCGCGGGTCGCCTCGGTCGTCCAGGACACCCGGGTGGCGTTGGACCGCACCCGGAAGAGTCCCCCGTCCTGGAGCCTGGACCGCATCGACCAGCGGGATCTCCCGCTGGACGGGCGCTACGCCCGGCCGGGGCCGGCGGGCGCCGGGGTGACGGTCTACGTGATCGACACCGGAGTACGGACCACGCACGAGGAGTTCGCCGGACGGGCCCGCCACGGCTGGGACTTCGTCGAGAACGACCGGACCGCGCAGGACGGCAACGGACACGGCACGCAGGTCGCCGGGATCGTCGCGGGCACCTCGTACGGGGTCGCCGGGAAGGCGGGCGTCGTCTCCGTGCGCGTCCTGGACGACGCCGGCGCCGGCACCACCGCCCAGGTGATCGCCGGCATCGACTGGGTCACCCGGAACGCGAGGAGGCCCGCCGTCGCCAACCTCAGCCTGGGCGGCCCCTACAACGCACAGCTGAACGCCGCCGTCCGCGCCTCCATCGCCTCCGGAGTCACCTATACGGTCGCCGCGGGCAACGAGGGCGGGCCGGCCGCGCTGTACTCGCCGGCGAGCGTGAAACAGGCCCTCACGGTCGGCGCGACCGGCCGGCAGGACAAGAAACCGGCCTTTTCCAACCACGGCTCGGCGCTCGATCTGTTCGCTCCGGGGGTGTCGGTCACCTCGGCCTCCGCCACGAGCGACACCGCGCGGGCCACCTCCTCGGGTACGTCGGCGGCGGCCCCGCACGTGGCGGGCGCGGCGGCGCTGTATCTCGCCGAGCACCGGCGGGCGACCCCGGCCCAGGTGGCGAACGCGCTGGTCGAGGGCGCGGCGAGCGGGAAGGTGGCCGGGCGCGGACCCGGCTCGCCGGACCGGCTGCTCCAGGTTCCGCGCGCGTAGCGGCGCCCGCGCGGGACGCCGGGCGCCCGCCGTCCGCGACGGCACCGGCGGCCGTGGGAGCGGGCCCACCGACGACCGGCCCCGCCCCGTGCGGACGGGGCCGGTCTTGTGTGTCGACATACGCGTGAGTAGTTAACAAAGTGCCGGGTTGCCCACCCGAACAGTGTGGGAAGGCTCCTGCGGGTACTCCCTCAGCAGCACCACGCAGGACCCACCTCCCCACAGTCATCCGCCCACCCACGTTGACGCGGACAGGAGCGGTCATGCCCGCCAAGCACCACTCGTCATCCCCTCCGACACCGGGCGCCGCCCGGACACCCGTGAAGCGCGGCGCCGGATCCCCTCCGGCCCGCCCGGCCGAGACCGGCCCCCCGCCGCCCGCCCCTGCGGCACCGGCCCCCGCGACCGCCGTGGGGCGCATTCCCGTCCTCGACGTCCGGCCGATGGTCCGGCAGGGGCGCCGGCCGGCGAAGGCCGTGACCGGTGAGACGTTCGAGATCTCGGCGACCGTGTTCCGGGAGGGGCACGACGCGGTGGCCGCCAACGTGGTGCTGAGGGATCCCGAGGGGCGCCCGGGACCGTTCACGCCGATGCGG
>NZ_JBIBZI010000010.1:0-330469 GCF_043084105.1 Streptomyces sp. NPDC014676 | reverse complement strand
ACAACGCCTGCCGGTCCGGCACCCGCGGCCGGCCCGCCACCAGCTTCGGCCCCGGCTCGGGCAGCAACGGCTCGATGAGCGACCACAGTTCGTCCGACACGATCCACGGCCGCGACTGACGCTTCCCCACGCCCCGACCAACGAGCAGACCAGCGGACGGTTACTTGATCAACAACTTCTGTTAGGACCTCTCAGAGGGTAATTCACCCAAGCCGGGCGTCCCAAGACGGTTGAAGCCGGCGAGGCGCGGCGAGACGACGAAGGGGAAGGATTCGCCATCGGGGGTCTTGAGCGCCGCCACGATGTCATGGTCCGGTGCACCGAATATCTCGAAGTGCTGCACGGTGCAGTGGTCCATTACCTCGCGGATGCACGGATCCGAGAGCCGCCAGTGGGCGCGGATGGCATCGGAGTCGCGGTAGAGCTGGAAGCTGTGCGCCAGCATCCGCTCCTCGTCGATGAAGACCTCGACCATGAGCTGAGGGCCGTGCTCTTGAGAGAATGCCACCGCCTGCGCGATGGCGCGCCGGAAACCGTCGAGGTGACCGTCCGTGATGCGCATGGTATTGCGGAAGAGAATGGTGCTGCTCTTTGTGATCTCCATGCGCCGAGTGTTGCGCCTCAACCAAGGTTGAGGTCAAAGGTGCAGCCCAGCCGGGGAACCGGCGACGACACTGAGGCTGCTGATGAAGCCCAGGCGGGCCGCCTCGCGCTCTTCTCCGGCACGGAGGACCGAACAGCACCTCCCACCCGAGCCCAGCGACGAACCGAACATTAAGTCACAAACCGGCCTCTGACGGCTTGATGGTCCGGGATACCGGCATCGGCAGCATGCCCCAGGTGCTCGCCGGCCTGCTCGACGCCGGTGACTTCACGCAGGTTCTCCATCGACTCGACGAGGAGTGACCGTCCCCCACTCCTACTCTGAAACGATCAGTAATCCCCGCGACGCTCCGTCGCCCCACCTCTACGATCGTTCAAAGCGGCAGATGAGCAGGGTAGGACAAGCATGGACGACGACATCGGAAGCGGCGGGACAGCAGCAGTCTGCCTGATCCGGGGAACGCCCCTCACCGAGGCTTTGGACACCGTTGATCCCCGGGCTTGGACCGCGCTCGATGTGGGCGTCCGACAGATCCTCCGGTACGGGCATGCGCTGCTGCCGGACGAAGACCGGACCGCGGTGCTGCGCTCCGGCGCATCCAGTGACGCCGCACTGCGGACGGAGGCGTCTTCACGGCAATCGGCAACCGGCCGCTTCCGCCGCTGGGTCACTGCCCGTTTCCACCATCCGGTCGGGAGAGTGGAACCGGCCGCCGAACTCGGGCACCTTTCGTACAGCCAGCCCGAGGCAGACAAGACCTGGGACGAGAGCGCGAGGCAGGGTGCGCAGGCCCGGCTCGCTCTCGCGCTGTGTCATCCGGACGGGCGGGTACGCGAGGCCGCTCTGGAGGGGGCCGTGGAGCATCCCGTGCTCCTTCCGCTGCTGGCCATACGCGCCGGCGACTGGGCCACGCCCGTGCGGGAGCGGGCCCGGAGGTTGCTGGGCGAGAGGCTCGATGTGGAGACCGCGGTCGCCCTTGCGCCGCTGATCCTGCGCGTCGGCCTGCGCGAGCGGGGCGCCTTCGGGCTCGAACTGCTCGACAGCACGCTCCGCCGGGCGCCGCGCGAGCGGCTGCTGCCCCTGCACACCCACACCGACCGCACCGTACGCCGGTTCGCCTTCCGGCTGAGCATTGAGGAAGGGCTCCTCTCTCCCGGCGAACTGGCCCGCCGCGCCGCCTGGGACGACGACGCGGTCGTCCAGGGCCTGTGCGCCGACGCCGCTCTGGCCGCCATGACGGACGGAGGCGACTGGGACGAGGTGCTGGAACCGCTCCTGGACGCGCGCAGTCCCCGGGCGCGGTCGGCCGGGGTCACCGCGCTGCGACGGGCGGAACGACCCGGGTGGGCGATGGAGTTCCTCAACGACCGGTCCGCGTTGGTGCGGGCCTGCGCGCGGTACGTCATACGCCAAAACGGCAGGGATCCGCTGCCCTGGTACCGGGAGCGATGCGCGGACCCGGCCGACTCGACGATGCCGCCCGGTGCGGTGATCGGGCTGGCGGAGTGCGGGGCACGCGTGGACGCGGAGCTGCTGTGGCCACTGCTCACCCATCCGGCACCGACGGTGCGGGCACGGACGGTGGCCGGGCTGCGCACGCTGGACGCGACCGACGTCGCACGGCTGCTACCGCTGCTCGACGACCCGGCACCCGGCGTCGTACGGGAGACGGCCACCGCGCTGCTCCCGTTCGCCGGAACACTGCCCGCCGGGCTGCTGACAGTGCGCCTCGGCGCCGCGCGGCCCCGGCCGGTCCGGGTCGCCGCATTCCGGCTGCTCAACGCCCGCGGCGGGATCGTCGGACTGCGGGCCGCGGTCGCCCTGCTGGACGATCCGGACGACAAGCTGCGCGCGTGGGCCGGGCAGTCGGTGCAGCGCTGGCATCCGGGAGCGGACACCCCGCGCGGGGACGCGGAAGTGGGCGAACTGCTGAACCGCTCCCGCCATCTCTTCAGCGACCACGTCCTTCAGCGGCGCAAGTGGGAAGTCGGACTGTCCAGCTGACCTGATGCCGGACACCCCGCAACCCCAGGGCGCCCGGCACCGGCCCGGGCGCCAGCGGTTGTAGTACATGAACGCGCTGTGGGGCGTTGTCACGTTGGCTGATCGGTGAGGATGATCTCCTGGTTGATCAGCCTGGGAAGGGTCGTCCATGGGGCCGTGTCGCCGTCGTACAAGAGCCACCGGTATCCGGTCGAGGTCATCTCCCACTGCGTGTGGCTGTACCACCGCTTCCCGCTGTCGTTCCGCGAGGTCGAGGAGCTCATGCTCGAGCGCGGGATCGCCGTCTCCTACGAGACGGTGCGCCGCTGGTGCGCCAAGTTCGGTCAGCAGTACGCGAGCGCGCTGCGCCGCCGGCAGCCCCGCCCTGGTGACACATGGCACCTGGACGAGGTCTTCCTCAAGATCAGCGGGGAACGGAAGTACCTGTGACGGGCTGTCGACCAGGACGGCAATGTGCTGGACATCCTGGTGCAGGACCGCCGGGACAAGGCCGCGGCCAGGCGCTTCTTCCGCCGCCTGATGAAGAGGACTCACACGGTGCCGCAGGTGATCGTCACCAACAAGCTCCGCTCCTACGGCGCCGCCCACCGCCAGGTCATGCCCTGCGTCGAGCACCGGCAGTCGAAGTACCTCAACAACCGGGCGGAGAACAGCCACCAGCCAACGAGGCAGCGCGAACGCGCGATGAAAGCTTCCGCTCCGTGGGCGGAGCCCAACGATTCCTGTCCGCGTTCAGCGGCATCTCGCCCCACTTCCGCCCCCGCCGCCACCTGACGACCGCACACGACTACCGAGCCGAGATGGCCATCCGCTTCGCGATCTGGGACCAGATCACCGGCACTGTCGACCAGCCCACCACAACCTGACCACAGTCCCAGGTCGCGGGCCCACATGCCGCGACGCACCATAAAACCACCACACGTCCAACAACGTGACAATGCCCGGAGGTGGCGTGCACGGACGAGCGCGTCCACTACTACGACCAGGAGGCCGTGGAGGCGTTCTGGGCGGCCTGGCAGGAGGATGTCGGTACCGGTCGGCTGCGGCGTGCGGGGCGGCCCCGCGGAGACGGGAGGGGCAACCACGGAGGCGGCTGGGGTCGCGCCCGACGCGACCAGGCCGTCGCCACCGCCCTCGAGGAACTCAAGCACGCCGGCGGCTACCAACGCGGCATGGCAGCCCGGCTGGCGCGTGAACACGGCGGCAGCGAACGCAGCTGGCAACGCGCCATGGCCGAAGCCCGCATCCTGTATGCACACGAGGACGGCCAAGGCCAGGGCCAGAACGTGGAACGAGACCAGGACGTGAAACAGGAAGCCGGCGCCGCCCAGACCACGTCCTGACGCACCGAGGGGACACTGCCGCGCCACACCCCTTCCGCCCGCATCCCGCCTCGCCGTCCCTCCTGACCTCTCCCCCGTGCCATCCTCTCTCGCCGCTGCCGCTCCCTCTCCTTCCCACTCTCTCCTTCTCTTTCCTACATGTCGGGCTGCCGACCAACCCCGAACAGGCGTGGTGAGCTGCGGGAATGTGGTCCGGAGGGCGGGGTGCGCGGACGGATGCGGGAGGGGTTGTCGGCGGGGATATCGGCCCGGTCCACGGCGGTGTTGTCGCAGCATGACCGCGGTCGGGTCCTGGCGGTCGACGGTCTGGTCGGGGCCGACTGCTGATCTGCCTCATATGCGCGAGGCCCGAGATGGAGCGGCACTGGTGTTCGGAGTGTGTGGCGAGTCGTCACGGCTGCGTACCGGCTGATCTGTTCGGGTTCCTGGTGGGGCTGGTTCGGGGCATTCTCGCTTCACTGTGACGGGTGAAGGGGGATGCCGGTGCGCGGGGCGAGGCCGGTTGGGTGGGCGGGCGTGCTGGTCCGTTGGGTGCTGGTTGCGGCGTTGGCCGCCTTCCTGGGGGCGGTGGTTTGGGCGGTTGCCCGTTTCGGGCTGGAGGCGGCGGATCAGACGGCCAGTGTCGTCGGCGGGAGCGCTGCGCTGCTGAGCCTGCCGATCTCCCTGTATGCCCTGCGCGCGTCTGGTGGGGCGGAGGCCGGCTCGTCGGCAGGCAGTGCGCCGACGGCGCGGGAGTGGGTGTCAGCCGCCGCGGTCAGCGCCTCCTTGCGGCCACCGGTACCGACGGCGCGGGTGCGGGGCCGGGACAGCGAGCTCGCCCTGCTGAACCATCTGGTACGTCGTGGTGGGGGGATGGCGGTGGTATGCGGGGCCGGCGGGTTGGGCAAGACCACCCTCGCCGCCGAGGCCGCCCGTCAAGCGCAGCAGGCGCGGAGGGTGGTGTTCTGGGTCCGCTGGCAGGACGACCCCAGCCGACTGGCTGAGGACCTGACCCGGATCGCGCAGGATCTGGGGCTTGCCGAGGAGCGGTTGGAGGCGGCGCGGCGGGGGCAGGCGGTGCTGGTCGATGTGGTGTGGGAGCACCTGGCGGCGGTGAGCGGGTGGGTGGTCGTCGTGGACAATGTCGACACTCCCGCGCGCGTCGGGCCGGGCCGGGAGGCGGTGGCGTCCTATCGGGGGTGGCTGCGCCCCGACGGGGCCGGACTGTTGATCGTCACCAGCCGGGACACCTCGGTGGGCACGTGGGGACGGCGGGCGCAGCTGGTGCATCTGGAGCCGCTCGAGGAGACGACCGCGGCCGCCGTTCTCACCGATGCGGCGCCGTCGGCCGGCAGTGAAGCGGAGGCGCGGGCGCTGGCGGTGCGGTTGGGGGGTCTGCCACTGGCGCTTGAGGCAGCCGGCCGCTTCCTGGCCACCCCGACGAGCCGCTACCGCAGCTTCGCTGCCTACCGTGAAGCGCTAGACCGGGAGTTCGGTGATCTGCTGGGAGCCGAGCATCCCCAGGCTGCCGATCCGGAGATCGCCCGCAGCGTCGTGCGGCACACCTGGGACCTGTCCCTGACCCAGCTCCACACCGACGGCTACACCCTCGCCCGCCCGCTGCTGCATCTGCTGGCTCTGCTGGAAGCCGCCCCTGTCCCCCGCTCCCTGATTACCCCCGCCCTCCTGGCCGACGCCACCGGGCAGGACGTCACCGCCACCGCCCTGGACGCCGCGCTGGCCGGGCTCCACCAGTACGCCCTCCTCGGCGCTCCCCGCACCACGGCAGACGCACCAGCCGGGGACGGCGCGGCGGTCAGCGTTGGTCAAGTGGTCCTGCATCCGCTGGTCCGCGAGGTCATGGCCCTTACCCCCACCGGCACCGACCCCGCCCCCTGGTACACCGCCCTAGACGCTCATCTCACCCAGGCCGTGAACGACACCGTCCACGCTGGCCGCGCCGGCTGGCCCACCGCCCGCCTCCTCACCCCTCACCTCCCAGCACTCCTGAACCGCACCACCGACCACACCTTTACCTCAGCCCACAACACACTCAACGCCCTCGCCGACGCGCTGCATGAAGCTGGCGCCTTCACCGAGGAACACCTGCTGCACCAGCACATCCTGGACATCGGAGTACGCCGTCTCGGACCCAACTACCCCGACACCCTCACCAGTCGCCACAATCTCGCCACCGCACTGCGGGGTCTGGGCCGCTATCAGGAAGCCGCCGATCTGCACCGCCAAACCCTCACCGACAGCGAACGCATCCTCGGCCCCCACCACCCCGACACCCTCACCAGCCGCAACAACCTCGCCACCGCACTGAACGACCTCGGCCAACACCAAGAAGCCGCCGAACTGCACCGCCAAACCCTCACCGACCGAGAACACACCCTCGGCCCTCAGCACCCAGACACCCTCACCAGCCGCAACAACCTCGCCACCGCACTGAACGACCTCGGCCAACACCAGAAAGCCGCCAACCTCCACCAGCGCACCCTGACTGACCGAGAACACACCCTCGGCCCCCACCACCCAGACACCCTCGCCAGCCGCAACAACCTCGCAGCCGTGTCGACTAATCTCGGACGGCACCAGGAAGCCATCGACCTGCATCGCCGAACCCTCACCGACCGCGAACGCATCCTCGGCCCCCACCACCCAGACACCCTCACCAGCCGCAACAACCTCGCCCGCGCGGAGGCCGCAATGGCACAAGCAGGGAGCGGCTGGTGGTCGAGACTGCGTCGACGTGGTCGGCCGTAGGTAGTGCATGCACCGTGATCTGGTCTGTTGGGTATGCCGTCAGGCGTAGGGCGTGGATACACGGCCAACGCGCGGCCGAGTACAGGCCGCCCTGCTCCCCCGGGTCGTACACCGCCCGCCCTCGTCCGTGTCGTTCCCCCCGCTTCTGGTGGTGAGGTGGTCATGGGGTGCGTGCAGGGGAGGTCGGGCTCTCGACCACGGTCAGACCAGTGTGGTGACCTGCGGATACGCGAGTCGTTCCTGGGCAAGTACGGGCCGGTGTTGGCGGGGAGGCCAAAAGGGGTTGTCGGCGTGGTCGGGGGTGGTGTTGTCGCATCGTGGCCGTGGTCGGGCCTTCGTGGTCGGTGGTCTGGTCGGGGCCGGCTGCTGACCTTCCTCATACGCGCGGCGCCCGATACGCAGGGGTGCCGCTGGATGAGGGAGCCGACGATGGCGGACGTCGACACGGGCGGTCGGGACCGGCTGGCGCTGGCGGTGCTGGTCCAGTACCGGATGGCCACCACCGAGCAGATGCGCCTGATCATCTCGCCCGGCGTAAGGGTCGAGCAGACACTGCGGCGGTTGATGAAACTGCGCGAGGAGGGCCTGGTCGATCGCATCACCCTGCCCCAGGCCGGACGCACCCAGGTATGGCATCCCACCCAGTACGGGGCGCAGATCGCCTCCGAGTGGCCCGAGCTACGCAGCCGGCGTCCCCTGCGGGGCGCGGTGGACCGGACCGCGGTGCGGCTGAAAGTCGGACACGGGCTGACCGTGACCGAGACCGCGCTGGCGTTCCTCCAGGACGCCCACCACCGCGGCGACCTGTGCCGGCCGCTGGACTGGATCCCCGAAGTCCACCACCCCCTCGGAGGCGGCGAAGCCGTCATCCCCGACGCCCTCCTCTACTACCAACGCCGCCCCACGGACGGCACGAACCGTACGACCGGCATGGACAGCGCGGACGGCGGCAACGAGGACAGGAACGGTGTCAGGGGCGGGGTGATGCTGCGGGCGTTCGTCGAAGTCGACCGGGCCACCATGGGACCCGAACGCCTCGCCGCCAAACTGTCTTCCTACGCCCGGCTCCACAGTTACGCGCCCGTACCAGTCGTGCGGCAGCGACAACCACCCTTCCCCGAACCAGCACAGGAGACCTGGCGCCAGCGCTACCCCCTCTTCCCCCGCCTGCTGTTCGTCCTCGACGGCACCAGCTCCACAGGCGTCGAGACCCGTATCAACGCCCTACGCGCCGCCACCCGAGGACACGAACTCGCCGCATTCCTGCGCGAGGTCCCCGTCCTCGCGGCCCCCATGACCGACCTGCTCCAGCACGGCCCCACCGCACCCATCTGGCGGCCCACCCACGACCCCGACCGGCAGGGTCGACTGGATGCACAGCCGGAACTCCTAGCCGCCATGGTCAGGGCTACGGTCAGGCATTGCGCAGACCCCGACCACAACCGCCTGGACCCCGACCATGAGGCCTACCACCGCAGGCCACAGCATTGCGCAGCCGAGCGCGCAGCGATTGCGCAGCCGCACCTCCGGCACGACCACCAGCTGCGCAGCGCGTCCACCAGATGCCGAACACTCCCGCGAGTGCGGGGAGTAGCAGATGCCGGAGGAGGGGAGGCCGGAGCGGCCGGGGACCATCCCCGCGGGTGCGGGGCAGAAGACGCGGCGTCCCTCTCCAGCTTAAGGGTGGTGTCGGCCTGGTGAACCTCCCCGGGATCGGTGCAGGCTCTGTGCATTGGCTCCAGCCGCCGGTTGGGGTGGGAAGAGGGCGAGCACACCGCAACGGTGCTCCACCAGGAGATCGTCACCAAGGGCTACCGCAGCCACTACCAGCGGGTCAAGACGGCCATCGCGCCGCTGCGCCGCGGTTTGCCGATCGACACCCCGCGCAAGCGGCCGCCCTCACCCCGCCAGATCGCCCGCTGGATCACCACCGCGCCATCCCGGCGCGGCCTGCACGCTACCGAGGCGCTCGGGCGGCTGCTTGAGCACTGCCCGGAACTGAACCGAACCCACAACCTGGTACGGCAGTTCGCCGCCATGCTCGAAGCCCGCGACGCCGCACCATTACCCGACTGGCTTGAGTACCTCTCAGCCTCCCGCCTCCCGGCCCTGGCCAGCCTGGCCAACGCCATCCGCGAGGACCAGCTGGCGGTCGTACAGGGCATCACCACGGTGCTCAACTCCGATGTTAACGAAGGCCGCATCACCGGTCTGAAGCTCTAAAAACGGATCATGGCCGGTCGCGCTGGAGTCCCGCTACTCCGCCACCGAGTCACCTTCATGGCCCTACTCCGACGCCGCCATGGGTGACGGAGCGTCACGGGCACACGAAAACACACCCCAGCTTCACGAAAATCTTGCCAGGGCCCTGAACGTGCTCAACCCCGTACAGGTGAACGTGCTCAGTTGATGATGCGCTGACCACGGGTTCTCGTCAGCCCGCAGTGGAGGGTCGACAGCGTCAGACGGCCGGGCACTTCTCATGCCACCTTGATGACAACTTTGCCCGAGGTGTGACCGTTCTCGACGGTGGCGAGGGCGGCCGGGGCGTCGGAGAGCGGATGGACCGCGGTGATCACGGATGCGAGGAGTCCGTCGAGGGCCAGCCGGGCCGACCGCTCCAGGTTCTCGCGGTCGACGCGGCGCTCGACGAAACGCCCACCGAGATCGGGCACAGACATATCACCCACAGCGATGACGTTGCGGGGATCCTGGGCCAGCGGAGCGACCGTCCGCAGCGAGGTGCCTCCGGCCAGGTCGACGATCCCGTCGAAGCCGTCCGGAACCAGCGCGCGTGCCGCGGCGGCGACGTCCTCGGCGGTGTAGTCGATGAACCGCACCCCGATGGCCTCGGCGTGCTCGCGTTTGGCGGTACTCCCGGTGCCGATCACACGCAGCTCGCGCCCGATGGCCAGCCGGGCGACGGCGAGGCCTACCCCGCCCCCGACTCCGTTGACCAGGACCGTGGCACCGGCCGGGAGGCCGAGCTGGTCGAGCACGTCCACCGCGGTCGTCCCAGCCACTGGCAGCGTTGCCGCCACGGTCGCGGACAGACCCTCCGGGATGCGTGCGGTGTTCGGCGCGGACAGCACCGTCGTCTCGGCGTAGGTGCCGCCACCGGTGAGTGCGAAGCCGAAGACCGCGTCACCCACCTCCAGCCCGTCGACGTCCTCGCCCCGGGCGAGAACGGTTCCGGCTGCCTCCATGCCCAGCACGCGGGGAAACGGACGCCCGCCGTCGAGCCCGTCGACCAGACCCGAGCGCAGAAGGTGGTCGAGGGGATTCACGCCGGCCACGTCGACCCGGATCAGCACCTCGCCGCGACCGGGGACGGGGTCGGGACGATCGAAGAACTCCTGCACCTCGGGTCCGCCGTACCTGCCGAAACCCCACGCCTGCCCCATCTTCCGCCGCCTCTCGTATGACCGCCCCGGTGATTCCGGGGTTGTCGCCATCCTCACCTCTGACATTGATGTGAGGGGCAACCGGCTGAGACGCAGATCACAGCATCAGGCCGACTGCGCCACCGGTTCCGGGGCCGTGGACAGCTCCGCCCGGTGTCGGCTGTTGGCCCTGATCAGCACGTCGAGTGCCTCCCGGGTCTCGATCAGGTGCGCGATGTCGGCGTCGATCCGGTCGCGCTCGCGCATCATCGCCGTGAACGTCTCCTCGGCGACGCCCAAGTCACCCGGGACGTCCACACACGGCAGCACCGTCGCGATCACCCTGCTGGACATACCCGCGTCGAACAGCTGCCGGATGAGTGACACGCGCTGGACCGCAGCATCGGAATAGTGACGCTGCCCCGCGTCGGAGCGTGAGCTGGTCAGCAGGCCCTGCTCTTCGTAGTACCTCAGTGAGCGCGGACTCACGCCCGTGCGCTTGGACAACTCGCCTATCCGCATCCCTGAGAGCCTACGCCCGCGTGCTCCAGGTTCAGACCGCCGTCGAGTCATGGACGCTCGCGGACACCCCCACCACCGCAGGACTGTCGCCAGGTCCCCCGACCGAGCACGTTCGCCTGCACACGCCTGAGCACTTTTCCCGGTACGCCGACACGCCTGCCACAGCGTCCCCCAGCTGCAGAACCTGCTTGATGAGTGGCTGGTGCACTGCCACCACCGGCCCCATGAAGGCCTGCGCCACCCGCCGATGCCCAGGAAGGCCCTCACCCCGAATCAGATGCGGGCCGCGCTCGCCGCCGTCGCCGGACACGTGCCCGTCCCGTTGACCGGCCACGACTACCTCGAACTGCTGCCCCCCTCCCCGCCCGCCACGGCACCCGCAGCCCCTTCACCGACGTCATCACCGGCATCGAAAACAACCTCGACCTCACCCACCACAGACCCGGTACTCCCCGCCACCCTCCCTGCCTCCACCAGCGCACCGCCGGCCGCATCGGATCCCTCACCCGACTCATCCGCCAAGCCGCCATCACCGCCATCACCGCCATCTGCGACGGCACCGAACGCATCACCAAACGATCACTCGAAACCATCCGTCTCGACCACCTCGCGGAAACCCACCACCACCCCCGCACACGAGACCGCCAACCCACCACCCCGCCGGCACAAACAGCGAGGGCGCGCACTGCGCACCCCACCCCTCCAACGCCCCCTCTTCCTGGGCCCGGAGCATCCTGCGCCACAACTCCGCGACGTTCCCGCCCGCCTCCGCGAGGACCTCCCGCACGGAGGCAGCCGGCAGGACGACGGAGGTGGCGCGCATGGGAGCCGTGCCGCCGTAACACGGACAAGGGTTCCTCAATCGGGCGGATCGGTCCGGTCCGGGGTGGTCGGCCCGCCCCGCGCCCGTCGCCCCCGGCCGGGCGCGAGGGGCCAACGCCCCCTCGCACGTCACCCGTTGCGGGAGTACCACGCCAGGCAGCGGCGCCACACCACGAGACCGGACAGTACGGCCAGCAGGGCGACCAGCGGTGCCAGATGGACCAGCAGGGGGGAGACGGGAACCGTGTCGGCGTGGCCGGTCAGCCATGCCGCCGGGTAGTAGCCGGCGAACGCGATCGGGATGCCGAACGTGAAGGCGCCCTGGAGGACCGCCGGGAACACGCTCAGCGGGTAGTTGCCGAAGTTGCCCGCGGTGTTGTCGAGCCAGAAGAACAGGGACTCACTGCCCCGGAACCGCAGCACCAGACCCGCGATGTGCAGGTTGAGCCCCAATTCGATCACCGCGGCGGCGGCGACGGCGACCACCAGGAAGCACACAGCGGCCGGCGACCAGGTGATGTCCAGGAGGGACAGACACACGGTCAGCGATGCTCCGGCCACCACCAGGTCCCCCAGGGCGTTGATCGGCGCCTCGTACGTGAACACCTGGAGCAGCACCGGTGCCGGGCGCGTGCGGAAGGCTTCGAAGCGCCCCTCCCGCAGCAGGTGCGGGATCAGTCCGAGATTGCCGAAGAACAGCATGTACAACCCGTGTCCGAGCATTCGGATGCTGCTGATCAGCAGGATCTCCCCGAGGCCCCAGCCGCCGAGGGAGGGGAACCGGCTGAAGACGACCGTCGCGAAGAGCAGCACCGTGATCTGGTAGGTCACGCCGTTCGCGACGGCCATCGCGAAGTCCGCCCGGTTGGCGAGCTGGCTGCGCAGACCGGCGCGCATGATCACGGCGGCCAGCCGCAGCCTGCCCACCCGGCGGGCGGGCGCGGCGGTGTCAGGAGTCGTCGTCATCCGCGTCACCCTCCCAGCACGAGCAGCCGGCGGGCCGCGCGCTGCCACATCACGCGGCTCAGCAGGGCCAGTACGACGCACCACAGGGCCTGCTCGGCGACGTACGGCCAGCAGTCCGCCGCAAGGATGCGCCCCGTGTACAGCGAGACCGGCACGTTGATGGTCGCGGCGAACGGCAGGTGGACGGCGAGGGCGCGCAGCCAGTCGGGGAAGAACCACAGGGGGATCAGTCCGCCGGACAGCAGCAGTTGGGCGAAGGCCGCCAGCCGGTTCACGCCGAAGGAGGTGATGGTCCAGAAACTGGTCAGGTCCACCAGCAGGCCGATCTGGTAGAAGACGACCTGGCCGAGTCCGTAGGCCAGCGCGGTGACCGCGGCGGCGGCCGGGGACGGCGGCAGCGCGACCAGCCCGCAGGCCACGCCCACCGCCAGGCCGGCCAGCAGCCAGGCCGTGGCGTACAGGCTCTCGCCCAGGCCGCGCCAGGCGCAGTAGCGGCGGGCGGAGAGCGGGCGGACGAACCAGAACACCACCGATCCGTCACGGATCTTGCTCTGCGCGGTCTCCTGCGAGGCCCCCTCCATGATGACCCGGCCGGTCCCCATGAGCGTGGCGAGCACCGAGTAGGTGATGGCCTGGGACATGTCGAGGCCGACGACCGTCTCGCCGCTCTCGCCGTACAGCGCGCGCCACAGCAGCACGTACAGGAAGACCTGTGTGAGGATCACGAAGGCCGTCGCGGCGATGCGCGGCCGGTAGGCCCATTCGGTGCGCGGCACCAGAGTCATGAGGCGGTGGGCGCGGGGGGACGGCCACGACACCGGGTCGGACGGGCCCGCCGGCTGGTCGGTGAGGCTCATGTGGCCACCTCGGCCGCATCGGTCGCCGGCTCGGGGCGCGCGCGCCGGTGCAGGGCGCGCAGGACGTCCTCGGCCGTCGCCCCCTCGTAGCGCACCGAGCGGACCGGGTGCGCGGCGAGCAGCTCGGCGGTGACCTCCGCCCGGTCCGCCCCGGGGAGCGGTCTGACCCGCGCGGTCGCTCCCTCGACCGACACGACCGTGGCCCGGACCAGGTCCAGCGGCGGCGGTGGCGTCTCGAACTCGACGAGGAACGACTGCTCGGCGTCGGCGGCGACGGCCAGCCGGTCACGCTGCCCGTCGTGTACGACCCGCCCGTGGTCGATGACGACGATGCGGCGGCACAGTGCGTCGACCTCCGCCATGTCGTGGGTCGTCAGCACCACCGAGTGGTCGCCGGTGGCGGCCAGCCGTGACAGCAGCTCCCGTACCTGGTCCTTGACCATGACGTCCAGGCCGATGGTCGGCTCGTCGAGGAAGAGGACCCGCGGCCGGTGCAGCAGGGCGGCGGCCAGGTCGCACCGCACTCGCTGTCCCAGTGAGAGGAACCGCACCGGGGTGTCCCAGAACTCGGAGAGGGTGAGTACGTCGTCGAGCTCGGTCAGGGTCTCCCGCCAGACTCCGTCGGGCAGCCCGTAGACGTCGCGGAGGATGGAGAAGGAGTCCCGTGCGGGCAGGTCCCACCACATCTGTGTGCGCTGCCCGAAGGTGACGCCCATGTTCCGGGCGTTGCTCTCCCGGTCGGCGTACGGGTCGAGCCCGCAGACCCGGACCGTGCCGGCGTCCGGCAGCAGCAGGCCCGTCATCAGTTTGATCAGGGTGGACTTGCCGGCCCCGTTCTGTCCCAGCAGCCCGACGAACTCGCCACGTGAGATCCGGAGCCGGACGTCGTCCAGCGCGACCGCGCGTTCCGTCGGCCGGCGGAAGGGGCGGCGGATGCTCCAGGCTCCGGCGGCGCCCCAGGTGCGGAACGTCTTGGTGACACCAAGGACTTCGATCACCGGCTCGGCACCGCTCATGATGTGCTCCCGGACGGCGCCGGGCCGGTGCCCGCGACTGTGGCGTCCTGGGCGCCCCGCAGCACCGCGGCCTCCACCAGCGGGTGCAGCAGCTCCCCCACGGCCGCCAGCCAGCGCACCGGGACGACGCGGCGCAGCGCGCCCGGAACGAGTGTGGCCAGGGCCGTACGAGCGGCGGGCCGTGCGGGGTCGGGGAATCTGCCGTCGGGCGCGCCGAGGTCCCGGCTGACCACACCGAGCGTGTAGGCGGTGGTCCACACCTCGGCGAGCAGGACGTCACTGACCCGGTCGTGCACGAACGCGCGGTGCGGGAGGGTCTCCAGCGTCTGCCGCAGCGCTCCCACGATCTGCTCATGTCCGATACCTCGTCGCGCGAGGGCTTCCTCGGCCGGCACCCGGCGCCAGCCGTCGGGGGCGGCGGGGTCGTGCAGGTAGACCACGGCCAGCTGTTCCCACCAGCAGAAGTACGGCACGGCGGTCATCGCCGGGAGGACGGAGCCGCCCGGGTCGGCGGCCGGGGACAGACAGGCGGCGCTGCGCGGGCCCATGATGT
Source organism: Streptomyces sp. NPDC014676 (assembly GCF_043084105.1). Lineage (NCBI taxonomy): Bacteria > Bacillati > Actinomycetota > Actinomycetes > Kitasatosporales > Streptomycetaceae > Streptomyces > Streptomyces sp. NPDC014676. Next base: position 315,651 of record NZ_JBIBZI010000010.1, on the reverse strand, counting down.
CGTTGCCCACGAGGCTGGGCGGATTGGCGTGGTCGACCGGTCCGGCCACGGGGACGAGTTTGTCCACTCCGCGCAGGTGGTCGAGGAGGGTGACGTCGTCGGTCGCCTCGGGCGTGGCCTTGGCGGCCGCGTACTCCTCGAAGCCGAAGGCGAGTGGTGCGGGCAGGACCAGGGCCACCGACGGCAGGTAGTCGTCCACCACGGGTGCCCAGGCGTGGCCGAGCAGCGCGGCGGCGCGGACGGCGTTCGCGGTGCGCGAGCCCCATTCCGTGAACAGGCTCAGGGACGCCCCCGGTTGCGCCGCGGTCAGTGCGGCGACCGTGCTCGCGAACCCCGGGAGCGGCAGTGCGTCGTCCTGGACGACCAGGTGGTGCGTGGCGCCCGGTGCCACTGCCTGCCAGGCGCGGCGGGCGGTGCGCAGCGCCGACGGGGGCCCCTCGGGCTCCGGGTCGGTGACGATCCTCGCGGCCAGCGCGGGATGGGCCTTGCTCAACGCCTGTGCCGCCGCCCTGCGGTGCGGGTGAGCCATGATCACGGTGGACAGGAGCGGGTCTGGGGGGTGCGGTGTCATTCTCGGGTCTTTCTCGTCGGCGGCGAGGTCGGGGGCTGGAGTCGGGGGTGAGGGGGTGAGGGGGTGAGGGGGTGAGGGGGCGGTGAACGGGAGGAGCACCGGTGCGGGCGGGCGTGGTGTGGGGGTTTTCAGGCCGTGTCCGGGCTCGGCTCACCGTTCGGTCTTGCCGAGGGCGGGCGGGGCACCGCGTACGGCCCGGTACAGGTGTCCGAGCGGGCCCGCCCAGTGCAGCAGCGGCTGGAGCAGGAAGGCCGGTACCAGTGCGAGAGCCGACGGCCACGTGGGCGTCTCGGTCCGTGCGGCGGTTCCGCGATGGGCGGCCAGCCATTGACGGGCCTTCGTCACGCACCATGTGGCGTGCAGCACCGTGTACGCGCACGCCGCCGCGACCCACACAAGCAGCGCACCGCCCGAGCCGTCGGCGACGAGGGCCGTGATCGCGGCCAGTACCACGGCGGGACCGCCGAACCACCATGCCGTGTCGAGGCCTTCCTTGACGAGCACGACGGTGTTGCGCGGCCGGAAGGCGCGCAGCACCGGATCGGTCAGCAGCCGTCGGCACCCGGCGATCGAGCCGTGGGCCACGAGCGCGTATGCCTTGCCGAGCGCCTGGGGCCGGGGGTAGCGGTCGACCAGGTTGAACACGGGCAGTACGTCCATGACGGCACCGGTGGTGGACAGTTTGTAGCCGACGAGCAGGTCGTCGACCGGTTCCTCGTACATGCCGATGGACACCAGGGTGTCGTGGCGGACGAACAGCCCGGCGCCGATCCCGTACACCACCGGCTCCGCGAGTGCCGTGAGTCCCGCGGGCAGTCGCGCGGAGCGGATGCGGCGCCGGGCCAGGATGCGGTACGCCTCCACGCCCGTGCGGCGGCGAAGGTCGGCCAGGGCGTGGGCGCGCATCAGCACGTCCGTGCCGCCGTGCCGCGCCGCGTGCGGCCGGCGCAGCTGGAGCGGAAGTTGCTGAACCAGGTGGGGTGTGGGTCCGTCGCCCCGGGACACGGTGGCCGCCAGCTGCTCCAGGCTGCCCAGGTCCGGCTGCGAGTCGGCGTCGTACAGCCCGACGTAGGTGTAGGCCGGGTCGGCGTCCGGCGGGAGCAGGCCCGGCAGTTGTTCGACGGCGTGCACGAGCTGACTGCTCTTGGCTCCCTCGTCCGTGTAGTGCAGGTGGTGCAGACCGACCCCGGGGTGGCCGGCCGCGATCGCCGGCAGCAGAACGGCGGCGACCTCACGTGTGGTGGGGACGGCGTCGATCTCGGCGCGCAGGGTGCCGGCCGGGTCGCTGGAGGCGCGGGTGCGCCGCGCGGTCTCCGCGGCCCGTCCGGACGGCACGATCCCGGCGAGCCTGGCGGCCGCGTCCTCGGCGTCTGCCTTGACCAGAGCGGCCGCCAGAGCGGGTACCCGTGCCGCCACGGCGTGCCGCTCCCGTTCCTCCCGCTGCGTGGTCACCACGACGACATGCAGCAGACCCGGCGGGTACGACAGCCCGGCCGCCGCCCGCACCACCTCGGCCAGCAGTTCCTGTTCGCGAAGGGCCGGCACCAGCAGGACGACGTGCGGCGCCGGGTCGGCGGCCGGCACGGTGCGCTGCCGTCGCCGGTCGAGGACGCGGGCGGCGAGCGCCGCTCGCACGCTGAGCAGGACCCCCCACGACAGGACGCCCCACAGTACGACGAGTGCGGCCGTGGTCATGAGGGCTGGGCCTGTCCGGGCGGGCCGTCCGGCGCGGACAGGTGCCGGTGCCCTCCTTCGGCGCGGGCCGCCTCGCGCAGCGCCCGCACCGGTGGATACAGACCGGCGGCCCAGGTCACCACCTCGGCGGGTGTCAGGCTCTCCGGGGCGCCGACCGGGATGCCCTTCAGCAGTGCGGGCAGCCGGGTGCCCAGGCCGAGCGGCACCGAGAACACGGCCTCGCCGGGTGTGTCGACCGCGGTGAGCGTCACCCGCAGGTCGCCTTCCGTGACGGCCGGCACCACGCGGACGAGGTCCAGCTCCGCGGACCGGGCCAGCACGTCGCCGCCCGGCAGGGCGGGCACGTGAGATGCGCCGGGTGAGGTGTGCCGGCGCCCCACGGTCATCTCGACGATCGTGTCGAAGAACCGGTTGGGGAACCGGCGGTACTGGCCGCGCAGCAGATGCCGCCGTCGCGGCAGCGCCGGATCGGTGTGCCGGGCCACCCGGTCGACGCGCGGGGCGGTGTCGTCGTCCGTCACCCTCACCCGTAGCTCCAGCGAGGTGTCCAGGGAAAAGGAGTAGTCGTCGCCGTCGCGGTGCACGCTGCGGGCGTCCTTGCCGATCTTGACCACGATCGTGTCGTGGAAGACCTGCACCTCGTCGTTGTACCGGCGGTCCCCGTACTTGTACTCGACGGACCGCAGTGTCCCGTCGGCGTGGAAGTTGGCGAGGACCACGGGCCGGCCGGCGTTTCGGGGCTCGGGGCCGAAGACGGAGAAGTGGGCGGCGCCGACCAGCGACAGTTTCTGCTGGTTGCGGTCGAGGACCTCCAGCGCGTACCGCTGGGGATCGGTCACCCCGAACAGCTCGTTGGCGAAGGGGGCGTCCAGATCGGGTGCGTAGACATACAGGTCCCGGTGCGCTCCATGGCCGTCCCACGGGCGTGCGGTCAGCTCCTCGCCGAGGCCCGCCCGGTCCTGGAAGGTGTGGAAGGAGTACGCGTCCGGATAGCCGTCCGGGTCGCGGCGCCGCGGAGGGTGGACGACGAGGTGCCTCAGGCAGACGCTGCTGCGCCGCACCTCTCGCAGCTCGTCCGGCGGGCCGGGGGGCGCGGTGTCCCCGGTCCGCCGGGACCGTGACGGTGAGGGCGCGCGGAGAGCGGCGGCGAGGGCGGTGCCGAAGGCGTCGATGTGGGTGCGGGTCAGGTGGGGCATGGCGTAGAAGTGGTGGAAGAGCCGGCCCTTGTCCGTGCCGTCCGGCGCGGTCCACGGCAGTATGTTGCCCACCAGGCGGTAGTGCTCGGTGAGTTCGGCGGGCAGGCGGCCGCCCTCGTGGGAGAAGCCGGCGACGACGACGGTGTTGCCGGGTGAGGGCAGCACCACCGCGTCGGGATCTGCGGCTCGTATGGCGTCGGCCAGTCGGTCGCGTACGGCGAGACAGTGGCGGAACACCTGCCGGTAGCCGTCCGCCGCCACCCCGAAGACCAGTGACCACAGAGCGGCGGCCATCGCGCCGGACCGTGACCCGGTGATCGTCTCGTCGAGGAAGCCGGACATCGGGGCGGGCACCGCGCCATGGCCCATCAGGCCCTTGCGGCACAGGAAGACCCCGCAACTGTAGGGCATCAGGCCGGACTTGTGCGGGTCGAGCACGATCGAGTGCACGTGCGGGCTGCGGAAGTCGAAGGCCACTTCCGGGGCGGTGAAGGGCAGGATCATGCCGCCGTGCGCCGCGTCCACGTGGTGGAAGAGCCTCAGGTCGCCGCCGTCCGCGGCCCGTCGTCCGAGTATGTCGGCGATCTCGTCCACCGGGTCGACCAGGCCGGTGTTGTAGTAGCCCGCGGTGGACACCACGATCACTCCGGTGCGGTCGTCCGGCGATCCCTGTGCCGCGAGATCGTCCAGCGCGGCCTCCACCGCCGCGGCCTCCAGCCGCCAGGACGGGCCCGCCGGGCAGAGCCGCAGTTCGACGTCGAGGATGTCCGCGGCCTTCGCCACGGAGTGGTGGGTGAGCGTCGACGCGAGGACGACGACCCGTGAGGCGCCCGCGGCACGCAGCGTGTTGCGGCCTACGCGCAGCCCGGCGAGGGTGCCCTCGTTGGCGCCGCTGGTGACGTACCCGTCGGCGGCGTCGGCGTGCAGGAGCCCGGCGAGTGCGAGGACCGCCTCCCGCTCGAGGCGTCGGGTGCCGCGGACGCCGTCGCCGAAGCGGGTGTGCACGCCGACGTTGTTGGGGTTGCGTGCGGCGAAGCGGCCGAACGTCTTCAGGGCCAGGTCGTGCGGTGCCGTCATGGCGAAGCCGAGCCGCACCGGGTCGTCTGGAGCGTGCCAGCCGGGCACCTCCGCGAGGCGGGCGTCCAGCAGGGCGTCCAACTCCTCCTTGGGCAGCGGTGTCTGAGGGAAGGGGTCGGCCTCGGTCGAACCGTCGTCCAGGTCGGCCATGTCAGTTTCCCTCCCGCCGCAGCACGCAGCGAAGGACGGCGCGGGGACCGACGTCCAGGTCACGGACGTAGGTGTGCACGTCGCCCCGGGCGGCCAGCCCGGCCGCGGTGAACGCCGCGAGCACCTCGTCGACGGGCAGCAGCATCATGGGGATGCCGTCGGGCAGCAGGTACTGGCCGTCCTCCGTGCCCGCGCGCAGCATGGGATCCAGGGTCTGGCAGGTGAAGGTGTTCAGGGCCAGCAGCCCGCCGGGACGCAGCACCCGGGCCAGTTCGGTGACCGTCGCCGCCCACTGGGTCCGGTCCACCGCGTTGTGCAGGACGCCGTAGCACACCGCGAGGGCGAACGTTCCGTCCTTGGCCGGGATGTGGTGTGCGGGGCTTGGCCGGACCGAGACGCGGTCGGGCGGATACGCGGCCGTCCTGGCCCGGGTCGTCTCCACCATCTGCGCGTGCAGGTCGACGGCGAGGACGTCGAAGCCCCGTTCCAGCAGGGCCAGGGTGTTGCGGCCACCGCCGCAGCCGACGTCGAGGGCGGGGCCGTCGACGGCTGTGCTGTCGAGCAGGTCGGTCAGATAGGGCTGTACGTCGAGGGAGCGGAACTCCGTGACGGTGCCGGGATGGTTCCAGTAGGCGGCGGCCCGATCGGCGGCCGCGGTCACGTCGGTCATGGGACGAGCCCCGTTTCCTCGTAGGTGCCGTTGTGCGGCCGGGCGTGCACGACGTCCATGTCCAGCTCGGCGAAGCGGTCGCCGCACCGGTCGGGGTCGTCGGTAAGGGCGAAGAAGGCCGGGCCGACGGAGGACAGGGCGAGCATGGTCGCCGCCTTGTCGTGCCACAGGGACTCCAGTCCCCCCGCCAGTTCGACGAGGCCGGGATGCGAGAAGGAGCAGTTCTCGATGCTGCCCATCCGGAACCGGTAGTCGAACACGAGGGAGCCGAGCGGGCCGAGGTCGCCGCGCAGCGCGGCCGGCATGGCCTCGTGCAGCATCCGGAACGCGATCGTCTGCGCCCACCGTTCACCGGTCGCGCGGAACCGGTCGAACTGCTCCACCTCGGCGGCCATCAACTCGTCGGTGGGACGCTCCTCCAAGGAGCGCGGCACGCCGATCACCAGCGACAGACGATCGGGCACCGGCACCGACAGCACCACCGTGCTGCGTCCCGCCACGACCTGTACGCCCCCCGGGTACAGACCGGAGGCCGCCGAGCCGCCGATGCACTGCACCGGCGTCAGCAGACCGGGCCGACTGCCGTGCTCCTCGCCGTGGTTGGCGGTGAGATACGGCAGCAGGCCGGCGCGGTCCACCGGACTGCCGTACAGGTGGTTGACCGCCGTGGCGACCGCCGCGATGAGACTGCTGCTGGAGCCGAACCCGGCGTGCACGGGCAGCCGGTCGCTGTCGACACCGATCGCCAGGTCGCACTCCACGCCGAGGGCCGCGCACATGATCCGGGCGGCGTGCTCGACCAGTTCCGGCCGTCGTACCTCCGGATCCAGGACGAGACCGGTGCCCGGCACGAGCCGCCGCACGTGGACGTGGTGGAAACGGGCGACGGAGAGGACGACCTCTCCCGCGTCGTAGATCAGGTTGTTGTCGGCCGCGATCGCCGCCGGTTGCAGCGCCATGGCGTTGAGCCGGGTGGGGTAGCGCACGAGCACCTCGGCGGCGGGGGCCGGCACGGCACCGGGCGGCGTGGCCAGGGGGTGGTGGACGGTGCCGGGGACGAAGGGCTCGAAGCCGACGGGCGCGGCGGGCCGGGTCGACGGTGACGGGGAGGTCATCGAGTTCTGTGGGGTCGTGGAGGTCATCGCTGTGCCCTTTGGGTGGCCGGCTCCTCGGAGAGCAGCCGGTGCCTTTCGAGGGTGAGCTCCGCCAGGTGGTCGAGGGAGTCGGTGGTGTAGCCGCCGCTGCCCAGGGAGCCGTCCGGACGCACGTTCATGTTGGCCTTGGCCAGTTGCAGGTGGGGCAGCCGGAAGCGCAGCACTTCCCGCATCAGCGACCGAAGTTCGGTCAGATTGCGCCGCACCTTGCGACCGCGGGAGCGGTGCCGGGCGGCCTCGTCCACGAGGCGGGGCAGCAGCGGCCGGTGCCGCCGGGCCCGGTCGCTCGCCGCTCGGTAGGCGGCGGGAAGATAGAGGAGGTTCTCGACCAGGTACTGCTCGTACCATTCCTCACGGGGCTCGCCCGGCTCGGGTCTGATCAGCAGGATGTCGACGAGCAGCGGAGTCATCTGCGCCCCGCCCGGCGCGTAGAGCACCTGCCCGCCGACGGTCATGGGCGGGAAGTACGGCCGCATCTCGAAGGAGAACGTCTGTGGAGTGATGGTCCGCTTCACCGACAGCAGCGACTGCGCGAAGACGGTGAACCCGCGGGTGGCCTCGGCCAGCAGCTTGGCCAGCGCGGGATCGTCGACGGGAAGTGTGAGCGTCTGAAGGAGCGCGTCGACGGCGGGGCGCAGGGCGATGCCGGCCGTGCGGACCTCCCGTATGAAGAGGGCTTCCTCGGGCAGTCCGGTGAAGGACCGCACGGCGTCCTGCGGGTTGCGCAGCGCGTAGGTGTAGACGCTGTCCCTGGGCACCTCCTCGGCGAGCGCGCCGAGTTTCAGCAGCGTCTCCTCGGCGGACGGAACCGTCCGGTAGTCGACCCCGTGGCGCTCCAGGGAGGCGAGGACGAAGCCGAGGTCACGCAGGGCCGCGTTGGCGGTCACGGCGTCGTGCACGCGGTCAGGGACCCGGCCGGTCCACAGCCGGGCGAGCGCGTCGAGGCCGGAGACGTCCCCGGCACGGTTGAGGGCCGGCAACCGCGAGGCGTCGCGGGCGGCGTCGAGCGGATCACAACCGGACACATGTGAGTCCAGTTCACGCATGGATGAAGCGAGCAGCACGGAAATTGCAGTCTCCAAAGTGAGGGCCCGGGGCGAGAGCAGCAGCGGCGGCTGCGCGCTCGGACGCCGCCCCGGGGCCGAAGTCGGTCGTGCGGTGCCAACGGTCGTATGTCGCCGTTCGCCGGGCGGTGCCCCTCCGTCACAGGACGCCGGTCAGCTCGTCGAGCGTGCGTACGCGACGCGCGACGGGGCCGGGGGGCACGGTGGAGTCCGGGGCGTCGGTCACCCAGACCGCGGCCAGGCCCGCCGCGCGTGCCGCGGCCAGCCCGGTGTATGAGTCCTCGACCGCGAGGGCCCGGTGCGGGTCGGTGGGAGAGGCGCGCAGCGCCCCCAGGTAGGTGTCGGGAGCGGGCTTGGTCCGCACTCCCGGCCCCGCGCAGTGCACCGAGCCGAAGGCGGACCGGATGCCGAGCCGTTCCAGGTGGCTCTCCACCCAGTCGCGGCCGTTCCCCGAGGCCACGGCGAGGCGGTGGCCCCGCTCCAGGCAGTGTGCCAGGAAGGCACGGACCCCGGCGCCGGCGTCCAGGAGGTCGGCCTCTGCACGGTTGAGCCGTTCGAACTCGTCCCACAGTGCCTGTGTCCGGCGCCGGCCGACCGTGTCGAGCAGGTCCCGGCGCAGCATGTCCCGGTCGAGTGTGCGGTCGGGCCGCACACTGATTCCGCTCCGCAGTTCCAGCGCCTTGTCCGTCAGCAGCCGGCGCCAGACCGCGATGCTTGTTCGTTCCGTGTCGAGCAGTACCCCGTCGAAGTCCAGGACGATCAGCCGGCCTGCCCCACCGGAGTGTTCGATCACCGCTCCCACCGCATTCCCCCCGTCCCCGTGCACGCCGAAGCCGACGGAACACACCGAGGTGCGACCGCCCACTCCGCTCTGTGGTCTGGACCTTTCCGCACCCTAAAGGGCGTGGACGGGTACTTCAACCAGTCCGGCACACACGGGAATCGATCCAGGCCACAGCGTGACGGCGCCCGCGCACCCGGACACCGGGCCGTCAAAGCCGTAGGTGACGTGCCGTCACGGCGGGCCGCGACGGCACGATCAGCGTGCCCCGACAGGACCGCGGGCACGGCCACGCGCAGCGGGCGACCGGCCGCCCCTGAGAATTGACCGGCCCCACGGAGACATCCGGCTGCGGCGTCACGAGACGCGCCGGCATCGGCCGCAGACCGCCGGAACCGATCACCCCGGACAGGCCGGCCAACCCGTTTCCGCATCCGCACCACTGGGCCGCCGGCAGGGAGCGGCCGGGCCAACCCGAGCGGTGACTCGGTCGAGTCGGTGCTCGCCGTGACTTTGGTGGCGAGCACGGCTGCGACGACTCTTCGCGACCGCTTGCGCAGAAGGCGGACGCGAGCTGCCGAGCCGGCCCGACGGCGCAGCGGCCACCGTCTCGGACTGCCCCCGGGCCCGGCCCTCAGCGGGCAGACGGCGGCGCTGTCCGGCACTGGCTGCCGTGCTTGGGCGGTCGGCCGCCCTTGGGGTCGTGGACTCGCGGCGGCGTCGGCCGGCGCACCACCCGGTCCGAACGCAGACGGCCGAGGATCTCCACGGGTGGCCCGGCCGGCAGGTGCGCGATGCGCAGGGCGTCGTACCCGGAGCCGAGCACCACCAGCATCTCAGGGTCTGTCTCGTGCCACCGCCCGGCGGCGATGAGCCGCTCGACGACCTCGCGGACCTGGGCAGTGGCGACGGCGGTAAAACCGGCACCAGGCGCTGTAGGCGGACCGCATCCAGCACCGCCGTCCACGACATGCGGCAGGACGGCCGTGCCGCCCCGCCGGCCCGAAGGCTGACAGGGCGAAGCGGCTGCCAGGTTCGGTGCGGGATGGCGGGGCAGAGGGCTGCCGGTGTTCGGCGGTGCCACGGGCAGGTGAGCGGTGATCAGTTTTCCTGTGGCGCGCAGAGCGACGACGGCCTTCTCACCGACGGTCTGGACCAGGTGCGGTCCGTGGCCGCCGATGCGGTGCGGATCCGCCTTCTTCGGCGCCGGCTGCTCGGTGGAGCCGCCCCGCACGGTGATCGTCGGCTCCTGCCCGGACATCCGCAGGGTTGTCCCGCAGGCGCCCGGAGCGTGCCGGATCGCGCTGGTGATCAGTTCGCCGGCGGCCGGCTCGGCGTCCATGGCCAGAGCCGGCGGCACCGCGGTGTGACCGGTTCGGGGACGTGAGTGAAAAGGGGCGCGTACGGACCGGCTGGCATCCGCAGCCCGCGCCGCGCCCCGTCCCGGGTCGCGCCGTAGCACAGCGGGGTTTCCCCGTCCGTACCATCTGCCGGTTGCTTGCTCAGCGGGATGACCGCAGGGGTTTTCTCAGTGCGCTCGCCGTTCAGTGGGGGTGTTGCGTTTCCGTCGCGTACCCGGGGGCCGAGAGCACACAGCGCGGAGCGGCGGGTACCCCGATGAATATTCATCGGGGTACCCGCCGCTCCGCGCGGGTCAAGGCTGTGTGGCGGCGTCGCTGTCGGGGTGGAGGGGGAAGATCTGGTCGAGGCCGACCAGCCGTAGCACACGCAAGGTGGGGTCGGGGACGGCGGCGAGTGCGATGTCGGCATGGGCGGCCTGGGCGTGGTTGCGGGCGGTAATCATGGCGGTGATGCCGCTGGAGTCGCAGAACTCCAGCCCGGCCAGGTCCAGGACGAGGCGCTGGCCGGGCTGGAGGGTGAGCGCGGTGATCAGTGCGCGGAGTTCGCCGGCGGTGGTGTAGTCGAGGTCGCCGCTGATCTCCAGAACGGGGCCGGTGGGAGCGTGGCGGGTGGTGGTCTTCAGCGGGTTCATGCGGTGGCTTCGGTCCGAGGGGTGAGGGCGGGGACGCCGAGGGCGAGAAGGGCGGTGTCGTCGTCGAGGCCGTCGCCGAAGCCGTCCAGCAGGCCGGTGAGGGCCTGGATCACGTCCCGGGCGGAGCGGCCGGCGTGGCCGGCGGCGAATTCGAGCAGAGCTTCTTCTCCGTAGAGGGCGGTGCGGTCGTCGCCGGTGCGGGCCTCGGTCAGGCCGTCGGTGTACAGCACCAGGGTGTCCCCGGGATCCAGCACGGTCGTGGCGGCGGAGAAGGCGGCGGTGGGCAGGACGCCGACGAGGAAACCACCGGGAGTAGGGAGGAATTCGGCCTTCCCGTTTCCGCGCAGGACAAGGGCCGGGGGGTGTCCGCCGGAGGCAAGACGGACGGTGACCTGCCCTGTGGCGGGATCGGGGTCGAGGGTGCCGAAAATCGTGGTGCAGTAGCGCGGGTCGTCGCCGGTGTAGCGCTCATGGAGCACCTGGTTGAGGGTCGTCAGGGCGGAGACGGGGTCGGGGTCGTGCACGGCGGCGGCACGCAGGGTGTAGCGGGTCAGTGAAGTGACCGCGGCGGCCTGGGGGCCCTTGCCGCACACGTCACCGAGGAAGAAGGCGAAGCGATCGGCGTTGACGGGGAAGAGATCGTAGAAGTCGCCGCCGAGCCGATCCGGGGAAGCGGTGCGGTAGTGGGCGGCCGCCTCCATTCCCGGTACCGAGGGGAGGGTGGCGGGCAGCAGCGACTGCTGCAGCACGGCCAGGGCGTCCTGCAACCGGGCACGGTCCGCCTCCGCCTCCTTACGTGCCTGTTCAGCTGCTTTACGGGCCCGCAGGAGCTCCTGCTCGTAGGCGCGGCGTTCACGGGCGTCGAAGACAGTGGTGCGGATCAGCTGGGGCTCTTTGCCGCTGCCGTGTTTGACGACGGAGGAGACCAGGACCGGTATGCGCCCGCCGCCGGCTCCCTTGATCTCCAAGGCGACACCGCTGATCTCACCCTGCATCTGCAGCAAAGGCGCGAAGTGCGTCTCGTGGTACAGCTTGCCGCCCACGGTCAGCAGGTCGGTGAACCGCATCCGGCCCACCACCGCCTCACCCTCCAGGCCGAGCCAGTCCAGCAACGTGGCGTTGATCTTGGCGATGGTGCCGTCCATCAGCGTGGACAGATACCCGCAGGGCGCGTTCTCGTAAAGTTCCTCGACGCTGTCCTCCAGCAGCGCGGCGAATGCCGCGTGCGGTGTCTTGTCGTTGCCTGCGTCATGCGGGCCGGGTTCCTGCCCGGTGCGGCACATCACCGCAGACGCGCCAGGAAATCGGTGATCGCTTCGTTGGTGGCCTCGGGTGCGGAAAGGTGCGGGCAGTGCCCTGTCGCGTCGAGCGTGACCAGCTCCGAGCCGGGGATCGCCCGGTGGACGAAGGCGCCGACCTCCCGGGGGGCGATGACGTCCTGGGTGCACTCCAGGATCAGCGTCGGCACCGTCACCGCCTTCAGGTCGTCCCGCGAGTCCGACAGGAACGTGGTCCGGGCGAAGACGCGCGCCATGTCCGGGTCGGTGGCGCAAAAGCTGCTCTTCAGTTCCTCACCGAGTTCGGGCCGATCCGCGTTCCCCATGATCACCGGTGCCATCGCCGCCGACCAGCCCAGATAGTTCGACTCCAAAGAGACCAAGAGTTCGTCGATGTCCTCGGCGCTGAATCCGCCCCGGTAGCCGTCGTCATCGATGTACCGCGGGGACGGAGCGACCATCACCAGCGCCCCGAGACGCTCCGGCGCCATCCCGGCCGCCAGCACACCGATCATCGCGCTGACAGAATGCCCCACGAACACCGCCTCGCGCAGATCGAGCGCCTCACAGACCTCGGCCACGTCCCGGGCGTAACCGTCCAGCGAGGCATAGCGGTCCTCCGAGAACGCGGACAGGTCCGAACGGCCCGATCCGACGTAGTCGAACAGCACCACCCGGTAGTCCCCTACCAGAGCGGGCACGGTCAGCCGCCACATGTTCTGATCACAGCCGAACCCATGCGCCAGCACCACCGCCCGCCCCCGGGGGTTACCGGTGACCGTGACATTGTTCCTGCGTTCGATGTCCATGCCTCCACTGTCTCAGGCTCTGCCCACTCCACAGACAGGACCGCGGACCGCCCCGTGCCCCGGCCGGTGGATTCCGTCTGCGCCACGCACCGCCGCTACACCATGAAACGGGGCAGCCACCGGACATCTCCGGCCCCGACCGCACACAGCACACACGATGCATCCCAGCACCCCAAACCCGCACAAGCCCAAGCCGATGAACACACAACCCGCGCCACAGTGCGGGCTTTGCCCTGTGATCGGATGCAGAACGGCCGGTCAAAGACGTGTCGCTACGCGGATCAGGTCGGCGGCTGCGCGAAGCCGGATCTGCGACGGCCAAGCGATCACGGCAGGAACCGGACGCGGTGATCCGCCGGTTCCGCTTCCGGCTGCTGTGAAGCGGCTCACCTGCGCTGTCCGTACCTGATCGTAGGTACGGACAGGCTGCGTATGGGTTCCGTCAAGACCCTCCGCCATGCCGTAAGGGAGCCGTCAACGGACGCTGCCATCCGACCACGGAGGCGCTTTCCTCTACTCGTCCGTTCCATTCGCACCTGACTTCAGGAGTTCGCGATGGCCGATCCGGCCTTCGTCGTCACCACGCTCGTGGTCTTCGCGCTGGTGGCCTTCCTCGCCAAGGGGGTGACGAAGCTGTGACCGCCGAGAACGTAGTCGGCCTGCTCGTGGCCGTCGCCCTGCTGGGCTATCTCTTCCTCGCCCTGGTCTTCCCGGAGAGGTTCTGAGCCGCAGCATGGGTCCCGTAACCGCCGGCGTGCTCCAACTGCTCGCGCTGACAGGCGCGCTGGCACTCGTCCACATCCCCCTCGGCACCTACATGGCCTGGGTCTACTCCTCCGAGCGACACCTTCGGGCCGAGAAGTGGATCTACAAGGGCATCGGCGCCGACCCCGACACCGAGATGCGCTGGACCGCGTACCTGCGCGGTGTCCTCGCCTTCTCGGCAATCGGCGTCCTCTTCCTCTACGCCCTCCAGCGGCTCCAGGGCGTGCTGCCCGGCTCGCTGGGCTTCGCCTCGATCGACCCGGACCAGGCGTTCAACACCGCCGTGTCCTTCGTGACCAACACCAACTGGCAGTCGTATTACGGCGAGCAGGCCATGGGCCACGTCGTGCAGACCGCCGGTCTGGCCGTGCAGAACTTCGTCTCCGCGGCCGTCGGCATGGCCGTCGCGGTGGCTCTGGTGCGCGGTTTCGCGCGGTCCCGCTCCGGTGAGCTGGGCAACTTCTGGTCGGACCTGGTGCGCGGTGTCGTGCGCATCCTGGTGCCGCTGGCGTTCGTCGCCGCGATCGTGCTGGTCGCCTGTGGCGTCATCCAGAACTTCTCCGGGATCCACGAGGTCGGCCAATTCCCTCATGGGCACAGCACGGGCGGCACGCAGGAGTGGAACGGGGGCGCGGTCGCCTCGCAGGAGGCCATCAAGGAGCTGGGCACCAACGGTGGCGGTTACTTCAACGCCAATTCCGCCCACCCCTTCGAGAACCCCACCCCGTTCTCCAACCTCTTCGAGATCTTCCTGATCCTGGTCATCCCGTTCTCCCTGCCCCGCACCTTCGGCGTCATGGTCGGCTCGGTCAGGCAGGGCCACGCGATCCTCGCCACCATGGCCACCATCTGGGTCGGCTTCGTCGCGCTCATGATGTGGACCGAGTTCTCCCACCACGGCCCGGCCTTCGAGCTCGCGAACGGGGCGATGGAGGGCAAGGAGGTCCGGTTCGGGATCGGCGGCTCGTCGATCTTCGCGGTGTCGACCACGCTCACCTCGACCGGTGCGGTGGACTCCTTCCATTCCTCCTTCACCGGTCTGGGCGGAGGTATCACGATGCTCGGCATGATGCTGGGTGAGATCGCGCCCGGCGGCGTGGGCTCCGGTCTCTACGGCATGCTGATCATGGCGGTCATCGCGGTGTTCATCGCCGGTCTGATGGTCGGCCGCACGCCCGAGTACCTGGGCAAGAGGATCGGCATCCGCGAGATCAAGCCGGCGGCTCTGTACATCCTGGTCACTCCGGCGCTCGTGCTGGTCTTCACCGCCGTCGCGATGACCCTGCCGACCCCGGCGAACTCCATGACCAACAGCGGTGCGCACGGATTCTCCGAAATCCTCTACGCCTACACGTCCGCCTCGAACAACAACGGCTCCGCCTTCGCCGGCCTGAACGCCGACACCCAGTGGTTCAACACCACGCTCGGCCTCGCGATGCTGCTCGGCCGTTTCCTGCCGATGGTGTTCGTCCTGGCTCTTGCCGGCTCGCTGGCCCGGCAGACGCCGGTCCCGGCCACCGCGGGCACCCTGCGCACCGAGAAACCGCTGTTCACCGGCCTGCTGATGGGCGCAATTCTGATCATCACCGGTCTCACGTACTTCCCCGCCCTCGCGCTGGGCCCGCTCTCCGAAGGGCTGGCGTGATGACCACCCGTACAGAGAAGTCGGAGGACTCCATGTCCGTGCCCGTCCTGACGCTCCACCAGGACGCGCCGGCGGACCGCAAGAGGCCTGAGGGCCGTATCGGCGCGGGTCTGTTCGACCCCAAGCAACTGGTGAAGTCACTGCCGGACGCGTTCCGCAAACTCGACCCGCGGGTGATGATCAAGTCCCCCGTGATGTTCGTGGTCCTCGTCGGCTCCGTCCTGACGACGGTCTTCTCCTTCACGGACCCGGGCGACTGGTTCGGCTGGACCATCAGCGCCTGGCTCTGGCTGACCGTGCTCTTCGCCAACCTGGCGGAGGCGGTCGCCGAGGGCCGCGGCAGAGCCCAGGCCGACACGCTGCGCAAAGCCAGGACCGACACGGTCGCCCGGCGGCTGTTCGAGGACGGCACCGAAGAGCAGGTCCCCGGCACCGCCCTGACCATCGGCGACCTGGTGGTCTGCGAGGCCGGGGACGTCATCCCCGGCGACGGCGACGTCGTCGAGGGCGTCGCGTCCGTCGACGAGTCGGCCGTCACCGGCGAGTCCGCGCCCGTCATCCGCGAGTCCGGAGGCGACCGTTCGGCGGTCACCGGCGGTACGAAGGTCCTCTCCGACCGCATCATCATCAAGATCACGACGAAGCCGGGCGAGACCTTCATCGACCGGATGATCAATCTGGTGGAGGGGGCGGCCCGGCAGAAGACGCCGAACGAGATCGCGCTGAACATCCTGCTCGCTTCGCTGACGATCGTCTTCCTGCTGACGGTGGCGACCCTGCCGCCGTTCGCGGAGTACGCCGGCTCCGAGCTCGGCATGGTCGTGCTGGTGGCCCTGCTGGTCTGCCTGATCCCGACCACGATCGGCGCCCTGCTCTCCGCGATCGGCATCGCGGGCATGGACCGCCTGGTCCAGCGCAATGTACTGGCCATGTCGGGCCGCGCGGTCGAGGCCGCCGGGGACGTCTCCACGCTGCTGCTGGACAAGACCGGCACCATCACGCTCGGCAATCGCCGGGCCGCCGAGTTCGTGCCGGTGCGCGGTACCACCGAGGCCGAGGTCGCCGACGCCGCCCAGCTCTCCTCTCTGGCCGACGAGACGCCCGAGGGCCGCTCGATCGTGGTCCTGGCCAAGGAGAGGTACGGGCTGCGCGAGCGCCGTCAAGGCGAACTGGTGGGCGCCGAGTGGATCGCCTTCACCGCGCAGACCCGTATGTCCGGCGTGGACGTCGCCGGACGGAAGATCCGCAAGGGGGCGGCCGGCTCGGTCATCGCCTGGGCCCAGGAGCGCGGCGGCCGGGTCGCCGAGGACGCCGGCACCGTCGCCGACCGCATCTCCGAAGCGGGCGGCACCCCGCTGCTGGTCGCGGTCGAGGACATCGGCGGCGCCCGGATCCTGGGGGTCGTCCACCTCAAGGACGTCGTCAAGGACGGCATGCGCGAGCGGTTCCGGGAACTGCGCCGCATGGGCGTCAGAACCGTCATGATCACGGGTGACAACCCGCTGACCGCCAAGGCGATCGCCGACGAGGCGGGCGTCGACGACTTCCTCGCCGAGGCCACGCCCGAGGACAAGATGGCGCTGATCAAGCGGGAGCAGGCCGGCGGCAAGCTGGTGGCGATGACCGGTGACGGCACCAACGACGCCCCGGCGCTCGCCCAGGCGGATGTCGGCGTGGCGATGAACACCGGTACGTCGGCCGCCAAGGAGGCCGGCAACATGGTCGACCTCGACTCCGACCCGACCAAGCTGATCGAGATCGTCGAGGTCGGCAAGCAGCTCCTCATCACCCGGGGCGCGCTGACGGCGTTCTCCCTCGCCAACGACGTCGCCAAGTACTTCGCGATCATCCCGGCGCTCTTCGCGGCGGTCCACCCGGGCCTGGACAAGCTCAACGTCATGGGTCTGTCCTCACCCGACTCCGCGATCCTGTCCGCGGTGATCTTCAACGCGCTGATCATCATCGCGCTGGTTCCGCTCTCCCTGAAGGGCGTGCGGTACCGGCCGGTCAGCGCCGACCGCATGCTGCGGCGCAACCTCACTCTCTACGGCCTCGGCGGTCTGGTCGCGCCCTTCATCGGCATCAAGCTCATCGACCTGCTGCTCTCCCTCGTCCCCGGAATCGACTGATCGCCATGAACAATCCAGTGACCGACACCGCCCGGTTGCTCGGGGCAGGTCTGCGTGCCCTCCTCGCACTGACTCTGGTGACGGGCGTCGTCTATCCGCTCGTCGTCACGGGCATCGCCCAGGGGCTGTTCAGCGACAAGGCGAACGGCTCAGAGATCAAGTCCGACGGCGGGGTCGTCGGCTCATCCCTGATCGGGCAGCCCTACAACCTGCCGCTCAAGGAGGGCGAGGAGACCCCGGCCGCCGACCTGAAGTGGTTCCAGGGCCGTCCGCACAACGGCCTGGGCGCCAACAGCGTCAACACCCGCTACTCGATCCTCCTGTCCGGCGCGACCAACCGGTCCGGCGACAACGAAGAGCTGATCCAGTGGGTGAAGGACGCCAAGGCCGCCGTGGTGAAGGAAAACTCGGTGGCCGGCTACACGGTCGAGCCGGAGGAGGTGCCCGCCGACGCGGTCACCTCCTCCGGCTCCGGCCTCGACCCGCACATCTCCCCGGAGTACGCGGACATCCAGGTCCACCGGATCGCGGAGAAGAACGGCCTGCCCTTCGCCGAGGTCCGGAAGCTGGTCGATGCACGCACCGAGGGCCGCACACTCGGCTTCATCGGTGAGCCCCGGGTCAACGTGCTCGAGCTCAACATCGCTCTCAGGGAACTCGTGGCGAAGAGCTGACGGCGTCATGTGTTCTCTCACGGGAGCCGGCGGCCGGCAGCAGTGCCCGGATCCGTCGGCTCCCGACGCCCACGGCCCGACATACGACAGGAGAGGCGGCCCACCCATGACCCGGGTGCTCGTGGTGGAGGACGACCCGCAGCTCGCGCGGGCCCTCGTGATCAACTTGCAGGCACGCCACTACGGCGTGGACGCCGCTCCCGACGGGGCCACGGCCCTGCGGCTCACCGCCGTGCGTCCGCCCGATGCGGTGCTGCTCGACCTCGGCCTGCCCGACATGGACGGCGTCGACGTCATCAAGGGCCTGCAGGGCTGGACCCGGGCGCCGGTCCTGGTCCTGTCCGCCCGGCAGTCGTCCGGCGAGAAGGTCTCGGCACTGGACGCGGGCGCCGACGACTACATCACCAAGCCGTTCAGCATGGACGAGCTGCTGGCCCGACTGCGGGCCGCCGTACGCCGCGCCGCGGACCTTCCGCCCGTTCCGGAGACGACTCCGGTCGAGACGGACGACTTCACCGTCGACCTGCTCGCCAAGAAGGTCGTCCGGGGCGGGCGGGACGTGCGGCTCACTCCGACCGAGTGGAATCTGCTGGAAATCCTGGTGACCCATCCGGGCCGGCTCGTCACCCAGAAGCATCTCCTCCAGGAGGTCTGGGGTCTTTCCCGAAGCAGCAGGACCAACTACCTGCGCGTCTACATGGCCCAGCTGCGACGCAAACTGGAGAAGGACCCCTCCCACCCCCGCTATCTGATCACCGAGCCCGGCATGGGCTACCGCTTCGAAGCCTGACCGAGGGACGACATGGCACGCGGCACACTCCGCCCCTTCCTCGCCGGCCATGTCCTGCGCGGTGGGACGAGTCTCGACGCCCCTCCGGAGCGGGTCCGTGAGACCTTCGGAATGGAGTCGGTGGCGCTGCTGGAGCGCGAGAGTGACGTGGCGCCCTGGACCTGTGCCGGCAGTGTCGGCCCACGCCCCTGCGTCGTTCCCGACGAGGCAGACGCCGACGTCCCGGTCGGCGACCGCACGACCCTGGCCGGTCGGGTCCTGCCGGCCGAGGACCGCCGGCGCCTTCAGCAAGGGCGGACCAGGCCGAGGAACCCGCCGAGGGCAACCGCATCCGCGCCGCCCCGCTCGCCGCCGCCAGCCAGGACCCGCGCACCCCGCCCGCCGGTATCAAGGCCGGCTCGACCACCTCGTCGGCAACCTCCTCGACATGTCACGCCTCCAGACCGGCACCGTCACCCCGATCATCCGCGAGACCGACCTGGACGAGGTGATCCCGACGGCGCCGGGCGGCGTCCCCGAGGACACACCCGGTGGGGGCCTGACCACGGTGTTCACCGTACGGACCACATCGCAGCGGTATGAGGAGCAGCCGGACCTGCCGGCGGCGACGGCCTGAAGCGCTCAGGCTTCGAACAGCGCGTTCTCGAGCTCGTTCACGCTGCCCGGTGTTCAGCCACGGTCGACGGACGTTACGGCAGCGTACGGCCGTCGGTTCAAGTTCCAGCGGGGACGGCGGTACCGCGAGGACGGGCAGGTGGCCCGGGCGCGGTGGGAGCGGCCGGCCTGCGGCCGCAGCGGGCTGTGCGGACGGCCACGCACTCCGGGACCGATCACGAGGAGATCGCCCTCTCGGCCGGTGATCTGCCGCAGCGCCTGTCCCGGGGCGTCCCGGGTGATGAGCGCCCTTCCCGTGGTCGGGACCCCGCGGGACACGGACGCCCCGGGGTGACTCGAAGTGCGCGATGTGGGAACTGGAAGAGAAACCCTGACGCACGAGGGGAGGCCGGATGCCCACACGCCCGCCCGGCTCCCTCACCGGAGGAGAGACCACGATGGCGCACGAAGACGACCTTCAGCAGGCCGTGCCGGACACGCCGGGGACGCACGCTGACGGCGGCCGCGTCACGCGCCGCCGGCCGCTGCGGGAGCGGCACGTCGAGGAGACGGTCGAGATCGCGGTGCCGGTGCGGACGGCGTACAACCAGTGGACACAGTTCAAGACCTTCCCGCGCTTCTCGACCGTGGTGCACGGCGTCGAGCAGATCAGGCCCGCCGTGACCACCTGGACCATCGGCTACGGGCCCCTGCGCCACCGCTTCGCGGTCGAGATCCTGGAACAGGACCCCGACACCTACCTGGCCTGGCGCGGTCTTGGACAGAACCCCTCCCACCAGGGCGAGGTCGAGTTCGGGCCGACGGAGTCCGGCGGCACCGCGATCACCGTCCGGATGCTCCTGGAACCACGGGGAGCCGCGAGGGTCCTCACCCGCTCGTCCAGGGCCGCTCGACTGACCGCCCGGCTGGTGCGCGGGGAACTCGTGAACTTCAAGCAGTTCATCGAGGGACTGGGGCAGGAGGGCGGGGCCTGGCGCGGCACCATCCGCAACGGCCGCGTGCAACACGATCACCCGGAACCGCCCAGGAGCCGCGTGGCCCAGTGGCCTGTCGGCTGACCGGCGTACCGGACACGGCAAGAGAAAGGCGAACCGATGCAGAACCCGGTCGGCGAGGAGCCGGAGACCGCCCTCTCCGTGACACCGCCGAAGAAGTGGGCGGCCGGAGTCCCCGCGGTCGTGCACGCGCTGGAGTACTCCCTGGAGCAGACCTCCCCGCGCAGGACCGGGGTGGACCTGCTGGCCATGAACCAGGTGGGCGGGATCGACTGCCCCGGCTGCGCGTGGGCGGACCCGGCCCCGGGCCGCCGCCATCGCAACGAGTACTGCGAGAACGGCGCCAAGCACATCAACGACGAGGCCACCACGCGCCGGGTCACCGCCGCCTTCTTCCGTGAGCACAGCGTCTCCGACCTCGCCGCCCGCTCCGACATGTGGCTCAACCAGCAGGGCCGGCTCACCGAGCCGATGATCAAGCGGCCCGGCTCCGAGCACTACGAGCCCATCGGCTGGAACGACGCCCTGGGCGTCCTCGCGCAGGAACTGAAGGCGCTGGCCTCCCCCGACGAGGCCGTCTTCTACACCTCCGGCCGCGCCAGCAACGAGGCCGCCTTCGTCCTGCAGCTCTTCGCCCGCGCCTTCGGCACCAACAACCTGCCCGACTGCAGCAACATGTGCCACGAGTCCAGCGGCTTCGCCCTGAGCGAGACCCTGGGCACCGGCAAGGGCACCGTCAGCCTCGACGACCTCCACCACGCCGACCTGATCTTCCTGGTCGGGCAGAACCCGGGCAGCAACCACCCGCGCCAGCTCTCCGCACTGGAGGAGGCCAAGCGCAACGGTGGCCGGATCGTGGCGGTCAACCCGCTGCCGGAGGCAGGTCTGCGGCGCTTCAAGAACCCGCAGAAACCGAGCGGGGTCCTCGGGCGCGGCACCCAGATCGCCGACCGCTTCCTGCACATCAAGCCCGGCGGCGACCTCGCTCTGTTCCAGGCCCTCAACCGTCTGCTGCTGGAGGCCGAGGAGGCCCGGCCCGGCACCGTCCTGGACCACGCCTTCATCGAGGCCCACACCAGCGGCTTCGAGGAGTTCGCCCGGCACGCCCGTACCGTCGACTGGGACGACGTGCGCGCGGCGACCGGACTGACCCGCGAGGAGATCGAGAAGGTCCGCGACGAGGTCCTGCGGAGCGAACGCGTCATCGTCTGCTGGGCGATGGGCATCACCCAGCACAAGCACGGCGTGCCCACCGTCCGGGAGATCGTCAACTTCCTGATGCTGCGTGGCAACCTGGGGCGCGCCGGTGCCGGCGCCTGCCCGGTGCGTGGCCACAGCAACGTCCAGGGTGACCGCACCATGGGCATCTGGGAGCAGATGCCGGACACCTTCCTCGACGCCCTGCGGCAGGAGTTCGGCTTCGACCCGCCGCGCCCGCACGGCCTGGACTCGGTGGACTCGATCAAGGCGATGCTCGAAGGCCGCGTCAAGGTCTTCCTCGCCCTGGCCGGCAACTTCGTCCGCGCCGCTCCCGACAGCGAGGTCACCGAGGAGGCGATGCGCTCGTGCCGGCTGACCGCCCACATCTCCACCAAGCTCAACCGCTCGCACACGGTCTGCGGCGACACCGCGCTGATCCTGCCGACCCTGGGGCGTACCGAGCGTGACGTCCAGGCCGACGGCGAGCAGTTCGTCACCGTCGAGAACTCCATGAGTGAGGTGCACACCTCCCAAGGCCGCCTCGAACCGGCCTCCCCGCTGCTGCTCAGCGAAGTCGCCATCCTGTGCCGGCTCGCCCGCCGCACCCTGGACGGCAAGGCGGACATCCCCTGGGACAGGTTCGAGGGCGACTACGGCACCATCCGTGACCGCATCTCCCGCATCGTGCCGGGTTTCCACGACTTCAACGCACGGGTGACCCGCCCCGGGGGCTTCCAGCTGCCCAACCCGGTCAACGAGGGCGTCTTCAACACCAAGGCCCGCAAAGCCCTGTTCACCTGCAACGAGCGCGTGGTCCCCCGGGCGCCCGAGGGTCACCTGCTGCTGCAGACGCTGCGCTCGCACGACCAGTGGAACACCGTTCCCTACACGAACAACGACCGCTACCGCGGCATTCACGGCAGCCGCCACGTCGTGCTCGTCAACCCGGCCGACCTGACCGAACTCGGCCTCGCCCAGGGCGATCGCGTCGACCTGGTGAGCGTCTGGGCGGACGGCTCCGAGCGCCGGGCCGAGAACTTCGAGGTCGTGCCCTACCCGGCCGCCAAGGGCTCGGCCGCCGCCTACTACCCGGAGACGAACGTCCTGGTGCCGCTGGACAGCGTCGCCGACATCAGCAACCAGCCCACGTCGAAGGGGATCGTCGTCCGCCTCGAACCCGCCCTCGACCGGACACAGCCCGCACCCGCCTGACCGGCGGCACGATCCCGACGGGGCCCGCGACGACAGCGGGCCCCGTCGGGCGTTGTCGACAGGGCGACGCGCCCTCAGCGGGTCAGGAGGAACCACGGGACGGGGCCTGCGGGCGGCCGGCGTCGCAAAGGCCGCGGCTGCCGCGAGGGGCGGGACCGGGGACAGGGCGCAGGGTGTCGCCGCTCCCCGCGGCACCCGCCAGCGCGGAGAGCTCGGACGGTGCGGGGTCGCGGCCGCGCGAACCACTACGGCGGCGAGTACCACCCGAGGAGCGGGCGCACACCGCCGCGCTCGTCCAGCGAGACGGGGTCGGCGGTGGGGCCGGCGATCACCACCCGGTGGCCGGCCTCGGTGAGCACCTTGTGGGAAGCGGCCGCCTCCTCGGCCCGGTAGCCGGTGGGGTGGGTGGTGCCGTCGGCCGGCGCGAGGGTGTCCGCGGCCGAGACGATCATGAGGATCTTCCGACGAGTCCGCCGACGGGCAACCCCGGTCACCCGCGTCCTCTCCACGCCTCCGACCGTGCCGGTCACGCGGAGGACCGGTTCTGCCGGTCGGCCGGAGACCACTCATGTCGATCTTGTGCAGCTTTGCAGCCGACAGCATGGAACCCGGACGAGGCCGCTCATCTCGCCACGCGGCACCTGTCGACTTCGTGATAGCACGGAGTGATCAGACAGGGAGGGCCTACGACGCCATGGGGATCTTCAACCGCCGCCAGACAGCCGTCATCGAGCCGGTGCCGGTGGCCGGCACCAGCACGCCCGCAGCGGATGCCTCGACCACCGGTGTCGCACTGGATCCGACGCTGCGGGCACTGACCGGGCGATGGGCCATCGACCGCCCGCACAGCCGCATCGGATTCTCCGTCCGGCACGCGATGGTGACAACGGTCCGGGGGGCTTTCAGCGACTACGACAGCACACTGTACTTCGACGGAGCGCGGCCCTCCGAGTCGCGGGCCGACCTCGTCATCCGGGTCGCCAGCGTCGACACGGGCGTGGAACAGCGGGACGCGCACCTCATCGGCCCCGACTTCTTCGACGTGCGGCGTTATCCGGAGATGGTGTTCCGCAGCACCTCCACCAGTCACGAGGGCGGGGAGAGCTTCCGCATGACGGGAGAGCTGACCATCCGTGACGTCACCCGGCCCGTCGACCTGCAACTCGACTACCTCGGCTCGGTCCTGGATCCGTTCGGGTACGAGCGGGCGGGCTTCGACGGCACCACCACCATCGACCGCACCGAGTGGGGCCTGGTCTACAACCAGCGCCTCAAGAACGGCGGCGCCATGGTGAGCGAGAAGGTCCGGCTGCAGCTCGACATCTCCGCCATCCGGTCCACGCCATAGCCGCCCCGATGGACGTCTTCGCCTGAGGCGTACCGCTCGACGGACGTCCGCCGTTCACACAATGCGTTCTCGCACATGAACCGGCGGACCCGCAGGCACAGCCGAACCCGCTTCCCCGCACCGGGACCGTCAGCGGGAAACCGCAGACGGAGGCTGTGAACTCGTTCCGCCCGGCCCTTGCACCCGACGCGTTCGGCCCCGGCCATCGAGCACCGGGCCTCCATCCGCCGGCCGGAGCGACTCTCACCGTGCACGCGTCACGGAAAGTGAGCCGGAACCCGAATCCGGGCGGCGCGCGTCCCGCCGGGACCGGACGGGGCGGTCCGGGGAGTCATGGCCGGATCCACGGTGCGGGAAGGGAGGCGGTGCGGGTCGCCGCTGGGCGCCGTCGGCCGGAGCATCCGGACGATAAAATATCCCATACTGGGAGGAAAGGGGTGAAATGGCACTACAGGACAACGGTACTGAGGGCCGCCCCGAGGGCACGCCCGAGCCGTACACCACGACCTCGACCGCCGCCACCGCCGTCGCCATCGCCGACGAGCGGGGGGTGATCACGGGGTGGAGTGAGGAAGCCCGGAGCCTGCTCGGTTACACAGCCGGGGAGGCCGTCTCACGCCCCGCGGCCGATCTGCTCGCCTCACACCTCCCCCCGTCCGCCCTGCGCCGCCTGGCGGAACACGAGCCGTGGCACGGCGCCGTCCCGGCTCGGCACCGGGACGGCCGGACGGTGGACATAGCGGTCCGGGCCTGTCCGTGCCCGGACCGGGACGGCCGGACCCAATGGGTCCTCACGGCCTCGGTTCCGGATCCCCCGGGCCTGCCCGAGGACAAGGACACCCTGCTGGGGGAACTCACCCTGTCCCAGCTCCCGGTCGCCGTGGCGTTCTACGACCAGGACAACCGGGCGGTGGGAGCCAACGACGTGATAGCCCGGATAATGGACCTGCCCGAGGAGCAGATACGAGGGCACCGCCTCATGGACTTCCTGCCCAGTCCGGCATACGACGAATTCACGGAGCTCCAGGACCAGGTGGTGCGCACCGGGAAACCCGTGCACGTGGTCCGGCACCTCCGGGCACCCGGCGAGTCACGGGGACGTTTCTGGTCCGTGTTCCTCTCTCCGCTGAAGAACCACCTCGGCCAGGTGCAGGGATCGTCCGTCGCGCTCCTCGACATCACCGAGCAGTACCTGGCCCGCCAGCGGCTGCTGCTCGTCAATGAGGCCGGCAACCGCATCGGCAGCACCCTGGACGTCACACGTACCGCGCAGGAACTGACCGACGTGGTCGTTCCCCGGCTCGCGGACTACGCATCCGTCGACCTGCTGGAGTTCATCCACCGCGGCGAGGAACCGCCCGACGGCCCGCCGCGCGGCCCGGTCACCATGCGCCGGACCGCACGGCAGGCGGACACCGATGCCCTCCTCGGCATCATGCTCCGGCTGGGGAGCACGGTGGCGTACCCGGCGTCCGCGCCCACGGCCGAGTGTCTGGCCACCGGCCGCTCCGCGGTGTACGAGGTGAACGACTCCTCCATGGCCCGATGGACGGCCCAGGACCCCGAGCGGGCCACCCGGCTCCTCCGGTCCGGGGCGCACTCGGTGATGGTGGTGCCGATGCGCGCTCGTGGTGTCACTCTCGGCTCGGTCTTCCTGGGCCGCACCCGGCACCCGGAGGCGTTCGCGCAGGACGACGTCCTGCTGGCCGAGGAGATCACGGCCAGGGCCGCGGTGTGCATCGACAACGCCCGTCGCTACACCCGTGAGCGCATCACGGCCATGACCCTGCAGCGCAGTCTGCTGCCCATGACACTGCCCTGCCAGCCGGCGGTCGAGGCCGCCTCCCGCTACCTGCCCGCCGGAGGCCGGGCCGGCGTGGGCGGTGACTGGTTCGATGTCATCCCGCTCTCCGGCGCCCGGGTCGCCCTGGTGGTCGGCGATGTCGTCGGTCACGGGGTCCAGGCCTCCGCCACCATGGGGCGGCTGCGCACGGCCGTGCGGACCCTGGCCGACATCGACCTGCCGCCCGACGAGCTGCTCACCCACCTCGACGACGTCGTCATCCGCCTGTCCTGCGAGGCCGCGGCCGACGCCGACATCGCCGGAGACATCGGCGCCACCTGTCTCTACGCGGTCTACGATCCCGTCTCCCGCCGCTGTTCACTGGCCCGGGCCGGCCACCCGCCGCCCGTCGTGGTGACCCCGGACGGCGAAGCGGCCTTCCTCGACCTTCCCGCGAGCCCACCGCTCGGCCTGGGAGGCCTGCCCTTCGAGGCACGCGAGGTCGAACTGCCCGAGGGCAGCCTCCTCGCCCTGTACACCGACGGCCTGGTCGAAGCCCGCGGCCATGAGGCCGACGAGAGGCTCGGTACGCTGCGCCGGACCCTCGCCCGGCCCGCGCAGACGTTGGACACGCTCTGCGACGACGTGCTCGCAACGCTGCTGCCCGTCCCTCCCGATGACGACATCGCCCTGCTCCTCGCCCGCACCCGCGCCCTGGGAGCCGGTCAGGTCGCCACCTGGAGTCTGCCTCCGGAACCCGTCGTCGTCGCCCAGGCACGCAAACAGGCCACCGACCAGCTGACGGCCTGGGGACTGGACGAGTCCTCCTTCGTCACCGAGCTGGTGGTCAGCGAACTGGTCACCAACGCCATCCGCTACGGCCGGCCCCCCATCCAGCTGCGGCTGATCCACGACGGCAGCCTCATCTGCGAGGTCTCCGACGCCGGCAGCACATCCCCGCACCTGCGCCGCGCCCGCACCTTCGACGAGGGCGGACGCGGACTGCTCCTCGTCGCCCAGTTCGCCTGGCACTGGGGCACCCGCCACGCCGCACAGGGCAAGACGATCTGGGCCGAGATACCTCTGGCGGCCTGAGCGGACGTGGCCGGCCAAGACCGAAGCGGCGACTCGGGCCGTCGCGTGGGTGGGCTGACCAGCCGGGGCGGGGTGCCCTCAGGGACAAGGTTCCAGCACCTCCAGGGCGCCCGTTTCCGTGTCGTAGCTGCGCAGGGTGGTGAGCCGGACCGACGACGGCGGCGCCGGCAGCAGCTCGAAGACCCGCGGGCCGGTGAAGGCGCCGGCCCGCCGGGAGCGACCGAGGGTGATGTGCGGGCTCCAGCGCGCGGGTGCGTGGAGAGGGTTGAGGGACCCGGGCGGACTGTCCGAGACCACTGCGTCCCACACCCGGCCGTGCAGGGCCGCCAGCCCGGGGTCGAGATGCAGCGCCCAGGCCAGCACGGAGGTCGGCCGCTCGAAGCGGACCACGCCGGTGACCCGTACCGGCAGCGGCAGGGAGGCGGCCACCGCGGCAAGCTCCCAGCGGATCGGAGCGGTCAGCTCCGGGCAAGCCGCCAGGGTCAGATGCGGGCTGTTGGTCGGTGAGCGATGACGCGCCTGACTGGGCAGCCCCGCGTCCGCGAGCCGCCGCCAGGCCTCCCGGACCGCGAGGTCCGCGGCCTCGTCCAACAAGAGCTCGACTGTGCGCATCGGCGCAGCCTACCCACGCGATCTTCTGCCGCGCTTCCGGAACCGCCCACGACGAAGTCCCTGAGCGGGCCTGGAGGGGTGGCCGTATCCCCTGCTGCGTGAGATGTGCGGATGGGAGCGGGCCGAGGGCCGTGTGGTGGAACCAGGTCTCACCGAGCTCGGTGCGTTCGGCGTTACCGGTGCCCGCGTGGACCAGGTCGCAGGTGTTGCCGGTGGTGGTGCCGGCCGGCTGTAGTCCGTCCAGGTCTCGCCGGTGCGAGCGGCGCTGCCGACGATCGTCCGGTATACCGGACGGACGCTGTCGCGCCCATCGGCGACTTCCGGGAGACCGGCTCGTCCACCGTGCTGGTGGTCCGTCCGGCGCGGCAGGACCGCTCCGTGGGGATCGCCCAGCCGGCGGCCCGGACCCCTGCCCCAGGGGCCGGGCTCCCTCCGCCGTCCTGACCGGGCGGGGCGCACAGAAGGGAGGGCGGTCAGTTCGCCGTGGTGGAGCGGGGCCGGAGCACTTCGCCGACGGACTCCTCGCGCCAGCGCCGCAGCAGGTCGTGGAAGGCGGCGGCGCCGTGCGGGTAGGCGGTCGGACCGTTGGGCCGGCCGCGGCCCTCGGCGTTGTAGTAGCCGGGAGTGCACTCGGCGTGGAACCAGGCGTGGTCCGGGGCGCCCTCGGCGCACAGGGCGATCCAGTCGTCCTCGGCCTCTCGCGACGGCTCCACGATCGCTCCCCGCTCCTCGGCGGCTGCGATCAGCGCGGCGGCGTGGACGGCGTGCTCGTCCAGCACGTGGGTGAAGTTGACGCTGGGGGCGCTCTGCGTGCCGCCGAGCTGGATCAGGTTGGGGAAGCCGTTGCTGGTGAGGCCGTGCAGGGTCCGCGGGCCGTGGGCGCGCCAGGCCTCCTGGAGCCGGACGCCGTCCCGGCCGGTGACGGGCAGCCGGCCGGAGGAGACGCCGGAGACACCGACGGAGAAGCCGGTGGCGAGGATCAGGCAGTCCAGCTCGTACTCGGTCCCGCCGACGACGGCACCGCGCTCCGTCATCCGCTCGATGCCGTGGGTGTCGGCGGTGTCGACCAGGGTGACGTTGTCCCGGTTGAACGCCTGGAGGTACAGGTCGGAGAAGGTGGGACGCTTGCACATGTACCGGTACCAGGGCTTGAGCTTCTCCGCCGTCCCCGGGTCGGCCACCACTTCCTCCACGCGGGCCCGGATCCCGTTCATCTTCGCGGCGTCGTTCAGTTCGTAGGCGGCCTCGAAGGCCGCACGGTCGCCCTGCCTGCGGAAGCTCGACAGGAGTTTCTCCAGCAGGCCCGCCGATGCCGTCCACCCGTCGGCGACGAGGTCCTCCTCGACCGTTTCCCCGCTGGTGACGCGCAGGAAGTTCTCCCGGCGCTCCCTCGCCCAGCCGTCGTGGTCGGCGCCGACGTCGGCGGCGGTGGTGCGGCGGTTGCCGCGGACGTCCACGGTGGAGGGGGTGCGCTGGAAGACGTAGAGGTAGGCGGCGTCCTCAGCCAGTTTCGGCACGACCTGGATGCCGGTGGCACCCGTGCCCACGACACCGACGCGTTTGTCGGCGAGGCCGGTCAGGCCGCCGTCCGGGGTGCCGCCGGTGTAGGCGTAGTCCCAGCGCGAGGTGTGGAAGGTGTGGCCCCGGTAGGTCCCGATGCCGGGGATGCCGGGCAGTTTCAGCTCGGAGAGGGTGCCGGTGGCGGTGACGACGTACCGGCTGCGGAACGTGTCGCCCCGGTCGGTCGTGACGATCCAGGTCTCGTCGGTGCCGTCCCAGGTGAGGGAGGTGACCGAGGTGGAGAACAGGGCGTCCGCGCAGAGGTCGAACTTCTCGGCGATCCGCACCGCGTGACGGCGGATCTCCTCTCCGGGGGCGTACTTCCACTCGGGGACGTAGCCGGTCTCGTCCAGCATCGGCAGGTACACGTGCGACTCGATGTCGCAGTGGATGCCGGGGTAGCGGTTCCAGTACCAGGTGCCGCCGAAGCCACCGCCCTTCTCGACGACGCGGATCCGGCCCACGCCCCGCTGCCGCAGCCGTGCCCCGGCGAGGATGCCGCCGAAGCCACCGCCGACGACCGTGACGTCCACCCGGTCCCGCAGCGACTCACGCTCGGCCCGCTCGCCGGCGTACGGGTCCTCGGCGTAGTAGCCGAACTCCGCGTCGGCCGACAGGTACTGCCCGCTGCCGTCGGGGCGCACCCGGCGTTCCCGCTCGATGCGGTACCGCTCCCTGAGTGCGCCCAGGTCTTCGGGGCTGAGCGTCTGCGAATGCGTCATGTGGGGGACCCTGTTCCTTCCGGTGGGCAGCCATGAGGCCGTCTTGTCCCGCAACTGGTGTCTGAAAGTGATGACTTGAGCAGCCGTGCACTACCGTAACAACTACCGGACAATGTTGTCCGGTTGACCATCTGTTGCTTCCGCGTACTTTCGGACAGGAAAGGTGATCCGCATGCGGCGATTCCCCAGCCGGGTCGTCACCGGGTTCATCGCGCTCGGCCTGCTGCCCCTCACCGGGTGCGGCACGGAGACCGGCACCGCCACCACGGCGGCAGGCGGCGGAATCCGGACGATCCGCGCCCAGCAGGTCATGAAGCTGACCGAGGTGCACGAGGAGACCGGGATGACCCTCCTGGAGGGCCCGGTCTTCGACGGGAGGGGCCGGCTGCTCGTCGTCGACGTCACCGCACCCGCCGGTGAGCCGAAGGTGGTGCGCGTCGACGTCCGGAGCAAGACGGCCGAGCGGTTCCACACCGACGACCGGGGCGCGTACACCTCGGCGCAGTTCAGCCCGTACGACGGCCGGATCTACCTCACCGACTTCGCGCACGGCGAGATCGTCAGCCTGGCCGCGGACGGCACGGACCGGCGGACCTTCTTCACCGGCGATGTCGACGGCGCCCCGATGAAACCCGACGACCTCGCCTTCGACCAGGACGGCGACCTCTACGTCAGCGACTCACGCGGCATGTCCGAGGGCGAGCCGATCGGACGGGTGGTGCGGATCGACCGGGACGGGAAGGACGTCACCGTCCTGGCGGACGGGCTGTCGGCGCCCAACGGCGTCTCCTTCGACGCCGACCACCGCGGCCTGTGGTTCAGTGAACTGACGGAGGACCGCGTCTCCTACCTGCGGCTGGACGCCGAGGGCCGGGTCTCCTCCCGGCACACCGCCATCCATGTCGACGGCGGTCTCGCGCAGACCGACTCCATCGCCGTGGACGCCGACGGCAACCTGTACCAGGGCCTGCACGGGCGGCCCGCGATGGCCGTGTACAGCGAGTACGGCGAGCGTCTGGGCACCGTGGAGGTACCCGCCCGCGCCGCCGAAGGGCTGGAATCGGCCACCAACGTGGCCATCACACCCGGTGGGACCAAGGCGTACATGACCGTCAGCGGCCCCGCCGGCGGTTACCTGTACTCCTTCGACGCCCTGGCCGAGGGCATCCGTCAGTCCAACGGCGGCTGAGGCCGCACCTCGAAGGGCCGCACCGGTCCCACCTCGACACCGAGCAGCCGCCACGCCGCCAGTGCCCGGCGCTCGCGCTGCTCGCGGGTGGGGCCGGTGACCGCGCCCGAGACCATCGCGACGGCGAGCATCAGGTCCTGCGGCCGGGCGGCGAGCACGTGCTCCTGCGGCAGGTGGCTGCGCAGTGCGGCCTCGACACGGCGGGAGAGCGACTGGGCGTACGGGGCCGCACCCGGGCTGACCCCTGCCCCGTCGGCGTGCAGAACGGCGACGAAGGCCGCCGACTCCGTCTGGTGCCAGGTCAGTACACCCAGGACCTCGTCCATCCGCGCACCGGTCACCGCCGCCGCCTGCTCGATCTGCCGCACGTTCTCCTCCAGCACGGCGAGGGCGAGTGCGGCTCGGTCCGGGAAGTGCCGGTACAGCACGCCCTGTCCGACCCCGGCCCGCCGGGCGATGGCGGACAGCGGGGCATCGAGACCGGATCCGGCGTAGATCTCCCGGGCTGCGGCGATCAGGGCGGCGCGGTTGCGTGCGGCGGCTCTGGGTCCGTCGTTCGCGGGCCGTCGCTCGTCGGTGGGAGGGTGCTGCGTCATACCGGGAGGTTAGCGGTCGGGCCGGCGCACGGTTCGGCCTTCCCGGCCGAGAGCGGAGGGCTTCGTCGCCCCCGCCGGCCATGGGACGGGCCGCGTCGTCGTCGGCTGAGCACAGGACCCGTCGTACGGCTCGTCCTGCGGGAGCGGCCCGGCCGAAGTGGTGCGTGCCCGCTTCGGCCGTTGTGGTCCGGCCCGCCGGGCGGCGAGTTCGGCATGCCGTGCCGCGTCGTCCTGCCTCCTCAGGACATCGGCGCCGCGTGCCGGCGGACGGTCCCGGACGCGCTCGCCGGCGAGATCTCCCTGGTGGGTCGCGTGGACGGATCACCGGGCGGCTGGAGTCGTGGTGGAAAGGGCCGGTGACCGGTCTCCCGGCCCTCGCGCCCGGCCCGCACGCCCCGCGCGTCCTCGCCGGACCGGACCCCCGGTGAGCGGCGGTCACCAGAAGATCGCTATCGCCTCCAGCGTCACCTCGCGGGTGTCCTCCCGCCAGCCGGTCATCTTGCCGAGGCAGCGGGCCGTGAACGTGCCGTCCGGGATGGGGCGGCGCGCGTTCCCGGGAGCTACGACGCGCATGTGGACAGGGGGCCGCTCGTCGCCGTACTCGGCCCGCAGGACGAATCCTTCCGTCACGTCCGGCACGCGCGAGAACATGCCTTTGACCGAGACGAATTCACCGATGCGGCTCAGGGTCACCGCACGGCCGTCGGTCAGGCTGTCGGCGAGGTTCCGGTTCGGGACGACGGTCAGTGTGGTCAGGTCGGCGTGGACGATGGCGTCGGCCCGGTCGAAGGCCTCCATGACCACGCCGATCACGTTGATCGGTTTGTCCTTGCGCACGAACTTGCGGAACGTCTCCTGGCTGACGTCCCGCTTCAGCCGGAACCGGAACAGCCACGTCAGCACCCGGCTCCAGAAGCCGACGCTCGTATCGACCTTCGTCCGCAGTTCGACGGCCTCCTCCAGCGCGGACCGGTAGTTGCCGAGCTCGTACAGGTCCATCACGGCCTGCTCGTCGAGGTACAGGCAGATGCTGTACGCCGACTGCCAGCGTCGCAGGTGTCTGCGCCGCTGGCGGGCATGGCGCACCAGGATCACCGCGAGCACCACCGTGCCGGCGGCCGTCACCAGCCAGACCGTCATCCACGGCCACCAAAGGCTCCACCACAGTGCGTCAGTGACAGCCACGGATCTCCTTGAAAGCCTCGGAAAGGGACGAGCCGGCGGCTTCCACCATCCGTCCGCCCGTCCTCGCCGCCGCGCGCCGCAGTTCGTCCGCGTCGGCCTCGCCGAAGTGGACGGGGTAGGTGGGGACGGCGGCGCGCACGGCGGCGTCCAGCCTCTTGTGGCGGCGCACGAACTCGGCGTAGGACAGGCCCGCGTTGTTCTCGCCGTCCGTCATCAGGACGAGTGAGACGGAGCGGTCGGGGTCGGCGGCCAGTTCATGGGCGGCGGTGCGGTAGCCGTGGTCGAGGGCGGACCATACGGCGGTGGCGTCGCCGTAGCCGCCCCGGGCGACGGTGTCGGCGAGGGCGGTCAGATCCTTCGGGCCGGTAACGGTGACGGTCGTCTGCTCCAGCACCCGGCCGCCGAACCGGACGACGGTCAGCCGCTCGCCCCGGTAGAAGCGGGTGAACTTGCCGGAGGCGGAGGGGTCCGCGCCGCTGAGTCCGGCGAAGGCCTCGCGCAGGGCGGCCATCCGGGCGCCGCGCATCGAGCCGGAGAAGTCGAGCAGGAAGACCACCTGGCTCGTGGTGCGGCGGTCGGGGTCGCCGTAGTCCGCCAGCAGCGTTTCGACGACGGCCGGCCGGTCGGGGTAGAAGAGCGCGTTGCCGACCGGTTCGCGCAGCCGCGCGTCCCGGGTGACCGTCGTGGTCACGGGGCGGCGCACCGTCTGCCGCATGATCTGCCGCTGCACCGAGTCGCGCCGCAGCCACCTCGTGACCTTGTCGTACGCGGCACGGTGGGCCGGGTTCAGCAGGAGCAGCGGGAAGTCCGCCAGGACCATGCCGTCCTCGGGGCGAACGACCTCCAGGCGGTCGTCGAGACGGCCGGAGTCGTTGAGGGCGAGCAGATCGGACTCGTACGTGATGAGGGCGTTGGCCTCGTCCTGGTGGTCGACGTAGGTGTCGACGAGGGCGGGGCCGGTGTCGGCGGTGAGGGCCTGGCCGGAGCGGAAGCCGCGCAGCCGGTCGCAGGAGACGTCCTCGGGGCGCAGCGCCGCTCCGGTGCCGGCCGCGGCGGTGGCGACACCGACGAGGGCGGCGAGCCCGCTGCCGGCGTGCCGGGGGTCGGCCATGCCGAAGCGGACGGTGCCGGTGGCGGCGGCGTCCGCGATGTCCGCCCAGGTGAGCCGGGAGCCGGGCACCCGGGCGCGCAGCTCGCGTGCCACATCCGGCTTCAGGCCGATGACGACGGGGGACGTCATGGTGGCCGTGCGCTGCAGTCCTCGGACCGCGTCTCTGTCGGTGAGACGCAGATAGTGGTCGGAGGACAGCCACGCGAGGTCGTACCGGTCGCGGTCCGGGGCCTTCGTCTCGGCGTCGGCCCGGTGGTACAGGCGCAGGTCGACGCCGGTCTCGTCCTTCAACTCGCCCAGCAGCGGGTCCAGTACGGCGAGATCGGGGCCGGCGAGGACGCGCAGCCGGACCGTGTCGTCGTCACCGCCCGAGCAGGCGGTGAGGAAGGTGGCGACGAGCGCCAGGCAGAGCGCCGGCAGGCCCACGCCGCGCCTCACGGGTTGCCGTTCCTGTCCGGGCAGTCGCCGACGATCTCGATCATCTTCTCCAGCAGGGGCAGGCTGGGCAGGACCGCGCGGGTGTCGTCGGAGGAGGTGGTGGGCACCGGGATCCGCCGCTCGGTGAGGAACCGGGTGAGGTCGTCGCTGCTCGCACCGCTGCCGGTGCTGCGGGCCCGGAAGCCCAGCTCCATGGCGCGGTGCTGGAGTTCGGGGTCCTCGCTGACCAGTTCGCCGAGCCGCGCGCCGTCGCCGGTCAGCGCGACGAGTTGGGGTTCGGTGACGAAGCGCGTGGACGGGTAGAGCAGGACGCGCTCGTCGTCGGTCTCGCCCTTCTGCGCCTCGTGCCGTAACTGGTGGGCGAGGAACTGGTGCTCGTAGATCACCGA
Organism: Streptomyces sp. NPDC014676; assembly: GCF_043084105.1. Lineage (NCBI taxonomy): Bacteria > Bacillati > Actinomycetota > Actinomycetes > Kitasatosporales > Streptomycetaceae > Streptomyces > Streptomyces sp. NPDC014676. Next base: position 281,161 of record NZ_JBIBZI010000010.1, on the reverse strand, counting down.
GACCGGGGCGATGCCCTGCCCGTCGGGGGACAGATACGTTTCGGCCCGTTCGGAGGACGGCAGGCCCTGTTCGACGAGGAGCGGCTTGATCCTCCGGGCGAGTCGCTCGGCCTCGGCCTCGTTGTCCGGTGCGTCGTTCCCGTGCTCGACGAAGGCCACGAGTCCGAGGTAGGTGCCGGCGGAGTTGGACTCGCAGATGTCCGAGGTCTGGGCGAGGATCTTGTTGCCGTTGCGGACGTGGTTCTTGTCGTCGATCTCGTCCCAGCGGTAGCCGTCCTCCGGGTCGCGCTGGACGCCCTTCCTCCTGCCGAGCGCGAGGTCGAGGAACTTCCGCATGTCGAGGGTGTAGTACATCGGCGGGCTGCCCGAGCCCGGCAGGCGCTTCGCGACGCCTTCCGCCGCGAGCACCTCGGCGTAGTCCCGGTAGGTGGCCAGCACGATGGGGCTGACGAAGGGGCGGTACAGCAGCACCGGACGGTTCGCCCGGGCGCGCTCCCGGTTGATCAGGTCGGCGGCCGGCTGGCCGGAGGGAAAGACGACGTCGTATCCGTCGTAGTCCTGCTTGGCGATCTCACGCGAGCCCATGTTCGTGATGTGCACGCGGAAGCCGTGCTTCATGAGCAGCCGCTCGACTTCGGGGTCCTGGAAGAAGTCCCTCTTGGAGGCCATCTTGGCCTCGATGGTGACCACCGGCCGCATCGGCAGCAGCAGGTTCCCGGAGGTCACGAGCAGGACCAGCCCGATGACCGGGACGGGCAGCGCCGCCGCCAGCGCTCTGCGCAGGTGGCGGCGCGGGGGTCTGGTCACGGTCAACCGCGGCTCTTCGGCAGCGGGTCTGTTCTCGGACACCTGTGTTCCCCCCTGACACCTGCGTTCTCCCCGTGTGGCCGGGCCAGGATCGTCGGTGACGGAGGTGTACCCCGAATGACCTTTCGGGGAACGTCGGTTGAAAGCGGGGAGCATGAACGGCTGGTCCGGGCGGGGCGGCACAGCCCTCGAGAGCCGGCGGACTTCCGCCACGGCGAAGCGGAGGATTCCGGTGGTGTCGTCCCCGCGGTCCCCTTCCGGGGGTCCGGGCGGTGGCCGCGGCAGGGAAGGCGCGCGGACGCGCGATGGAGGACTTTCGCCGAGGCCGGAGGGCCCGGCGCCACCGCGCCGCCGGGGAGCACGCGCGGTGACACTCGCTCGACGGCGGGCGCGGGCCGGTCGCACGTGCTCTTCGCCCCGCAGGTACGCGTCGCCGCAAGCCGTACCGGCTTTCGATGCCGGTGTCGCCCTCACCTCGTAGAAGGCCACCGCCGCGACCGAGCGGCTCGCGGAGGGCTGCGGACCGCGCCAGGCGATCCGGGGTGAACCCACCACTCGGCCACGGGAGCCGGCTGATGCGCGGCAGCGCGTCACCACAGCGCGCGAGGGCCTGCGTCCGATGACCGGAAGCGCTCATCCGGCCCTTTTCCCGGTCCGCTCGCGTCCCGACGTCCCGTTGCATGTCGTGCTCATGGCAAATTTGTTGCCAGGTAATCAACTCCCTTGTCCTGTACGGAAGTCGGCGACGAACCTTGATTGCGGTCCGGGAGCGCAACGCAACGCTCCCGGCAGGGGTGTGCGATCACGCGCACCCGCCCCCACAGACGCGTGCCCCACCCGGGCACGCCGCCCGGAGGAGGAATCCCTCGTCATGGCACGACTGCGCAGCAAGAGAACACGGTTCGCGGTGATCGCCGGTATCGCGACGGCCGCCCTGGCCTGCGGGCTCACCTCGACCCCCGTCCAGGCCGCCCCCGCCGAGGGCACGGTGCTCGCCGCCGGCTCCCCCACCGCGGTCAAGGACAGTTACATCGTGACGCTGAAGAAGGCCGCCGGGTTCAAGGCCTCCTCGGCCGCGGGCCGGGACCTGGTCGAGCGGTACGGCGGCAGCGTGCGGAAGACGTTCGGCAGCGCGCTGAACGGCTACACCGCCGTCCTCTCCGCCACCGAGGCCGGCCGCCTGGCCGCCGACCCGGCGGTCGCCTCCGTCGAGCAGAACCAGCGGGTGAGCGTCGCCGACACCACGCAGTCCAACGCGCCGTGGGGTCTGGACCGCATCGACCAGACCTCGCTCCCGCTCTCCGGCACCTACACCTACCCGGACAACGCGGGAAGCGGTGTCACGGCCTATGTCATCGACACCGGCGTGCGCATCACCCACCAGCAGATCAGCGGTCGTGCCGCGTACGGTTACGACGCCGTGGACGGTGACACCACCGCCTCCGACGGCAACGGTCACGGCACCCATGTGGCCACCACCATCGCCGGATCCACCTACGGAGTGGCCAAGAAGGCGAAGATCGTCGCCGTACGGGTGCTGGACAACAACGGGTCCGGGACCACCGCCGGGGTCATCGCCGGCATCGACTGGGTGACCAGGAACCACTCCGGTCCCTCGGTGGCCAACCTGTCGCTCGGCGGCGGTGCGTCCACCACCCTGGACGCGGCGGTGCGCAACTCCATAGCGAGCGGCGTCACGTACGCGGTCGCCGCGGGCAACAGCGGCGCCAACGCCTCCTCCTACTCCCCTGCCCGGGTCACCGAGGCGATCACCGTGGGCGCCACGACCAGTACGGACGCCAGGGCGAGCTACTCCAACTACGGCTCGGTGCTGGACGTCTTCGCCCCGGGCTCCTCGATCACGGCCGGCTGGCACACCGGTGACACCGCGACCAGCACCATCTCCGGCACCTCGATGGCGACTCCGCACGTCGCCGGAGCGGCGGCGGTCCATCTGGCCGGCCACCCCTCCGCCACCCCGGCCCAGGTCGCCTCGGCCCTGGTGAACGGCGCGACCACCGGCAAGGTGACCGGCCCCGGCTCGGGTTCGCCGAACCGGCTGCTGAGGCTCGTGCCCTGACGGTTCCCGGGTCCGACGGTGGCTCCGTGATCCGCCGGACCTGAACCGCGGTGCCCCGGAGGCCCGCCTCCGGGGCACACCGGTGCCGGTCAGGCCTCCTCGGCCGCAAGCGCGTACAGCCGGGGCAGGTTCACCACGATCGCCTCCTGCGTGCTGCGGGCGATGACCACCACCGCCTCCTCGGCGGGATCGGGGTTCTCCTCGCGGTGCGGGACGAACGGGGGGACGAAGACGTAGTCACCCGGGGACGTGCGCAGCCGCACCTCCTCGGCCTGGTCGCCCGAGTCGTCCAGGAAGACGAACTCGGGGTGGCCGCTGACCACGTAGATCGCGGTCTCCGACTCCCCGTGGTGGTGGTCGGAGGAGGAGGTCGCGGGAGCGACGTGGGTCTGGCCCATCCACAGTTTCTCGGAGCCCACCGTCCGCCCGCTCACGGCGGCGAACCTGCGCATGCCGCCGGTCTGCGCCGTGTCACCGTCGAGGGAGTCGGCGCGCACATGGTGCAGGCGGGTCCGCAGCGGGGCGGCCGACCGCCCGGGGGCGTCGTGGAGATGGGGATGGAAGCCCTCACCCGGGGCTGTCAACGGCTCGCTCATGCCGGGGACGCTAGAAGGGCGCCGAAAAAGATGTCAAGAGGTGTCCATTGCTGTTCACCTGCGGCAATGTTCTCGCAACAGACGACGGAAGCGGGTGGAAACACCATCCGGGAGGATGAACTCCGGCATCATGGGCGCCATGCATATCTCCGCGAAGGCGGACTACGCCACGCGGGCTCTTCTGGAGCTCGCCCGTGAACCCGCCCGCCCGCTGACGTGCGAGGCCATCGCCTCCTCCCAGCGGATCCCGTTCCGCTTCCTGAAGTCCGTCGTGAGCGAGCTGCGCAAGGGCGGACTGGTCCGCAGCCAGCGCGGCTGCGAGGGCGGCTACTGGCTCGGCCGGCCCGCCGAGGACATCACACTTCTGGACATCTCCCGTGTCGTCGACGGGGAGTTGCTCACCCTGCGCGGCGAGTCCCTGGCCACGCTCGACTATCCCGGCGCCGCGGCGGCGCTGCCCGATGTGTGGCGCCGGATCGAGACGGATGCCGCCGCCGTCCTGGGCGGGGTGACCGTGGCCTCGCTGCTGTCCGTGGGCGCCGGCGACGGGCTGCGGAAGGGAGCCGCGTGACGGCGGATCCGGGCGAGGCCCTGGTGGAGGTGGTGGAGTACACCGATCCGCTGTGTCCGTGGGCGTGGGGCTCGGAGCCCGTGTTCCGCCGGCTGCGCGCGGCCCTGCCCGGGCGGGTGGGCCTGCGTCGCGTCTTCTGCGTCCTCTTCGACGAGGACGACGACCCGCCGCCCGACCCTGCGGCGGAGACCGCCTGGTACGAGGGCTACGTCGACGAGGTCTGCCGGCACACCGGCGCTCCGCGGGCGACCCGGCTGAGCCGGGTGGCGGCGAGTTCCTGGCCGGCCTCGCTCGTCGCCAAGGCGGCGGAACCGCAGGGCACCGAGGTGGCCGACCGGGTGCTGCGCAGACTGCGGGAGACCGTCTTCGTCCTGGGCGAACCGGCCGACACTCCCGCACGGGCCCTGTCCGCGGTACGGGGCACACCGGGACTGGACCTGGCGCGGCTGTCCGTCGACGCGTCGTCCGACGCCGTACTCGAGCGGGTGCGCGCCGATCACCGCGAGGCGCGCCGTCCGGTCCCCGAGGCCCTTTCCGCACCCGGCGGTTCGCCGCATCCGGGGGCCGCGAAGGAGACCCCCGACGGCGGCCGGCGGTACGCGTTGCCGACCGTGCTCGTCCGGGCGCCGGGCGGCCACCGCGTGGTTCCGGGATGGCGCCCCTACGAGGCGTACGCCGACGCCGTACGGGAGCTGTGTCCGCCACCGGCGTGGGATCCGAAGCCGGTTCCTCTGGCTCCGGACGAGGCGCTGCGGCGCTACGGAAGCCTGACCGGGCCGGAGTCGCGGCTGCTGACGGACGGTCCGTGGCCGCCGCCCGGGGCGGTCCGGGTCGAGACCGGGAACGGCCCGCTGTGGCTGCACCCTCAGGAGGCCGCGACGCACCCGGCGACCCGCCCGGGCGCTCCGGCCGGCCCGCGACAAGGTCTCTGATCCGCGGTCAGGGACCTGTCCCGCCGAATGAGACACCTGCAGGTGTCCATTGACAGACGCTCGCGACCGCGCCCAGGATGTGGCACATGCTCACGACGCACCCCGGCGTGGTGTGCCGCTACGTGGACCTGCGGCGCACCTGCAGCGCCCTCTGTCGCTGACCGGCCGCCCTCTGCGGTCCCCCGGCGCCTGACGACCTCCGTCGGTTCCGGCCGTCCGCCGCTCAGCCGAGCCGCGACCGCCCTCCGCGCCCTCCCCTTCCTTCGCGTTCCCCGCCACCCCGCCCCTCAGGCAGCCCGCCTCCGCGGACCCGTCGACGTCATGGGTGCCGAGTCCGTCTCGGCATGCCCCGGCACGTCCTGAGCCGGCGCCGGGCGCGGTGGCGCCGCCCTCCCCTGCCCCGCTCCCGCCCGCGGCCGTTCGGCCGCGGGGAGCCGGCACTGTCACAGAGAGAACGAGATGCCCGGACGACTCACGACCCGACGCCCCGGACCACTCCGCCGATCCGGCCGCATGCGTGCCACCGCGCTCGGCACCGCCCTCGCCACCGTGCTCGTCCCCGCCCTCAGCGCGTGCGGCGGTGACGCGGCCTCCGCGAACGGTGCCGCGACCCTGAAGTGGACCTCGACCTACTTCCCCGCCCACTGGGACCCGGTGGTCTCGGGCAGCGGCGCGCAGTTCCGGGAACTCGCCCTCGTGTACGCCTCGTTGACCCGAACCGACACCACCGGCAAGGCCGTCCCGGACCTGGCCGAGAGCTGGGAGTACAACGACAGGGGCGACCGGGTCACCTTCCGTCTGCGCCCCGGACTGAAGTTCAGCGACGGTGAACCCGTGAACGCCGCCGCCGTGAAGGCCGCCGTCGAGCGGGCCAAGAAGCAGAAGAACTCGGCGCTCTTCGGCGACCTGACCTCGATCGAGTCGGTGGAGGCCAAGGGCCTGGACGCCATCGTCCATCTCAATCAAGTCGATTACCAGATACCCCAGTTGCTCGGCCAGCGGGTCCTACAGATCGCCAGCCCCAAGGCGGCCGCCTCGCCCGGGAAGCTGGACCAGAACCCGGTCGGCGCCGGCCCGTTCACCGTGACGCAGCTCGTTCCGGGGACCAAGGCGGTCCTGAAGAAGAACCCCGACTACTGGGACGCGGAGAACATCCACATCGACCAGGTCGAGCTGACCTCGGCACCCGACGCCTCCACGGTCGTCTCCGGTCTGCAGACCGGTGTGTACAACTTCGCCGACATCGACCCGAGTCAGGCGGACGCGGCGAAGAAGGCGGGCCTCGACGTCTTCGTCCAGCCCGGGTTCAACGCCTCCAACCTCAGCCTGAACGTCAACAAGGCGCCGTTCGACAACGACAAGGTCGTCGACGCCGTGCGGCACGCGGTCGACCGGCGGGAATTCGTCGACAAACTGACCTTCGGTCACGGCGAGGTGACCGACCAGCCCTTCCCGAAGGGCTACGTGGCCTACGACCCGCGGTCCGAGGACGCCTACCCCTACGACCCGCAGAAGTCGAAGAAGCTCCTCGCCGAGGCGGGTCACAGGCCCGGTGACATCAAGCTCGACCTGGTCATCCCGGCGGAGGACCCGCAGGCGGAGATCGTCCAGTCGCAGCTCGCGAAGGTGGGCATCACCGTCGACATCAGGATAGACAAGAACTGGGCCACGCCCTTCTTCGCCAAGGACCTCACGTTCTCGCTCTACAGCACCACCGGCCGGGACTCGGCAGTACAGACCCTCACCGCCCACTTCGGCCCCGACGGCCCGCTGAACCTCAGCTCCCCCTACCAGCCGGACGGCTTCGAGGAGGCCGTCGCCAAGGTGCGCCGGACCCCGCTGGACGCCCCCGAGTACCCGGAGGTGCTCCGGGCGGCGACGCGGGCCGGCCTGGAGAGCAAGGCGCTGGTGTTCACGTACTCCTCGCCCAACCTGATCGCCAAGAGCAAGTCGGTCTCCGGCCTGCCGGAGATCCCCGCCCACATCGACTGGACCGGCGTGACCATCGGCGGCGAGGGGGCGACCTCATGACGGCGGCCGAGGTTCCGGCGGAGACCGTCCTGCGCGGTGGGATCGCCGCGAGAAGGGCACGGCACACGCTGGGCCGCGCCCTGGTCACCCTCGCCCGGTCGGTCGCGGTCTTCGTGCCCGTCTTCCTGGTGGCGACGTTCGTGACGTTCGCGCTGCGGTCGCTGAGCGGCCTCAGCCCGGCCCGTATCCAGCTCGGCGAGGAGGCGACCCCCGAGGCCGTCGCCCGGGTCGAGGCGCAGTGGGGCCTGGACCGGCCCTTCCTGGTCCAGTACGGGGACTGGCTCGGCGGTGTCCTGCGCGGAGAGCTGGGAACCAGCTGGACCAACGGCGCGGACATCTCCACCCTCATCGGCCTCGGGCTGGGAGTGAGCCTGTCCGTCGCGACGTTCGCGCTGGTCATCGGCGTGGTCGTGGGCTTCGCGCTCGGCACCCTGGCGGCGCTGCGCCGCACCACCTGGGTCGACCGCGCCATCACCGGGTTCGTCACGGTGGTCTCGGTGATGCCCGCCTTCGTGGTCGGCATCGTGCTCGTCGCCGTCCTCGCCGTCCAGCTGAACCTGTTCCCCTCCGCCGGGTACGTCCCGGCGGAGCAGGGGCTGGGGCCGTGGCTCGCGCACATCACGCTTCCGGCACTGGCGCTGAGCTTCGACGTCATCGCCGACGTGGCCCGTCAGCTCCGCTCTGGTCTGGTCGCCGCCTACCAGGAGAACTACGTGACGGGCGCGGTCGTACGGGGGCTGAGCCCCCGCCGGATCTTCTTCGTCCACGTCCTGCGCAACGGCCTCGGCCCGACGCTGGCGACCCTGGGCCTGAAGTTCCCGGCCCTGGTCGGCGCCTCCGTGGTGACCGAGTGGATCTTCGGCCTGCAGGGCTTCGGCCGGTTCGCCAACGACTCCGCACAGGCCGGCGACGTACCTGCCGTGCAGGGCGTCCTGGTCGTGTCGATCGCCCTGGTCGTCGCCTTCAACCTCATCGTCAACCTGGTGCTGGCGCGCGTCACGCCGGCCTCGCAGCGGGGAGTGTGAACCATGGTGCGTCGCGTCCTCTCCCTCACCTCCGGCCGCATCGCCGTCGCGATCCTGACCGTGGTCGCACTACTGGCGGTCCTCGGGCCGCTGCTCGCCCCGCAGGACCCGCTGGCCACCAGCGACAACACCCTCGCCGCCGCGTCCGCCGGCCACTGGCTGGGCACCGACCACCTCGGCCGGGACGTCCTGAGCCGACTGCTCGACGGCTCCCGGGTCAGCGTGCTCGGCGCGCTCGAAGTCGCGCTCACGGCACTGGTCGTGGGGGTGGTCCCCGGGATCCTGTCGGTGTACCTGGGCCGGGTCTTCGAATGGATCACCCTGCGCCTGGCCGACACCCTGGTGGCCCTGCCGTTCCTGCTGTTCGCCGTCGCCGTGATCGCCCTGCTCGGCAACGGTCTGACGCAGGCGATGCTGGTGACGGGCGTGCTGGTGTCGCCCCTGTTCTACCGGGTGTCCCGGGCCGCCACGCTGGCGGTGGCCCGCTCGCAGTACGTCGAGGCGGCGCTGATCTCCGGCGCGTCCGTCGGCTGGGTGGTGCGCCGCCACGTGTGGGTCAAGGTGCTCCCGCCGATCGCCGTGGCGTTCGCCCAGACCGTGGGCGTCGGCTTCGTCATCGTCTCCAGCCTGACTTTCCTCGGCATCGGCGTGCAGCCCCCGGAACCGACCTGGGGCGGGCTCCTCGCCTCCGACCTCGGCTACCTGAGCCACCGGCCGTGGGCCCCGCTGACCCCCGCGCTGCTGATCACGGTCACCGTCTGGGCCGGCAACCTGCTCGCGGACGCCATCCGCGACGTGTCCGGCGAGGCGGGACGCGCGCTGGTCGCAGACCGGGGAGCCCGCGCCGGCCGAACCGACCCCACTCCCGCAGGAGGTGTGTGATGACGACGGTTTCCGAAAAGCTCCTCACCCGGCCCGGGGAGTCCGGCGCGTCCGGGCCCGCACAGGACCCGTCCCCGCCGTTGCTCTCCCTGCGCGACGTGCGCATCGGTGACCGCGGCGACGGCCGGGACATCGTGCACGGCGTGAGCTTCGACCTCACCCCCGGCAAGGTGGTCGGCATCGTCGGCGAGTCCGGCAGCGGCAAGACCCTCACGTGCCGGGCCGCCCTGGGCATCCTGCCGGCCCGCTTCGAGGTCACCGGCGGTTCGATAGAGATCGACGGCACCGACATCACCGCCCTCACACCCCCGCGGTGGACGGCGCTGCGCGGGGCGACGATCAGCGCGGTGTTCCAGGACCCGGCGTCCTACCTCAACCCGTCGCTGCGGATCGGCCGACAGATCGCGGAGGTCCTCCGGGTCAAGAAGGGACTCGGGCGCCGCGAGGCACGGGAACGGGTCCTCGGCCTGCTGCGCGCGGTGCACCTGCGGGACGCGGAACTGGTGCACGACCAGTACCCCTTCGAGCTCTCCGGCGGCATGCTGCAGCGCGTGCTGATCGCGGCCGCGATCGCCGCGGACCCGCGGATCCTCATCGCCGACGAGGCCACCACCGCGCTGGACGTCACCGTGCAGGCGGAGATCCTCGACCTCCTGGCCGACCTGCGCGAACGAGCAGGGCTCGCCCTCGTCGTCGTCTCCCACGACCTGGCCGTCGTGGCCCGGTCGTGCGACGAGGTCCTGGTGATGCGCCGGGGCGAGGTGGTCGAGCAGGGCCCGACCCGCGCGGTGCTGGACGCCCCGCGGCACGACTACACCCGGCTGCTGATCGGCGAGCACGAGCAGTACGGACTGGAGAAGTTCCTGACACCGCGGGAGGAAGCGTGACCACCGGGAGGCCGAACGCCGGCACCCGCCCCGTCCTCGAAGTCACCGGCCTGGAGGTCCACTACGGCTCGCGACGCCGGCGCCGACGCGCCCTGCACGGCGTCTCGCTGAGCGTCGCCCCGGGCGAGACCGTCGGCCTCATCGGCGAGACGGGGTCGGGCAAGTCCACCCTCGCCCGCACCGTGCTCGGGCTGGTACGCCCCTTTGCCGGGTCGGTGGTCGTCGACGGTGAGGACGTCACCACCCACGGCCCCCGCCAGTGGCGCGACCTGCGCCGCCGCGGAGTGGTCCAGTACGTCTTCCAGGACCCGCTGCGCAGCCTCGACCCGGACCTCACCGTCGAGGCGTCGCTGACCGAGCCGCTGCTCGTGCGCGGCGTGCCCCGTGACGAGGCGGTGGCGCGGGTGCGCGCGTTCCTGCCCCGCGTGCGGTTGTCCGAGGAGTTGCTCGGCCGGCTGCCGGGCGAGCTCTCCGGCGGGCAGCGCCAGCGGATCGCGGTGGCCCGCGCCCTGGTCACCGAACCGCGGCTGGTCATCCTCGACGAGCCGGTGAGCGCCCTGGACTCGGCCAACCGCGTCCAGGTCCTGGAGATCCTCAAGGAACTGCGCGCCACCGGCGTGGCCCTCGTGTTCATCTCCCACGACCTCGGCTCCGTCGCGGGGACCGCCGACCGCATCGCCGTGCTGTACCGGGGCGAGCTGGTCGAGACCGGCGCCGCACGCGACGTCGTCGGCCGGCCCGAACACCCCTACACACGGCTGCTCGTCGGCTCCGCCCCGACCCTGCGCGGCACCCCCGCCGACCGGTCCGAGCGTGCGGCGCTGCGCGCCCTGCTGCACGCCTGAACCCCCGTCCCACCCACCCTCAGCACGGACAGGAAGAACCATGCCCCGCAAGATCCATCTGGCTCTGCACCCCTACGGCGTCGGCGGCCCCGGCCAGCACGGCCTGTGGAAGGACCCCCGCGTCGCGAAGAACGCCAGCATCGACATCGGCTACTACATCCGGCAGGCCCAGGCCGCCGAACACGCGTTGTTCGACGCGCTGTTCATCGTCGACAGCCAGTTCATCAACGCCACCTACCCGTCGCACTACCTCAACCGGCTGGAGCCGCTGACCCTGCTGTCGGCGGTCGCCACCCACACCCGGCACATCGGCCTGGTGGGCACGGCGAGTTCGACGTACAACTCGCCGTTCAACCTCGCCCGCCGCTTCGCCTCGCTGGACCTCATCAGCGGCGGCCGGGCCGGCTGGAACGTCGTCACCAGCTTCGACACCGGCACCTCGCGCAACTTCGGCCTGGACGAGCACCTCGACTACGCCACCCGGTACGGCCGGGCCCTGGAGTTCGTGGAGGTCGCCCGCGGGCTGTGGGACTCCTACGAGGACGACGCCTTCCCCGCGGACGTGGCCCGCAACGTCTTCCTCGACCCGTCCAGGCTGCACGGACTGAACCACGAGGGCGAGCACTTCAAGGTCGCGGGCCCGCTGAACATCTCGCGTTCCCCGCAGGGCCAGCCGGTCGTCTTCCAGGCCGGTGTGTCCGAGGAGGGGCGCGATCTCGCGGCGCGCGTCGCCGAAGGCGTCTACGCGCCGGGCGGATCGCTGGAGCAGGCGCGGGAGTACTACGCCGACCTCAAGAAGCGGACCGCCGCGTACGGCCGGGACCCCGACCACATCAAGATCTTCATCCACGGTGGTCCGGTCGTCGCCGCCACCGACGAGGCGGCCCGGCGCCGTGAGCGGGAGATCTTCGAGGAGGACAACGACTTCGACCGTCATCTGGCGCTGCTCGGGCGTTCCTTCGGGGCCTACGACTTCAGCGTGCACGATCTGGACGCCCCGTTCCCGGACGTCGCCCATCTCGCCGAGAAGGGGGGCCGCACGGGCGCCGCGAAGATCATCGAGCGGGCACGCGAGGAAAAGCTGACCCTGCGTCAGGTCGCGCAGTCCGTGGCCGAGTTCCGTCGTTCCCCCTTCGTCGGCGCGCCGGAGACCGTGGCCGACACGATCGAGCGGTGGTTCGACGCCGGCGCCTTCGACGGCATCAACCTCGCCTTCCGCACCCAGGACGAACTCGACCTCTTCGTCGACGGCGTGGTGCCGATCCTGCAGAAGCGGGACCTGTTCCGCACCGAGTACGAGGCCGACACCTTCCGCGGCAACCTGGGCCTGCCGGTCCCGGTCAACCGCCACACCCTCGAGCGCCGTGCGGGGAACGGCTGAACCGGTCCGTCCCGACCGCCGAGGAACCCCGGCCGGGCGACCGCGCCGGGGACGTCACCACCGCCGACACGCACAGGAGCCCGAGATGACCGAGTACACCGACCACCACGCCCCCGAGGGCCTGCGCACCCGCGGAACGATCGTCGTGGTGCCGGGGCGGGGTGAGACCCGCGCGACCTACGGGCGGTTCGCCGGACGGCTCGCCGCCGACGCGTACCGGGTCCGGGTGATCGACGCCCCGGACATCGGCGCGTCCGACACCGACGCGGCACTCAGCCGTTTCGGGGCCGCGCTGGCCGACGCCGTCGACGGCACGGCGGCCGACGGCGGTGCCGTCGGGCCCGTGGTGCTCGTCGGAGCGGACACGGGCGCCGTCGCGCTGGCCGCACTCCTCGGACGGGGCGGATCCGGGCGGGTGGCGGACGCCGCCGTTCTCGCCGGCCTTCCGGGTTCCGCGCCCTCCACGGTCGGCTCGTGGGACGAGGAACTCGACATACGCACCTCCTGCCCCACGCACAGGGGCACGCTGAGCGACGACTCCCGGGTCCGGCGGGGTTCGCTCGGCGATGCGGTCCCCGGTGCCCTGCTCACCGCCGCCTACGACGCCGAGCTACCCGTCCCGGTCCTGTTCCTCGTCGGCGACGCGGACCGGCTCGCGGACCACGACGCCCTCACCCGGACGGCCGAGTCCCAGGCCCGGGCCCGTCTCTCGGTGGTCCACGGCGCCCACCACGACGTCCTCAACGATGTGAACCACCGCTCGGTGGCCGCGGAGACCGTCGCCTTCCTGGAGACGCTGCGCAACGGGCTGGTGCCGGTGGTCTCGGTGGAGTCGAGCTCCTGGTGAACGCCGGGCCGCCACCGGCGTACCCCGGCCCCGCGCCCCCCGACCGAATCCCGATCACGAAAGGTCCGTCCATGGCCTCCATCCTGTCCGTCTCCGGAAGCCCCTCCCCCAGCTCACGCACCGCGCGACTGCTGCGCCACCTCGACGACCGGCTGCGGCTCCACGGGCACGACGTGACGCCGCTCGACGTACGCACCCTCCCGGCGGAGGCGCTCCTGGGCGCCGACTTCCGGCATCCGGCGATCACCGCCGCCACCGCCCTGTTCGAACAGGCGGACGGTGTGGTGATCGGCACGCCCGTGTACAAGGCCGCCTACTCGGGCCTGCTGAAATCCCTGCTGGACCTGCTGCCGCAGTACGCCCTGACGGGCAAGACGGTGTTTCCGCTGGCCACCGGGGGCAGCACGGCCCATGTGCTGGCCATCGACTACGCGCTGCGTCCCGTGCTCAGCTCCATGGGCGCGCTGCACATAGTCCCCGGCTGGTTCACCCTGGACCGGGACATCACCGTCGACGACGACGGGGCGACGGTCGTCGCGCCGGGCACCGCCGAGGCTCTGGGGCGGGTCACGGACCAGTTCTCCGCGGCACTGGCGGGGGCCACTGCCCGGCTCGTGCCCACCGGCTGACCGGCGGCCGCCGCGGGCCGGTACGACGGCCGGAGCGGTGCTCGTGGGCACCACGCAGGGGGCCGGCCTGCCGCGCTTCCTCCGGTCGGGCCCGGCTACGGCGGGCCCGCGCCGCCGGTGCGCGACGTTCTGCCGGATCCATCGGCCGACCGGTCAGAACCTGACCACGGCCCCTGACGGCGGGGAGTGCAGCGGGGTTCGGCATGAGGGGGACGGGCTTGGGACGGCCGTCCCTCGAACGGGTGCCCGCGCCGCGTGTGATGACGGCGCCGAGCACGTGCCTGGTGGTGGCGCCGCCATCGGGACCAGTTCACCGCGCGGTGAGACATCCGTCCGCAGTGTTCCGTCGAGCTGCCCGATCCGGACTGCGTCGGCCGGGAGGGAGAGCTGGGCGCCCAGGAAGCGGTCGAGGACCATCACACCGGTCGGCCGCCTGCATCAGCACCGTTGCCGCAGAGGGCGTTCAGTCCGGTTCCGGTAGCGGCCTCGTCCGGGTGGGGGGTGAGGAAGCTCTGCCGGGCGAGGCGGCTGCGGGTGACGTTCCTCGGCGGAGGTCCGGACGGTGCGCCGCACTCGCCCTCGGTGGTGCCCGGCTCGTGGGTCTGCTGCAGTGGTGCGGAGGCGCGATCCGGATTTTTCGGAGTTCGGTGGTCCGAGGGTGTCGAGAACGTGCCACCGGCTCCGCCCCAGGGACATCGGCGGCCGCCACCGGCCGCACGCGGAAGAAGGAGGAGCCGGCATGGCGATCCAGCGGATGGACAACGTCGGCATCGTCGTCGAGGACATGGACGCCGCCATCGCGTTCTTCGTGGAACTCGGCATGGAGCTGGAGGGCAGGGCGCGGGTCGAGGGCCTCTTCGCCGACCAGTGCACCGGACTCGACGGCGTCCGCTGTGACATCGCGATGGTCCGGACCCCGGACGGTCACAGCCGGCTCGAGCTGGCGAAGTACCGCAGCCCCGCAGTGATCGGCGCCGGACCGCGCAACCGGCCGCACAACATCCTGGGTACGCACCGCGTCATGTTCACCGTCGACGACATCGAGGACACCGTTGCCCGCCTCCGCCCCCACGGCGCCGAACTGGTCGGTGAGATCGCCCGGTTCGAGGACAGCCATCTGCTCTGCTACATCCGCGGCCCGGAGGGCATCATCGTCGGACTGGCCGAGCAATTGGGCTGAGAAGGAGGACCGGATCCCGGCCGCTCGTCCTCACCGCCGCCACGGTCCTCGGGTTCGCGCCCTGGTCCGTCCTGTCCGTCGCCCGCGGTGCCGGGTGGGGTACGTGGACTCGGTGGCCGTGCGCCCCGGGGAGCCGGGACACCGGAGGTCCAGGCGTTCCACCCACCCGCCTGTCGTGTCTGCGCGGTACTTCCGGTCCGGAGCACACCTCGGGTGCCGGGTCCCGGAGGAGCCGGGCGCGGCTGTGCCGCAGGTCCGCCTCGGGACGGATGACGGAGCGGTGCCCTCCCGGCGGCTGTCGGGCCGCCGGGCGGCGGTGCGGTCGTCATCGGATCGGTGGACACGGTCCCGGGGCCGGCCGGTCCGGCCTCGGCCGGATCCGCGCGGCGCGGCTCACCAGTCGTGCATCGTGCCGTCCGCCAGGCGGTTGACGGGGAGGTAGGCCGGTTCGTAGGGGTGGTGGGCCGCTGCCTCCGTGTCGAGGTCGACGCCGAGGCCGGGGGTGTCGGAGGGGTGCAGGAGGCCGTCCTTGAAGGTGAAGGCCGTGCGGAAGACCTCCAGGGTGCGGTCGGAGTGCCGCATGTACTCCTGGATGCCGAAGTTGTGGATCGCCAGGTCCAGGTGCAGGGCGGCGGCCATGCCGACGGGTGAGATGTCGGTGGGGCCGTGCATGCCGGACTTGATGCCGAACACGTCGGCGAGATCGAGGAGTTTGCGCATCGCGGTGATGCCGCCGGTGTGGGTGACGGCGGAGCGCACGTAGTCGATCAGGCGCTCGCTGAGCAGGGTGGTGTAGTCGTACACCGAGTTGAAGACCTCGCCGATGGCCAGCGGGGTGGTGGTGTGCCGGCGGATCAGGCGCAGGGCCGCCTGGTCCTCGGCGGGGGTGGCGTCCTCCAGCCAGAACAAGTCGTAGGGCTCCAGCGCCTTGCCGAGCCGGGCGGCCTGGATGGGGGTCATGCGGTGGTGGCCGTCGTGCAGCAACGGCAGTTCGGGGCCGAACTCCGCCCGGACGGCCTCGAAGACGGCCGGGATGTGCCGCAGGTAGGCCCTGGTGTCCCAGGTCTCGGTCACCGGGAGGGGGATGCCGCCGCCGGCCGCGCGGCGGGCGGGCTCGTAGTCGTAGCGGTCCGTGCCGTCCGTGCCGGCGGCGACCCCGTACACCGGGCCCAGGCCGGGGATGCCGCTCTGGATGCGGATGGCTCGGTAGCCCTGCTCCAGGTGGGCCCGTACGGAGTCGAGGAGTTCGGGGATGTCGCGGCCCGAGGCGTGGCCGTAGGCCAGGGCGCCGGTGCGGGACGCCCCGCCCAGGAGCTGGTAGAGCGGCATGCCGGCGCACTTGGCCTTGATGTCCCACAGGGCGGTGTCGACGGCTGCGACGGCTGCCATGGTGACGGGCCCGCGCCGCCAGTACGCGCCCCGGTACAGGTACTGCCAGGTGTCCTCGATGCGGGTGGCGTCGCTCCCGAGGAGGAGGGGGACGACGTGGTTCTCCAGGTAGGACTGGACGGCCAGTTCACGGCCGTTGAGCGTGGCGTCGCCGAGGCCGGTGACACCGTCCTCGGTGGTGAGGCGCAGGGTGACGAAGTTGCGTCCCGGGCTGGTGACGATCACCTCGGCCGACACGATCCTCATGGCATGGTCCCCTCTTCACAGTCGCGGTCGCGGTCGTGGATGCCGTGCGCTCAGAGCTCCCCGGCCGCCCGTCTTCGCGCATGGCCGGCCAGTGCCGTCTGTGCCTCCGCCACGATCCGCTCCACCGGCAGCGTCGCGTCGACGGTCATGCCGGCCTCGTCGTCCTGGAGCGGCTCCAGGTCTTCGAATTGCGAGTCCACCAGCGAGGCCGGCATGAAGTGCCCCTGCCTGCCCCTGACCCGGGCGGCGGCCTTTTCCCGGTCGAGCTCCAGGTACACGAAGAAGGCGTCGGGGCGGGCCACCCGAAGCAGTTCGCGGTAGATCCGGCGCAGGGACGAGCAGGTGATCACCAGTCCTTCCTCCGGGCCGGCGCCCTTCATCCGCTCGGCGACGGCGGCCAGCCACGGGCTGCGCATGCTGTCGTCGAGGCGCGTGCCGGCCTTCATGGCCTCCACGTTGCGTCGCGGGTGGAGCCGGTCGCCCTCCTCGAACGGCGCCCGCAGCGACTCCGCCAGGTACTCGCCGACGGTGGTCTTGCCGCAGCCGCTGACCCCCATCACGACGACGGGGGCGCGCCGGGTGCGGACCAGCGCGGCGAGGGCGTCCCGGAAACCCTCGCGGTACGCGGCGGGCAGTCCGCACGGGTCGAACTGCGCCAGTCCCTCCCGCAGCCGGTCGAGGACGGCGGGGTCCTGGAGCCGCCCGCCGCGGATCTCGGCGAGAATGGCTTCCGCGAACGTCTCGGCGGCCGTGGCCCGTCCCTGGTCGACGGCGTAGGCGAGCCCCATGTGCAGCCACATGGAGATCGGCAGCGGCCGTACGGGATAGCTCTGCACGGTGTCGGAGCCGGTCAGGGCCCGTGCCGAGGCGGCCCGCTCCCCCGGGCGGCCGCCGGCCCAGTCCCGGTCGATACGGTGGTTGAGGGCCATGGCGACGGGGTGGGAGAGGTGCAGGAACAGCTCGTTACGGGAGCCGGCGAGCAGGGTGCGGTGGAAGGCGGCGTCGACGTCCCGGAACCGCTGGCGGACCGCGGCGCCCTCCCGCGGCTGTTCGAAGGCGGGTTCCCGGCTGAGGGCGAGCAGGGCGCGGGCGTGGCTGGTGAGGTCGTGGCAGATCTCCGCGGATCTGCTCTGCGCCGCCAGCCGGGCCGCGCGGGGTTCGATGACCTCGCGCAGTTCCGTCAGGGACCGCATCTGGCTGTCGGGGGCGACTTCCAGGCGCCAGGCGATCACGTCGGCGTCCAGGAGGTCCCAGCGCTCCAGCGGCTGGACGGTGGCCCCGATGCGGGGCTGGAGGGTGAGCAGGCCCTTCTGGTGCAGGGTCTGCAGGGCCTCGCGGGCCATCGAGCGGGTGACGCCGAACTCCTGCACGACGGCGTCGACGGTCAGGTGCCGGTCGCGGTGCTTGGCGCCCTCGACGATCTGACAGCCCAGGCGGGCCACGACCTGGGCGGTGGAGCCCCGGAGGGCGTCGTCGGTGTCCACGGGTGGGTCCAATGTGGGACCAGTCATGACCCGAAGACTAGGTCACAGAGTCTTCGTGGTCAGCGGTACGGGCACCACTTTCGGGAGTGCGAAGCCGGGTGCGGGAGCACGGAGGGCGGGACGGGCGCACGCCAGGGCGCGCGAAGGGCAGTGAGCGCTCTTTCGTGCCCCTGCACGGTCTGTGATGCCGTATCAGTAGCCTTCTCTGATAGTGCTCAGATGGGTACTCTGGTCATCATTCGAGAGGTGCCGGTGGCGCCGGGCACGGCCGGATGGGTCGCGGGATGGGCCGCATCGGGACCGGCGCCGGCGCGCGGCGGTCCGCAGGAGAGGGCCGCCCCGTCCCGTCCTGACACAGCGGCAGGAGAGCCGTATGTCCGAACCGTCCCCGCCCACGCCCACGCCGGACCGGCTGTCGTTGCGGTGGGCCCTCATCCTCCTGGCCTCGGTGGTGGCGGGACTGCTGGCCGGGCTGCTCACCTACGCCCAGTCCGGCGACTGGCCCGGCTCGCTGCTGGCGGCCCTCGGTGCGAGCGGGGCGGCCCTCGTCGCCCTGCCCCTGCTGCTGTGAGCCAAGGGGTTCCGGGCTCCGCCGAACGGTCCTCGACCGTCCTCGTCACCGTCTTCACGGCTCCGCGACGGAACCCCCGGCCTTTGAGCGCGTGACACGATCACGCGACCGGCCCGGTGGGCGCGTCGTGGTGGAGCGTGGGAGCGTGGCACCGGATCGCAGGCAATCACTTGTACGGGGCGAGCGTGGCTGGATGAGCGTGGCGTGGGCGGCGACGTCGCCGGAATCAGGGCTGTTCCATCCGGTTGAGAGGTGTCCGGGGGTGAAGGATCTGACGGACCGCTTCAACGAACTGCGTTCCCGTGGCCGGGGATACATCGAGGTCCGGTCGCCGAGCAGAGGGTTCCCGGTGCTGATCCTGGCCTTTCGGGGTGATCACGCAGTGGTCCATCCGATGGGCGACACTGAGCGGCTGTCCCTGCTGGTGGGAGACGGCACTGTGCCCTCGGGTGCCGAGGTCGAAGTCCCGGTCATGAACGGCTTCGCCGCGTTCACGGGCGACTTCGTCCTGGACATCGACCGGGCCTGGGAGGTGGTGTACGGCTTCGCCCGGACGCGGACGGTGCCTCCGGGCGAATGGTGTGAGTCGTAGCCGGTCCGGCGCCGCGGGTCCGGATTGGGGCAGGGACTCGGGGGCACGCGCACCTCAGGACGGTGGAGGGGTGATCGACGATGACCGAACGACCGGTGGCGGCAGCGCGGCAGGGGTCCGGAGCGGCGGAGCGTGAGGGCGTCCGGACGCCGCCGCTGCGCCCCGGCGGCTACGAGCCGGCCGACTACGCGGCGGTCGTGGTGCGCGGTGCCCGGGAGGCCGGGGTCTCGCCCCTGCTCGTGATGACCGTGCTCCACAACGAGGCGTACAAGCCGCACCATCCCCTGCTGGAGCGGTTGTGGCAGTGGTGGAAGCCCGGGGCGTCCTTCGGCCTGGCGAACATGCACCGGGCGACGTTCGAGCGGGTCCGGCGGACGCACGGCCTGCCGGAGCGGTGGCAGGACCTGCGCGACGACCCGGCCCTCGCCGTTCGCTCGGCCGCCCTGCACCTGAAGGACCTCGACCGGAGCCTTCCGAGGCGGCACGTACGCCGTTACACCCGCGACGAGCTCCTCGCCCTCGGCTACAACACGGGCGAACGCAACATGCGCGCCTTCGCCCGGGGCGTCCCGCCGGGCCCCATGGCACGGTCGTACCTGCGCCGTTTCCGCGCCCACCGGGAACGAGCCGCCGAAGCCCTGGCCGGCGGCGAGCCACGCGACACGGTCACCGGCTGACACCGCGACGGTGTTCGCCTTGGTCGTCAGCCGGGCCGGTCCTGGTGGGGTCGTGGGCGGCGGTGGCGGTGAGCTTCGTGCGCCCGGTGGGCGGGCCGGCCGCGGGTCCCTCAGGTCACCGGTCCCGCGGCCGGCGGCGCGGGGTCGTAGGCGGCGTCCCGGGTGAGGTCCCGCAGGCGGAGGGCGGCGGTGAGCAGGTCCCGGTGGCTGGTGTAGAGGGCGTTGACGCCGAAGCGCAGCAGGTCGGGCGCGCGCATGTCGGCGATGACGCCGTGCTCGGCGAGGGCGGCGACCAGCCCGCGGGCGTGGGGGTGGCGGAGGGTGACCTGGCTGCCGCGGCGGCCGGGGTCGGCCGGGGTGACGGAGGTGAAGCCCAGGGGGGTCAGGAGTTCGTCCGCGCAGCGCAGGAAGAAGCCCGTCAGGGAGAGGCTCTTGGCGCGGACCCGGGTCAGGTCGACGCCGTCGAAGGCGGTGAGGGCCGCCTCGAGGGCGAGCAGGGACAGGATCGGCGGGGTGCCGATGCGGGCGCGGGCGATGCCGGGGGCGGGTGTGTACTCCCGGGCCAGGCCGAACGGGTCGGCATGGCCGGTCCAGCCCGGCAACGGCGTCTCCAGGCCGGCGTGGTGGCGGTGCGCCACGTACAGGAAGGCGGGGGCGCCGGGGCCGCCGGAGAGGAACTTGTAGCCGCAGCCGACGGCCAGGTCGACGCCGAGGGCGTCGACGTCGAGGGGCAGGGCACCGGCCGCGTGGCACAGGTCCCACAGCGCGAGGGCGCCGGCGTCGTGGGCGGCCCGGGTCAGCGCCCGCATGTCGTGGAGCTCGCCGGTGCGGAAGTCGACGGGCGCGTAGCTGACGACGGCGACCCGGTGGCCCTCGGCGGCGAGGAGGCGCGGGAGGTCCTCCGGCGGCACCCGCCGTACCTCCAGGCCCCGGCGGCGGGCGACCGCGTCCGCCAGATAGCGGTCGGTGGGGAAGTGCCCGGGGTCGGTGACCAGCAGCGGGCGGTCCGGGCGGAGCGCCGCCGCGGCGTCGAGCGCGGTGAACAGCTGCACGCTGGTGGAGTCGCCCGCGACCGTCTGCCCCGGCGCGGCCCCGATGAGCGCGCCGATGGCGTCCCCCACCCGCAGGGGCGCCTCCCACCAGCCTTCCGCGTTCCAGGAGCCGATGAGTCCGGTGGCCCACTGGCGCCGTACGACGTCGTCGAGGGCCGCCGGTACGGCGGCGGGCAGCGGGCCCAGGGAGTTGCCGTCGAGGTGGACGACGTCCGGCGGGAGCAGGAAGCGTGCGCGGAGAGGGGCCAGGGGGTCGTCGGCGTCGAGCCGTGCGGCCCGTTCGCGCAGGCCGGCCGGTGCGGAGAGTGCGGTGGTCATCGGTGTGCGGCCTCCTCGTCCGCGCGGCCGGGGTCCTCCGGGGTGAAGGCGGCCGCCATCTCCCGGAGGGTGTCGGCGACCGCGCGGGCGCCGGGTGCTCCCGGTTCGATGAGGGTGTAGTGGCCGGTGCCGGGCAGGACGACCGTCCTGAGGTCCCGGTGCACGGCCGCGTAGTCGCTGAACTGGGTGAGCGGGACCTCCTCGTCGGCGGCGCCGTGCAGCAGCACGGTGGGAACGCCGGTGGTGCCGGCGTCCCGCAGCAGGGTGAGGGGGTCGACCTCGGGCAGCCGCCGGTCGAAGTGCTCCTCCCCGCCCAGGAGTTGCAGGGCGGCGTCGTCGCTGAGGCCGTCGCGGCGGGTGGCGGTGAGGTCGGTGATCGGCGCGAGGGCGAGCACGCTCGTCGGCAGGGTGCGCGTGTGCCAGCGCGAGCCGGGCGGCAGCAGTCCCCGGGCGGCGCACCACAGCGCCAGGTGGCCGCCGGAGCAGTGGCCCGCGAGGACGTAGGGCCGGCCCTGGGGCAGGGTGTCCACGATGCGGGCGACGTCGTCGAAGGTCTCGGGGTGGCCGCCCGCGCCGCCGGACCGGCGGAAGCCGGGGAGCAGGACGTCGAAGCCCTGCTGGGAGAGGTAGGCCGCGAAGGGGGTGAGGTGCATCCGGTCGTAGCGCCAGTAGCCGCCGTGCAGCAGGACGACCAGCGGGGCGCCGGGGTCGTCGGACGGCCAGGCGTCGTAGGACTGGTGGGGGTGGTCGCCGTAGCGGCCGTGCACCGGTGCCAGCACCGGCTTCAGGCTCAGGACCCGCCGCTCCTCCTCGGCGGCGAAGGCGGAGATCGCCCTAGACGTCACCGCGCGCCTCCCACAGCTCGGGGAAGACCGGGCGGGCCGCCCGCTGCTCCAGCCAGGCCAGTCCGGCGGAGCCGGCGCTGCCCGGTCTGGCGCCCATGGCGCGGCGGACCACCAGGACGTGGTCGAACCGCCAGCGGGTGACGAGTTCGGCGATGTCGGTGAGCAGTTCGCCGAGCGCCAGGTGGGGGTGGTGCCGCGGTCCGGCGTAGACGTGCCGCCAGACCTCCACGACCCCGGGGTCGCCGGTGTAGGGGCTGGTCACGTCCCGCTCGCGGACGTGGTGCGGGACGGGCAGGCCCTGGCGGTGGAGGTAGGCCAGCACCTCGTCATACAGGGACGGTTCGCGGTAGGTCTCGGCGAGCGCCTCGTGGACGGCCGGGTCGCCGCGGTGGGCGCGCAGCAGCCCGGCGGACTTGTCGCCGAGGAGGAACTCCATGTGGCGGTACATCGCCGACTGGAAGCCCGACGCCTGGCCGAACGCGGCCCGGAAGCCGTTGAACTGGGCGGGCGTGAGTGCGGCGATGGGCGCCCAGGAGCCGCCCAGGGCGCTCAGCGCGCGGCGGCTGCGCTCCAGCGCGTCCATGGCCGCGGGCAGGTCGTCCTTGGCGAAGGCGACCCGGGCCGTGCGCCACTCGTGCACGATCAGGGTGAACCACAGCTCCATCACCTGGGTGGTGACGAGGAACCCCATCTCGTCCGGGGCCTCGGTGAGCGGGTGCTGCAGCGAGTTGAGGACGGACGCGTGCACGTAGGTGTCGTAGGGGCTGGCGCCCGCGAAGGGCCGGGTCAGGGCGTCGTCCGTCACCGGCTCGTCGAGGGCGGACGTGCGGTCGTTCATCGCATCTCCTAGGGGCGCGGACGGGTCACACACCGAGGTGGGCGCCGCCGGAGGCGTCGATCCACTGGCCGGTCACCCAGCGGGCGTCGTCGCTCGCGACGAAGGAGACGACGTCGGCGATGTCCGCCGGGTCGCCGAGCCGGCCGAAGGTGGAAGCCTCGGAGTAGCGGCGGCGGATCTCCGGGACGGCGAGGGTGGGGTTGATCTCCGTCTCGGTGTAGCCGGGTGCGACGGCGTTGACGGTGATGCCCCGGGGGCCCAGTTCCTGGGCGAGGGAGAGGGTGAGGTAGTCGAGGGCGGCCTTGGTCATGGTGTACGAGACGATCGCCGGGAAGGCGACGCGGGTCGCGACGGAGGAGATGTTGACGATCCTGCCGCCGTCCCGCAGGCGGTCCAGTCCGCGCTGGATGATGAAGAACGGTGCCTTGGTGTTGATCGCGAAGACGCGGTCGTAGTCGGCCTCGGTCACCTGGGCGAGCGGACGCGGGAGGGTGATGCCCGCGTTGTTGACGAGGATGTCCAGGCCCTCCGGGGCGTCCTGCTCCGCCAGGGCCCGGTCGAAGGCGGACCACAGGGTGTCGGCGTCGCCGGGGACACCGAGTTCGGCGTGTACGGGGAAGGCACGGCCGCCGTCGGCCTCGATCTCCTTGACGGTGCGTTCGGCGGCCGTCAGGTCGTGGCCGTAGTGGACCGCCACCAGGGCGCCCTCGCGGGCGAGACGGCGGCTGACGGCTCTGCCGATGCCCCGGCTGCCTCCGGTGACCAGGGCGGTCTTCCCCGCGTGGCGGGCGGTGGCGGTCATCGTGGGTCTCCTTCGCTGTCGGGCGTACGGGTCAGGCGTCGAAGTCGAGGGTGATCTCGGGGGTGCGCGGCCGGGCCCGGCAGACGAGGGTGTAGCCGGTGGCGCGGTCCCGCTCGTCCAGGGCGTGCTGGCGGTCCGCCGTCACCTGCCCGGACAGGACCTTCGCGCGGCAGCTGCCGCACACGCCCTCACGGCAGGCGTACGGCACGTCGGGGTGGGCGCGCAGCAGCGCGTCGAGGAGGGCAGGGTCGTGCGGCAGGACGGTGGTGGCACGGGGGCGCCCGTCGAGCAGGGCGGTGACCCGGGTCTCCCCCGTCTCCGGTGCCGGTCCGGTCCTCTTCGGTGGCGGCCCGGTCGTCTCCGGTGGCCGCGGTGCCGTGTCGTCGGACGTGAACAGTTCCCAGCGGACGAGCGACGGATCGGCTCCCTCGTCGGCCAGGACCCGCCGTGCGGTGTCGACGAGGCCGGGCGGTCCGCACAGGGCGAACGTGGTGTCCGGGCCGGGACGGGCGTCCACGGCCGCCAGCAGGCGGCGCAGCCCGGCCGTGTCCAGCCGCCGCGCGAGCGGGCCGCCCCCGCTCCGCGGGTCCTCACGGGTCAGCACGTACAGGACGGTGAGGCGGTCGACGAACTCGTCCTTCAGCTCGGCCACCTCGTCGGCCAGCAGGGCGTCGGCGGAGGTGCGGACCGAGTGGACGAGGCTGACGCGGCAGGCCGGGTCCCGGCGCAGCGCGTGGGCGGCCATCGGGGCCAGGGGGGTGATGCCGGTGCCGCCCGCGAGCAGGACGTGGTGGGCGCCGGGCAGCTCCGGCAGGGCGAAGGTCCCGGTGGGCGGGGAGAGTTCGAGGTGGTCGCCGGGTGCGAGCCGGGTAGTGGCGTGCTCGCCGAAACCGCCGGGGCCGGACCGTTTGATCACCAGGCGGAGCGTCTCGGGGGCGTGCGGTGGCGGGCAGAGCGAGTAGCTGCGGCGCAGTGCGGCGCCGGCCCGGCGGTGCCGAACGGTGACGTGCCGGCCGGGGTGGTGGGTGAAGACGTCGCGCAGTGCGGCGGGCACGTCCAGGGTGACGGCCACCGTGTCGGCGGTCAGGTGCCGGACCTCGGTGACCTCCAGCGGGTGCCAGCCGGTGCGGCGGGGCGGGCCGGCCGGTACCCCGTCGAGGGGAGCGGGCGGGATGGTGGCGGTGTCCACGGTGTGCCTCACAGCGCGGTCAGGTGGGGGAAGGGCTCGCGGCACGCCGTGCACCACAGCACCGACTGGCAGCGGGAGGGCCCGAAGAGGCTGTGCGGCCGGGTGGCCCGTGAGCCGCAGTGCGGGCAGGGCACCGCGACCGGTTCGACGGTGACCGGGCCGGCGGGGGCCGGGGACACGGGCGGGGCGATGCCGTGCGCGGCGAGCTTGCGCCGTCCCTCGGGGGTGACGCGGTCCGTCGTCCAGGGCGGTGTCAGGACCTGCCGGACGCGGCCCTCGGGGTGGCCGCAGTCGGCCAGGACCTCCCGTACGGCGGCGGTGATCTCGGGCAGCGCGGGGCAGCCCAGGTAGGTGGGCGTGATCTCCACCTCCAGTACGCCGTCGGCGCCCGGGGCGACGGAGCCCACCACGCCGAGGTCGCCCAGGCCGATCACCGGCAGTTCCGGGTCCGGAAGCGCCTCCACCCGCTCGCGCACCTCCTCGGCGGAGCGGCGGGCCGTGGACGGTGCGGGCCCGTTCACCAGGCACCTCCGGGGAACTGCCGTCGTACCGACTGCAGTTCGGCGATCAGCGGGCCGAACTCCTCGGTGTGCAGGCCCGAGCGGCCTCCCGTGGCCGACCAGGTGGGCGTGGGCACGGTGAGTCCCGCCCCGGTGACGACGCCGGTGACCCGGTCGAGCCACGTCTCGCGCAGAGGCGCCGGTGAGGGCACGGTGCCGGAGGCGGCCAGACGGCGCAGTACGTCGTCCTCCTCGAAGAGTTCGCCGGTGTACGGCCACACCCGTTCCAGGCCGTGCCGCATGCGGCGGGCGCTCTCCTCGGTGCCGCGTCCCAGGGTCACCGTCCAGCGGTCCGCGTGCAGCCGGTGGAAGGCGACCTCCTTGGCGGCGCGCGCCCCGAACGCGGCGAGTTCGGGGTCGGCGCGGTGCGCGAGCGCCTCGTAGTACAGGACGGCGTAGTGGGTGTAGGCGAGCTGCCGGGCCACGGTCGTCGCGAAGTCCCCGTTGGGGAGTTCGGTCAGCAGGGCGTTGGTGAACTCGCGTTCCGAGCGGCCGTAGGCGAGGTCGTCCTCGGTGCGGCCGGTTCCGTCGAGCCGTCCGGCCCGGGTGAACAGGGCGCGGGCGTGGCCGATGAGGTCGAGGGCGATGTTGGACAGGGCCAGGTCCTCGTCGACGGTCGGCGCGCGGGTGATCCACTGGCACAGGCGCTGCCCGAGGACGAGGGCGTCGTCGCCGAGGCGCAGGAGATGGCGGGCCAGGTCGGGCTCGGTGGACGGCCCTTCGCCCGGCGGGGTGCCCGGGCGTACCGCCGGGAGGTCACTCGTGGTGCTCACCTTCGGGGCCTTTCTCGGTCAGCGGCGCGTAGTGCTCGGTGTGGCGGTACGGCTTGTGGCGGGCGCCCGCGAAGTACGCGTCGCGTTCGTCCGGGGAGACCGTGTGCACGGCGTCGGATCGGACCACCCACAGCGACAGGGGGTCGCCCCGGCGGGTGTACAGGTCGCGGGCGGCGGCCAGCGCCGCGTCCGGGCCGGCCGCGCGCACCGACCCCGCGTGCTGGTGGGCCAGGCCCCGGCGGGCCCGCAGGAAGACCTCCCAGGACGCCGGCGCGCCCTCCGGTGCCCCGCTCATGCGTCCCCTCCTGTCGTCGTGTCCGTCCGGGCGGCGTACGCGGCGGCGGCCCGGCGGACCCAGGCGCCGTCCTCGTGCGCGGCCCTGCGGTGCGCGATCCGCTGCCGCGCCCAGTGGGTGTCGTCGCCCAGCGCCTCGCGGTAGGTGTCCCAGTCGACCGGGGTGAAGTCGTAGTGGCCGCGTTCCTCGTTCCAGCGGATCGCCGGGTCGGGCAGCGTCAGGCCGAGGCGTTCGGCCTGGGGCACGCAACTGTCGACGAAGCGCTGGCGCAGTTCGTCGTTGGTGTGGCGCTTGATGCCCCAGGCGATCGCGCGGCGGGAGACCGCGGCGCCCAGCGCGGCGGTCCGCGCGTCGGCGCCGCCCGCCTCGGTGTCGGGCGGCCCGAACATCAGCGCCACGGCCGGCAGCCACCAGCGGTTCACCGCGTCCTGCGCCATCTCCTTCTGCTGCGGCGTCCCCTCGCACAGGGCGCGCATCAGGTCGTAGCCCTGCCGCACGTGGAAGGCCTCCTCCTGGCAGACGCGGCGCATCGCCCGGGCGTACGGCCCGTAGGAGGTGCGGCACAGGGGCGCCTGGTTGATGACGGCGGCACCGTCCGTCAGCCAGGCGATGGCCCCGGTGTCCGCCCAGGTCAGCGCGGGGTGGTTGAAGGTGGCGGAGGCGCGCTGCCGGCCGTGGTGCAGGGCGTCCAGCAGGTCGGCGCGGTCCACGCCGAGCGTCTCGGCGGCGGAGTACAGGTACAGGCCGTGACCGGCCTCGTCCTGGACCTTGGCGAGGAGGACCGACTTGCGGTGCAGGGACGGGGCGCGGGTGAGCCAGGCGCCCTCCGGCTGCATGCCGATGATCTCGGAGTGGGCGTGCTGGGCGATCTGGCGGACCAGCATGCGGCGGTATCCGTCGGGCATCCAGTCGCGCGATTCGATCGTCCCGCCGCCGGCGACGAGCGCGTCGAAACGGGCGAGCAGCTCGTCCTCGTCCGCGGGGGCGGTGGTGGCCGAGGCGCTCACCGGGTACCGCCCGGGCGTCCGGTGACCGCCGCGGCGGTGCCGTGCTGCGGGCACCGTCCCGGGGTCCTGACCCGTACCGGCTGCCTGGGCACGCGCATCACTCCTTCGGCTCGGGACCGCCCGCGGGGGGCGGGCGGAGCGGGTGGCTTCGTTGCGGTAAGAGGCCGGGCGGGCGGCCCCGCTATCCCCGCCGCGCGAGGTTCGGGCGCGTGACAAAGCTCACGGACCGGCCCGGGGAGTGGGACCGGGCCGCACCCGCCTCTTCAGGGGGTGACAGTCGTAACACCGCGCGGCGGCCGGCACGCCGAGGCGAAAGGGGAAACCATGAGCACCATCAGGGAGTTGCTGGTCGAACTCACCGGTACGGCCGAGTACGCCGACCAGGTCGGCGACGACGTCGACCTGGCCGCCAGTGGCATCGACTCCGGGGACCTGGTGCGCCTCGTCCTCCTGGTCGAGCAGCGGCTCGGCGTGGAGATCACCGCCCGGGACATGGAGGAGCTGCGCACGATCGGCGACTACGAGCGCTTCGTGGCCGAGCACGCGGTCGCCGGTGCGAGCGGCGGTGCGTGATGTGGCTGACGCAACTGCTGGAACGCAACCGTCAGTGCCGGCCCGGCGGGACCGCGCTGGTCGACGAGGAACGCAGCGTCACCTGGGCCGAGTTCCACGACCGCACGCTGGAACTGGCACGCGGGCTGGCCGACCTGGGCATCGAGCGGGGTGACCGGGTCGCCGTGCTCTCCAAGGACCGGATCGAGGTCCTGGAGAGCTACTTCGCGCTGGCCCGGCTCGGCGCGCTGTTCGTGCCGCTGAACCACAGCCTGGCCGAGCCCGAGGTCGCCGGGATCGTCGAGCGCGTCGGCGCGGTGGCGGTCCTCGGTGAGTCCGAGCTGCTGGACCGGCACACCGAACTGCCGGCGTCGGTACGGATCCGGCTGGCCCTCGACAAACCCGCCTTCGCGGCGCTGGGCACCCTGGCCACCGAACGGGACCTGCCGGACGTCGCCGACACCGACCCGATCGCCGTGCTGCACACCTCGGCGACCACCGGGCAGGCCAAGGGCGTCACCGTCGACAGCGCGTCGTTCCGGGCCATCGCCCTGGGCTGGCTGGTGATGGCCCGCCCCACCGACGACATCGTCATGGTCAACTGCTGCCCGCTGTACCACGGCAGCATGGTCGTGTCGCTGACCTACCTGGCGGCCGGCGCGACGGTCGTGCTGATGCCCGGCTTCACCCCGCAGCGGGCGCTGTCCGCGGTGGAGCGGCACCGCGCCACGCACATGTGGCTGGTGCCGCAGATGCTGCGCTTCATGCTGCAGGCCCGGGCGTCCCACCGTGCCGACCTGTCCTCCCTGCGGGAGGTCCTGTACGGGGCCGCCCCCATGCCGCTCGACGTCTACGCGGAGGCGGTCGAACGGCTCGGCTGCGGCTTCCGGCAGGTGTACGGCATGACCGAGGTGGGCGGCCCGTTCGTCACGCTCGGCCCCGACGAGCACCCCGCCCCCGGGGACGTCACCGTCCGTATCCCGTGCGGGCGGGTCGTGCCGGGCATGTCCGCCCGCGCGGTGGACGAGGGCGGCCGGGAGCTGCCGCCCGGCGAGACCGGGGAGATCGTGGTGCGCGGGCCGGGCGTCATGCGGGGCTACTGGAACGACCCGGAGGCCACCCGTGAGATCACCCTCGACGGCTGGATCAGGACGGGCGACCTCGGCTTCATGGACGACGAGGGCCGCATCAGCCTGGTGGACCGCACGAAGGACGTGATCATCCGCGCGGGTCAGAACGTCTACCCCTCGGAGATCGAGCGCGCCCTGATGACCCACCCGGCGGTCCGGGACGCGGCGGTCGTCGGAATGCCCGACGAGGACTACGGCGAGGTGCCGCTGGCGTACGTGGTTCCGGAGCCGGACGCGGAAGCGGACGCGGCGGCGCTGCTCGCGCACGTCGCGGGGCTGCTCGCCCCGTACAAGCGCCCGCGACGGGTGGAGTTCATCGAGCAGGTGCCGCGCAATCCCGCCGGGAAGATCGTCAAGAAGCTGCTGCGGGTGTGAGCGCGCGCGGCGGCGGACGGTGACGTGGCCGCGCCGCGTCCGCTGCCGGCGGTCGGTGTACTCGGGCCGGCCGGCGCCCGCGGCTCATCATGGGCTTCCCCCTCCCCCGAGCATCGTCCCTGGGGAGGGGGAAGCCGTTCGTGCCGGGTCAGCGCTCCGGTGTACCGCCGTCCCGGTAGGAGCGCCGCGCCGTGTCGGCGGCCTTGTCGGTCTGGGCGTCGTACTTGTCGCCCGTCCGCCGGTCGACCGCTCGCTCGGCGCCCGCGACGCCCTTGTCGGCCTGGTCGGGGTGGCCCTTGGCCATCTGCTTGGCCTTGTTCATCATGTCGCCCAGCTTGCCCATGGGGTACCTCCCGTGAGTACACGTGCGTCGTACCCCGCCGCAGGTACCCCTCCGGCGGTGCGCGAATCACCCGGCCCCGCGCACCGCCGTCCCGTCCCTCATCCCCGGTCGCCCACCCGTGCGGCCATGTTCCCCGCCGGGTGCCGGTTGTCGTGGATGAGCTGGTGGGCGAGGCCTATCTCGTCGAAATCGAAGGTGCGGGACAGGCATGGGTCGATGATGCCCTGGTCGATCAGCCGGGTGACCTCACGTGCCTCGCGGGCGGTGGCGACGTGCGAGCCCTGCAGGCGCTTCTGCCGCATCCACAGGAACCGCAGGTCGACGTCGCCGTTGTAGCCGGTGGTGCCGCCGCACAGGACGACCATGCCGCCGTTGTCGCACAGGTACAGGGAGGTGGGGACGGTGTCGGCGCCGGAGTGCTCCAGCACGATGCGCGGGCTGCGGCGCTCGCCGAGCACCTCCCAGAAGGCCCGCCCGAAGGCGCGGGCCCCCGACAGCCAGCGGCCCATCGCCGCCTCGTCGGAGGTGTCCGGCAGCCGCCCCCAGTGGTCGAACCGGCGCCGGTCGATGAAGCCCTCGGCGCCCAGCTTGAGGCAGAACTCGCCGCGTTCCTCGCTGGAGACGACCGCGACGGGGATGCCGCCGACGTGCCGGACGAGCTGGATGGCGATGCAGCCGAGGCCGCCGGCGCCGCCCCAGATCAGCACCGGGTCGCCGGGGCGCACCGTGTGCGGCGGCCAGCCGAAGAGCTGACGGTAGGCGGTGGCCGCGGTCGCCATGTAGCAGGCGGCCTCCGCCCAGGACAGCCGGGCGGGCTTGGGGTGGCACATGTAGTCGTCGACGACGGCGAACTGGGCGAAGGAGCCGTAGTTCTCCTCGTACCCCCACACCCGCTGGCTGGTGGACCAGGTGGGGTCGCCGCCGAGGCGGATGTCGTCGGCCTTCTCGTCCCAGCGGTTGGCGAGGACGACGACCTCGTCGCCGAGCCTCACCCCGCGCACGTCCTCGCCGACCGCCCACACGATCCCGGACAGGTCGGAGCCACCGATGTGGAAGTCCTCGGTGGCGCCCGCCTTCTGCCGGGCGGCGATCACGTCGAGCGGCGAACCCAGAGCCGCCCAGACGTTGTTGTAGTTGATTCCGGCGGCCATCACCTTCACCAGGACCTGTCCGCGGCCCACGGGCGGGACGTCGACCACCTCGGTCCGGAAGGCGTCGACGGGCTGTCCGTAGCGCTCACGGCGGATCAGCGAGGCGTACATCCGCCGGGGTGCGGTGCCGATCTCGGGCGCGTCGCCGAGTTCGTAGAGTTCCTGGGTCGCTCTCACGCTGGTTCTCCTCAACGTGTGCTCAAGGGTGCTCAAGGGGAGGCCTGTTCAGCCGGCGAGGCCGCGCAGGGCCTTGGCGACCGTCTCGCCGATGCGGGCGATCGGATCGGGTTCGGTCATCTCGTAGTGTCCGCACGGCACTTGGTGGTCGTGCAGGGTGCCGTCGACGTGGGGCCGCCAGCTGTCCGCCTTGCCGGGCAGCACCGCCAGGTCGGCCGGGAAGTCCGTGGGTTCCTCCTCGGCCGCGCTGAAGAACAGCACGTCGCCCCGGAAGACGCCGGGGGTGAACTGGGGTGCGATGCGCAGGTTGTTGCGCATGACGGCGGCGATGGCGGCGGCCTCGGCGCGGGTGACGGGGGAACTCGACGGGTCGGCCGTGACCCGGGCGTCGATCCGGTCCAGGACGGTGTCGACGTCCGGGGGTGCCGCGCCGGGGTCGACGGGGAGTCCGGCCACCCGGGACAGCAGGGCCGCCACCTGGCGTTCGGCCGCGTCGGGGTCGTGGGCGGTGCCGTGCGGCTGGGGTGCGTCGAGCATGGCGAGGAGTTCGACCCGCTCGCCGTCGCGCTGGAGGGCGCAGGCCATGGCGTGTGCGACGAATCCGCCGTAGGACCAGCCCAGCAGCCGGTACGGGCCGTGCGGCTGCACCCGGCGCACCAGGTCGAGGTAGTGGGCGACCATGGCGGCGGCGTCGGGCGCGGGCGGGGTGGTGCCGTCGAGGCCGGCCGCCTGGATGCCGTGGACGGGCTGGTCGCCGCCGAGGTGGGGCAGCAGGCCCGTGTAGCGCCAGGACACGCCCGCGCCGGGGTGGACGCAGAACAGGGGCGTGGCGGTGCCTTCGGCGCGCAGCGGCAGCAGCGGGCTCAGCGCGGTCCGCGCCTTCCCCGTGGTGGTCCCGTCCGGTTCGTCGGCGGAGGCGAGGACCCCGGCCACCGTGGGCGCGGCCAGCAGGGTCGCCGCCGGGACGTCGAGGACGCCGGCCTGTCGGAGCCGGCCCGCCAGCAGCACGGCGCGCATGGAGTCGCCGCCGAGGTCGAAGAAGTTGTCGTGCAGGCCGATGCCGCCGATTCCCAGGGTCTCCTCCCAGAGCCGGGTCACCGCCTGTTCGCGGTCGGTGCGCGGCGGTACGTGCTCGGTCGTCAGCCGGGGCCGCGGGGCGAGGCCGGGACCGGTGTCCGTCGCGGCCGGGGTGTCGTCGGAGGCGGCGGGGCCGGTCCGGGCGCCGGGGGCGTCGATCCAGTGGCGCCGGCGTTCGAAGGCGTACGGGGGCAGCGGTGCCCGCCGGGGTGCGCCCGGCACGGGGGGCAGGGCGCTGTCCACGCCCGCGCTCCACAGCCGTCCCAGCGCCTCGGCGAGGACGAACCCGTCGGACGCCTCGGCCTTGGCGTGCCGCATGGTGGTCACGGTCACCGGTGCCTCGTCGGCGAGCCGGCCGGTGGCCAGCTTGGTCAGGGTGTCGCCCGGCCCGATCTCCACCAGGACGGGGTGCATGCGGTCCCAGAGGGCGGTGATGCCGTCGGCGAACCGCACGGTGTCGCGGGTGTGGTCGATCCAGTGCCGTACGGAGGTGGCCTGGGCGTCGGTGGCCCAGGTGCCGGTGACGTTGGTGACGTACGGGATGCGCGGGGGGCGCAGGGTGACCTGGCGGAGGTGGGTCTCGTAGGCCGGCAGGACCGGGTCCAGGACGTGGGAGTGGGCCGCGACGGGGATGCGCAGGCGGCGGAACGGCACGTTCCGGCGGGTGAGTTCGGCCTCGAAGCGGGTGACGGCGTCGAGGTGTCCGGCGACGGTGCATGCCTGGGGGCCGTTGACGGCGGCCAGGGACAGTTCGTCGTCGAGCAGCGGCCGGATCTCCTCGGCCGGGGCGGCGACGCCGACGGTGGCCCCGCCTGCGGAGCTGATGAGCCGGATGCGTTCGGTGACCAGGGGCAGCATGTCCGCCAGGTCGATGACGCCGGCCAGGCAGGCCGCCGTGTACTCGCCGAGCGAGTGGCCGATCAGCGCGTCGGGGCGCACGCCCGACTCGATGAGCGTGCGGGCCAGGGCGTACTCGGTGACCACGAGCCCGAGGAAGGCGGAGATGTCGTCGGGCCGCCGTTCCTCGAAGAGGGCGGTGCGCAGGTCGGCGCCGAGGACGGGCCGCAGGACGCGGGCGCACTCGTCGACGGTGTCGCGGTACACGGTGTGGTCGCGGTACAGCTCCGCTCCCATGCCGGGGTACTGGGTGCCGCCGCCGGGCAGCAGGAACGCCACGCGGGCCGGCTCGTCGGAGAGCGGCGGGGTGAGGGGGGCGGCGGAGCGCAGCGCGTCGAGGGCCTCGTCGCGGGAGGCCGCCGTGACGGTGAGCCGGTGGCGCAGGGCGGGCCGGTCGGTGCGCAGGGAGTGGGCCACGTCGTCCAGCCGCAGTTCCGGGCGGCGTTCGAGGTGCCGGGCGAGTGCCTCGGCCTGGCCGCGCAGGGCACCGGCGGTACGGGCGGACAGGGGCAGCACCAGGCGGCGGTCGTCCTCGGGCGGGCGCGGCGCGGCGGGGGCGGCGGGCGGGGCCTCCTCCAGGACGACGTGGGCGTTGGTGCCGCCGATGCCGAAGGCGCTGACGGCGGCGCGGCGGGGGTGGTCGCCCGCGGGCCAGTCCTCCAGGGCGGTGGGCACGCGGAAGGGGCTCGTGTCGAAGTCGATGAGCGGGTTGGGGCGGTCGAAGTGCAGGCTCGGCGGGATCTGCCGGTGTTCCAGGGCCAGGACCGCCTTGATGAGTCCGGCGATGCCGGCGGCGGCTCCGAGGTGGCCGATGTTGGTCTTGACCGAGCCGAGCGCACAGAATCCGGTGTGTTGCGTGCTCTGCCGGAACGCCTCCGTCAGGGCGGACACCTCGATCGGGTCGCCGAGTTTCGTGGCGGTGCCGTGCGCCTCGACCAGGCCGATGGTGCCGGCGTCGACCTCCGCCTGGGCCTGGGCGGCGAGGACGACCTCGGTCTGTCCGGGGGCGCTGGGCGCGCTGAAGCCGACCTTGCGGCGGCCGTCGTTGTTGACGGCGCTGCCGCGGATGACGGCGCGGATGCGGTCGCCGTCGGCGAGGGCGTCCTCCAGCCGTTTGAGCACGACGGCTCCCACACCGTCGCCGGAGGAGGTGCCGGCGGCGTCCGCGGCGAAGGCGCGGCAGTGGCCGTCGGGCGAGAACGGCCCGTCGGGCACGTGGCGGTAGCCGAGGACGGCGGAGGGGTTGAGGGAGACGGCGGCGGCGAGCGCGGTGTCGCAGCGGTGGTCCAGCAGGTCCTGGCAGGCGGTGTGCACGGCGACCAGCGCGGTGGAGCAGGCCGTCTGGAGCGACACGCTCGGGCCGGTGAGGCCCAGTTCGTAGGAGACGCGGGTGGCGAGGGTGCCGAGGGAGTTGGCGGTGGCCGCGTGGACGAGCGCCACCGAGCCGGGCTGCCCGGCGAAGCGCGGGTACACGTGGGCCGGGTAGTAGCGGCTGTCGCCCGCGCCCGCGTACACGCCGAACGCCTCGCCCGTACGGTCCCCGCCGAGGCAGCCGGCGTCCTCCAGGGCGTGGTAGGCCGTCTCCAGCAGCAGCCGCTGCTGCGGGTCGACGACGGCGGCCTCGGCGGGGCTGTAGCCGAAGAAGCCGGAGTCGAAGCGGTCGATGCCCTCGACGACCGACGCCATCCGGACCAGTGCCGGGTCTTCCAGGTCGCGCGGGTCGCCGCCCGCGGCGAGGAACTCCTCGTCGGTGACGGGCCGGATCGCCTCCCGGCCGGCCGCGAGGTTCTCCCAGAAGGCGTCGAGGTCGTCGGCGCCGGGGAAGCGGCCCGCCATGCCGATGACGGCGACGGCGGGGAGGTCCTCGTCATGGGGTGTGGTGGTGTCGTGCACGGCCTGTGCCTCGTCCTCTCCCGGCTCGGTGGTGTCGTGCGGGGACTTCGTCTCGTTCCGGCCCGGCCCGGTGGGTTCACGCACGGCCCCGGTCCTTCCCGTGCCGTGCGGCGCGGCGCGCGCGGGCGGCGCGCTGGCGCTGTGCTTGTTCCCTGGCGTGGTCCAGGCCGCCGCCGGCCTCCGGCCGGGGTGACGGTTCGGCGTCCGCCGCCGGGGCGGCGCCGCGTTCCGACAGGTGGCGGGCGAGGTCCCGGACGGTGGGGTGCGCGAACAGGTCGACCACCGACAGGTCGGTGCCGAAGGCGCGGTTGACGGCGGTCCGGGCGGTGACCAGGAGCAGGGAGTTGCCGCCCAGGTCGAAGAAGTTCTCGTCCCGGCCCACCCGGTCGCGTCCCAGGACGCCGCACCACACCTCGGCGAGCCGGTGCTCCAGCCGCCGCGGGTCCTCTCCCGTCTCCGTCTCGTCCGGGCGTGCTGTGGTGCCCGCCGAGCGCAGTGTCCACGCGTCGGACAGGCCGGCCGCGCGGGCGCCGTCGGCCGCCGCGCGGTACAGGGCACCCAGGTCGGTGCCGTCCTCCAGACCGACGCGCGCGGCCAGGCGCCGCACCTGCCGCACGGGGGCCACGACGTGGCTGCGGACCCAGGGGGCGGTGCGGTCGGCGCCGATCAGCAGGTGCGGCTCGTCCAGGGAGCGGGCCAGGTCGAAGGAGCGCAGCGCGGCGGGGACGTCGAGCAGCCGGTAGCCGCGGGCCTCGGTGAGCGCGGTGAGCCCGTAGCCGCGGCTCATGCCGCGCTCGCGCCACATGCTCCAGGCCAGGGACTGCGCGGGCAGGCCGAGGGCGCGGCGGTGGTGGGCGAGGGCGTCCAGGTAGGCGTTGGCGGCGGCGTAGGCGGCGTTCATGGCGCCGCCGAAGAAGCCGTTCACCGAGGAGAAGGTGACGAAGGAACCGACCGGGTGGTCGGCGGTGAGCCGGTGCAGCGTCCACGCGCCGCGCACCTTGGCCTCCAGCGCCCGGCGCCAGGTGGCGGCGTCCAGCTCCCCCACGGGCCGTTCCACGAACGTGCCGGCCAGGTGCAGCACCGACCCCAGGGGCACGCCCCACGCCTCGGCGGCGGCCTCCACCGCGGCCCGCACCTGGCGTTCGTCGGTGACGTCGGCGCGGGCGTAGCGGACCTCGCCCAGCTCGCTCAGCCGCGCCGGAACGGCGGCCTCGGCTGCCGGTGTGCGGCCCACGATCAGCAGCCGGGTGCCGGGGGTGCGGAGCAGGTGCGCCGCGATCTCGACGCCGACGCCGCCCAGTCCGCCGGTGAGCAGGGTGAAGCCGTCGTGGGCGGACGGCTCGACGCGGGACGGGGTGTCGGACAGGGGGGCGAGGCGGCGTACGTACCGGTGCCCGTCGCGGTACGCCACCTCCGCGCCGTCCGCGGTGACCGTCGCCTCGGCCAGCAGGACGGGCAGCGGGTCCGCGCCCTCGTCCGGTGCGAGGTCGAGGTGCGTGGCACGCAGCCAACCGGACTCCTCGGCCAGTGACTTGAGGAGCGCGCCCGCCATGGCGTGGGCCGGGGAGGGGCGGTCGCCGGGGCGCACGGCCTGGGCACCCGCCGTCACGTGGACGAGGTCGACGGGACGCTGCCGTCCGGGCCGGGTGGTGAGGGCGCGGGCGAACGCGAGCAGTCGCTCCGCGCCGGTCGTGTCGTCCGGTGCCGTCTCCGGATCCTCCGTGCCGCGCAGCCCGTCGATGTGGAGGACGGCGTCGACCGGCCGCTGGTCGTGCTCCAACTGCCCCAGCAGCACGCCGTAGTCGGCTTCCTCGGCGGGCCGCACCCTGTAGTGCGCGGCGTCGAGCCGGGCGTACGACGCTGCCTCGCCGACCACCGTGCACAGGCCGCCGGCGGACCGCAGCGCGTCGGCGAGCCGTTCCGCGAGCTTTCCGGCCCGGGGGTCGCCGCCCGCCAGGACGAGGGTGTGCCGGCCGGACGCCGTCGCAGGGGCACCGGGGTGTTCCGTCCGCTGCCACACCGGTCGCAGGAACCAGTCGGGGACGGTCGTGGCGGTGCCCAGCAGCATCTGGGTCCGGCGGACCTCGTCGTCGAAGTCGCCCGCCTCGAAGCCCTTGCGCAGCTTGGTGCGCTGGATCTTGCCGATCTCGGTCTTGGGCACGGCGTCCCGCGCGACCGGGATCAGGAAGGAGGGGCTGACGCCGATCTCCCGGGTGACCTTGCCGGCGATCTCGCGGAGGGCGCCGGCCGGTTCGGCGGCGGCTTCGGGAGTGAGGTGGAAGAACAGGGCCAGTTCGTCGGTGGGCGACGACGGGTCGGTGCGCACCGCGACCGCGGCGGTGAAACTCCGCTCCACGTACGGCAGTTCCTCGACGCAGGACTCGATCTCGTGGCTGTAGTGGTTGACGCCGTTGACGATGATGACGTCCTTGGCGCGGCCGGTGATGTACAGCTCGCCGTCCCGCAGGAACGCCAGGTCGCCGGTGTCGAACCAGCCGTCCTCGGTGAACGCCTCCGCGTTGGCCGCCGCGTTGTCGTGGTAGCCGCCGGTCACGGAGGTGCCGCGGACCTGGAGCCGGCCGGCCTCGTCCTCCTTCAGGAGGGTGCCCTGCTCGTCGACGACCCGCATGGCGAACCCCGGGTAGGGCCGGCCGCAGCTGACGAAGGCGCCCTCGGTGGCGTCGGGTTCGCCGGGCAGGACGGCATCGGTCACCACGGAGCAGGTCTCGGACATGCCCCAGCCGGGGTGCATCACGTGCTGCGGCAGGCCGAACGGCTTCAGCGCGTGCAGGAACCTGCGGGCGGCCTGGGCGACGACGACCTCGCCGGCGTTCATCGCCAGCCGCATCGGTGACAGGTCCCAGGTGCGGTCGGTGAAGCGGTGGGACTGCTCGGCGAGGAGTCCGAAGGCGAAGTTGGGCGCCCAGGTGACGGTGACCCGGTGCCGGTCGGCGAGGTCCATCCAGCGCAGCGGGTCCTCGAGGACCCAGGAGGTGGGGGCGTGGATCTGGCGGCAGCCCAGGTACACGTCCCGCAGGTGGAACATGACCACGCCGGTGACGTGGTCGAGCGGGATCCAGTTCAGGGAGACGTCGTCCGCGCCGAGCCCGTTCAGCTGCTCGGTGGCGGCGGAGCGGGTCAGCACGTTGCGGTGGGTGAGCCGCACCGCCTTGGGCAGGCCGGTGCTGCCGGACGTCATCAGCATCAGCAGGAGGTCGTCCGGCCCGGCGGGGTGCCAGTCGTGGTCCTCGGGCGCCTCGCGCAGCGCGTCGGCCGTGGTGAGCCGCAGGTCGGGCCAGGCCTGCCGGGCGGCGAGGGCGCGCAGCCCGGCCTCACGGCCGGCGGAGCACACGACCTGGGGCCGGCCGAGCATCCGCCAGATGCCCTCCAGTTTGGTCAGCGCCGCCGAGGGGGTGTCGTAGGAGACGGGGACGGTCAGCGGGACGGCGACGAAGCCGCCGAGGACGCAGCCCCACAGCACGGCGATGAAGTCCTCGGTGGCGTCGCACTGGAGGATGACCCGGTCGCCCGGGCGCAGGCCCGCCCGGCGCAGACCGGCGAGGACGCGGGAGGCCTCGGGGATCAGGGAGGCGTAGGTGCGCCGGTGTTCGCCGCCGTCGGCGTGGACGTGGACGATGTCGCCCCGGCCCCGTTCGGCGGCGCGGCGCAGGGCCTCGGCCCAGCTCGGCACGGACGGCTCGGTCAGGGCGGGGCCCTCGCTGAGCGCCGGGACGGCGGACGCGCGGTCGGTGCGGGCGGGGGCGGGTCGCGTGGTGCGGTCGGGCAGGCCGGCGTGGCGGCGGTCCAGTTCCCCGGGGGTGTTCTCCGCCGTCACCTCGGCGGTGGTGACGCCGGGGAGGGCGGTCAGGTGCTCCCGCCAGGTCCCGGCCGCGGTGCGGTCGACGGCGGGCAGGGCGCGCAGCGCCGCGGTGTCCACGGTTCCGTCCGCCGCGCGGGGCAGCACGTTCACCGCCGTGACGCGGACGGTGTCGTGGCCGGCGCGGTCCAGGGCGTCCTCGACGCGTTCGGCGGCGTCCGCCCGCCCCGGCACCACGTACAGGCGCGGTGGGGTGCCGTCGGTGCCGGGCAGGGCGCGGACGTCGCGGATGCCGGGCACGGCGAGGGCCGCGTGCTCCAGTTCCGCGGGGTCGGTCGCGGCCGGGGCGGGGGTGCGCCCGGGGAGCGCGGGCAGTTCCGCGAGGCGGGTCCCGGGGTCGGCGCCCACCGTGCGCAGGGTCTCGTGCAGGGCGTGGGTGAACGCCTCGGCGGTGCCGGCGTCGTAGAGGTCGGTGGCGTACTCGACGTGCAGGGTCAGGCCGTCGGGGGCGCCTTCGGGAGTGTGGTGTTCCAGGACGTCCACGAAGAGGTCGAACTTGGCGGTTCCGGTGGCGGTGGGCCGCAACTCGGCTCGGGTGGAGTCGAGTTCGAGGACGGCGGGTGTGTTGTTCTGCAGGGCCAGCATCACCTGGAACAGGGGGTGCCGGCCGGGTGTGCGGGGCGGGTTGAGGTCGTCCACCAGCCGGTCGAAGGGCAGGTCCTGGTGGTCGAGGGCGGCCAGGTCGGTGGTGCGCAGCCGGGCGAGGAGCTCCCGGAAGGCGGGGTCGCCCGAGGTGTCGGCGCGCAGCACCAGGGTGTTGGTGATCAGGCCGATCAGGGGATCCAGCGCGGGTTCGGTGCGGCCGGCGACGGGGGTGCCGAGGACGATGTCCTCGCCGGCGCCGCAGCGGGTGAGCAGGGCGCCGACGGCGGCGTGCAGCACCATGAACAGGCTGGCGCCCTCGCGGTCGGCGAGGCGCAGCAGGGTGCGGTGCAGGGCGGCGTCGACGGTGGCCTCGACGTGGGCGCCGCCGCCGCGCGGTGCGGTGGGACGCGGCCGGTCGCCGGGCAGGGTGCACTCCTCGGGCAGGCCGTCCAGCGCGGTGCGCCAGTGGGAGGTGAGCCGCTCCAGCAGGCCCGGGCCGTCCGGTCCGGGGGCCAGCAGGGCGCGCTGCCACAGCGCGTAGTCGGCGTACTGCGCCGGCAGCGGGGTCCACGTGGGTGTCCGGCCGGCCCGGCGGGCCGCGTAGGCGGTGCTCAGGTCGGCGGCGAAGGGGCCGAGCGACCAGCCGTCGGCCGCGCTGTGGTGCAGGACGAACAGCAGCACCCGCTCGCTGCCGGTGCCCAGCAGCCAGGCGGTGAGGGGGCTTTCGGCGGTGAGGTCGAAGCGGTGCCGCAGCGCGGCGGTGACGTGGGCGGCGGTCTCCGCGGCGGGGCAGTCGACGTGCCGCAGTACCGGGCGCAGCTCCCCCGGCGGCAGGATGCGCTGGTGGGGGACGCCGTCGTGCTCGGCGATCACCGTCCGCAGGATCTCGTGGCGGTCGGCCAGGTCGCCGAGGGCCGACCGGAGCGCCTCGGTGTCGAGGCCGGCGCCGACCGGGACGAGGAGCGGGATGTTGTAGGTGGCCGCTCCCTCGTCGAGCCGGTTCAGGAACCACATGCGTTCCTGGGCGAAGGACAGGGGCACCCGCTGCGGGCGTGCGGCGTCGCCGAGGACCGGCCGGGGCGGGGTGTCGTCCGCCCGTACGTCGAGCCGCCGGGCGAGGGCGGCCGGGGTCGGCGTATCGAACAGGGCGGTGAGGGGGATCTCGGCGCCGGTCCCGTGCCGCAGGCGGGCCAGCAGGCGGGTGGCGAGGAGGGAGTCGCCGCCCAGGTCGAAGAAGTTGACGTCGGTTCCCACGGTGTCCCGCGGCAGTTTCAGGACGTCCTCGAACAGGGCGCATACCAGGGCTTGTCCCGGTGTCGCGGGGCGGGTGCCGGACGCGGCGGCGGTGAAGTCGGGGTCGGGCAGGGCCTGGGCGTCGAGCTTGCCGTTCGCGGTCAGCGGCAGTGTGTCCACCGGGACGCAGGCGGCCGGGACCATGTGCTCGGGCAGGTGGGCGGCGGCGTGGGCGCGCAGTTCGGCGGGGTCCACGGGTCCGTCGCCCGCGGGGACGGTGTAGGCGACGAGGTGCAGGGCACCGCTGCCGGCGCGGCGGGGCACGACGGCGGCGCGGGCGACGCCCGGATGGGCGGCGAGGACGGCCTCGATCTCGCCGGGTTCGACGCGGAAGCCGCGCAGCTGCACCTGGGCGTCGGCGCGGCCGACGTAGTCGAGCGTGCCGTCGGGGCGGCACCGGGCCAGGTCGCCCGAACGGTACATGCGGGTGCCGGGCGGGCCGTAGGGGTCGTCGAGGAAGCGTTCGGCGGTCAGCTCGGGCCGGTTCAGGTATCCGGCGGCGACGCCGGCGCCGGAGACGTACATCTCGCCGGTCGCGCCGGGCGGCACCGGGCGACCCGCGGCGTCCAGCAGGTGGACGCGGAGGTCGGCGAGCGGGGTGCCGATGACGCTGCCGCGGCGCGGATCGTCCAGGTCGGCGCGGGTGAGGCGGTGGTGGGTGACGTGCACGGTGGTCTCGGTGATGCCGTACATGTTCACCAGCGCCGGGCGGTCCAGGCCGTGCCGGTCGGCCCAGGGGCGCAGCCGCGCGGGGCGCAGGGCCTCGCCGCCGAA
This sequence comes from Streptomyces sp. NPDC014676, assembly GCF_043084105.1. Taxonomy (NCBI): domain Bacteria; kingdom Bacillati; phylum Actinomycetota; class Actinomycetes; order Kitasatosporales; family Streptomycetaceae; genus Streptomyces; species Streptomyces sp. NPDC014676. Next base: position 239,706 of record NZ_JBIBZI010000010.1, on the reverse strand, counting down.
GACGACGTAGCGCAACGCCCCGGTGTCCCCGGCCCGTTCCAGGTCGGCGTCGATCAGCTGCTCGAAGGCGGACGGCGTCTGGTTGAGGACCGTCACGCCCTCGCGGTGCAGCAGCTCCAGGAACTCCCTCGGCGAGCGGCTGACGGCGTACGGCACGACGACGACCCGGCCGCCGTGCAGCAGGGCGCCCCAGATCTCCCACACGGAGAAGTCGAAGGCGTAGGAGTGGAACAGCGCCCACACGTCGTCGGGGCGGAAGTCGAAGTGTGCGGACGCGGCGGCGAAGAGCCGTACGACGTTCGCGTGCGGGACGGGCACGCCCTTGGGGCGGCCGGTGGAGCCGGAGGTGTGGATGACGTACGCGGTGTCGGACGGGCTCACCGGCCCGTTCCGGTCGGCGTCGCTCAGGTCGGTGGCGGGGCGGCGGGCGAGGTCCGCCGCGACCTCCGGGTCGTCCAACCGGACGACGGGGACGGCATCGTGGGCGAGGTGGGCGTGGGCGCGCTCGGTGACGAGGACGACGGGGGCCGCGTCCTCGACGACCAGCCGCAGCCGCTCGGCCGGGTGGCCGGGGTCCAGGGGCAGGTAGGCGGCGCCGGTCTTGAGGACGGCCAGCAGGGCGGGCAGCAGCCGCACGCCGCGCTCCAGGGCCAGCGCCACCACCCGGCCGGGGCCGGCGCCGTGTTCGGTCAGCAGCCGGGCCAGGCGGTTGGCCTCGGCGTTGAGCTCGGCGTACGTGAGCCGTTCGTCCCCGCAGGTGACGGCGGTCCGCTCGGGCCCGGCCGCCGCCCGCTCCTCGAACAGCTCCGTGAGGGTCCGCTCGACCGGATACGTGTGCACGGGCGTGTCGCGGGGGTGTTCGCCCGGCAGCAGGATGTCCAGGTCGCGCAGCGGCGTCGTCGGCTCCGCCTCGGCCAGCCGACGCAGCAGTGTGAGGAACCGGTCGCGGTGCAGGGCGAGTTCGTCTTCCCCGTACAGGGCGGGGTTGGCGTCGAGGGCCAGCCACAGTCCGCCGGGGCGGGCGCCGGGGCGCACCGAGATCTGGAGGTCGTCGACGGCTCCGCCGGACAGGTGGTGCCAGGTGGTGGGGTGTCCGCCGAAGACCGGGGACTCGTCGAACGGGACGATGTTGAGGACCGGCCCGTACAGCCGGCGTCCGGTGCCCAGCAGGCCCAGGTCGCGGCGGAGGAACTCGCCCCGGTAGCGCTGGTGGCGGCGCAGCGCCTCCAGTTCGCCGGCGACGGCCCGCGCCAGCTCGGCGAGGGGCGTGCCGGGGGCGGCGGCCACGCGCAGCGGGAGGACGTCGGAGGCGGTGCCGGGGGTGCGCAGGGCGGCGCTGCCGAGCCGGCTCATGGTGGCCAGGCCCAGCACCAGGTCCCCGGCGCCGGTCATGCGGTGCAGGTAGGCGGCGGTGGCGGCGGTCAGCAGGTCGGTGCGCCGGACGCCGAGGCGGGCCGCGGCGGCGTCGAGGGCTTCGGTCTCGGCGGGCGTCAGTTCGGCGGTGCGGCGCAGGAAGGGCGCGGTGGGGGCGGCCGTACGGGAGGTGAGGCGGGCGGGCTCCGGCAGGCCGGCCAGGCGCCGCGCCCAGTGGTCGCGGTCGCGGGCGTACCGCTCGGAGGCGCGGTAGGCCGCCTCTTCCTCGTGGAGCCGGCTCACCGGCGCGAAGCCGCAGGGGTCCGGCTCGCGCCCCTCGGCCAGGGCGTTGTACGTCTCGGCCAGGCGCCGCCCGAGGAGCTTGTAGCTGTAGCCGTCGAGCAGGAGGTGATGGGCTCTCAACAGCCAGAGGAACCGGTCGGGGGCCAGGGTCAGCAGGGTGTGGGCGAACAGCGGGCCCTTGTCCAGGTCCACGGGGGCCGCGAGATCGGCGCGGACGTGGGCCCACGCGGCGGCTTCCGGATCGTCGGCGCCGCTGACGTCGACCCGGTGCAGGGGCCAGTCGTCCGCGTCCGGAGCGAGGTGGCAGCACGGGCCGTCGCCGGTGTCGGCGAAACGCAGGGCGAAGGTGTCGGCCTCACCGACGGTGCGCCGCAGCGCGGTCTCGAACAGGGCGGTGTCGAGAGGGCCGTGGATCTCCACCGCCTCCGCCGTGTTGTACGCGGCGCTGTCCGGTGCGAGCCGCCCGGCGTACCAGAGGCCCTCCTGGGCTCCGGACAGCGGTCGACGTTCGTCCTCCTGGAGTGACATAGCACAACCCTCACGTGGCAAGCCGTAATGTCCCGGACGGCGAAGGCCCGGCCGGATCGGACGGGTACGGCCACCGCTCCGCGCCGCCCTCGCGTGTGGGTACGCGCCGGGCCGGCCCGCGGGGCGGAAAGGAGGCCGCACGCCGGGGCGGGGAAACACGCCACCCGTCCCGGTTTCACGGCACAGCACGGTGGTGCACCGGAACCGGCCGGGTCAAGGAATCCGGGCTCCCGGGACGCCGATTCAGGGGTTTCCCTGGAGAATGCGCAGCCGGGGAGTGCGTGCCCCGGTTCAACTTTTAGGGAAAACACGCGACTTCGCGCCGCCGCGGGCTCTCCGCTGGATTCGGCCGCGTTCCGCCGTGCACTCTCGAAAGGCCCCTGCCGTCCCGCGGAAAGCCGCGGCGACAAACCGATTCCGGGCCGTGGACCCGAAATGAACGACGGAAAGAAGGCTGACGGCATGCACCGTGCGCTGTGTCCGGTCGAAACGCTCTACGTGGGCCAGAGGAGCAGGGCCTTCCTGTCCTGCGCCTTGCGCGGAGCCGTGGACGTCGCGGCGCTGTCGGCCGCGTTCGACGCCCTGACGGAGGCGAACCCGCCGCTGCGGTCCCGCATCGAGCAGGACGGAGCGGGTCACGTGCTGCGCGTCCTCGGTGAGGACGAACGGCCGCGGCTGGTCACCCGGACCGGCGACGCGGAGGAGGCCTACGCGGCGGAGCTGAACAGGCCCCTCCCGGTCGGGGGCCCGCTGAGCCGTGCCGTCCTGGTCAGCGCGCCGGACGGCGAGAGCCACCTGTTCGCGCTGGTGGTGGACCACACCGTCACCGACGGCCACAGCAGCATCGCGCTGCACAACGCGCTGTGGGACCGCTACCGGGCGCTGGTCGACGGGGAGCCCACCGCCGGGGCCGCCGGTCCGGACCTCCCGCGCTGGTCCGAGCCCGTCAGCCGGCTGCTGCCTCCGGCCGACGACGCCGACACGGCGAAGTACCTCGACGGCCGTCTCGAACAGATCCGGCGGCACCCGGTCGAGCTGGTGCCGTACGACGCCGTCACCGGCGAAGGTGCCGACGCGGACGGGCACATCGAGGTCCGCAGGCTGACCCTGGACGCGGACCTCACCTCGCGGCTGCGCCGGACGGCGCGCGGCTCGGGCGTCTCCGTGCACGCCCTGGTCGCCGCGGTGCTGCTGGCCACGGCCCGGCGACGCCTGGACGGCGACGGATCCCGCACCCTCGGCTGCCTCTCCCCCGTCGACCTGCGCTCCCGGCTGTCCCCGACGCTGCCCGCCTCCGTCCCGGTGCCCGCGGTCACCACCCACCTGCAGACCCTGGAGGTGTCCGAGGCCTGCGAGCCGCTGGAGCTGGCGCGTGCCGTGCACGCCCGCCTGGGCGACTTCCTCTCCCGCGGTGACCACTTCCACGAGATGCGCATCACGCCGGAGATCCCACGCAATCCCGCTCTGCAGCTGGCCACGGTGATCGCCACCAACATGGGCGTCGTCCCCGGCCCGCGGCTGCCGAGCGGGCTGCGGGCGGTCGACGTGCGTCTGGTGCCGGCCCGCGAGCACTACTTCCCGCAGGCGGGACGCAGCCCCGTCATGGCGTGCGTCGTCTCCTTCGAGGGCCGGCTCTCCATCGAGTTCCCGCACTCCACCGCCTGTTACAGCCCGTCCTTCATGCGGGCGTTCCGCGACGACGTGCGTGCCGGGCTCCTCGGTTTCGCGACCGCGGCGGAGCCCGGGGACGCCCGCGCCGCCACCGGCTGACCACGGCCCCCGCGCCACTTCCGCCCCTGCCCGCCCGGCTGTCGTAAGGAAGCACTGCCGACATGACCACCGTCAGCGAACTCCCCTCTCCTCTGACGCTGCTCCCCCGAGCCCAGGCGGGCGACGAGCACGCGATGAACCGCCTGCTGACCGGCATCACGCCCTACGTCGCGCGCATCTGCAGGTCCATCACCCACGACGACGGTGCCGACGCCACGCAGGAGGCGCTGCTCGCCGTCTACCGCGGCCTGGGTTCCCTGCGCGAACCGGCGGCGTTCTACGGCTGGGTGCGCTCGGTGACGGTCCGTGAGGCCGTCCGCACCGCCAAGCGCTACGGCGAGGAACGCTGCTGTTCCGAGGTGGAGTCACGGCAGGAGGCGAACCCTCTGGACGCGGTGCACATCAGCGACGTGCTGGAGCGTCTGTCCCGGGCGCACCGGCAGGTCCTCACCCTGCGCGCCTACGGGCTCAACGAGGAGGAGATGGCCGAGGTGCTCGCCCTGCCCGTGGGCACCGTCCGCTCCCGTCTCTTCAGGGCCCGCCGCCGGTTCCAGGAGGCGTGGCAGCCCTCGGCGGCGTGACGCCGGCACCGGTTCCCGGGGCCGGACCCGCGCGAAGGCGGCTGTGGCGGTGCGTCACCGCCACAGCCGCCGCGCGGGCCCGGCTACCGCACGCGTTCCGGGAGGACGCGCGGGGGCCACTGGCCCGCGGCGAACATCCCGAGCGCGTGCGCCCGCGCCACCAGGGCGGGACGGTTGGACACGTCGAAGCGCCGCAGCATCTGCCCGACGCGGTACTCGATTCCCTGACGGCTCAGATAGAGACGGGAGGCCAACTGCACCGTGGACTCGCCACTCGCCACACCTTCCAGGACCTGCGCGTCGAGGGCGTCGAGCATGGGTCCGGCGGAAACCGCGCCTTCGGACCGGCGCAGAAAGACGATGAAGCCGGCCATGTCCCCCGAAGGTTTCCTGACGGCGACTCCGGTGATTTCCGCCTGGAAATCCCGGCCGGTGCCGTCCTTGCCCGTCACCCTTTCCCGGAATCGCCGGCTGCTTCCCGAGGAAAGCGCGGTGAACTTCTCTCTCAGCCGTGCGGGAACGGGTGAGCGGAGAAGGTCGAGCAGACCGTACCCGCATATGTCGTCGGCGCTGAGTCCGAATGGGCGGGCGAATCCGGGGTCCGCGGCCGTGACGACCAGGTCTTCGGGGGACACGTGGGCTCTACAGGTGTCCGCCGGGGCCGCACCGCCCGGCGCGCCGTTTCCGGTCGGGGCGCGGCGGGCGGGGGCAGCCGCAGCGGCGGCTTTCTTGTTCTTGCGGGGTGAGGCGTCGGGGAAACTCGTGGTCGCCACGGACGTACCGTCCTTCTTCCTGCGCGTGGGGCCGGGAAGGGTGAGCGGACGCGGAGCGGACCGGTGCGCCGTGCCTGGGTGTCGACGAGCGTCCGGGGACGGCACGTGCCACCTCGTCGGTGGCCGGTGCCGGTGTCCGCGTCGTCCCGGGTCGGCCGGCGGCGGGGCGCCGGACTCCCGGGTCGGTCAGGGTGAGCAGAGGAAGCGGCGCCGGGGCGGCCGGCGCCCGACTACCGTGGATAACGTTGTCACAGCCGGTCGATCTCGGTGTCCGGTCCCGGCGGGGAACCACCGGGCGGACCGGCGGGCCGCATGTCCGGCCTTCGCGAGGGACCCGGTCGGGAGCCGCGCAGCACAAAAACCTCCGCATGACGAAGAAGGGATCGCATTGAGGGGGCGCTCTCGAGATTAAGGGTCGGCAACCCATGTGGCAAGGGTTTGCCAGACGACCTCGGCAGCCTGGCAACTCTCTTGCGATCGGGCCGCTTTCGGGCAGCGCGGAGCCCGATCCAAACTCTTCCCGCGGAGTCGTACGCCGCCTCGACAATGGCCGGTTGACCTGCGCTTAACGGCTTGTAGCCCCTTGCTGAGCTCCATAGAGTGTTGACAACCCACGCGCCCGACCGGGCAGGCGGGGACCACGACACCTGTTGAACGCGCCACGGAACAAGAGGGGGAGATGCTCGAACAGCCGCATTTCGGCCGTCGGCTGAAGAGGCTTCGGCTGGCGCGGGGCCTGAGCCAGGCCGGCCTCGTCGGCGAAGGCATGTCGACGGGATACCTGTCACGTCTGGAGTCCGGTGACCGGCGTCCCACCGAGCGCGCCGTGTCCTACCTCGCCCACCGGCTCGGCGTCGACACGTCCGCCCTGGCCGACCCTCCGGACGGCAGGTCCCTGACCGGGGTACTGGCCGCCGTGGCCTCGGCTCCGCCCGGAGCGGACGACACGGCCGCTCTCAGCCGCGCGGTCGAGGAGGACGCGGGCGAGGATCCCGCCGCCCGCTGGCAGGCCCTGTGGCTGCTGAGCCGCGCCGCCGGCCATGACGGCGACTACGAGCTGGAGCGCACGCGGCTGCTGGAACTCATCGAGCTGAGCGATCTGCTGGAGGCGCCGGAACTCCGGGCCCGGTCGCGCGTCCGGTACGCCCGCTGCGCACGCGCCCTGGGCGACATGCGCACGGCCGAACCGGCGGCCGTGGAGGCGCTGTCCGTCGCCCGCGCCGCGGAACTGGGCGTGTCCGACACGCTGGCCGCCCTGATGGTGCTGATCGGCATCGAGACGGAACTCGGCAGGCTGGAGACGGCCGGCCGGCACGTCGCCGAACTGGAGCGGGATCTGCTGCCCATGGCCGCATCCGCCCAGGCGGCCGAAGCGTTGTGGACGGCCGCCGTGGTCAGCAACCGCCAGGGTGACGACGCGACCGCCCGGGCCAGGCTGGACACCGCCCTGGGTCTGCTGAAGGGCAAGGACGACCTGGCCCTGTGGACCCGGCTGCGGGCCGCCGCCACCGCCGCCGCGCTGCAGATGTCACCGCCCGGCGTGACCGCCGCCGAGCGCTGGCTGGGCGAGGCCGCCTCCGTCCTCCACCTGATCGGCACCCCTGTGCAGCTCCAGGAGCTGCGGGCGCTCCAGGCCCATCTCGCCTTCCATCAGGGCCGGCTGGACGACGCCCGGGCCCTCAGCCGGGCCCTGCTCACCGAGGAGGACCTGCGTCTCTCCTACCGTGACCGGGTACGGCTGTCGGTCCTCGACGGCCGGCTGATGATCCTGGCGGGCCGTGCCGACGAGGGCGTCGCCGTACTGCAACGGCTCGGGCGGCAGGCGACGGAGGCCGGGAACCTCGACCTGGCGGCCCACATCTGGCAGGCCCTGGCCACTACCCTGGCCGATGTCCGTTCCCCCGAGGAGCGGACGCGGACACCGGAGCGGGGCGGCTCCGGACGCCACCGCGCCTCCGGCTCCTGACCGGACCGCGCACGCCCGGCGCCTCGTGCGCGGGCCGTGTTCGCGGGGTGCGGCCGTGCGACCCGCGGCATCCGCCCGGACCGCCGCCGGCGCCGGAGTCGTGGTGGCACGGTTCACCGGCGGTGTACGGACACATCGTTCCGGACGCCTCGAACCGACACCCGGCCGGCTTGACCAAAGACATAGGGGCACCTCCGGGCAACACCCGTCGGTGCCTACTCTCCGGACGCCGCCGCCAGCCAGGTCCGCCAGACATGGCGCGTGTTGGGCACCTCGGGACGGTCCAGGATCCAGAGAACGTATCCGGCATGGCGCTGCGCCCATGGGTTGTCCGAACGGGCGGCTTTCTCAAGCCTGCCGCGCAGGTCCTCACTGTCCACGGCGCGGGCCACGCGCACGTACTCGCGGTCCTTGCAGCGGTAGGGCCGCTGAACGACGGTCTCGACCAGTTCCACAAGCCTGTTCCTGACCGCCTCATCGTGGTGAACGGCAGCCATGTACCGAATGAGGTCCTCCTTCGTGCCCCACGACTTGGCGTACCGTGTCCACTCCCGCGGGTATCCCGCCTCCCACTCCAGGAAGCACAGCGCGTAGGGAAGACCCGGCCATGTGCTGATGCCGGGACCGGCCGGCCGGTCCCACAACGCGCCCGGCAGCGAATACCTCAGGGCCTTCTCGTAGTTTCTGTGCGCCGCCTGCCGTCCCGGCGCATACCGGCGACGCCACGCCCTGTTGTACCGGTCCAGAGCGTCCTGGACGTTCCTCTCGGCGTCGGTCAGACGGACGAGCGCCGCAGCACGTTCAGCCGGATCGCTCGCTGTCAGCCCGAACGCCCACCCCAGCCGCTCGTGCCACACGTCGGCACCCTCCACGCTCACGCCCGTATCCACGTCCCTCTTCACCCGGCAGATCATGCCCTGCCCAAGCCACCATCGCCTTCGTTTATCCCGGTCCCGCACAGCACCGTCCGACGTCGGCGGGCACGGTGACAAGCCCCCCTGTCTTCATGACAAATCCGGGAGGCCGGCGCGGCCGGCACCTGGGCACGGTCCGAGTACGGCTTCAGGGTCTGCGGGTGTTCGGCTCCGAAGGTCCTGCCGGAGACCGGCAGCGCCGCATCGTAGGTCGCGAGTGCCTCGGCGTGGCGCGGACGGACCTCGGCGACAGCCCCATCGGACCTCTCGACTTGTACGACAGACCCGGACGGGTGGGCGGAAGGGCCGAAACTCGGTCAACCCGGCCCGGATGGCGGGATACTCGTGTCGACTCGTTGTCGGGACGACCAGGGAGTGGGCCGGTGAAATCTGCCGTAGGTGCGGGCCGTCGGGGTGGGCGGCATGTGGTGGTCGTGGGCGGGAGCCTCGCGGGGCTGCTCGCGGCGCATGTGCTGGCCGGGCATGCCGACCGGGTGACCGTCGTCGAGCGGGACCGGTTCCCGGGCGGTGCCGAGCCGCGGTCCGGGGTGCCGCAGGGGCGCCACCCCCATGTACTGCTGCAAGGTGGGCAGGTGGCCGTGGAAGCGCTGCTGCCGGGCTTCCTCGCGGAGTTGCGGGAGGCGGGCGCGCCGCGGGTGGGCATGCCGTCGGACCTGGTGCTCTGGCAGGCCGGGCGCTGGTTCCGCCGGGTGGCCGCCTCCACGCACATCTACACCGGGTCCCGCGCGCAACTGGAGGGGCTGGTACGGCGGCGGGTTCTCGCCAACCCGCTGATCGGCACCCTGGAGGGCACCGATGTCGTGGGACTCCTCGGTGACGCCTCGCGGGTGCGGGGCGTGCTGCTGCGGGAGCGGTCCGGGGACACGCGCGCGGAACCCCGGGCGCTGGAGGCCGACCTGGTCGTCGATGCCTCCGGCGCCGGTACGAAGGCCCCGCAGTGGCTCGCCGCGATCGGCGCCGCGGCCCCGCACGAGGAGACCCTCGACACGGGGATCGCCTACGCCTCCCGTGTCTACCGCGGCCCGAAGGGGGTTCTCGACGGCGCGACCGTCGGTTACTACGTCTATCCCGGCCCCTCCCAGCCGCACGGCGGCGGTGCGCTGCCCTTGGAGGACGGCACCCACCTGGTGATCGTCTCCGGGCTGCGCGGCGACGAACCGCCCACGGACGAGGACGAGTTCGTGACGTACGCCAAGCGGCTGGGCCATCCGCTCCTGGACCGCTGGATGGACGAGGCCGAACCGCTCTCCCCGCCATTCGGCTACCGGCGCACCGCCAACGTCCGCCGCCGCTACGACCTGCCCGGCGCACCGGCTGGATTCCTCGCCACCGGTGACGCGCTGTGCACCTTCAACCCGATCTACGGCCAGGGCATGGCCGTCGCCGCGATGAGCGCGGTCGCCCTGCGTGACGCGCTCGCCGATCCACGCCGTACGCCCACGACCCGGCGCGTGCAGCGGGCGTTGCTCACGGCGTCCCGGCAGGCGTGGGACATCTCCGCCGGGGCGGACCGCAAGATGCCGGGTGCCCTGGGCAACGCCCTCGACGGCGGTCCCGCGGACCGGGTCGCGGACTGGTACCTGCGCCGGGTCCAGGAGAGGGCACCCGGCGACCCGGTCGTGGGCGACGCCTTCCGTGCCGTACTGATGCTCGCCCGGCCCGTCTCCGCGCTGTTCGCTCCGCCGGTGGCCCGCGCCGTCCTCTTCGCCCGGCCGGCACCGACGCCGACGGAGCCTCCCGCGGCACCGGAGGGGCCCGGGGTCCGGGCGGGCCGGGTCCGGGCCGACGAACGACGCTGATCCAGACCTCTTCCGGGTTCTCCGGCATGACCGGAGCATGAAGGAAGCGCATCTGCCGACCACTTCCTTGCCCTCACGGGCACCGCCCGCACCCTCATCCGCGCCGTGGACCCGGTGGTCTCCCGCCGCGGTAATTCGATGGCGCGCGCGAAGACGTGTGATCACCCTGGTCCAGTGACAGAACCCAAGTACCGGATCCGAGCCCTGCACACGGACCGCACGATCACCGTCTACCAGGCGTACTCGCCGGCGATCGGTCCGGCGGCGGCCCGGGACGGCCGCTTTCCGGCGGAGTGGAAGCGGGACCGCATGACGTGGGTCATCAAGCCGCGTTCACAGACCCTGTCCGTGGCAGGTCATCGAGCGGGTGAGAGATACGCCTAGCCCTGTGAGCCGGCGTGCCCGTCCTTCGAGGGAACGTGAGGGACGGCGGAGCGGGGGTCGAAGCCGGCGAAAGCCAAGCCGATCACGAAACCCGCCACCTCCTCCAACTGGCGGACACGATCCAGCGGTCCCAGAGTCAGCGGTACTCCGTTGACAGCACGGACCAGTTCACCGACGACGTGCAGAGCGGTCGAGTCGTCGCCGCACATCGCCACCGTCACACGGGACTGACCATCACGGGGTGGGCTCGTCCACTGGTCAGCGGGAAAGAGATGAAACGCCTTCACGACCAGGGATCCCGGAGCGAGTCCGGCGATCCTCCCCGCCATCGCCTCGCCGGGTTCGGTGAGCAGAGTGCCGACGCCATGCGTAACGGCGTTCGTGGGGTCGATCAGCGGCACTCCTTCGAGTACGCCGTCGGACGCGCCCGCCATTCCCAGCATCTCTTCGACACCGTCCCGGGAGACGGCCAGGAGCACCGCATCGCGCCCGGTGGCCGCCTCACGCGGTGCGACAGCGAGCACTTCGTGGTCCAGCCGCTCAGCGAGTTTCTCCGCCTTGACCCGCGACCGTCCGCCGATCACCACCTCATGTCCCGCACGTGCCCAGCCCTCACCCAGGGCCGCCGCCAGTGTGCCTGTTCCCAGGATTCCGATGCGCATGTGTCCGTGCCTCTTCCCTAGTGGTCGGTCGAGTGGTCACGGTAGGGAAGGCGTTACGCACCGATCAGTGCGCGACCGGCGCGCGATGATGGACGGTGAGATGACTGATCATGAGGCTCACTGCTACGAGTTGGTCGCCGATTGCCGTTTACGCGCGGCCACCGACCTCTTCGCCCATACCTGGGATCCCGTCGTGCTGGCGGCGCTCCGTTTGGGACCGCGCCGACGGCGCGAGTTGCGTGCCGCCATCGGCGGCCTCAGCGACAAGGTTCTGACCGACTCCTTGCACCGCCTGCTCACGAGCGGACTGATCGAGCGCCATGCCCACGCCGAGGCGCCGCCACGTGTCGACTACGCCCTGACCGGCTTGGGGCAGAGCTTGGTCGAGGGCCCGATGCTGGCGCTGGGACACTGGGTGATCGAGCATGGTGACGAACTTCTTGAGGCCCAGGAGTGCGGCCGCAAGAGGTCTGTGAGCGAGGCTTGACGTGGGTCATCAGGCCGCGTTCACAGACTGCAAGGGCACGCGCTTGAGCGCCGGGCTGCATCAACTCCGTTGGGCGAGCCTGCCGGAATGTGGATCATGGAGCCGTGACGAAGTGGATGAAGAAGGCGGCTCCGGTCGAACAGTCGGAGTGTGAGCCCGAGCTTTCGGCGTACCAGCAGGCGATGCGGGACCGGCTTCTCGCGGCCCCCGTGGTGCCCGCTCCTGAGCCTTGGCGGCCCGTCTTCGAGTACACATACGGCGTTGCTGTCGGCGGACTGCTCGGGATCGGTTTCGCGACGCATCCCGACAGTGGTCACGATCTGGTGATGGTCGTCTCCTCCGACGGTCACGGTCTCTTCGACGCCGTCACCGGGGAGAAGATCGCCAGGGACCGCGATCCCGACCCCGAGGACAGCACCCCCGATGCGGTTGCAGATCTGTCCTGCCCGGGGCTGGGGCCGATCACCGGAAGCCGCGTGCGCATCGCGGGGCTCTTCGGCGGAGGGCTGCACACCACCACCGGGGACGGCTGGACCCTGGAGGTCGTCACACCGGCCTGGCCGAACGACCGTGTCCTACTGTCCAGCGACGGCGGGCTGCCCCACGCCGGTCCGTACGGAGAGCAGTGGTGGCACATCTTCCACGCGAACTACTCCACACTCCGCACAGTCGGCTTCTCGCCTTCCGGACGCACCATCGCCGTGGCGACGAGCAGCGACCTCTCCCTGTGGACACGGGGGACGGCGACCCGTGTCCGCTCCCCGTGAGAAAGGACGGCGATGGACGAGGACGAGAGCCTGCGCCGATACGGTCTGTACCCCGTCGGGGTGGACCTCGAGGAGGTGCGGAGTCTGCTCACCGCGCGTGCCCGGCTGGCGGAGTGCGCACAGGGCGACGGGGACACGGAGCTGATGAGACGGTGCTGCGTTCAGTTGTTCAACGCCGGGAGTCCCGACGACGTGCTGCTCGTCTGACAGGCCAAGACCGCCAGTACGGACGCCGACTGCTCGATCGACATCCAGTTGCCGTGCGGAGGCGGACTGCCCAGGACCAAGGCGTATCTGCCGGAACAGCGCTCACCCGAAGCCGACGCGGCGCTGCGACGACTGAACCTCTGTGAGGCAGCCGGCGACTTCGAGGGCTTCTCCGTCGAGGCGCACGCCGCCCGGCACGCCGCCTACTACGCGCCCTGATGCGGGACCGGCCCCCGCCGGGCGATCTCCCTTCTCGCGGGTCCGGCCGGTGGGGCATGATGCTCAGTCGTCGACAGGACAGGGGTCCCGCCCGCGCCGTACCCACGGACGCCTGAGAGGATGCCGCATGACCCACTACCTGCGATTCTTCTTCGAGGCGGGCGTAGACACCCCCCTGTGGCCGGAGGAGGTGGACAGCCCGTACGGCTACCCCTGCGAGCTGGACAGGCTGCCGATCAGCCCGGCCACCCGAGAGGAACTGGCGAAGTTGTCCGAGTGGTATCAGTCGTCGATCGACTGGAAGTATCCGCCGGACCCCTCGCCGTGGTCGGACGAGGAGCGGCAGGCCTTCAAGCAGCGGGCGCACACGGCCCTGGACACTCTGCGCCGTGAGCTGGGTACGGGCTGGACGGTCTGGGACGAGAGCCTGCTCTGAGGGGAGTGGCGTCTCCGTCCGAGCGGTGATGGATCTCTGGCAGAAAGGGCTCATGAACACGGCTTGACGTGGATCAAGCCGTCCTTCCTGTGGATGATGTACCGCTGCGGGTGGGGCGGCAAGGAAGGCCAGGAGAGTGTCCTCGCCGTCGAGATCACCCGGGAGGGTTTCGAGTGGGCGCTGCGGCGCGCCTGCCTGTCCCACTACGAGCACGGGCTCCACACCGACCGCGTCACGTGGAAGCGGCAGTTGAGGCGGGCTCCCGCCCGGGTGCAGTGGGATCCCGAACGTGACCTGCGCCTCCAGCCGCTTCCGTACCGATCGCTCCAGCTCGGCCTCGCCGGTGAAGCCGCACACCTCTATGCCGACGAGTGGATCGTCTCCATAGCCGATGTCACACCGCTGGCCCGCGTGATCCACGCCCATGTACGGGACGGGGAACTGGACATCGCCCGGCGACTCCTGCCGCGTGAACGCCCCTACCCCGTGAGTGATGAGGATCTGGCCCACCTGCACCGGCAGGTCGGCACCGCCCATTGAGACGACTTCTCCTGCCGGATCCTCTGTGGCTTCCGGTGCCGCTTCGGAGGTGACGGGCGGGAGCAGCAGGCCGGCCACGCCTTCGAAGCCCCTTCCGGGCGGGTTCCCGCGCGGAATTCGCCGCCGACGGTGTGGGCTCGTTCGCGCATGCCCCATGATGCCGAAGCCCTGGCCCGGCGCGCCCGCGCAGGGGACGGCGGTGCGAGTCCGTACCGTTCCTCGTCGGGTCGACCGAGTGGTGTCCCCCGCCGCGCTTCCGGTACCGCCGCCGTCTGATGAGCGCGCACGGCTGCCGGGCCGAAACGGCCGTCCGTTTCGCGGTCCGGGACCGGATCACCGGCTGTAGGGCTGGAGGAGCTGGTCGACGGGCGCGTAATCGTCGGTGAGCAGTGGGGCGTCGCCGATCCAGGACGTGAGGTCGTCGCCCGTGGAGATTTCCCAGCCGGTCTTCCGGGCGTCCAGTGCTTCCCGCATCGCGCGCAGGTCGATCGTTCGATCGGAGGCGACCATCACCAGATTGCCTCCCTCGGGGGTGGTGCTCGGCCCGAGGCCGATGTCACCGGGTTCGCCGAGGAGGGCAACGTGCTCGAACGTCTCGCTCAGCGTGGCTGCTTCGGCACGTGCGAAGGCCAGATCACCGTGATCGATGAGGTTGGCGACGTACAGACCGTCCTCGTCGAGCACCCTCCGCACATCGGTCATCGCTTCCACCGTGGTGAGGTGCCACGGGACGCTGACGCCGCCGAAGGCGTCGCCGACGACGAGGTCGCGGCTGCCCGTGTCGAGTCGCCGCAGGCCCAGGCGGCCGTCCTCGGCGCGTACGTCGATATCGTGTTCCGGCCTCAGACCGAGTCGGTCGCGGTCGATGCGCACGACCCCGCTGTCGATCTCTGACACCAGACTGCGCGTTCCGGGGCGCGTGGCGGCGAGGTAACGGGGCAGGGTGAGTCCGCCGCCGCCCAGGTGGTGGGCGGCGAGCGGCTCCCCTCCGGGAAAGGCGGCATCGACCACCGACGCGATGGCACGCACGTACGTGAACTTCAGGAACGTCGGGTCGTCGACGTCGACGTAGGAATGCCGCACGCCGTCCAGGAGGAGGATGCGGCCGCTGTCCCGGTCGGGGTCGGCGACAACCCGTGCGCAGTGGTACCTGGTTTCGATGTCGCAGCCGCCCGGCGCGACCATGGTGGCGAGGCCTCCGGCGACGACCACCAGCGTCAGGGCAGGGGTGCCGCTCCACCCGCGCATCCGCCATGCGAGCAGCGCCGAGCCGACCACCAGCAGTGTTCCCAGACCGATCAGGATGCCGCTGACCGGTAACCGCGACACGAGGACGAAACCGGTCAGGACGGTACCGAAGATGGCACCGGCGGTTCCCACGCCGGACAGCCGGCCGACGACCGTTCCGGTTTCGGCGAGGCTGGTGAGTCGCAGCTTGGTCACCATGGGCGTCACCGCGGACAGCAGAGCACCCGGCACGAGGATGGTCAGCGACGCGATCAACAAGAGCACCGCGGGTGCCCGCTCCGCGGTGCCGCGCAGCACGGCGGGGGTGAGCGCCACGACCGCTCCCGACACTCCCAGCGAGGGGCCCAGGAGCCGGCGCGGATCGACCTGATCGGCTATGCGTCCGCCCAGCCATGAGCCCAGAGCGATCGCTGTGAGGGCGATGCCGATCACCATGGTGCTGGTCTCGAGGGTGAGGCCCAGGTAAGGAGCCAACAATCGCAAGGCGACGATCTCGACCACCAGGACCGCGGCCGATGACCCGAACACGAGCACGGCGGCACCACGCGGACCCAGGCCGTGGTGTCGAGGCGCGCCCCCGGCGACAGGCGGGGAAGGCAATCCGGTCACGGGCGACATCCTTCCATGCGACTCGCCGGCCGAGCGCCGCAGCGGAAATCCCGCGGTGTTCAGGGTGTCTGACGGGGTGCCGCATGGTCGGCGGTGATACGCCGGCCCCCCTGTTCGTCGATCACGGTCGTGTCGTTCTCCGCTGCGGCACGCCGCATTCGGCTGGGATCCCGCTGAGGACGCGGGCGGTGCGTTCGTCCTCGTCCCGTACGTCGAGAGGTCCTCGGAGCGCGGATGTGCCGCCGCGGCAGCCCTGGTCCCCGGTCGGGCATCCGCTCGCCGGCGCCGGCGTCCTTCGCGTCGACGAGGCGGGCCGCGTGCGGATCTCGCGGGTGGTTCGGTCACGACGACCTCGCCCGCCCGCCCCTCCGGAATCCATGGCTGCGCACCGACGGCGCGAGTGACGGCGGGCCCGCGCGTCACCCCGGGGATCGGGCTACCGCTCCGGAGCCCCGGTGTGCCGGCGGCGCACGGCGAGGGCCGCGATGTCGTCGTCGAGCTTTCCGCCCGCGTAGTGCAGCAGGTCCGCGTGCAGCCGGTCCAGCAGCTCACGGGGCGGTGTCCGGTTGTGCTGCCGCGCCCAGTCCGCCAGCGGGAAGAACGCGCCGGTCCGGTCGCGGGTCTCCGTCACGCCGTCGGTGTAGAACAGCACCTGGTCGCCCGGGACGAAGGCGGTGGTGTCCACGTAGTAGTGGTCTCCCAGGAGCGCCGAGAGGTTCAGGGGGGTCGAGGCGAGGGTGGGCTCGAGGACGTGGATCTCCCCGCCGCGCACGAACACCGGGGGCGGATGACCGCAGTTGAGGATTCTGACGTGCCCGCCGCCGTGCGGGATCTCGGCGATCAGGGCGGTGGCGAAGTGCTCCGCCTGGTCATCGGCGGGGACCGCGGCGCTGTAGCGGGACATGGTGCTCTGGAGCCGACGGATGAGGGCCCTGAGGTCGGGCTGGTCGTACGCGTTCTCCCGGAAGCAGTTGATCACCGCGGAGGCGACCCCCACCGCCGACAGGCCCTTGCCGCGCACGTCGCCGATGAGCAGCCGGACTCCGTGCGGCGTGTCGACGACCTCGTAGAAATCGCCTCCGATCCGGGCCTGCTCCTGGGCCGCCAGATACAGCGACTCGATCTCGACGTCCTGGACTCGGTGCGGCAGCGGTCGCAGCAGCACCTTCTGAGCCGCGTCGGCGACGAGCCGGACCTGGAAGAGCGTCTCCTCCCGCTGAAGTCGCAGATGGCTCGCGTAGGCGGCCGCCAAGGTGACGGCGGCGATCGCGGCAGCCGTGTACGGCGTCCCCAGATCGGAGTAGATGAAGCTGAGGCTGATCATGACCAGCAGGCAGAACGTCCCCAGCAGGACTGTCGGGAGCACGGGCCACAGTGCCGCGGCGAGGGCGGGTGCCGCGGGCAGCAGACGGCTGAAGGCGATCCCCCTCGGCGTGGAGAGCGCCAGGCCGGCGATGAGGACGGTGACGATCACCGGCGACAGCAGCAGCACGGCATCCCGTCGGCCATCGTTCGGACGATGACGACGTCGGAGTCTTCCTGAGCCGATCACAAATGGGATTCTATCGGTATGATACGGGCATCGATCGGCGACAGCGCAGGTACTCGTGTCCGGTGACCAGCCCCTCGTACGGTTCTCCGGCACGGCCGGACGGCAGCCCACGGGGCTTCCTCACCCGTCGTGGGGCCGCGACGGGCTCCGTCAGGAAACCGGCACCGCGGCCCGGCAGCCGGGGCACAGGCCCCAGAACGTGACGGCGGCCTCCTGGGTGTCGTACTCCTCCGGAAGCCGTGGCTCCATGCAGGGTGCCGCGCCCACCACGCACTCCACGTCACGGATGGAACCACAGGCGCGGCACACGAAGTGGTGATGGTTGTCGTGGCGCTCGGTCTCGTAGCGGGTGGGGTGTCCCGCGATCTGGGTGGTTCGGACCAGGCCTGCGTCCGTGAGGGCACGCAGCACGTTGTAGGTGGCCTGCAGGGACAGGCTGCCGGTGATCCGCTGAGCGCGCTCACGCAGGGTGTCGGCGTCGAGGTGACCACCCGAGTCGGAGACCGCCGTCAGCACGGCCATGCGCGGAGCGGTCACTCGCATGCCCGCCGCGCGCAGCCGTTCGGCGGCCAGGGCCATCGGCTCGTCGGCCGTACCGGACGCCGTCATGCCGCCTCACCCTTCGCGTCACCGTCGAGACCGGGCGCGCAGGAGCCGCCGGAGAGCTCGAACCACACGCTCTTGCCCTCGGCCCCGCCCTCACAGCCCCAGCGTGCGGCCAGCATGTCCACGAGGGCGAGTCCGCGACCGCTCTCGTCCTCCGGGCCCGCGTCGGCCGGGCGGGGAAGGTCCGCGGTGCCGTCGCTGACCAGGCAGCGGAGGTCGGACACCCGCTCGAGGGTGAGGCGCAGCGGACCGGAGGCATGACGCAGTGCGTTGCTCACCAGCTCGCTGACCAGCAGTTCGGCGGTCGGTACGAGGTCGTCCAGACCCCACTGCGGCAGCACGTCACGTATGACGGTCCTCGCCGAGGAGCACGCGGTCGGCGACCACGGCAGGGACCAGGGCCCGCCCACGAACGATTCCACGCGGGTCTCGGCCGCCGCACCGGACGGCAGGGCGGTAGTCGATCGCTGAGGGCCGGGGACGGCCACATCGGCGATCGTTCCACCGGGGAGGGTCTCCCGGGGAGCTGTGCGATCCATAAGGGCGTGCTTTCGAGGACGGTGGCAATCTCTCCTACGACCGTACGCCTTTTCTTGAATCGGTCAAGATTGCGGATAAGGTCCTTTTTCATGACTGAGTACAGTTTCCGGCGCATGTACTGCGGCCGTCGCCCCACAGTGCCGGCCGGGCGGGGTGACAGTCGGCGGCAGGGCTCCGCCGGCGGTCGATCAACCGCCGTGGCGGCTGCGCAGGCCCTCCGGGCCCGCGGTGCGAGGGAAGGGGAGCCGGTCGTTCCCCGCCACGGCGCGCGTGATCCCCGCCGGACGCGGGAACGTCGGCTTCGCTTCCCCGGGGCACCGTTGACGCGCGTAGCTCATTGCCGCACGCTGGGCTCCGGTTGTTGTCGACTCGACGGTCGGGAGGCCGGAATGCTCAGACGCGCGTCACGCCCGCTTCTCTCATTTGTCATGCTCATGACTTTCATGGTGGCCGGGGTGGGCACCACCACCGGAACCGCGCACGCCGACTCCTGTTACAGCTGGAACCGCGCCCTCTCCCAGGGATCCTCCGGCAGTGACGTGACCCAGCTCCAGATCCGGGTCGCCGGCTGGGTGACCTCCGGCGAGCGGCTCTCCTACGACGGCCAGTACGGCGCGCGGACCGCCGCCGCCGTCAAGAAGTTCCAGGCCGCGTACGGACTGAGCGCGGACGGGGTCGCCGGACCCGCGACCTTCAGCAAGATCTACGCTCTCCAGGACGCCGACTGCACGCCCGTCCACTTCAGCTATGCCGAACTCAACAAGTGCAACTCCGACTGGTCCGGCGGCGCGGTCTCCGCGGCCACCGCCAAGTCGAACGCGCTCAAGACCATGTGGAAGCTGGAGGCGATGCGGCACGCCCTCGGCGACGTCCCGATCACCGTCTCCAGCGGCTTCCGCTCCCGCGCGTGCAACAACGCCGTCGGCGGTTCCGCCACCAGTCGCCACCTCTACGGCGACGCGGCCGACCTCGTGGGCTCGCCGTCCCTGTGCCGCCTCGCCCAGCAGTCCAGGACGCACGGCTTCTCGGAGATCCTCGGCCCGGGCTACCCCGGCCACAACGACCACACCCATGTGGCCTTCGACCCGTCGCCGTACTGGTCGGCTCCCACCTGCGGCATCTGACCCACCGAGAACGGACAGCGGGCGGGCCGGGCGGCCTCGCGCCGCCCGGCCCGCTCTCCGGGTGCGGGCCCGCTGCCGCTGTCTCCCACCGGGGCAGCGGCTGCCGGCGGTGTCGGGCGGGCGGTCAGTCGGGGACGGAGTCCACGGTGGCGTAGCTGGGCAGTACCCGGTCGGTCCCGGTCAGCGCCAGCATGCGGCGTACGCGTTCGCCGGGTGCGATCAGCGCCAGCCGGGCGCCGGTGTTTCTGGCCGTGCGGTAGGCAGCGATCAGGCAGGTGAGCCCGGTGGAATCCAGAAAGGCGACACCGGACAGGTCCACCAGCACGCTCTGGCCGCCGGTGAGCAGCAGTGGCCGCAGGACGTCGGCGAGCCGCGAGGCGGTGTGCAGATCCAGGGCGCCCTCGGCCGTGACGAGGTGTCGGCCGGCGCCCAGGGGGCGGGTGTGCACCCGTAGGGCGTCCCGCTGATCGTCGGGGGCGGGCCGGTCGGTGCTCATGGCCGCTTCTTTCCGCAGGGGCCGCGGTTCACGGCGTCAGCTCCTGCTGGTGGCCGCCGCGCCACTCGATGAGCAGGACGGTGGCGTCGTCGTCGAGCTTGCCGTCGTGGTGCTTCATGACGGCGGCCATCAGCCGGCGCAGGGTCTCGTGCAGGGTGTGCCGGCCGGAGTGGTGACGCAGGATGAAGTCGACGAACCGGTCCCGGCCGAACTCCGTTCCGTACCTGTCGCGGGCTTCGACGATGCCGTCGGTGTGGAGCAGCAGGCGGTCCCCTGGTTCGAGCTGGTCGATGGCCGTGGTGACCGGCAGGCCGAGGTCGGCGCCCATGGGGCCGGCCGGGGGGCAGGCCAGTTCGGTGACCCAGCGGTTGCCGCGGATCAGGATCGGCAGGTGATGGCCGCGGTTGATCCACGTCAGCCGGCCCGTATCCATGTCCAGGTGGGCGAGGATGCCGGTGATGTAGCGGCTGGTGCTGAACTGCTCGATCAGGGTCTGCTCCACCTGCCGGCTGGTCTCCGTCAGCGAGGCTCCCTGCCGGCGGGCGTTGCGGCAGGCGGCCACGGCGACGTTGGCGGTGATGCCGGCGGTGGTGTCGTGGCCCATGGCGTCGAAGACGCTCAGGTGGAGGGTGCTGCCGGTGACCGCGTAGTCGAAGGCGTCCCCGCCGATCTGGTAGGCAGGCTCCATCACCGCGCCCACGGTGGTGTCGTGGCCGGCGTAGGCAGGCGGCGGAGTGAGGTTCCGCTGCATCTCCGCGGCCACGTTCATCGGCTCGGTGCGCGTCAGACGCGCGTAGGAGTCACTGAAGGACCGCTTGCTCAGCAACAGCAGGGCCGTCATCGACGCCAGGTCGCGCAGAGCCTGCCGGACGGGTTCGGTGTCGGTGTCGGTATCGGCCCGCAGCACCCCCAGGCGCTCCACCCCGTCGGTGACGGCCACCCACCACCGCCGCCCGCCCGGACGGTCACCCGCCCCGTCCCGTTCGGATTCGGGGAGCAGTTCCACGCGCTGGTAGGCCCGGCCGGGCAGACTGCCCGAAACGGTGAACTCCTGCCCGCCGCCCCCGGCATCCGCTCCCTGACCGGTGAGCCGGCGCAACACCGTCTCCCGGATGTCGACCACGAAGACCGCCACGTCGTGCATGCCCGCCACGGCGGCATGCTCGGCGATCATCCCCGGAAGCTGTTCGAGCGTGACCGTATGACCGGCCTGCATCAGCCGCATCAGCGACACAGCACTGTTCTCGGTCACACCCCTGGTTCCCTCGCCGGGCAGGCGCGCACGCCATGGTCGGATACGCCACTCCGGGACTCCTTCATGGCCCGCCTCTTTCATGGCCGCTCATGTAGTACCCATCCTCGGACACCAGGCGGGCACCCGCTCCCGGACAGCACGCGCGGCCCGGCATTCCCTTCTCCTACGAGGCCCTCCACCACTCCGGCCGGGTGCACTCCGTCTGCCCGGGCGCCGGCCGCAGCGGCTTCCACGCGGGTTTCCGGGACGTGCACGGCGACCGTGTCATGACCGGCGTCGCGAGCCACGGGGCACATCGGTCTGCCGGCACGGGGATCACCGCGCGGGCACCGTGCCTCGCTCGGGCGGTCGCGGATCGCGTGCGGGGCGAGCGAAATCGCCTTTCGTGGCGGGTCGTCGACGGCTAGGGTCCGGATGCGGTGAGTCATCCACGAGGAGCTGAGACATGGTCGGTTTTCCGAGCGCGCGTTGACGTCGTCGGCCGTGAGCGGCCTGTCATCGCGTGCTGCCCTTGATGTCGCGGCACAGCGAGCCTTTCCCCGCCTGAACCGCCGGTGCGCCCTCCGTGTGCCCGGTGGCGGGTCTCGTTGTCGGCAACCCGAGGGAATACCGTGCCGTCCGCTTCCTCCGCCGTATCCGATTCCGGTCGACCCGTTCCGTCAAGCCTGTGGCGGGACGCCGGCTTCCGCAGACTCTGGACGGGGCAGACCGCCTCCCAGCTCGGTGAACACGTAAGTCTGGTGGTTCTGCCGCTCTTCGCCGTCCTGACCCTCGACGCCGGTGCCGGCCGACTGGGCGTCCTTCGCGCGGTGGGGCAGGCACCGGTCCTGCTGCTCTCGCTCTTCGTCGGCGCGTGGGTGGACAGGTGGCGCACCCGCACGACGATGGTGCTCACGGACGCCGGCCGGGCCCTGGCCCTGGGCGCTGCCGCCGTGGCGGGCCTCTTCGGCTGGTTGGGCCTGCCCGCCCTGTTCGCGCTCGCCTTCGCCGTCGGGGCCCTGTCCGTGTTCTTCGACGTGGAGTACCAGACGTCCCTCGACCGGACGCACCTCGTAGCCGAGCTCCGCCGCGTACGCCACGGTGGGCGTGGCGGACCAGGCCGGGCCCTCGGGGCGTTCGCCCTTCGGCGCGAACGGGCTGGGCAGCAGACTCGTGTCCGGCTCCGCCCACTTGTCCTTGCCGACCTTCACCTCGACAGGTCGACGTGCGAGAGGTCGACCAGCCAGGAGCCGGGCAGCTTCGCATCGAACACCGGCGCCTTGACGTGCTCCGGCGCGCCGAGGCCGACGACCAGGCCGTTGGCTCCGGCGGCGAAGGCCGTGTTCACGTCGATGCCGACCAGGTGCCGCAAGGTGCACTCGGCCTCGGTCATCGGCCGCGCCCAGTCGTACGCCTCCTCGAACAGCTTCTCCGCCGGGCCGCGAACGTGGAAGCGCGGCAGGTCCGCCAGGAGGGGATGTCCCTCGGGGGCCTCACACGGGGCGCAGTCCACCGGGTCCTTGCCCAGCGAGCCGGGGTTGTGCCGGAGTGCCGACGGCCGTCGGCGTCGGGCTCGGAGGCGCGGGTCGGCAGGTGCAGGGCGGTCATCAGCTCCAGGCCGGTGACGGCGGTGGAGCCACGCGGCGTCATCACCCGGGAGGCGTACACGCCCAGGGTCCGGGCGGGATCCGCCGGCGGGAGCTGCCCGGCCTCGCCCCAGTGGCGGGAGTCGAGCGCGTGCCAGGGCGGGATGCACAGCTGCACGCAGGCTCGCTCGGAGCCCTGCGCGGGGCGGTAGATCCGCGCCCACGGCCCGAAGCCGCGCTTCGTCGACTACAGCATGAAGCGTACGGATTGAGTAC
Source organism: Streptomyces sp. NPDC014676 (assembly GCF_043084105.1). Lineage (NCBI taxonomy): Bacteria > Bacillati > Actinomycetota > Actinomycetes > Kitasatosporales > Streptomycetaceae > Streptomyces > Streptomyces sp. NPDC014676. Next base: position 216,725 of record NZ_JBIBZI010000010.1, on the reverse strand, counting down.
GAGTCGAGTACGGACCGAGTACGGGTCGTATACGGATGCCGTTCGATCAGTACAGGGAGCTCGGGGCGGCGGTCAGTGGGCCCCGGCGGACCCGTCCACATGGACGCTGACGGCACCGTGGCGGTCACCGGCGCGACAGGCGCGGTCGAAGGGTCCATCGCCCTGTCCCACGGCGACGACCGTCCCGGCCCGGTGCGCGCCTGCAGCGAAGGAGCCGGCGACCGGGGTACGGCAGGGCGTCCTTCCCCTACTGGGCACCGCTCGACAAGGACGAGCCGCGCGCATCCGGGTCCTGTCCGTCATCAGCGGTCCGCGACTACCGGCATCTGCGGCGCACGGCCGGTCTCAGCCTTGCCGCGCGGCCGCCGTCGGCACAGCGCCGTGGAGACGGCCGCGGTGTCCCGCACCCGCCTCGGGCGTGTCCGTGACTCCCTCGCCATCGCCCGGCTCGCCCTCCAGCAGGTCGAAGTGGATCACGACCCCCGGGCTGCCGCTGCGTAACCCCGACTTGGTCGGCCTGGACGGCGAAGAGGGCGTAGAGGATCGAGCCGGGCCGGACGGCCCGGCTCGTCGGTCCCTTCCCGGCGAACAGGGGAATCACTCGAGCCCGGCGCCGCAAGGGAGCATCAACACCGAGTCCGTGTGAACCGTGATGCGCACCGGTGTGAAGGTGGTGGCGTCCACCGGCGATTCCCCGGTGCCGGGATTACGGGCGTAGCGGGGACTCGCGCCTCCGCTGATCTGCCAGCGTATGCGGTGACCTGCGGCGAAGCGATGGGCGGTGGCGCTCATCCCCACGGTGACCTGCGAGGGCGCGGGTCCGGTTGTCCGAAGTCGGCCCAGTCCGTCGCAGACGTTGACGGAGCGGCCTTGCGCGTCCACGTCGCACAAGCGGGCGAAGACGTCGGCGTGCCCGGTGTCCGTGGAGATGCTCAGCCGCGCGGAGACCGGGCCCAGGATGTCCACGGGTTCGGTCAGTGGTGGGCCGGTGAACGTCAGGACGTCGTCCCGGGCCTCCAGAACGCTGTTGTCGCGTGGGCCGGCGGTGCGGGAGAGCAGGGGGCCTCCGAGGGAGGGGGTGGGGTCGGCCGGGTCGTAGCGGAACGTCGTCAGTGGCGCGGATTCCGTGGGGGGCTGCTGGGTGAGATGCCCGTCCGGGGCGGGGTACCACGAGGCGGCAGCGGAGGCCGGCGGCCAGTCGTCGAGGTCCCGCCAGGCGTTCTCGCCGTTGATGTGCACGCGTACCGCGGTGGGGCGCAGGCCGGAGGGGTCGGCGCACAGGTGGGCGCGCAGCCAGGCGAGGCTTTCGGCGAACACCTCGGGCCATCCCTGCTGCAGGGCGGAGGTGTGGGTCCAGGGGCCGACGAGCAGGGCGGTTTCACATCCGGCCCGACGCAGCCGGTCGTACTGCTCGAAGGTCTGGTCGACCAGTACGTCGTGCCATCCGGTGATCAGGGCCGTGGGCACGCCGAGCCGCTCCGCCGACTCCGCCAATGACGCGCCGTTCCAGTAGGCGTCCTTGGCGTCCGGGTGCGCCATCACGTCGCGCAGCCAGGGCACTTCACCTCCCAGGACGGACTCGTACGCCCCGCGCAGGGGCTGCGCGGTGGTGACGTCGCGCAGGCGGCGCTGCAGGCGCAGCGTCGCCTTCAGGAACGGCGCCATGCCCTGGTGCTGGTAGGTCATGCCCGCGCCGACGGCGAGGACGTTCTCCAGGCGCAGCGCACCGTCCGCGTGGAACAGGGCGTAGGGGTCGTGCAGTCCTACCTGCACCACCATCGCCTTCAGTTCCGGCGGTGGGTCCAGAGCGAGGGCCCATTGCACGTAGCCCAGGTAGCTGGGGCCGACCGTCCCCAGCGTTCCGTCGAACCAGGCCTGCTCGCGCAGCCAGGAGACCGTGGCCCGGCCGTCGGCGGCCTCGTTGCGCCACAGATCGAACATGCCGCCCGAACCACCGGTGCCGCGGCAGCTCTGCAGGACCACGTGGAAGCCCTGCTCGGCGAAGAGCAGGCCGTACTGGGGCGACCACGGCAGGCCTCGGCCGTAGGGCGAGCGGACCAGGAGGGTGGGGAAGTCGCCCCGGGCCCGCGGGAAGTAGTGGTCAGTGATCAGCGAGCTGCCGTCGGCGGCCGGTACCACCAGCCCCGGCTCCCATCCGACCTCGTGCCGCTTCGCCGGCAGACCTCGCCAGATCGCCCTCATCATCCGTGAGGACAGCGGTGGTTTTCCGGCGGGTGGCACCCGGGCAGGTCCGGTCACGGCATCGGGCGTGCGTGATGGCATCGTTCCCCTCCTCATTTCCGTACGCTGTACGAGAATAGAGGATGCTTGGATGACCTTCGCAAGGACCACCCCTGCAATCGGAGGAAGGAGCACAGGACCGTGCCCGGTGACCAGAAGTCCAGCGCCGCGAGCGTCGATCCCGAACAGCTCTGGCTGCGGCCCACCGAGTTCCGCAGAGGCCGCAGGCCCTCCTTCAGCCGGGAGGCGATCACCGCGGCGGCCGTCACCCTGGCGGACACCGAAGGCCTCGAAGCGGTCACCATGCGGCGGGTCGCCGCCCGGGTCGGAGCCGGTGTCATGTCGCTCTACAGCTACGCCCCCGACAAGGAGACACTGCTGGAACTGATGGTCGACCACGTCAGCGGCGAACTGACGGTCACGGACCCGCCCAGCGGCGACTGGCGTGCCGATCTGAAGACCGTCGCCCACCTGCAGCGCGCCCACATGCTGCGCCATCCCTGGCTGCCCGTCGCCTTGACCACCCGTCGCGTTCCGGGCCCCAACACGCTGGCCTTCCTGGAACACGCGCTCGCCGTCCTACGGCCCACCGGGCTGGACGGCGCGGCGAAGCTGGAGGTCTTCGCCCAGCTCACCGCGTTCGTGGCCGGACACGTGGCGTACGAGATCGCGCAGGCCGCAGCCGCACGGTCCCCGGAACGGGCCGCAGCCGAGGCCCGCTACCTCGCCGCTGTCGCCGCCGACGGCTGCCACCCGGAGCTCGCCGAAGCTCTCTCCGCCCCCGGACGCCCACTCACCGCCGAAGCCACCTTCAGCCGGTTCCTGGGCCGCCTGATCGACGGTCTCGGCGCCGACTGACGCAACGCGCCCATGGACGCGTCCCGCCCGCGGGGCCCGGAGGAACGAGCCGACGGTACGGAGCCCGTGCGTCGCCACAGGGCGGACCGCGACGCCGATGCCCGGCGGGCCCGTGCCGGAGGGCCGAGTGCGTCGTCGTACAGTCGGCGCGGACAGGCTCCGGCCCCGCGCCGCCACCAGCCGCCCGGGCCCGGCCGCGCTTCGAGAACGAAGCCGGTTTCCCGACGGCGCCGCCCACCGACGGCTCGGTGCTCCCGTCGCGGTCGTCCGGACAGCTCGAACGTACGCGAGGACGCCCGCCCGGTGCGCGTCCTGCGCGAGATCCGGTGCCGTGACGACATCAGCGGCGGCGAGGAGTCAGCACCCCTTGGAAGAGTGCGCCGTACCGTGACACCAGTTCCGTACGGTCCATTCGGAGCAGCCCCTCGTCCCCGACCACCCACAGTGCGTACAGCAGGCCCCCCGCCAAGGCGGCCGCCATGCGCGCGCGGACGTCGGCGTCGGGGCCGGACAGGCGACGGCGCAGCGGTGCGACGAAGAGTTGCTCGTGCGTATCGCGCAGACGTTCGCGGATCTGCGGTTCGCCGCCGCTGTGCACCAGGGCCAGGAAGACGCCCCGCGCGGAACCGCCGAGCTCGACGAGGAGTCCGGCGAGCCGGTCTCCCAGGTGTTCCAGTGGCACGTCGAGCAGTGGCTCGTCATCGATCGTCAGGTGCATCGTCTCCAGGAACAGGAGTTCCTTGCTCTTGAAATGACGGATCACCAGTGCGGGGTCCGTGCCTGCCGCCGCCGCGATCCGGCGGACGGTGGTCCTGGAGAAGCCCTGGTCCCGGAACAGCCGGGCAGCGGCCGAGTGGATGGCCTCGCGGGTCGTGGTACTGGAGCCGGTCTGCAGCATGCGGGACAGGATAGGGGTCCCGGCGCTTCGCAACTGCGGGTTCGCGCGTCTGCGGGGTGAGCCGGAAGTCTTCCGTGAGCGTTTCGAGAAGTCTGGTCAACAATGTTGACTCCCCGCCGGGGGGCCTGCACATTACCTGACGGTAGAACTGTTCGGTAATGACGCGTCCCAGCGCTCCCCCACGCTCGAACCGCTCCGTTCGCACCAACGGCACGCCCCGTCGGCTGCCGCCCCACCGCTCCGTCCCGAGAAGAGGGATCACATGCCGAAGCACGCCCTGCGGAATGTCATGGCCACATCATCCGCACTCGTCGGTGCGCTCGCCCTCAGCCTCACGGGCGGCACCGCACACGCCTCCGCGTCGCTGGACTACGTCGCCCTCGGCGACAGCTACAGCGCCGGCTCGGGCGTGCTGCCCGTGGATCCCACCAACCTGCTGTGCCTGCGCTCCACCGCGAACTACCCTCATGTGATCGCCGGCCGTACGGGCGCCCATCTGAAGGACGTGACCTGCGGCGCCGCCCAGACGAAGGACTTCACCACATCGCAGTACCCCGGAGTCGGGCCCCAGGTGAACGCGCTCGGTGCGGGCACCGACCTGGTGACGCTGACGATCGGCGGCAACGACAACGGCACCTTCATCAACGCCATCACGGCCTGCGGTACCGCGGGCGTCCTCAGCGGAGGCAAGGGCAGCCCCTGCAAGGACCGGCACGGCACCTCCTTCACCGACCAGATCGACGCGAACACCTACCCCGCGCTGAAGACCGCCCTGCAGGCCGTTCGCGCCGAGGCCCCCAACGCCCGCGTGGCGGTCCTGGGTTACCCGTGGATCACACCGGCCGAGGCCGATCCCTCCTGCTTCGTGAAGCTTCCGATCGCCACCGGTGACGTGCCGTACCTGCGCGGCATACAGGCGCACCTCAACGCGGCCGTCGAACGTGCCAGTGAGGAGACCGGCGCCACCTTCGTGGACTTCTCCCGGATCTCCGAGGGCCACGACGCGTGCAAGCCCGGCGGGACCCGCTGGATCGAGCCTCTCCTCTTCGGCGGAAGCCTCGTACCCGTCCATCCCAACGCCCTCGGAGAGCGGCGCATGGCCGAGCACACCATGAGCGTCCTCGGCCTGAGCTGACGGCGGCGCGCCCCACCCTCGACGACCGGTCCGCCCCGGGGCCGACATGGAACCCGGGGCGGGGCCGGCGTCGCCGGGCCCACCGCAGGGATCAGATCATCCAGGAACGCGGCTCAGCCGCAGTGGCGTGGACGCCCGCCCGGACGTCCGGGGGCCTGGTGTCTCCCGGGGGTTCGTGAAGCGCTGTCCCCGGTGGCCGAACGGTTCCCGGGTCGTGTCCTTCACCGCCTCGGCCGAACGTCACCGTCCCGGCGGGGCATTCGCTCACCCACCCTGGTGACGAACGCGCCGGGACGCGATCCGGGGGACGGCGCCGCCTGGTCAGGGGGTGATGGGCAGCCGGCGCTTGTGGTCGGTGAGGTGGTAGCGGTGGACGATCGTCTCGAAGGCCTGCTCGTCCACCGGCTTGCCCTCCAGGAAGTCGTCGATGACGTCGTAGGTCACTCCGAGCGCGTCCTCGTCGGCCTTGCCCGCGTCGAGGCTCTCCAGATCGGCCGTCGGGATCTTCCACACCAGCGCGGCGGGTGCGCCCAGCGCGTCCGCGATGGCGCGCACCCGGCGCTTGGTCAGGCCGGCCAGCGGAACCAGGTCGGCGGCGCCGTCGCCGAACTTGGTGAAGAACCCGGAGACCGCCTCGGCGGCCTGGTCCGTGCCGACGACCAGGCCGCCGTACGCACCGGCCACCGCGTACTGGGCGATCATGCGCTGGCGCGCCTTGATGTTGCCGTGCACGAAGTCCTGGTGGTGGACGTCACGGAAGCGCACCCCGGCGGCCAGCGCGGCCTCGAGCGCGGCGTCGCCGGCGGGCTTGATGTCCACGGTCAGCACGTGGTCGGCCCGGATGAAGGAGAGCGCGAGCTGGGCGTCGTGCTCGTCTGCCTGGGCCCCGTAGGGCAGGCGCATCGCGTAGAACCGTGCTTCGTGTCCGCCGGCCCGCGCCCGTTCGACGGCGAGCTGGCACAGTCGGCCCGCGGCGGTGGAGTCGATGCCACCACTGATACCGAGCACGAGGGCACGCAGACCGGTGGAAGTCAGCCGCTCGGCGAGAAAGGCCACCCTACGCTCGATCTCCCGCTCGGCCTCGAAGGTCTCGGCGACACCCAGTTCCCGGGCGATCTCCTTCTGCAGGGCGATGGACGCCGGCTCACTCACGTCTGCTCCTCGTTCCGGCTCACGATGTACTGTCGCCTTCCCTGCTACCCGGAAGCCCTCCGGAGAATCCGGACAGGCGGACGGCGGCGACCTCGGCCAGACGGGTCTCGGCTTCGCCGAGGGCGCGGTGGTCAGCCCCTCGATCCGCTCGCGCGGGCTGTCGGCCCGTGCGGTGGTCCCTCCGTGTTCGGTCCGCAGCAGCCGCAGGAGTCCGGAGACGTTCACGCGGGCGGCTCCACCTCGGCGCGCCGGGCGGAGGCGGGGGTGGCGAGGCGGCGGAGCACGAGGGCGCCGCCGCCCTGGTCGACCAGGGCTTTCTCCAGGCGCATCCCGCATCGTCCGGCCACCTGGTCCGGCAGGACGGTGCCGTGCACCGGCGTCCCCTGCGCCGAGGCGCCCGGAACGCACCGCATCCGGTCCTGCTGCCACGCGATCCGCAACTCGCCGCACTGCTCCGGACCGGCTTCCTCCGTGAGGTGTTCGGGCGCTGCTGCCCGCAGAAAACCCGATTGCGGGGCGATCACCCCCACGTCTAACGTCAACCGTCATCGACGTGTAGCTCAGCAGCAGAGCACCGGGCTCGGGACCCGGAGGGCGCAGGGGCGGAACCTGCCACGTCGGCTTATGAACGACAACGCTGAGCAGCAGCCTCCCACCGTGGCCCTGTCCTCTCCGCAGGCCCAGCCGGCCAAGGCCTTCGTGACCGCGCTGACCCACGAGGACGCCGGCACCCGGCGCCGCGCCGAAGTGCGCGGGCAGCGCTGGCGGGAGGTCCTCACGGGACTGGTCACAGGCCGGTTGTCGGTCGGTTCGCGTACGCCCGTGGACGGGCTTCCGGCCTGGGTGACCCTTGAAGTGGTGCGGGGCGGCTTCGCCACCGGGACCGCGAGCGCGGGCGGCCCGCTCCAGGCGTACGAGACCGAGGCCGCGCGAGGTTTCGGGGTGCCCGCCGAGCGGCGCGCGCTCTTCGCCCACTGTCTCACCGAGCCCGGACTCGCCTGGCTGGGCGACCGGTTGGACAGTGGCCGCTACGAGATCGGCGTGCCCGAGGAGGCCGCGCTGCTCACCATGGCCTGGCTGGTCCGGCACGGGGAGACCGACGCGGCGCTCGACCTCGTGGCGGAACTGGAACCGTTCGCCGACCGGCTGCGGTTCCTGCCCCGCCCGGCGGACGGGCCCGTACCGGTCACCACCGCGGCCGTCCACCGGTGCACCGTCTCCGAGGCCGTCGACACCCTGATACGGCGGCGGCCCAACGCGGCCGTCGAGACCCAGCGCGAGGCACTCGCCGTATGGCAGCCGTTCGGCGACGAGCTGCTCGTCCACTGGCTGCGTACGGCGCGGGACGGACGGGTCCTCGGACTCGTCCCGGACGCCGACTGGCTGGCGCACGGCGAGATTCTGCTCAGCCGTTACCGGCTGCTCGCCGCGGAACACACCCGCTGCACCAAGCACCGCGGTCCCAAGGGGAATCTGGGCATTCTGCGCGGCGCGCTGGAGGAGACCGTCGCCGGACGGCCGCTGGACGCGCGCCGGCTCGGTCTGCTGCGGCACGCGGTGGAGTCCATGGTGCGGCGGCGCGGCCTGCCCGGCTCCACCGCTCACACGGCCCTGCGCCGGAGCCAGGCCGAGCAGGCGGCGCTTCCCTCCCACCACGCCCTGGCCCAGCTGATGCTGCGTCGGCTCGCCGTGCTCCCGCAGGAGACGGGCATCACCGATGTCGCCCCGCTCCTGGGCGCGGTGAGCGAGGAGGAGAGCCGGGAGACCGGCCTGCCCGCCGGAGCGGTCGTACCGCCCGTGATCCGCCAGGTGGTCGGGTCCACGTTGAGCGCACCGCTCGGCACACTGGTGGAGCGGGGCGTCGTCCCGTCCGCCGAGGTCCTGGCCGAGCTGGTGCCGCAGCTGGTCGCCGCCACCACCGCGCAGGCGTACGGCGACGAGACACTGCGAACGCTGATGACCGCGAACTACCGGGCGTTCCGCAACCGCCGCTCATTGCTCCTGCTCAACCTGGAACGGCAGGTGCGCGTCGAGGAACTGCCCTGGGTGCGGGCGGTGTCGGGGCAGCGGTCCGCGGTGCCGGGCAAGCCGGACGGTGAAGGCGCGCTCGTCGTGCTGCGGCAGCTGGGCGAGCTGGCCGTGCAGGCCTTCCCCGGCACGATCCTGCCCAACCCGCTGGTCCGTGAGTTCGGCGTTCTTGAACGCCGGTGCGACCTGGGTGCTCCGTTCGTGGAGGAGCTGGCCGCCGACATCTTCATGGGCACGTTCAGCCCGAAGTTCCTGACGGCGGCACGGATCGCGGGCACATTGCTCGGCGGCACGCTGTACGAGCGTTACTACGGCGTCGACTACGCGGCGATCCGCAATACGGCGATCACCGAGACCGCTACGGCCCTGACCCGTTCCCACGGTGCCCGTACCTCTCCCGGCTTCGCGCGGCTGTGCGCCGAGCGGGCCGGGACGGCGTCGCGGTCCTGGTCGGTCGCGGCGAACGGCATGGTGATCGAGCAGGCGCAGATCCTCACCACGCACAATCTGGCCACGCTGGTCCACCGGGTGGGCATCACCCCGCGGACCGGCTGGGCCGACCTGGCACGCCGCTGTTTCGTGACCGTGTGCCTGCTGGTCTCCCGTGTGCACCACAACCCGCGGCCGTTGGGCACCATCAAGGACGCCGCGTACGCATGGCGCCAGATGGTGTTCCACCTGTCCCTGTGCCCGCCAAAGGAGCAGCGGCAGGTCATCGCGGGCCTGGGCGAGGCGACGGCCCGTCACCCGGCCCACGTCGCGACCCGGCTGGCCCCCGCCCTGGCGGGCCTCGCCCTGGTGGCCGAGGGCGGCGCTTTCGGCGGTGACGGAACGGCGGACGGCAGCCGCGCCCGGCGCTTTCTGGGATGGAGCACCGACGGTCACTGGATGCGGTGAGGGCGAAAGCGCGGGCGCGGCGGGTGACGCGGCCGTCGGATCGGCGTCCGCGGCACGGCGGATCGAGTCCAGGTGTCGACGGTGGTCGAACCGGCAGGTCCCCGTGGTGAGGAAGCAGGCCTGAACCCGGTCGGGTCGCGGGCGGTCCGGCTGTTCAGCGGGGCCACCCGCGCCGGCCTTCATTTTTCGGCGGTCGGGCCTACGCGGACGCGAACCGGAAGCCGGTCAGCTGGTCGTTGTGTATCCGCATGGCCGCGGAGGCGGCGCCCGGCCCGTAGCTGCCCAGGTCGTCACCGTAGTTCTCGTGCCGGTACGGGCAGACGGCGCGGTTGCTCCGGTTCCAGAACGAGGTCGTGCGGTCGTTCATGTAGCTGCCGACGTCGGGTGTGTCACGGTTGTCCGAGAAGAAGCGGCCTCCGTGGCTGCTGTGCTGCCAGACGCAGAAGTGCCCGGAGGGGCACTGGCGAGCACCACTGCGGACAGCGGGACGCGGCGAAGTCGTGGCCCTTTCACAAGTTTCCCTCTCGTGGTCGGACACCGGTGGTCAGTGGATCTGCAGGGCGTACAGCGTGGCGTCGAGGTTCTCGACGTCGCGGATGGAGGACCACTTGTCCATGGACCTGATCTCGTTGCCCAGCCATACGTGGATGCTGTTGTCGCCGGACGTGATGCGCTCGACGTCGAGCAGGCCGGGAGTCACGGTGCCCGCGTCGGCGAAGCACTTGGTGTCGGTGCCGCCGTTGTACCAGACCTTGACGAAGTCCGTCCTGGTGCCGCAGTCGGTCTGGTCGATCGCGGCGGCCGGGGAGGCCGGCAGCGCGACCGTCATCGCTCCCGCAGCCGCTGTGGCGAGCGAGAGGCGCAGGGTGGAGCGCTTCATCGGCGGAGTGTCCTTTCGTGGGCGTTGCGGTGCCGCGGAGCAGCACCGTTCATGAGGGGCGCCCTGTGCGGCCGTCCCGTGTGCCGCACGACCGCGACGGCACCCCGCCACCGCGGCGATGGTGGCGGGGTGCGTGCGGTTCGTTTCCCGGCGGTGGCAGGCCGCCGGGTGTTCGTCACTTGGCCAGGAACGTCAGCAGGGCGTCGGTGACCTCCTGGGCGTGGGTCCACAGCAGGCCGTGCGGGGCGCCGTCGAGGACGACGTAGTCGGCCTGCGGGAGCGCCTTGTGGAACGGCTCACCGGTGGACTCGATCGGCAGGATGCGGTCGGCGGTGCCGTGCAGGATGAGCGCCGGTACGTCGATCTTGGGGATGTCGGCGCGGAAGTCGGTGGTCCAGGTGGCCACGCAGGCCAGGGACGCGTACCAGGAGGCGCCGGCGGCGGTGTTCCAACTGGCCCGCAGGGCTTCCTCACTGATGCGCGTGCCGAGGTTCTCGTCGAGGTTGTAGAAGTTCTCGTAGAAGGCGGTGAAGTAGGCGTAGCGGTCGGCGGTGACGGCCTGTTCGATGTCCTGGAAGACGCCGCCGTCGACGCCGCCTGGGTTGTCGTCGGTCTTGAGGAGGAAGGGCTCCAGGGAGGCCAGGAAGGCGGCCTTGGCGACCCGGGCGGAGCCGTAGGTGCCCAGGTAGCGGCCGACCTCGCCGGTGCCCATGGAGAAGCCGACCAGGACGGCGTCGCGCAGGTCGAGCGTCTCGAGCACGGTGTCGAGGTCGGCGGCGAAGGTGTCGTAGTCGTAGCCGGTGGTGGGCCGGCCGGAGCGGCCGAAGCCGCGCCGGTCGTAGGTGATGACCCGGTAGCCGGCCTTCAGCAGGGCGGCGGACTGCTTCTCCCAGGAGTGGCCGTCGAGCGGATAGCCGTGGATGAGTACGACCGGCTGCCCGGTGCCGTGGTCCTCGTAGTAGAGCTCGATGTCGGTGGTGTTCTCCTGGCCGACCTTGATGAACGGCATGGTGGTTGCTGCCTTTCGGTGCTGGATGTGGTGCGGGGGGGGTGGAATCGGGCGCGGTCAGCGGACCGTGCGGGCGGCCTTCTCGACGATGCGGGTCACGGCGCCGGGGCGGGAGACGGACACCGCGTGGGAGGCGTCGATCTCGGTGGTGCGGGCGTGGGCCCGGTGCGACATGAAGCGCTGGGCGGCCACGGGGATGTTGAGGTCCTCGGTGGTGACCAGGGACCAGGAGGGGATGGTCTTCCAGGCGGCCCCGGTGGACTTCTCCTCGAGCGCGGTGGCGGCGATCGGGCGCTGGCCTGCGGCCATGAGCCGGGCCTGGCCGGCCGGTACGTCCGCGGCGAACTGCTGGTGGAACTTGTCCTGCTCGATGTAGACGTCGGCGCCCCGACTGCCGTCGGGCAGCGTGTAGTTCACCGAGTCGATCACATTGCCGAGGGTGCTGCCGGGGAACTTGTCCGTCAGCCCGAGGGAGCTCTCGCCGGTGTCGGGCAGGAAGGCGGCGACGTAGACGAGGGCCTTGACCTTGTCCTCCAGGCCGACGGCGGCCTGGCTGATGACGGTGCCGCCGTAGGAGTGGCCGACCAGGACCACGGGTCCGTCGATGTGGCGGACGACGCCGCGCAGATGGGCGGCGTCGCTCGCCGGACCGCGCAACGGGTTGGCGGCGGCCACGACCGGGTAGCCCGCCCGCTCCAGGCGCTGGACGACGCCGTCCCAGCTGGAGGCGTCGGCGAACGCGCCGTGCTCCAGCACGATCGTCGGCCGGGTCTGGCGGTGGCGGGGTGCCGCGCCGGCCTCGCCGGGCAGGGTCACGGCCGTGACGGACAGGCCGACGGCCGTGACGCCGAGCAGCATGAGCAGCCGGGCGGACGGGGTCGGTCGGGTGATGCGCATCTTCGACGTCCTTCTGTGTACGGGCTGTTGCCCGGATCGGGTCGGGCCGGCGAGACGGTCCCGACCTCGCAGGAAACATAGCCTCAAATTAAATTGTGCACAACTTAATTGCCTGAACAGCACGGCCGGGGCAGGAGCATGCTGACGTCGCCGGGGCCGGACGCCCGGAGGTGTCCGGCCCCGGTGGCAGGTCAGCGGGTGACGTCGAACGTGGCCGCGCGGGGCACGAACGTCGTGTCGCCGTCCTTCGCCGTCGCCAGCACCGACACGTACCAGGTGCCTTCCGCCAGGTCGGCCGCGTCCCGCTGCGTCATCTTCAGCGTGTAGGTGCAGCGGGACGTCCCGTCCGAGGTGCCGCGGCACGTGGCCTTGTCCACGTACCGCAGTTCCTGCTCGGTCGGGTCGAGTTCGGAACTCGCCGGCCACGCGATGACCCTGACTTCGCGGACACCCGAGTCGTCGCTCACGTCCGCGGTGAACGAGAGCTTCCCCTCGCTCTTCCGGGACGGAGCGACGTAACCGGCGGAGCCGTTCTCCACGGTCGGCTCCGTGGCGGTGGAGGCCATGGCGTAGCCGCCGGCGGCGAGGGCACCGAGGGTGACGAGGCCGATGGCGGACGGGACGAGAACGTGCTTGGACATGAGGGATCCCCCTGCTTGCGAATGGCGTTTCGATGGGCGGGAAAGCTCGGGAACCGCTGGTCGGTCGGCCGCTTTCCCGATGTGATCGAGACTATGGCCGCAAGCACCGCCCGTTCCTCCCGCCACGGGACGATTGCCGTGTCGAACCGCGGGTGCAGCATCTCCACCCCAGGTAAGAGAACGGGGTCCGCCTCGAGTTCGAGGACAGCCGCTCGCCTGCGGCCATAACCTTGATCTCTTATGAAGAACAACGACGACCGGTTCCTGCCCCTCGTGCTGCTCGGCGTCCAGGCCGCGGTGTGGCCGGGGACGGATGTGATCCGCGGGAGCGTTCCGGCGGGGGCCGATCTTTTCGTGGCGGCCCTCGTCGCCGGGCTGGTGACGGCCACGCTTTCGCTGCGCCGTTCGAAGCCGGTGATCACCCTCGTCCTGGTCGCCGCCGCCTGTGCGCTGGGAGCCGGTCCCCTGCCCACCGGCGCCATGGCGGTGCTGGGAACAGCGGGTGTGGCCCTGGCCCTGTTCACCGTGGCCGGTGAACGCGACGCCTTCACCGCCCTGTTGTGCGTGACGGCGCTCGCCCTCTGGCAGTCCCTGTACGACATCACCCTGCACGGGCTCAGTGACCGCGACGGACTCGACCTCGTCCTGACGGCTGTGCTGTACGCCGCCGCGTCCGCCGCCGGCATGCTGGTACGGCGGAGTCGGCGCACCCGGCTGGCCGCCGAACAGCGTTTGAAGCGGGCCGAGATCGAGCGTCACCGGCTCCCGGCGGTCGAGCGGCGGCGGATGGAGAGGGAGTTGCACGACGTCAGTGCCCACCATCTGACGGCCGTGGTCGTCACGGCGGGTGCGGCACTCGGGCTGCGCGACCGCCGACCCGAACTGGCCGAGGAGGCCCTGCGGTTCGCTGCCGAGACGGGCCGTGAGGTCACCCGGGCGCTCGGCACGGTGAGGGCGCCGGCGCCCTCACGGGAACAGCAACCGTCGCCGAGGGAACGGATGCTGGGGCTGGTAGCCGGCTTCTCCCGGCTCGGTCAGCACGTGGAGTGCGAGATCGACGCGCTGCCGGACGGTGCCGTCGGGGACGCGGCGTACGGCATCGTGCGCGAGGCGCTGACCAACGTGGCGCGGCACGCGCCCGGTGCGCACACCACCGTGACCTGCCGGTACGACGACGCCCGCACGGAGGTCGTCGTCACCAGCGCCGCACCGCCGGCCGGTTCACCGGCGCACGGCGCCGGCCTCGGCTCGGGGCGCGGCCAGGGCTTTCTGCGCTCGCGGGCCCGGGAAGCGGGCGGCACCCTGACCAGCGGCCCGACGGCGGAAGGCGGTTGGGAGGTGAGCGCGGTCCTGCCCGGCCGGCTCTCCACCGCCTCGGTGAAGCGTCCGGTCCCGTGGCGGTACCGTCTGGCGCAGCTGACGGCCGCGACCGGTCTCGCCGTGCAACCGCTGCTTCCCGTGCTGGTCATCCGGACGGAATCCGCGTCGAGCGGTCCGGGGGTGTCGGCAGGCGTGCTCTTCGCGTTGCTGGCCGCGGGGCAGGCGCTCGCACTGCTGTGGCGGCACCGGGCGCCCCGCACCGCCCAGGGGGTCGTGTGCGGTCTGGCCCTGCTCTGGCCGGTGGCGATGGCCGTGGGCGAGTACACCGGCTGGGTGCTCCTGCCTCCCCTGCTGAGCATGGCCGCCACCTGCGCGGTGATCGCCTCCGCCGCGGCCCGCACGATCACCGGCCCGTCCGTCGCCGACGGTCGCCGGCGCCTGCCCGCGTGGACCGGCCCGGTGGTGGCCACGACGGTGCACGCGGCGGCCACCACCGCCGCCCTTCTGCACCGGGGCGCGTCCTTCCCCGGCTGGGTGCTCGCCCCAGGGGCAACGGTTCTGGCGGCACTGGTGCTCGGCGCGGCCTGGTGGGGCGGAACCCTGCGCGGGCGTCACCGCCGCGCCGCCCGCAGCGCGCAGGCGGAACATCTCGCGGCCTGGACCGAGGAGGCGGTACGGGACGCCTGGGCCGAGCGCCGCCGGATCGCCACCGGGCTGGAGACCACCGTGCTGGCGCGGACCGCCGACATGATCGCGCAGGCCGAGGCGGGCCGGCTCGACGAGGTCGCCGAACGCGCCCGCGAGGCCCTCGCCTCGATGCGCGCCCTGCTCGACACGGTCCGGGACACCGAGGCCGTGCCCGCGCTGCGGCCGCAGCCCACCCTGCAGGCCCTCGACCTCCTCGGCCAACAGATCCGGGCCACCGGCCGCGATGTCGAAATACGGCTGACCGACCGCATACCGAGACGACTGCCCAGCACCGTGGACCTGGCTGCCTACCATGCCTGCGAAACGGTGCTCGCGGCCGGCGGCGAGGAGCCGATGGCGGTGGAACTCAACGCGGACGACGCCGCGTTGACGATCACGGCGATCGGCGTTCCGGACACCGTACGTTCCGCCCTGCGCCGGCAGTTGTCGGCGCGGGCGGCGATGGCCGGCGGGACGGTCGCCGTCGGCCCGTCGGGTCCGGTGCGCGTCCTGCTGCCGCTGACCGCGGCACCGGCCGCACCACGGGACGACGAGGAGGGACAACGATGAGCCTCAGGGTGCTGGTCGTCGACGACCAGGGCATCGTACGGGCGGGGTTCGCCGCCGTGATCGACGCCGAGGAGGACATGACGGTCGTCGGCGAGGCCGCCGACGGTGCCGAGGCGGTACGGCTCGCCGGGGAACTGGCACCCGACGTGGTCCTCATGGACGTCCGCATGCCCGAACTGGACGGCATAGCCGCCACCCGGATCATCACCGGGCGTCCCGACGCGCCCCGTGTCCTGGTGCTGACCACCTTCGACCTCGACGCGTACGTGTTCGACGCGCTGCGCGCCGGCGCCTCCGGTTTCCTCCTCAAGGACGTGCACCCCGGCGAACTGCTGAACGGCATCCGGGTGGTGGCCTCCGGTGAGAGCGTCCTCGCCCCGTCCGCCACCCGCCGGCTCATCGGCCATTACGCCTCCGGACCGAGCACCGCGATTCCGGGCGGCAGCACGCCCCGCGAGCTGAACAGCCTGACCGTCCGCGAGCGCGACGTCCTCGGCCTGATCGCCGCGGGACTCACCAACACGGAGATCGCCGAACGCCTCGGCATCACCGTCGGTACGGTGAAGTCCCATGTGAACGCGCTGCTCCGCAAGCTCGGACTACGCGACCGGGTCCAGGCGACGATCCTCGCCTACGACCTCGGCCTCGCCCACCCCAACCCGCCCCACTCCCCCGCCTGACACCCCACCGGCCACCGGCCACCACGATCCAGGAGTCCACCACCATGACCGGTCCAGGTCCGTCCGTCCTGCACGGTGTACGCCGTGCCCTCGGCACCGCTGCCGCCCGTATCTACCTGGCGGGCTGGGCACTGCTGCTCGGATGGGCGCTCGTGGTCGCCTCCGAGGGGTCCATGGCGGTTGTCATCCCGCTGTTCGCCACCCTCCCGGCCAGTCTCGTCCTGCTGATCGTCCTTCCCGAAGGCGGCATGATGTTCCTGCTCTCCATCGTCCTCGGAGCACTGATCAACGCCATGGTCATCGGCTGGTGCGCCCGTGCGCTGCGCCGTGGAGACACCCCGGACACGGCATCCTGACGGCGGGCGCCACCGCAGGCCGCAGCGCCGGTGCGCCGCGGCCCGTGCCCGCGTCGTGGGTCGGGGAACCGCTCGGCTCATGCCGTGTGGATCTCCAGGGCGGCACGCACGGCGGACTCCACGGCTCCCTCGATCCACGCCGGCTTGACGGACGTGTGGTCCCCGGCGAAGTGCAACGGCCCTTCACGTACCGGGATGACGGGCAGCAGTTCCGTGTGCTGCCCGGGCAGGAGCACGGACGCCTCCCCGTAGGCGTAGGGGTCGCGCAGCCAGCTCTGCGTGCGGCCCGCGCCGGTGTAGAAGACCTCGATGCGCCGGCCGTAGACCTGCTGGAGGCCGCACAGGGCGTGCGGGTACCGTGCCTCGTCGTCCAGGGAGTCCCAGCGCAGTGCGTCGTCCGCCCAGCTGTAGGAGGCCAGGACCACGCCCCCCGCGCTGCCCGGAACCGGGTGGGAGGGGTGGAACATGAACCGGTTGGCGTTGTCCGACACCGATCCGCCTCCCACGACGTCGACCGCCTCCGGCTGGTCGCGCGTCAGCGCGCGGTGGGCGGCGTAGTGGGTGCGCTGGCCCGCTGAGATGTGCCCGTCGGGCACCGAGGGGTGGGCGCCGAGCAGGCTGCCGTCCGCGGTGGCGCGGCCGGTGCGGTAGGCGTCGTACAGGCCCGGCTCGACGGCGTTCAGTTCGCGCTTCCAGTCGGCCTCGCCGAATTCCCACCAGCGGCGGCTGAACTCCAGCAGCACCTTGGTCGCGCTGTCGTAGTGCAGCTCGCAGACGGCGCGGCGCTTGCCGTACGACATGGGCGGCTCGATCTGCACGTGGCGCAGTCCGGAGAACGGCACCGTCACCACGGCGACGTCCGCGGTGAACTGCTCGCGTACGACGGGCCCGTCACGGCCCTCGGACACGGTGTCCACCCACACGTGCGGTCCCTTGCTCCGGACGTGCTCGGTGTCCGACGAGGCGCGGTCGGGGTGGTGGTACTCGATGCGCGTGACACGGCGGTCGAACCGCACCTCCTTGCGCACGCGTTCCAGCAGGGCGTCCGGCAGTACGGCCGTGCCGCCCTCCAATTCGAAGAAGGGCGTGTCGGGGCTGATGAGGGAGGAGCCGATGAAGCTGTGGATGAAGGACAGCGGGAGGCGGGAGGTGAGGTTCTCCAGGGTGCCGATCAGGTCGATGGTGCGCTCGTCGAGGCCGGCGTGCTCGGTCAGGAAGCGGAACATCGACCAGTCGCCGAACCGCTGCACCACGCGGGCCCAGCCCTTCAACTGCTCGGGGAGCGGCTTGCCGACCCGTTTGCCGTCGCGGTCGACGTGACTGAACTCGTCGCGCACCGGGTCCAGTACGGAGCGCAGGATGGTGGCGGCGGGGGTGTCCCAGTGGGCCCGGGGGACGCCGAAGGACCGGTTCACGCGCCGGGGTGCGCGGGCGTAGTCGGCGCGCCGCACGCGGATGCCGTTGACGTGGATCCAGGTGCGGTGGGCGGGGCGGCCCTCGGTGTCGACGTCGACGTAGTGGAAGCGCCGCTTCTTCAGGTCGAACCGGTCGATCAGCTCCATCACCAGGGGATGGCTGCCGGGGATGCGCATCGCGCCCGCCTCGGCGTACTGACGGGGATCGGCGAAGGGCTGTGCGGCGTGTTCGTGGCCGCCGGTGCGGAAGGTCTTGACGCGTCCGCCCGCGCGGTTGCCGTTGGCCTCCAGCACCGTCACCCGGTGGCCGGCCTTCTTCAGCAGCCAGGCGGCCACCAGTCCGGCCGGGCCGGCGCCGATGATCAGGACGTCCCTGGGGCGGGTCCGCCGGCGTGCCGGCAGTCCCTCCCGGAGGACGCGTCGGTAACGCGGGACGAGGGGGTGGTCGTCGGAGTCCAGGACGAGCAGTGCGCGGGCGACGGCGAGGCACCGGTCGAAGTCGGGGCCACGGCTGTCGTCCGGGGCGGCCGGTGCGGGCATGGCCGCGGCGGCACCGCCGGTCAGGGCCGTCGCCACTGTGGCCGTGCCGGCCGCCGCCGTGAAGCTCCTCCGGGAGAAGCCGCCGTTCGAGCGCACCACCGCGTGATCTTCAGTCATAGCGGCCTTTGTACTGGTGGCCGTGACCGGACACCCTTCTTTCGTCCCGGAGTTGACCCGAAGGAGCGAAGCGGCGACGAACCCTGACGTCACGGCGGGCCGGCCGGTGCGGACGGCTCGGGGAACCCGAAGGAATGAATGCCGGGCGACCCCGCGATGCCGTCGCGATCTTTCCCGCACACTGCCAGGTGCGTATCCACATCCGTGCTCTCCGGCGGGCTCGCGCGGCGCGTCGCGTACGCGGCGCCGCGCGAGCCCGCCGGAGTGCGGGGCGACCTAGGGGGGAAGGGTGGCGCAGCCGCGCGCTCGGTTCGGCGACAGGGCCCGTTACTGGTTCGACAGCACGCTGACCCGCGGTGCCTCCGCCCTCGTCGGCTGGATGGCGCTGCTGTGTCTGGCCGTCGTCGTCCCGGCCAGCGCGGTGCTGGTGTGGACCGACCCCGACGCGCCGGCGTCCCTGACGGACCGGTTCGCGCAGGTGTGGCGCCTGACCGGGGAGACACTGCGGCTGGGCGGTTCGACGGGTACGCCGCTGCGGGTGACGTTGTCGCTGCTGCTCGCGCTGGTCGCCCTGCTGTACGTCTCGACCCTCGTCGGTCTGATCACGACGGCGCTGACGGAGCGGCTCACCGCGTTGCGCCGGGGCCGTTCCACGGTGCTCGAACAGGGGCACGCCGTGGTCCTGGGGTGGTCGGAGCAGGTCTTCACGGTGGTGGGCGAGCTGGTGGCCGCCAACGCCAACCAGCGGCGGGCGGCGGTGGCCGTGCTGGCCGACCGGGACAAGACCGCCATGGAGGAGGCCCTGAGCACGAAGGTGGGCCCCGGCGGCCGTACGCGGCTGATCTGCCGCAGCGGTCCCACCACCGACCCGGCCGTGATCGGCCTGACCAGCCCGGAGACGGCCGGTGTCGTGCTGGTGATGCCGCACGACGAGCCGGACGCCGACGCCGAGGTGGTCAAGACACTGCTGGCGCTCAGGGCGGCCCTGCCCGCGGAGGCCGCCCTTCCGCCCGTCGTCGCCGCCGTCCGGGACGACCGCTACCGCCTGGCCGCCCGTCTCGCCGCCGGGCCGGGCGGCGTCATCCTGGAGAGTGACACCGTCACCGCCCGGCTGATCGTCCAGGCCGCGCGCCGCCCCGGACTCTCCCTCGTCCACCAGGAACTCCTCGACTTCGCCGGCGACGAGTTCTACCTGATCACCGAACCGGCCCTGGCCGGACGGCCGTTCGGCGACGCGCTGCTGTCCTACCCGACGTCGAGCGTCGTCGGGATGGTGCGCTCGGGCACTCCCCTGCTCAACCCGCCGGAGCAGACGCCCCTCGCCGCGGACGACCTGCTCGTCGTCATCTCCCGTGACGACGACACGGCCTGGCTCGGCGACTGCGCGGAGCTGGTCGAGAAGGGGGCGATGGTGTCCGGGCCACCGGCACCCGCGCGAGCGGAGCGGGTTCTCCTGCTGGGCTGGAACCGCCGGGCACCGCTCATGATCGACCAGTTGCGCCGCCGTGCCCGGCCCGGATCCGCCGTCGACGTGGTGGCGGACGACGACGAGGCGACGGTCCGGCAGGTGGACGAGGCCGACGCGCACGGCGGCACCGGCCTGGCCCTGACGCTGCACCACGGGGACGTCACCCGCCCCGAGACCCTGCGGCGTCTGGACGTCCACTCCTACGACAGCGTGATCGTGCTCGGCCGGGACCCCGCTCCCGGACAGCCGCCGGACGACCCGGACAACCGCACGCTCGTCACCCTCCTGCTGCTGCGCCAGCTGGAGGAGGCCACCGGGCGCGAACTGCCGGTCGTCACCGAGCTGATCGACGACCGCAACCGGGCGCTGGCCCCCATCAGTCCCGGAGCCGACGTGATCATCAGCGGCAAGCTCATCGGCCTGCTCATGGCACAGATCTCCCAGAACCGTCACCTGGCGGCGGTGTTCGAGGAACTGTTCTCCGCCGACGGCACCGGGGTCCGTCTGCGGCCGGCCGCCGACTACGTACGGCCCGGGTGCGAGACGTCCTTCGCCACGGTCGTGGCCGCGGCACGTCATCGCGGTGAATGCGCCATCGGTTACCGAAGCCGCGACGGCTCGTCGACGGGTCCCGGTCACGGCGTGCGGGTCAACCCGCCCAAGGCCGAGCGGCGCCGGTGGACGGCCGCGGACGAGGTGGTCGTCATCGGCAAGGACTGACGGACGGTTCCGCTCGGCTGCCTCAGGGCGGGGACAGGACCGTACGACGACATCGTCCTCCCCGCGTGGGCCGAGCGGCCGGACCGGGAGCCGGAGCCGGCGGCCGTGACCGGGCGGCCCGCCCACCGGGCTCCGTGGAGGCCTGCTGTCGGACGAGTCCTCGTTCATCACGGGCGTCGAGATCCCCGTGGACGGCGGGCTCACCGCGCACGGCGGCGTCAGGTCGGTCTCCGACGCGCCGCGCGAGGGTGGCTCGTGAAGCGGCTGGAGGACAAGGACGCCCTGGCCTCCGGCACGGCCCGCGGCCAGGGCCGGGCCGCCGCGCCGCGGTGCGCGGCCGAGGGCGCGCTCGTGGTGGGCGGCGACCTGCTCGCACGAGGAAGCCGCCGGGACCCAGCGGCTGATCACCCGTGAGGCGGCACCGCCCTGACTCCCGGCCCCCTCGACGTCACCGACGATCGGAACGGGCGCCCGGCCTGCGGCGGCGGTACCTCCGGCGCGTCCGGGCGCGGTCGTTCCGTGCCGGTGCCCGGGAGCGTGCCGCTGTCCTTCGCGTCGTGGCCGCCGCTCCTACGCGCCGTCGTCCGCCGGCCCCGTGCAGGACGGGTTCCGCCCGCCGAGGGCCGCGTCGGCGGCCCGCAGATGGCGTGCGACCGGGCCGAAGGAGACCAGGCCGCTGCCGCCGCCGGCCGACTCGCCGTCGGCGGCGGCGAGTTCGTCACGGGCGCGGCGCAGGACCTCCTGGTGTCCCACGGCCGCGGCGGTGCGGGCCAGTACGCACCAGAGTGCCTCCTGGAGGTGGTCGTGGGGTGGCCGGGGAACCGTCGCGAGTGCCTGCCGGGCCCGCTCGGTGGCGCCGGAGGCGGCCAGCAGCAGGGGGACGAGCCACGGCCGGTAGGGGCCGGCGTCGAGGCCGGCGAAGTCGTCGGGGTCGGGCAGGGTGCCGTCCCGCATCGACGGGACGAGCGCGACGAGGGCGGCCGCTCCCCGGGTGAGTCCGGGCATGCCGTGGCCCGCGGTCTCCGTGAGGAGCTTCGCGTACCGAGGGCGGGCCGCCGGCCATCCGTCGGTCTCGCAGGTGCGCAGGGCCCGGTACCAGGAGGTGAACACCGCGGCGAGGGGCCGTTCGTCGCGGTGCGCCAGCCGGTCGGCCTCCTCGGCCTCCGCGTCCGCCGCCGCGAGGTCACCGAGACCGGCGAGGGCCTGGACGCGGACGAGGCGGCCCAGAACCTCGTGGCCGGGCAGGTGATGGTCGACGGCCAGCCGGGTCAGTTCGGCGCCGAGGGCGTCCCGGCGGGCGGCCGATCCGCAGGTGGTGAAGGACTGCATGAAGGCGCCGTTGAGGGCGAACGCGAGCACCGCGGGGTCACCGAGGCGGCGGGCGAGGCGGACGGCCTCCTCGGCGGCGCGTTCGGCGCGCAGCCGCCACGGTTCGGCGGCGGCCCCGGCGGCCGCCCGGGGAAGCGGCGCGTCCGCGGCGGCGTCGCCGCGTGACTCGACGGCGACGACCGACAGCAGCCGGGCCCGCAGCGCGGGCGGTCCGTCGGGGCCGAGCCGGGCGGCGGCGCGGGAGGCGGCCCGGACGTGCCCGTCGGCGTCGGCGGGGTCGTCGGCCCGGGTCCAGACCGCCGGGACGTCGTAGGAACCGATGATCCTCGCGGCCAGCTCCGTGTCCCCGGTCGTCTCGGCCGCGGCGACCAGCTCACGCCGGTGCTCGCGCGCCTCGCGCAGGCCGTCGGCGCCGGTCACCGCGAGGTCTCGCAGCAGGCCGGCGGTGGCGTACAGCCGGGCCCTGGAGCGGGCGGGCACCGAGCGGTCCCACGCGGCGGCCGTGCGGTCCCAGACGCCGTCCGCCGCCCCGGCCGGCTCGGTCGCGGAACCGGCGGTGCCGCTGAGTATGCGGGCTTCGGCGCGGACCAGAGCGGCTCCGGTGCCCGGTCCGTACGCGCTGCTGAGGGCCTGACGGGCGTGGAGCAGGGTCTCCAGGGCCTCGCCTCGGCGGCCGGACCGGTCCAGGGCGGTCGCCAGCAGCACCCATCCGTCCTCCCGCCCCGGGTGCGCGGTGACGTGGGCCCGCAGATCGACGACGGCGTTCCGGGCGGCGCCGGTGGCCAGGAGGGCGTCGGCACGGCGCTCGACCGCGTCGAGGCGGAGCGCCTCCAGCCGGGCCTGTTCGGCGGCGGCCCACGCGGCGGCCGGGAAGTCGGCCAGGACCGGCCCGCGCCACTGGGCGAGCGCCCGGTCCCACAGGGCGACCGCCGCGTGCGGTGGCGCCCCGGCGGCCCGCGCGGCCGCGTCCTCGAACCTCCAGGCGTCCACCGCCTCGCGTCCGGCGCGCAGCACGTACCCGGGGCCGTCGGTGACCAGCAGCCGTGACGGCTGCCGGGGAGGGCGCCCGGGTTCCAGGGCGCGGCGCAGCGCCGCGACGAAGGTGCGGAGTGCGCCGATCGCGCCGGCCGGGGGTCCGTCCTCCCACAGGTCGGCCACGAGCCGGCCGACCGGGACCACCCGGTTGCGGGCGATCAGCAACCGCCCGAGCACCTCCCGGTGGCGGGGCGCGCCGAGCGGCAGGGGCGCGCCGTCGGGGTCCCAGGCGGCGACCGGCCCCAGCAGTCCGAACTCCACACCCACGGCACGGTCCCTTCGAGCGCGGCGCCGTCCCCGGGGGTGCCGCGTGTCCACTCATCGATCGCTGATCCGGGGCCCGCAGCCTGGGTGACGTCCCCGGACGACCCGGGCCGCCGGGCCCGGGACGTCCACTCTGCCACGAGCCGCAGGAGTCGCCGTGACCCACCCGAGCATCCCCGGATTCACCGAGCACCGCGTACCGGTCGGCGACGGCCTCGCGCTGAACGCCGCCGTCGGCGGCAGCGGTACCCCGGTCGTGCTGCTGCACGGTTTCCCGCAGACCCACCTGATGTGGCGGCACGTCGCCGCCGATCTCGCCGCCGACCACACCGTCGTCTGCCCGGACCTGCGCGGCTACGGCGCCAGCGACAAGCCCGCGGAAAGCGGCCCGGACGTCTACTCCAAGCGCACCATGGCCCGGGACGTGGTCCGTCTCGCCGCCCGTCTGGGACACGACCGCTTCGTCCTGGCCGGCCACGACCGCGGCGCCCTCGTCGCCTTCCGCGCCGCGATGGACCATCCGGGCACCGTGTCCCGGGCGCTCTTCCTCGACGTCCTGCCGACCCTCGACATGTGGCACGCCCTGCACGGCGTGTCCGGCGCGGTCGGCTTCCACCTGTATCTGATGGCCCAGGCCCCGGGCCTGCCGGAACAGATGATCGAGGCGTCCGCCGACGCCTTCTTCGGCCACTTCCTCGACGCCTGGACCGACTCCCCCGACGCGATCCCCGCCGCTGTCCGCGCCCGCTACCTCGCGGCGTCCGCGGCGGCCGTGCCCTCCATCGTCGCCGACTACCGCGCCTCGGCCGGCGTGGACGTGGACCACGACACCGCCGACCGGGAGGCGGCCAACTGGCTGGCCATGCCGGTCACCGTCCTCCAGCGGGACTGGGGCGCGGCACTCGGCTACCACGCCCAGGGGCTGTGGAGCGCCTGGGCCGGGGACCTGCGGCACCGCACGGTCTCCTGCGGCCACTTCATGGCCGAGGAGGATCCCGCATTGGTCGCCGACGAGATCCGGGCCCTCCACGACCGCTGACGGCCACCGCCCGCTCTCTTCCCCGGGCGACGTGCCCGGCTTGCGTCTTCGCGCCATGGCCTGGCCGACGACGTGCTCGACGGCAGCGCGCGTAGCTGGAGATCATGCCGGGGAACCGGATGGCGGCCGGTTCGGGATCGCCCGGCACGACCACGCCGGCTTCACGCTCGGCCCGGTGCCGGCGAGTACGCGGACTTCGGGCCAGGCCCCCGGCACCTGGTGCCGGGGGCCTGGCCGATGAGCGTCAGAGCGGGTTGAGGCGAGCCTTGAGCAGGCAGAACTCGTTGCCTTCGGGGTCGGCCAGGACATGCCACTGCTCCTCCCCCGTCTGGCCGATGCCGGCCGGGCGCGCACCGAGCTTCAAGAGGCGTTCGAGCTCGGCCTCCTGATCGCGGTCGGTGGCGTTGACGTCGATGTGCAGCCGGGACTTCCCCTTCTCCGGCTCGTCCCTGCGGCTGAGGAAGATCGTCGGCTGCGGACCGCCGAACCCTTCGCGCGGCCCGATCTCCACCGAGCCGTCGTCCTCGCGATCGAGTACGACGAAGTCCAGGACCTCGCACCAGAACCGCGCCAGCACCTCGGGGTCGCGGCAACCGAGCACGAGCTCACCGATACGACACGCCATGACGAAACCTGCTCTCAGCCTGGGACCCGCCGGGAAGGCCACACGCGAACCTCATGGGAGCCCGGCGGTGAAAACAATCCTGCGACCGTACCGGACGAGACGAGCGCGGACGAGGTGTTTTCGGGGGCGCTCTGTCCGGGCAGCCGGACAGGGCCGTCGGCCATGCGGCAGGGAAGCCGGCCTTGAGGCGCGACAACGCCCTGCCGGTGGCCTTCAGATGTGCAGCTCGGGGGGAAAGCCCGTCCAGCGCAGCTCGGTGGGCAGATGCCGCATGTCGTTGGAGAGGAGGACGGAGGCGGGCCGGCCGGGCGCGTAGCGGATGACCGTGAGTGCCGCGTTGCAGTGGTCGAGGCCGAGCCACCGCCACCTCGGCGCGTGCATGGCGTCCCGGACGAGCCAGGCGACCAGGAAGTTGTGGGTGACGACCAGTTCGTGCCGGTCCTCTTCACCGTCCGCCGCCCCGGTGAACAGTTCCAGCGCCCTGCGGGCCAGCCCGGGTCCGTGCTTCCGCTCCTCGTCGTCGGCACCGGCGAGGAAGCGGAGGTGGAAGTCCGCTGACTCGGCCGGGAGTTCGGCCCTTTCCGGTATGTGGGGCACGTAGTCACCGGCGACTTCCGAGACGTGCAGGGGGACGCTCTTCAGTTGGTCGCCGATCAGGCGTGCGGTCTGCTCCGCCCGCGGCAGGGGGCCGTGGTGGACAGCGGTGAGGGGGACGTCCCGGAGGCGCCGGCCGAGCAGGGTGGCCTGCCGTCGGCCGGCCTCCGTCAAACCGCTCTCGTCCGGTGACGCCTCGCCGTGCCGGACGAGATAGAGGTAGCGGGTGGCGGTGCCGGTCATCTCAAGCTCCTTCGGACCTGCAGGCGATCTTGCGCATCGACGGACGCTGTCCCTCCGGGCGCTGGTTCCCTTCACGCTTCGAGGAGACCTGCCCCGGGAGCACGCCGCCGTCGGCGGACCACCCGGTCGTGCGTCCCCGGCCTCGGCGCCGGTTCACCCGAGTTCGGCGACCAGGTCGCCGGCCGTCACGCGGGCCAGGGTCTCCGAGGCGTCTCCGGGACCGGGGAACAGCCGGTAGAGGGTGCCCGATGCCCGCGCCGGCCCGACGCCGCCGTGGACCGTCGCCAGGAACACCCGCTTGCCGGAGGCGAGTTCGGCCGCCGCCGTGTCGGGGTCGGGGTGCCGGCGATGTTCCTCGCTGTCCTCCGCCGAAGACACCCTGGTGGCGAACGCGGCCACGTCCTCGTCCGGACGCCGCCGGTACCGCAGCAGTACGGGCTCCGGTTCCCGGGACATCACGGCCACCTCGGCGGAGCGCGCAGCCGCTCGCCAGACCGCGAGGTCCCACAGGGTGGTCCGGCTGCCGGAGCCGAACTGCTCCCACAGGTCCCGGGCCACCGCGGCCAGCGCGCCACCGCCGTGCGAGCCGATGCTCTGGAAGCCGCCCGTCGACGGCAGATGGGTGTCCGTCCACAGCGCCCGGCGGCGGCCCAGGTCCACGATCATCGGCAGGCACACCTGCGAGTCGCCCGCCAGGTCGAAGCGCTGACGGACCGTGCGCGGATCGTAGGACGCGTCCCGCGGGCCGTGTGCGGGCAGCGCCATGAAGCCCGCGAAGGCGTCCGGCAACTCCTCGAACGGCACGTTGTTGTAGCTGAAGACCAGCGGGACGGCATAGACGTCCCCCCGTTCCGCCAGCCGCTCCAGGTCCAGGTCCACGTACTCGGTGGCGCCCCGCGGCGCGGGGGCGGACGTGAGGTCGCCGGAGTGGACCGCGGCGTCCGCGCCGTACACCAGGTCGGTGTAGTCGCACAGTCCGGTGAACCGCCACTCGGCGTCGAAGAACGCGACGGAGAGGTCCAGGTCCGTGCGGTTGCCCTGGGGTTCGGTCCAGTGCAGGAACAGCCGCAGCACCGCGCCCTCGGGCAGGGTCTGCGTGCTGCCCCGGGGGACCGCCACCAGGGCCTTCGCGGTGGACCGCTCGGTGAACGGCACGGTGAGGTCGGCCAGGCCGGCATCCAGCACCGACAGCTCGTACGGCTCCCCGGCGGCGAACCGGCGCAGCACCTCCGCCCGCAGCAGCGTGATCGCCTCCGTCACCAGCCCGGAGGGCAGTGGAGTCCGCCGCTCCGGAACAGTCAGGGCCCGGGTGACCTCCCCGCGCGGGAAGAACACGCGGCGGCGGCCGGTGCGGTCCTCGGTACGCGTCCGCAGCGCTCCGAGCGCCGACAGCAGCGGGCCCGGACCCACCTTCGGCAGCCCGCGCAGGAGGGCTTTCTCGAGTTCGGGTTCGAGGGTGTCGGCGGTGTGCAGGCGGAGCAGCAGGTCCAGGCGGCGGACCAGTTCGCCGGGGCGCTCCCCGGCGAGAGCCGCGGCCCTGCCCGCGTCGCCCTCGGCCACCGCCTGTTCCAGCCGCCCGGCCCAGGTGGCCGGGCGGATCCGGGTGCCGTCCACGCGGACGGCGTCCGGGTGCGCGGCGGCCGTCTCCAGCAGGGCGGCACCGAACGCGGTACCGGGATCCACCGGGGTGCCGCGCAGGACCGCGAAGGCGAGGGCGGCGCGCGGATGCCGGGCGTGCCGCTCGAAGGGGTGCAGGACCTCCGCGGCCCGCTTCCACTCCGTGGGGTGCCGCAGCACGTCCTCCACGAGGTAAGGCGTCGGCAAGTCGTCGAGGACCGAGAGCAGTTCGCGGCGCAGTGGGCGTGGCGGGCTCGTGAACCGCGACGGCGTCACCAGTCCCGCGTCACCGCCGGAGAGCACGGCGAGCAGCCGCAGCACGTCGGTGGCGGTGGTGAGCCGCTCGGCCAGCAGTTTTCGTGGTGGCAGGCCGTCCGGTGCCTCGCGCACCAGCGCGCCCAGCACCATCGCCTTGGTCTCCCGGACCGGGATGTCCTGGGGCAGCAGGCCCTGGCCGGCCGGGGTGAGGGGCAGCAGCGTCAGCAGGTCGTCGCGGTCCTGCGGGGAGAGCGGGGTCCGGCGGGTCAGCAGGGCGTCGACCACGGCGGTGGCGTCGGCGGCCCGGTCCGTGCCCAGGCGCAGCAGCCGCAGGGGGCCGGGCACCGGTGCCTTGGCGGCGCCGACGGCGCGGACCGGCCGCAGGAAGGGGTCGTCGGCGTCGATACGGCGGTGGCACACCGGGCAGCCCGCGTAGTCGGACCCGTCCCAGCACAGCCGGCACACCAGGTGCGCGCAGGGCGAGACGGGGAACACCGTGCGTGCCTCGCCGCACAGCACGCAGGGCTGTTCCGGCTGTTGCAGCAGATAGGCGAAGACCCGGTCCACGTACAGCGCCTCGGTGTTCCGCGGCACGGTGCGCGGGAACCGGCGGAAGAGCGGGACGTGGGTGCGGTCGGAGCCGAGCAGGTCGTCGGTCAGCCCGACCAGGCGGGTGTGCGCGACGGCCAGTTCCTCGGAGCTCAGCGAGTCGAGCGCCGCGTGCAGTCGGGGAGAGAGGACGTGGCCGCGGCCGAGCAGTTCGGCCTCGAGCCGGCGCAGTGCCGGTCCTGTTCCGCCGCCGGGCGCGAACGCCCCCTCCACGTACACGGTCTGGATACGGCGCAGCAGTACGGACTCGGCAGCGAGCAACAGGGGAACCCTCCACGACGACCAGGACAGAGGAACGGGGGCGGAGAGTGGGCGCGCTGGGTCTTTTTGCAGAAGGTGAGAAGGATGCGCGTCAGGGAGCCGCCCCCGTTGCACCCGATCCCATCACATGCCTGCGCGGCCGCCAAACGAATAAACGGTCCCCCAGGTGTGAGCGCCGGGCAACCGTGCGCCGCTTCCCGTACCGGTCCTTCGGCGGTGTCAGCGGGAGCGCCCGCGGCGCCGGCCGGTTCGGGATCGAAGCCTTCGTCGTAGGCGCAGTTGGAGAACTTGTGGTCGAGGAGCGGGCCGCCCTCCGATGTCCGGCGCGGCTGGATGCGCCGGTCCGTGGCCGGATCACCGGTGTCGCGGAGCCGCAGCGGGATGTCGATCCGGGATCCGATGGCGGCGTGCGTCGTGTCCGGCACCTTGCCGACGACCAGGTTCGGGACGCCGACGACCGCCTTCGCCGTCGCGGTGGCACCGGTCGCGTGCCCGGCGGTGACGGTGTACTCGGTCGTGCCGGTGTCGCCGAGTGCCGCGCCCGTGGCCGCGCGCAGGGTGAAGTCGGCCGACCGGATCTGCGTGGATGCCTTGCCGACGCAGGTGAAGACCTGCCCGTCGGTCTCGCACCTCGGGTCGTCGGCCGAGACGCCCGCGATGCCCGCCAGGTCACGCGCGTCTCGTTGGTGGGGAGGGGAACCTGCGCCCCCGCCGTCCCAGGACATCCGGCTCACATGGGCCGACTGTGCCGCCGGTCCCACGTCGATCTGCTCGCCGGCACTGATCGTCGCGTACGCCTGCGTCGGCAGAGGGGACGGATCGGCGGCCGCAGCGGTCGCACCGGGTGCCAGGGCGAGCACCACGGCAGCCGGCACTGCCCCGGACGTCGTGCGCTCGGGCTTCATGCGTGTTCGATGCACGCGGTGCCCCGAAGGCTGCCGCAGACGCGCCTGTTTCCCTGGGCGCGGCTGCGGGAGTCGTCGGCCCCTCCGACGTCGGCTCGGCCCGCGCCCCGGCCGGCCGGCGCAACCCGATCGTGTAAGGGGTTCGGCGGTCCGTCAGGCTCGGTTCCGTGCCGGCTTCGGCTCGGCGGGAAGGGCTTCCTCGCGGCGGCGGAGCAGCAGCGGGGTCGCCAGCAGGAGCGCACCGGCCAGTCCGACGGCCGTGCGCGGACCGAGCAGGCTGCCCAGCACGCCCCACAGGGCCGTCAGAAGTGCGGTCGTGGCCTTGGTCGTCACCGCCCAGGCGGTCAGTGTGCGGGTGACCCGGTCGGTCACGATGCGGTGGAGGCGGTAAGTGGCGTGGACGGGGTTGAAGACCCCGCAGCAGAGGATGAGCCCGAACTCGACGCCGATCACCAGCAGCAGTCCGCCGGTGCCCGGTCCCAGGAAGGCCAGGCCGATGGGCCAGACGGCACGCAGCGACCCGGCCGCGACCAGGACCCGGTGCTGCCCGAACCGGGTGACGAGCGGCCGGGCCAGCCGTGATCCGAGCAGCCCGCCGATCGAGGGAGCGGCGAAGGCGAGGCCGTACTGCCACGGTGCGAACCCCAGTTGTCCGAGCATCTGGACGGCCAGCAGCGGTTGGACGGCCATCACCAGGCCGTTGAACAGGACGGTGTTGAAGAACAGGGGACGCAGGGCCGTGTCGGAGAGGATGTACCGCCAGCCGTCGAGCAGATCCCCTGCGCGCACGCGTGCGGCCTTCCGGCGCTCGGGCCGCGGCTCGTGCCCGCCCGTCGCGCGGATGCCCAGAGCCGAGAGCAGGTGGCTGACCGCGTCGGCCACCACCGTCGCCACCGGACCGAGCAGCCCGATCGCCGCACCGCCCAGCGGCGGCCCGACGATCGTGATCGTCCAGGCCGTGGACTCGAACCGGGCGTTGGCGACGAGCAGGTCCTCGGCCGGCAGCAGGTTCTT
Organism: Streptomyces sp. NPDC014676; assembly: GCF_043084105.1. NCBI lineage: Bacteria > Bacillati > Actinomycetota > Actinomycetes > Kitasatosporales > Streptomycetaceae > Streptomyces > Streptomyces sp. NPDC014676. Next base: position 186,423 of record NZ_JBIBZI010000010.1, on the reverse strand, counting down.
CAGGTACGCGCCGGAGGCCGCGCGGAAGGTGATGTCGGCCGCCGCGACGACGACCGAGACCAGCAGGAGCTGAAGGAAGGTGAGCGCGCCGAGCGCGAACGCGGCGGGGACCGTCAGCAGCGCCGCGAACCGCATCAGGTCCATCGCGATCAGCACCTGCCGCTTGCGGCGGAACTCCGTCCACGGGCCGAGCGGCACGGCCACGGCCGCGCCCACCGCGGCCCCCACGGAGGACAGCGCGGCGACCTCGGCCGGTCCGGCGTGCAGTACCTGGACGGCGATCAGAGGGAACGCGCCGAAGGCGAGCCATGTGCCGAGCGCGCTGGTCCCGTACGCTGCCCAGAACCATCCGAACCGCCGCCCCAGCCGGTGCCCGCTCCTCATGCCCGATCCCCCTGCCCTTCACCCGCACAACCGATCCGCGATCGGGAGTATCCAAGCGAGGGCTGTAGCCAGGGATCAAACAACCGGAGGAGCACGGGCCACAACCACCAGTTGTAACCTTAGGGTGTCGGCGTGGACCTCGACGCCGTACGGACCTTCGTCGCCGCCGCGGACGCGGGGCGGTTCCAGGAGGCCGCCGCCGAGCTGGCGGTCACCCAGCAGGCCGTGTCCAAGCGCATCGCCGCGCTGGAACGCGACCTCGGCGTGCGGCTGTTCATCCGCACCGCCCGCGGCGCCCGGCTCAGCATCGACGGGCAGGCGTTCCTGCTCCACGCACGCGAACTGCTGCGCGTCGCCGAGCGCGCGCGGGCGTCCGTGCGCCCCGGCCACCGTCCGCTGCGCGTCGACGTGATCGCCTCGCGCAGCGCGCCGTCGGGCCTGATGCGCGCCTTCCACCGGGCCCGTCCCGAGATCGACCTCGACGTGGTGTGGCTGTTCGACATCGAGACGGCCGTCGCCGCCCTCCGGTCCGGAACGATCGACGCGTCCTTCCGTGCCGTCGCCATGCCCGGCCGGCCCCTTCCCGAGGACATCGAGTCGGTCCGGGTGCTCGACGAGCCGCTCCAGCTCCTCACCGGTCCCGCCCACGCACTGGCGGGCGCCCGGTCGGTGACCGTCGCGCAGCTCGCCGGGCACCGGATCTGGATGCCCGGCATCGTCCCCGGGACCGAGTGGGCCGCCTACTACGACGACCTCGTCGCCGAGTTCGGCCTCACCATCGAAGCCACCGGCCCCAATTTCGGCTCCGACGCGCTCCTCGACACCGTCGCCGACACCCCGGCCCTCGCCACCCTCATGAGCGAGGGGACCCGCCTCGTCTGGCCCGCCGGCCACGACCTGCGCCGCATCCCGGTCACCGACCCGACCCCCGTCTACCCGCACTCGCTCCTGTGGCACCGCGACAACCCCCACCCCGCGCTGGCCGTGCTCCGCGCCCATCTCGCCGCCGCGCCGGCGGGCCACGACGCCGCCGGGACCTGGACACCCGGCTGGGCGACACCGCGCTGAACGCCGTCGCGTCCACCGAACCCGCGCCCGGTGCGAAAAGAACGCACCATGGGAAGCGGACGCGGGCGCGGCCTGTGGGCCGAGCGGCTGTTCCGGCGTTCCGCTCAGGGCCGGGAGGTGGCGACCCTGACCCCGAACCCGATCAGGACGACACCTGTGACGCGGTCCATGGCGCGTCGTACGGCAGGCTTCTCGAAGAAGGTACGAGCCCTGGCCGGCACCAGCACGTAGCCGCCGAGCCGGACGAGCAGTCCCGCCGTGATGCCGCCGACGGTGCGCGGGCCGCCCTGCCGGCCGGACGTGACGGCCCGCTTCGTCACCACCGCCATGTCCGGGCCGGGAACCACGGTGGTCAGGACAGCGAGCACACCCATGGCCGCGAGGAGCTGAACGAGCACGGGTTCAGTCTCACACGCGGGATCACCGGCGGTTTCCGGGGGACGGCCTCGTGGAACGATCACGCCGCGTTCCATGTCCCCGGCGAAGGCGAAGACGAAGGCGATGGCGATGCGTCACCGTGCTCACCGCTTCCACCGACCGGCCACCCCGCGGCGGGCGACATCGCGGCGGCCGTCGGAGACGACGCTGTTCAGCGGCGTCTACGGGCTGGTCCTGGCCAGTGCGCTGGCGGCCGCGCTCGATTCTCCCGGCGAGGCGGACGACCCCGGCTCCGACGCGCTGTGGGTCCTGCTCACCGCCCTCGCCTCCGCGGCCGCCCACGGCTACGCCCATGTCGTCGCACACCGGTTGTCGGCGGACGGCGGCGGTGCCCGGGCCGGGCTGCGCGCCATGCTCGCCGAGTGGCCCGTCGTCGTGGCGGCTGTCCCCACCGTCGCACTGCTGCTGACCGCGGTGCCCTCCTGGTGGACGGAGACCAGGGCGGTGAACACCGCCCTGGTACTCAACACCCTGCTGCTCGCCGTCTGGGGCGCGTGGACAGCCCGCGGCGCGGGCCGTGGATGGACGGCTTCGCTCCGGGCCGGGATCACCGACATGCTGATCGGCCTGGTGATCATCGTGGCGAACGCCCTGATCAAGTAACGGACGCCCTTGCCGTCGCCCTCGCCCTGCCCGGCCCCCGTCCGGGGGATCCCGGCGCACCGGCGGTACTCCCGTTCAGGACTGCGGTCGCTTCCCGTGGTTCGCCGCGTGGTTGCGGCGCGACTTCTTCTTGCGGCGCCTCTTCGAGGACATGCGCGTCTCCCTGGTGACATACAGCCGTGAGACCACGTCTCACCCGGCGGTTCCCGGACCGGCGAACGGCGACGGCCCGTCCGGCAAGTGTTCCTCGCGGCACCGGGCACCGCCACTCGTACGCCGGCCGGCCGGGTCGCCGGAGCCGGGGACCGCCGTGCCGGCGGCGACGGGCAGGGACCGCCCTCGTCGACACGGTTGTCGCCCCGCGTGCGCCGGGCGACGATGTCCCCCAGCGCATCGCCCCGCGGGAGGCCATGGTGACCGATCCCTGGGTGGCCCTGGAGCCAGGAGCCGACCCTGCCGAGCGCGTACGTGTGCTGCACCGGGCGCACGATGCCTTCACCGAGGCCGGTACGGTGCCGCGCCCGGTGCGCGGCGTGGTCGCCGAGTCGTGGCGGCGCTCGGCGCGCGCCGGGGTGCACCCGGACGGCACCGCCGACATCGAACTGACGGGCAGCGACCTCGGGGCCTGCCGGGCCGAGCACCCGCTGGCGCGTGTGATGCCGCTGTTCCGGGAGTTGCTGGGCACGTTCGCCTCCGACGGCCGGCACCTGCTGGCGGTGTGCGACGCGCACGGCAGGCTGCTGTGGGTCGAGGGGCACACGTCGACGCTGCGGCAGGCGCGGCGGATGAACTTCGTGCCGGGCGCCCGGTGGTCGGAGAGCGCGGTCGGGACGAACGCGCCGGGCACGGCGGTCGCCGTGGGCCGTCCGGTCCAGGTGTTCGCGGCCGAGCACTTCGTGCGGCGCGTACAGCCGTGGACGTGCGCGGCGGCCCCGGTCCACGACCCCCGCACCGGGCGGCTGCTCGGTGCCGTGGACATCACCGGCGGGGACGGCCTCGCGCATCCGCACAGCCTGGGGTTCGTACAGGCCGTGGCACGTGCGGCGGAGTCCCGGCAGGAGCGGGCCGCGATCCGCGTCGGTGGCACCGGCGGTCGGGCATGATGCCGTGGTGAGCACCATCGTCGAGTTCTTCATGGCGCCGGATGACGCGTCCGCCGCTCTGGCCCTTCGAACCGGCCCGAGACGTGCCGAGTCGCTCTCCTTCGGCAACTTCGATGCCGAAGAGGCCGTGGTCGAGTGGGAATGCCTTCTCGTGGGTGGCGGTTTCGAGGAACTCGTCGAAGCCGGCGAGCCGTGCATCGTCGCCGGCCGGGACGATGCCGGGTGCGTCGTCTTCGCTGTCTCGCCCCGGCTGTCCGCCGCACTCGCCGACGCCGAGCGGTCCCGGTTGCGGGATGTCGCTGTCGCGTGGGCCGCGCGGCGTGCGGAGGACGGCGAGGTGATCGGCACGGAGATCGCCGAAGTGATCCTGGGAGATCTGGCCGCTCTCGTCGGCGACGCCCGGTGCCAGGGCCAGGGTGTCTACTGCTGGGTCGCGTAGGGCTTCGGGTTCGGCGCCGGATCGTGACGGACGTGGCGGTGGCGGGGAACGGAACCGGATGCGCGATCGGCGTGCCGGCCGGCTTTCCGGTCGTCCCCGGGTCTCCGACCGGCTCGGACGGCCATCCCGCTCAGAGCGGTCTCCACCGCGCGTACCCGGTCGGGAGGCTCCGCGAGTTCCTTGGCGGCGACGGCCACGAGGCACGCGGGTGCCTCACCGTCCGGCAACGCGCTCACCTGTCCGGGTCCGGTGGGTCGCTTCGCGGCGGTGTCGCTCGTGGACGAGGACACCACCCGGCGGTCCGGGCGGCCGGAGTCAGCCGCCGCGCCGGACCCGGGCCGCCTTGCGGGCCTCCGCGAGCTTGCGGGCCTCGCTGCTCTTGCGGGACGGCCTGCCACCGGAGCCGCTCTTCGCGTCCTTGGCGCTGCCCAGGCCGCGGAACGGGACGTTGTGGTTCTTGGGGCGCGCCACGGCCGGCCCGCCGTCGAGGGACTCCCCGGAGGGGGCCCTGGCGCCGGTGATCCGGCTCAGCTCCGCCTCGCCGGACCGCACCTTGGTGACCTTGGGGGCGACGCCGGCGTCCGCCATGACCTGGCTCGTCTCGCGGCGCTGTCCCGACAGGACGAGCGTCACGACGGTGCCGGAGCGGCCGGCCCGCGCCGTGCGGCCCGCGCGGTGCAGATAGTCCTTCGGGTCGGTGGCCGGGTCGACGTTGACCACGAGGTCGAGGTCGTCGACGTGCAGGCCCCGTGCGGCGACGTTCGTCGCCACCAGCGCGGTGACCTGCCCGTTCCTGAACCGGTCCAGGGTCCGGGTGCGCTGCGGCTGGGACTTCCCGCTGTGCAGGGCGGCGGCGGCCACGCCGCTGGCCCGCAGATGCCGTGTGAGCTGGTCGACGCCGTGCCTGGTGTCCAGGAAGAGCAGGGCGCGGCCGTCCCGGGCGGCGATCTCCGTGGTCACGGCGTACCGGTCCGGGCCGTGCACGACGAGGACGTGGTGCTCGATCGCGGAGAGCGCGCCGGACGAGGGGTCCACGGAGTGGACGGCGGGGTCGCGCAGGTAGCGCCGCACCAGTTGGTCGACGTCACGGTCGAGGGTGGCGGAGAACAGCATCCGCTGCCCGTCGGGGCGCACCTGGTCCAGGATCCCGGTGACCTGCGGCAGGAACCCCATGTCACACATCTGGTCGGCCTCGTCCAGGACCAGGATGCGCACACGCCCCAGCCGGCAGCCCCCGCGTTCGACGAGGTCGTGCAGCCGGCCGGGCGTGGCGACGACGATCTCGGCGCCGTCCCGCAGCGCGGCGGTCTGCCGTCCGACGGACACTCCGCCCACCACGGTCGCGAGCCGCAGTCGCAGCGCCTCGGCGTACGGGGTGAGCGCCTCGCCGACCTGCTGCGCCAGCTCCCTGGTGGGCACCAGAACGAGCGCCAGCGGCTCTTTCGGCTGCGCGCGCCGCCCTGCCGTCCGGGCGAGCATCCCCAGGCCGAAGGCGAGCGTCTTGCCGGATCCCGTACGGCCCCGGCCCAGGACGTCCCGTCCCGCGAGCGCGTTCGGCAGCGCGGCGGCCTGGATGGGGAAGGGCACGGTCACACCGTGCTCGTCGAGCACCCGCAGAACCTCGGCCGGCAGCCCCAGCCGTGCGAAGGACGTCACCGTGGGCAGCCCCGGAGCGGCCCCTGACGCCTCGGGCACACGGTCCTGCCGCCGGACATCGGTACGTGCTGATTCGCTCACAGAAAGCCTTCCTCCGAGGGACCGTACCGAGGAAGGCCCGGCAGGACGCCGTCACCGGCCAGGGGCACCGGCACAGCGACACCGCAAACAATCAACACTAGCACGGAGCACGCCGCGGGCTTCCCATGACCTCCCCGGCGCGCCGCGGATCCGGCAGCCTCCGCGCGACGCGGAAGAACTCCGGACGCTGCCGGCCGGCACACCGGGCCGCGGGACAAGGTCCGAGCCATGCGGAACCTCACGCCGGCCGTACGCGTGACGCACGTTCCTGACCTCCGCCGCTCCCCCGGGCTCGTAGGCCGTGCCGCACGCTCCCCGCCGACCACGCGCCGTCACGGCGGGGCCAGGTATCGCACGGGGGCGGAAACGCGGCTGGAGCCGCCGGCCGGCCCGCATGAGTGAAGGGCGCGTCGTCGACACGGCCGGGAGCCGGCCCGGGATGCGACGGGAACGTCGTCGACGAGGACCGGACCGGGTCAGTAGCCGTCGGCGCGGGCTCCGCTGTGGACCGGTCGTTCGCCGTCACGCGCAGCGCACCCCGGACAGTTCCTCGGACCGTTCCCAGATCCGACGGGCGTCGTCCGTGCCGCGCAGACGGCTGTAGAGCCTCTGCTGCGCGGGCGGGCCGCCCAGGTGGCCCGGGCCGCCGGGGCCGTAGAACGCTCCGCGTTCGGCGTGCGGCGACGTGGCCGCGTACAGCGCGGACAGTGGTGCGGTGCGGATCGTGCCGAGGAGGACGCCCCGGGCGGACAGGGCGCGGATGACGCGTACGCCCAGGGTGTCCTTCCCGCGGCCCATTTCGGGGCGGGCGGCGAGCAGGTTCGTGGGGGCGACGCCCGGGTGGGACAGGTTGCTGGTGATGCCCCAGTCACCGGCCGCGCTGCGGCGGTCGAGTTCCAGGGCGAAGAGCCCGAGGGCGATCTTCGACTGGCTGTAGGCGCGCATGCCGCCGTAGGAGCGTTCCCAGTTGAGGTCGTCCCAGTTGATGGCGTTCCGGTTCGCCGCGACGCTGATCTGCGAGGTCACGCGCGCCCGGCCGGCCCGCAGCAGGGGCAGCAGGTGGGCGACGAGGGCGAAGTGGCCGAGGTGGTTGGTGCCGAATTGCAGCTCGAATCCGTCCGCTGTCGTCCGGCGCTCGGGCGGTGTCATGACGCCGGCGTTGTTGACGAGCAGGTGGATCGGGCGGTCCTCCGCCAGCAGGGTCCTGCCCAGCGCGGCCACGGAGGTGAGCGCGGACAGGTCCAGTGCGCGCGGTGACACGTCCGCGTCGGGGACCTGCGCACGGATCGCGGCGAGCGCCGCCTCGCCCTTGTGCGGGTTGCGGACCGGCAGGAGCACCTCCGCGCCGGCGGCCGCGAGGCGGGTGGCGATGCCGAGTCCGATGCCGTCGCTCGCTCCGGTGACGACCGCGCGCTTGCCGGACAGATCGGGGACGGTGATGTCGGTGTCGGTGCGTGCCATGGGTTCGCTCCCTCGTGGTGTCGGTGCTTCCACCGTGACCGAATCCGCCGGCGCGGTGCAGGGCCTGCCGATCCCCTGATCGCGAGGCCGGGGATACGGCGGCCTTCCGCGGTTTCCGCGGGTCGGCGCCTGGTGTCGAGCAGGCTGTGGCCCTCTTGGGCAGCGGAGAGGGGGATCGACGATCCGTGGCTGCGCCGCCGCGACGGCGATAGAAAGGGAAACGGCACGAAGGAGAGGACCCATGGAGATCGATCGGGCCGGGCTGGCCGCCTTCCTCCGGCGTCGGCGGGAACTGCTGCAGCCCGAGGACGTCGGACTCCCGCGGGGACAGCGCCGCAGGACCAGCGGCCTGCGCCGCGAGGAGGTGGCGGCGTTGTGCCACATGTCGACCGACTACTACGCGCGGCTGGAACGGGAACGCGGACCGCAGCCCTCGGAACAGATGATCGCCTCGATCGCGCAGGGCCTGCGTCTTTCCCTCGACGAGCGTGACCATCTGTTCCGTCTGGGCGGACACAACCCACCCGTCCGCGGCACGGCCGGCGAGCACATCGGCCCCGGCCTGCTGCGCATCCTCGACCGTCTGGCCGACACCCCCGCCGAGATCGTCACCGAACTCGGGGAGACCTTGCGCCAGACCCCGCTCGGTGTGGCCCTGACCGGCGACACCACCCGGTTCACCGGACCGGAACGCAGCATCGGCTACCGCTGGTTCACCCTCCCGGCCACCCGCGCGCTGTACGCACCGCGGGACCACGACCTGCTCTCCCGCATGTTCACGTCCGGACTGCGCCAGATCGCCACACTGAGAGGCCCGGACTCCCGCGCGGCCCACTACGCCGAGCTCCTCCTGGGGCGCAGCGAGGAGTTCCGGAGGCTGTGGGACACGCACGAGGTGGGCGTCCGCCCCGGCCAGGTCAAACGCTTCCTCCACCCCGAGGTCGGGCCCCTGGAGCTGAACTGCCAGTTCCTCCTCGACCCCGACCAGTCGCACCACCTCCTCGTCTACACCGCCTCCCCCGGCTCCGAGAGCTACGACAAGCTGCGCCTGCTCTCCGTCATCGGCACCCAGACCGTCGGCTGACCGCACCGCGGACGCGCACCCGCGTCCCAGCTCCGGCCGGCGGTTCCGGGGCGTTCCCGGGCCGGCCGGCGCGGTCGGGGTCCGCCGTCGAAGCGGGGTGGCCACGTCGTGGCCGGGGTGAAGTCGTCGGTCATGACCGGGCCGCCGGTGGTGAGCGGGCGAGCGGGGTCCGCGGTTCCGTCGCCCTTGGCCCGGCCCCCGCCGTCGGGCCCGCGGGAGAACGCGAAGCCGTGCGTACCCGCCGCATCGACGGCCTGCCGGACCGGCGCAGGCAGTGTGTCGTCGTCCCGGCAGGCGTCGGTTCCCCGAAGAGACATGCCGCGTCATTGGCTGCGGCACCGTCCCGTCGGGGCCTCGCGCGGCCGCACCTCCGTGCCGGACTTCTCCGCGTCCTCCGGAGGCCGTCCGCGGCCGGTCCGGTCGCTAGTGGGGGAAGGTGCGGGGCGGGCGGGTCACCGTGGATTCGCGGAACTCCGCGATCCGGGAGTGGACTTGGCGCATCAGGTAGGTGTCCTCGATGCGGTCCAGATAGAGGCACCGGACAGCCAGGCCCGGCAGGTCGAAGGCGAAGTACAGGGACATCAGCGGGTTCACGAACAACTCGCTGCCCCGCGTGCGGTCGGTGAACCGGACGTCGCCGAACGAGCCGCGCACGGCTGCCGCGATCGAGCCGTTCACGATGCTGGGGTGCTCGGGGGTGTGGTGCTGGGCGTGCGCCACCGCGTCCAGGTACAGGGCGCCTTCGCGGGTGGCGCGTGGTATCGAGAACGCGCCGAGGTACGCGCCGTCGCGCTCCAGGGCGGCGATGTTCTCCAGGACCTGTACGTGGTTCACGCCGTGGTAGGCGTCCACGCCGAACCCGACGGACACCACGACCCGGTTCGGTATGCCGTCCAGCGCGGCGAGCGCCGCCACGCTGGCCAGGTCCTCCTCCGGTGTGCCGAGACCGGCCTCGTCACCGCGCAACAGGATGTCGGTGCCGCCGTCGACCAGCACCACGGCGTCGATGCCGTGCAGTTCGGTCAGTGCCTGGTAAGCGGCGCGCAGCGGGCGTACGCCGGTCTGCGGGAAGGCGTACACGGTGGGCGGGTAGCCGTGCCGGCGCAGCCACTGGGCGAGGGTCCGCTCCGGGAAGTAGCTCTGGTGCGGGGCGGAGTCGGGAGTGATGACGGCGAGGTCGTCAGCGGCCCAGTCGTCGGCTGGAAGACCGGCGAGCGCGCTGAAGGAGAGGTTCGCGAGGTGCACCTCCTTCCCTTGGTGCAGGAGGGAGAGGGCCACCGGCAGGCCGGAGTAGATGTCGAAACCGCCGCCCGCGCCCGCGACCAGGATCCGTTCGGAATCGGCGAGCCGGGCGAAGAGCGGGTTGGTGTGGAGGGACGTCACGACGGTCATTGTCACCCGGCGCCCCTCGGACCCGGGGCGTCGCCTCATATTCCGTGACGCCCCGTGTCCGGGCGTGCCACCATGCCGTTCCATGACGCCACGCGACCCGGAGGACGGGATACGGGAACTCCTCCACGAACTCTGTGTCGACCTCGGCTTCTGCCTCCCGCCCCACGAGCAGCAGCGTCTGCGGGAGGCACCGCCCGCCGACGCGGACAGCTTCGCCGACGCCGTGTTCGCCGCCGAGGGAATGAACCCCGGTCATCACACGCGGCTGTGGCACCAGGTACGGGAAAGAATCGACCGGCGCCTGCACGGATGAGGAAACCCCGGGGCAGGCGGACACGCGAAGGGACTCCGTACGCCCCGCGCGGCCACGGACGCCGCGCGGGGCCGTCCTGTCAGTGCGAGGCCGTGGCGGAGTCCTCGGAGTCGGGCCGGAGTTCGGGTGTGGGGCGGCGGAAGCCCTTGGTGATGACGGCGAGGTAGACGACACCGATGGCGAGCCAGAGCAGTCCCAGTTCGGTCGCGGTGGAGCCGAGTTGGGTGATCAGGTAGACGTCGACGGCCGCACCGGCCAGGGGGAGGAGCACGAAGCCGAGCAGTGAGGGGCGGTTCCCGGAGCGCCATTGCCGTACGGCGTGGGCGATGACGCAGATGTTGACCAGGGTGAAACCGAGGAACGCGCCGAAGTTGATGAACGAGGTGGCGTCGGCCAGGGACAGGTTCATCGCGAGCAGCGCGACCGCGGCCACGATGAGGACGTTCGGCACCGGGGTGAGCAGCTTGGCGTGCAGACGTCCGAAGACGGGGCGGGGAAGGACGTTGTCACGGCCCATGACGAACATCAGGCGGCTGGTACTGGCCTGGATGGCCACGCAGGAGGCGAAGCCGCCGAGCATGGTGACGGTGTTCGCGACGTCGGCGAAGCCCTGGCCGCCGACGAGCGTGAAGACGGCGTAGCCGGCCGAGGACTCGTCGGCGAAGGTGCCGCCGGGGTGGGCCCACTGCATCACGAAGGAGAGCGCCACGAAGATCACGCCTCCTGCCAGTACGGTGAGGACGATGCCGCGCGGGATGGTCCGCCGGGGGTCCCGCGCCTCCTCGCTGAGGGTGCTGACGGCGTCGAAGCCGAGGAAGGCGTAGGCGGCGACGGCCGCGGCCGCGGTGATCGCGGACATGCTGGTGGAGCTGTTCCAGAGGGCGTGTCCGGCCGCCGCGGCCCCGCCGTGGCCGAAGCCGTGGCGGACGCAGAGCACGGCCAGGACCAGCAGGCAGCCGGTGACGGCGATCAGCAACGTCTTGTTGACCTTGTCGGCGACCTTGAGGCCGATGACGTTGACGGCGGTGGCCGCCACGATGTTGATCACCAGCCAGAGCCACTGCGGTACCGACGGGTACTGCGCGTGCAGGTAGATCGACTGCACCAGGAAGGCCACCATGGGCAGGAACAGGTAGTCCAGGAGCATCGCCCAGCCGGCCAGGAAGCCGAACCGCGAGTCGAGCATGCGCCGCGCGTAGGTGTAGACGGATCCCGAGGACGGGATGATCCGGGCCATCCTGGCGTAGCTGAGGCCGGTCAGCAGCATCGCACCGGTCGCGACGAGGTACGCGGCGGGGGCGGCACCGTGGCTGGTCGCGGCGATGACGCCGAAGGTGGAGGTGACGACGGCCGGGGCCATGTAGGCGAGGCCGAACAGGACGATGGACAGGAGACCGAGGTTGCCTCTCATCCGGGTGGGCTGACCGGTCATGGTGTGCTCTCTCCAGGGGCGGGGGCGGAGCCGGGGCGGGTACGGCCGCTCCAGGTGGCGGGGTCGATACGGCCCTGGTAGAGGGGCAGGGCGAGCGGGCTGTCATCGGGCCGGAACTGCTGCCAGGGACGGTTCAGGGCCGCGGTGCCGAACTGCCGGATGTTACTCACCTCGTCGAGGTCGACGACATCGGTGAGGGACGTGTCGCCGTCGTCCGGAGCCTGCGAGCGGACGGTGCCGGAGGGGTCGACCAGCAGGCTGCGCCCGGTGCCCACGGGGGCCGCGCAGTTCACGCTGGCGGTGAAGACCTGGTTGACGATGGAGTTGGCCCGGGCGAGGACGATCTCCTGGGCCCGGTCGCTGGTGCCGGTCTCGACGAAGTTGAGCACCAGCTCCGCCCCCATCCACGCGAGGTGGCGGGTCGTCTCGGGAAACCACGCGTCGTAGCAGATCGACAGGCCGATACGGCCGACGCCGGGCATGTCGAAGACGGTGAACCCGTCGCCGGGGACCGTGGTCTCGTAGGGCCGCCAGGGGAAGACCTTGCGGTAGGTGGCGACGCGCTCGCCGCGCGGGGAGTACACCACGGCGGTGTTGCGGATACGTCCGTCGTCACCGCGTTCGTAGACGCTGCCCGGGGCCAGCCACACCCCGAGGTCGGCGGCGATCCGCGCGAGCGCGGTGTCACGGGGGCCGTCCAGCGGTTCGGCGGTGGCCTCCGGCAGGTCCGCGGGATCCAGCGGGGAGCCGCTCGGGGCGCCGCACAGGTGCAGCTCGGGATAGACGACCAGCGGCTGTGCGGGCAGGCCCCGCGTGCGCCGGGCGACATCGGCGGCGAAGCCGTCCAGGTCGTCGGCGGGACGCCGGGCGGCCTGGGCCATCACAAGGGGAAGAGGACGCGACATGGAGCACCAGGTGTGTGAGCGGATTAATTAAACGAAATTTAGTTAACGAATCCGCCGGGGGTCAATGGGTGTGCGCCGGGAAAAGAGACCGCGTGTGCGAGCATGTGGACCATGCCCCGACCGAGGAACCAGGCGGAACGGCGTGCCCAGCTGATCGACGCGGCCGCACGGGCCGTCATCAGCACGGGGGCGACCGCCCTCAAGCTGCGGGACGTGGCCGCGGAAGCACAGGTCACTCCGGCCTCCGTGCTCTACTACTACTCCGACCTGCAGGAACTCTTCTCAGCGGTCTTCGAGCACGCTGCCGCGACCTACTTCGACACCCGCAAAGAGGCGATCACGGCGGCCGAGGGGCCGGTGGAACAGCTTCGGGCGTGCATCCACAGCGGAGTGCCGTGGCCGGGGGCGGGCGAGCGGAGCACCCGGCTGCTGTTCGAACTCTTCCCCGTCGCCCTGCGCAATGAGGCGGTCGGCCGGGCGCACCAGGTCTTCGTCGACCAGCAGACCGACCTGTACCGCCAGGTCCTCGCGCACGGCGAGGACGACGGACACTTCACGCTCACCGCCGCCCCCCGCGCGCTGGGCAGGTCCTTCGTCGCCCTGGAGGACGGCTACGCCATGGACCTGCTGATCGGCACCGCGACGGCGGCCGAGATCGAGACACGGCTCCTGGCCCACGCCCGCACGGTGACCGGCAACCCCGCCTTCGTCCGCCCCCCGGCCACCCACCGCACCCGCTGACGGCGTCCCCTCTCCCGCACCCGCACGGCGGTGACGCTCCCGCAGGCGTCCGCTCCCATCCGTCAGGACGTCCGCGAGGAGGGGAGCGAGCTGCCGCCCCGCCCGCGGGACGTCTCCGACGACCGTACGCCGGCGGGGAGAACGGAAGCCCGCGTACGCGGCGGAACGCACCTGCCGAGGTGCGGGGGCCCTGGGGCGGCATGACGGAGAACGCGCTGCGGCAGGGGTGCCGGTGACGGCTCCGGGCGGGAAGGCGGAGCAACGGCCCACCGGTCGCCCCGGGTTCCCTGTGCCCGTACGAGGACGTCGGCGGGTCAGGAGGTGAGACCCGCCCGGCCGTTCCCACCGGCCGGGTGTCCGCGGCTCAGCCCCGCTGCCGGCTCCGCTGGAGGGCCTTGTCCGTCAGGTCGGCCACCTGTCCGGCCGGCGGGGCCTCGGCGTCGGCCTCGGCGCCGAAGTCCGAGAACTCCATCACGGTGCTCATCTCGAGCTGTTGCGGCGCCGCGCCGCCGTCCGGCTTCGCGGAGGCGGAGGCCGGGGCCTTGACGGTCATGTCCACCTGCTGGCGACGGATCCGCCCCTCGTCGTCGAGCCAGACCTGCATCGGCAGCGTCGGGCCGAGCTGCTCGCGCATCCGGTCACCGCCCGGCAGCTCGTTCACGTCCACCGAGACCCGGTAACGGGTGGTGTCGACGCCGTCGACCTTCTCGGTGCCGACCTCTGTGACGTCCTTGTCGGTGATCGCTTCGGCATAGGCCGCGGTCCGGGCCGGGTCGCCGATCCGCGGGTCGTTCACGCCCTGTTGGGCGGCGGCCTTCCGCAGGTCGATCTTGGTCCAGGGCTTGCCGCCCGGGGCGTTCCGGCCCTGGGCCTTCTGGTACAGGACCTCGTCGACCACGCGCTGCTCGATGCTCTCGCCCTGCGCATTGACGGTCATGACGCTGTCGCCCTCGGCCAGATCGAGGACGCCCTTGCCGTCCGACGTGATCGTCTCGCCCTCCGCGGCGAGCCTCATCCTGATCGTCATCCGGGCCGACCCGGCTTCGGCCGTCTTCCCGTAGGCCGCTCGTACCGCTGTCGTGCTCCGGTCCTGGCTCCCGTCGCTCCTGCCGGCGCTCGACGACGCGCCGTCCTTCGCATCCGTCGACCCGCTGTCGTCCCCGCACCCCGTCAGCACACTCCCCATGACCGCGGCGACCGTGATCGCGGCCACCTTCGTCCCCCTGCGACGCATGTGGATCCCCTATCTCCTCGACGACTGCCGCTCGTCCACCGGACGACGGCGGACCGGCGACCCGTGTGCCCCTCGGAAAAGCGCGAAAACGCCCTTTTCCGGCGGAGGTTGGCGACGCGGGGCCTGATGCGAGCCGGTCACGCCGACCGCACACGAGTCGGTTAGGAGAAGCGATTCGGGGACACACGTACGGCGAACCGACTGCAAGGAGAGTGTGTGATGGGCATCATCGCGTGGATAGTCATCGGCCTGCTCGCCGGAGCGATCGCCAAGGCGCTCATGCCGGGCAAGGACCCGGGCGGAATCATCATCACCATGCTCATCGGTATCGCCGGAGGACTGCTCGGAGGATTCCTCGGCAAGGTGATCTTCGGGGTCGACTCGATCGACGGCTTCTTCGAGCTGTCCACCTGGATCGCGGCCATCGTCGGATCCGTCATCCTGCTGGCGCTGTACCGGCTGTTCACCGGCCGGGGGCACGGGCGTGGCCATGGTCGCGGGCACGCCCACGCATAACAGCCCGACGGCCGGCGCGACCCGCGCAGGGCGAACCGCCAGGACATGGGTGGGTGCCCCCCGTCCGAAGACGGGGGGCACCCACCCATGTCCTGGCGTGACCCGGCGGGTTCAGGCGCGCTGAACCCAGTTCTCGTCCAGCCGGTCGGCCAGGCCGGCGGCGGTGAAGGCGGCCTCCAGTTCGTCGCGGCCCTCGGTGAAGTGGGCCCAGCCGTCGTGGTGGACGGGGACGACCCGGCGGGCGCCGAGGATCCGTGCGGCTTCGGCTGCCTGGGCGCTGTCGAGGACGATCGGCCCACCGTCGAAGAGCATGGGGAAGCGGGGAGCCCCGGCGAAGAGAACGGCGACGTCCAACGGGGCGAAACGCCCGGCGATTTCCTTGACCGCGTCGAGGGATGCGTTGTCGCCGCTGACGTAGACCGTGGGCAGGCCGTCCCCGGTGAGCACGAAGCCGACGACCTGGCCGGTGACCGGCTCGACCTCCTCACGGAGGCCAGGACCGTGGACGGCGGGAACGCCGGTGACGGTGACCGTGCCTCCGTCGGGCCGGTTCAGGTCGACCGGCTCCCAGTCGGCCAGACCTCTGGCCGTGCCTCCCAGCCGCTGTGCACCGCCGGGGGTGGTGAGGGTGAGCGGGACGTCGGCGAGCATGGCGCGTCCGGACGTGTCGAGGTTGTCGGCGTGCTCGTCGTGCGAGAGCAGGACCACGTCGACGGGGCCGAGTTCGGCGGGGGTGGCGCCGGCGGGAGCGGTCTTGGTCAGGGTCGGGCCCGCCGAGGGGTGATCGCCGGGGCCGTCGAAGGTCGGATCGGTCAGAAAACGCAGGCCCCCGTACTCGAAGAAGGCGGTGGGGCCGCCCAATGTGCGGACCTGGATCTGCTCGGCGTCGTACGGGGACATGCGGATCACTCCTGGCTGGTCACGGATACAAGTCCATTTTTCCGTGACTCACGATAGGGAGACATCACGGAAAAACGCAAGCGTTACCATGAGCACGTGGAAGAGAACACGGTCGTCGACAGCACACCCACCGCGCTGCCCCCGGCTCCGGGCGCCGACCGGTACCGCTCGCTCGACTTCGCCGACACCACCGCGGCCCTCCCCGCCGGCCGGCGTTACGACCTGCTCGCCACCCCCGAGTCCGCCATGCGCTGGCTCGCCGCCCACGGCCTGACCGCCCCGGACGTCAAGCTGTACGAGGTGTGCGCACAGCGGATGCGTACGCTGCGCGGCCATGTGCGGGCCCTGTTCGCCGCCCGCGTCGACGGCACCGCCCCGCCCGAGCAGTCCCTGCGGGCCGTCAACGAGGCGCTCACCGCCGTACCCACCGCTCCCCTGCTCGCCTGGGACGGAGCGCGGGGACCGCGCCGCGTCCAGGCGCACCCCACCGACCAGGCCGTCGGCCACGCGCTGGCGGCCCTCGCCGCCGACGCCGCCGACCTGCTCACCGGCCGGGACGCCGGCCTGCTCGCAGCCTGCGGCTCCGCACCCTGCGACCGCTTCCTCGTCCGCACTCACGGGCGGCGCCACTGGTGCTCCACCCGCTGCGGCGACCGCGCCCGCGCCGCCCGCGCCCGGCGAACCCCGGAGTGACCGGCGACGCCCCCCACCCGCCGTCACCGCGAACGCGAGGCCGGGCTCAGGGCCCGGCACCAGGACGACGTCCCGGCCCTGCGGACCGAGCTCCACGACGACGTGGTCGACTCCCCGCGGGCCGGGGCGAGGGCGGGCCGTGACGGCCGGTCACACCCGGTTCCGAGGATCCGCGGCTCGGCCCATGCGAAGCCGGGGAAGGCGGCGGGAACGTACTAGGTCATGTCCACGTCGGTGTGCAGCATGTGGTGGTCCGAGTACGGGGTGGGCTCCACGCTGTGTCCGAGCGGGGTGACGCCCCGCAGGAAGACGTAGTCGAACTTGCTGTGCCAGTCGGTGGTCGTCTCGCAGGTGCCGGCGTACGAGGGCAGACACTGGGGATCCGTGTCCTCGGCCAGTGCCCAGATCGGGGAGAGTTCAGGAGCGTCCGGCACGGCGTTGAAGTCTCCGAGAACGATCGTGCGGTCGTGCCGGGCGATGACCTCGGCGAGTACACCGGCCTGGTCCGCCCTCACCTCTTCCTGACGTCGTTCGGCGAGGTGCGTGTTGAAGACCCGTACGGACCGGCCGCCCACCGTGGTGGTGACCGCCATGTACCCGCGGTCCTCGGATCCTCCGTCGGGGTACTCCGCATGGACGCGGTCCGTCATCGGTGCCGCCGAGAGGATCGCCTGGCCGAAGCCTCCCGGACTCCACGGAACTCCCCCGCAGCGGCCCCAGTTCCGCAGGACCGTCCCGTACTCGACGTGATACACCAGCCCGTAAAGGCGCCTCAGGTAGTCCCGGATCCTCTCGACGTCACGTACGCACGCTTCTTGCAGGCCGACGACCTGGGGCGCGTACGTCGCGATCTCCGCCGCCCGGTCCACGTTGCTCGTCTCGCAGGGGTTGCAGAGGTTCCACGTCATGACCCGGTTCGGCACGACGTCGCCGACGGCACCGTCGGGCAGTGGCCGGGCGAAGGGGACTCCGCTCGGCGCACTGGGCCCGAGGAGCACCATGCAGGCCACGATCGCGGCACCCGCGAGCAACCGCGCGCTCCCTCCGAGCACTGTCGCCTCCTCAAGGCACACACCTGGCATCCGACGCTTCCCCGCACGAGCTTATGGGACCGCCTCGCCCGCCGGACTCCCGGCCGGTGTGAAGGATCCTTCGACGAGGGTCCCGCCGCGTGGCGTGAGGTGGCCCCGCAGGACGCGGGCCCCGGATGCCCGGCGGACGCTCGGCCCGGCCGGGCCGGGGCAGCGGAACGAGAACGCCGATCCGGACGGACGGTCCGGCGGTCCGTCCGGCTTCGGACGGCGGCGCTCACAGCGCACTCCTGCGCCGGTGTCTCCCGTGTGACGATGCGGACCGCACGGTGGCGAGGCCCGGCGGTACTCGTTCGTCCCTTCCCGCCGCGGCGGGCGCGCCTGGGCCGTCATGCCGGACATCGCGTCCACCGCCACCGCCGGCGGGCAACCGCTTGTGCGCGAGCCGCCCCGCGTCCAGGAATAGCCGCGGGCTCGCGTCACGTTGCCGCGAGCATGACGACGAACGCGCCGCGGCCCGAAGTCCTGCGATACACCGCCTTCTCCAGCAGCCCCGACGGCGGGAACCCCGCCGGCGTCGTTCTGGACGCCGCCGCTCTGGACGACGGGGACATGCTGGCCATCGCCGCCGGCCTCGGGTACTCGGAGTCCGCGTTCCTCACCGCGCCCCCGAAGGACCTCGACGGTCCGCGGGGACGGACGTACGGCATCCGTTACTTCAGCCCCAAGGCCGAGGTGCCGTTCTGCGGACACGCCACCGTCGCGACCGCCGTCGCGCTCGCCGAGCGGACAGGCCCGGGGAAGCTGGTGTTCGCGACGCGGGCCGGCACCGTGCCGGTGGAGGTGACCGAGGAGGGCGGGACGGTCAGGGCCACGCTCACCAGCGTGGAGCCGCACGTCGAGGAGATCGCCGACGCCGGCCTCGCGGAGGCGCTCGCCGCCCTGGGCTGGCCGGCCGCCGATCTCGATCCGGCCTTCCCGCCCCGTATCGCGTTCGCCGGCGCCCGTCATCTCGTTCTCGCGGCGGCCACGCGCGCCCGCCTCGCGGATCTCTCGTACGACTTCGCGCGCCTCGAAGCCCTCATGCACCGCTTGGACCTGACCACCGTCCAGTTGGTGTGGCGGGAATCGGCCACCGTCTTCCACGTCCGTGACCCGTTCCCCGTCGGCGGCGTCGTCGAGGACCCGGCGACCGGCGCCGCGGCCGCCGCGTTCGGGGCGTACGCCCGCGAGCTCGGACTCGTCCCCGAGGACGCCGTTCTCACCCTGCACCAGGGCGAGGACCTGGGCCGTCCGGGCCGGCTCACGGTGACACTGCGCGCGGGTGACCCGCGCGTCCGGGTCGGCGGCACGGGGGTTCGCATCGGCTGAAAGGCCGTTCTCACACGCCGTTGCCGTCCGCGGTGGTGCGGCGGCCATGGGAAGCGCTTTTGCCTGTCCTGGGCGAGGTGTTGGCTGTTGACGCTTCCACCCACGCGCGGCGAGGACTCCTCCGTTTCCCGCTCCCGCCGTCGAGGCGCCCGGCCGGTGCGACCGGGGGCCGCGGCGGGCGGGACGGCGCGGGCCCGGTGACACCTGTACCGGACCCGCGCGGGACCGGTCAGCGCCGGCGGGACCAGCCGGTCCCGACTCCCGCCACGTGCAGGGCCAGGGCGGTCAGCCCCAGCAGCATGACGTTCACCGAAGAGAACACGTCGTTGGTGCCGATCTCCGCCGCGTTGATCAGGAACGCGATGAAGAAAAGCACCGCCGCGACCATACCGAGCATGAACGAGCTCCTCTCATAGGGATGAAGCCCGTATGCCCGCCCGTCACGCTCACAGACGCGCCGGCGGCCCCGGGCTTGCCGGCCGGCAGGCAGCCCCGTACGAGAACCCGGCCGGCCGGCCCCGGGACCCCACCCGTGCTGTCACTTCCGGCCGGGCCCGTGATCGTGAGAAGACACGGAACCGGCCCCGGCCCGGCGGTCGTCGAGGCCGGTGAGACCCGGCCCATGGGTCACCGGCCGGGCCGGGGACGAGCCGGCCGGTGGGGGTGCGCGATCCGGCCGCGTCCCCGTCACCGCCGCATCGCCCGCACGGGCACGGGCCGCCCGGCCGGGACACGGTGTCCCGGCCACCGGGCGACGCCCTCCCCGCCTCGGTGCGGCCGACGGACGCGACGGCACCGCCTTGGTCGTCGTTCGTCCGCGGATCCGCCCGCACCGGGCCTGCCGCCGTTCCCGTCAGGACCGCTCGAGCCGCGTGTCCGCCATGTCTCCCTGCCGGTCCGGCGAACGGCGCCTCCCGGCTTCCCAGAGGCACCAGGTCGACCACAGCAGCAGGACGAGGAAGACGGCGAGCAGGCCCAGCAACACCACGACCTGCCGTGCCGACCCGTGTTCCTGAACCAGGGTCAGCAACAGGCAGAGGGCCCAGGCGGCCACACCGCCCGCGTACAAGGCCCTGAGCTGTCGCAACTGACCCATCTCTTCCATCGTCGCCCTCCCGAGCCGCACCGTCACGCGTCACCCAGCCGGTACCCCCGTCCCGCGGCTTCACCGCACGCGATCGTGGTCGATCCGCGATCGGCTGTCGACGCGACCCGTCGTTGCCGGAGGGCGGACGGCGCGCCGTCGTACCGGTGGCAGAATCAGGCCATGGGCTTGAACATGGTCGTCGGTGTGCTCGTCGACGCCGAGGACGACCACGCCGACATGGTCCGCGCCGACTTCGCCGCGATCGGCGGGCTGCTGGAGCGTGCGGGACTGCCGCGGTGGGCCGAGCCCGGTCCGGCCGGGGCGAAGAGCGAGGAGTTCGAGGCGTGGGGCTACTCGGGCCTGCACACCGTTCGCCGTCTCGCCGTCCACCTCGCGGCGGGCGGGCGCCTGCCCGAGCCGTTGGGCGAGGGCTCGCGTGCGGTCGACGACCCGCTCCTGCGCGAGGTCTACGAGACTCCTCCCGGTGATCCTCCGGGACCGTTCGACCATCTCGTCCATCATTCGGACTGCGGGGGCTACTACGTCCCCGTCGACTTCGCCCACGTCGTCGTCGACGACGAGGCGCCGGGCGGCTGCCTCGGCTCGTCGGTACGGCTGCTCGCGGAAACCCGGCGGCTCGCCGAAGCCCTCGGTCTTCCCGAGGACCTGGATCCGCACTCCGAGGAGGTCTTCGAAGCCGCCGACGCCGAGGAGCCCGCCGCGGAAGGATGGCGGCGTCACGGTGTCGAGTCGTACGTCTGCCTGCAGCTCCTGCGGGCCGCGAAGGCCTCGGTCGCGACCGGAGCGGCCATCGCCTTCGTGTGAACCACGCCTCCGCCGTCCAGGTGGGTACGGCCCGCCGGCCGTGCACGGTCAGTGGCCGGCGGCCAGTTCACCGCTGAGCCTGCCGTGCAACTGGGCGCTGGGGTCGTTCAGGCCGATGATCTCGACGCTCTTGCCGCGCTGGGCGTACTTCGTCTCGATCGCATCCAGAGCCGCGACGGAGGAGGCGTCCCAGACATGCGCCGCAGACAGGTCGATGACGACCTTCTTGGGATCGCCCGCGTAGTCGAACTGGCCGACGAGGTCGTTGGAGGAGGCGAAGAACAGTTCGCCCGTGACCCGGTAGACCACCGTGCTGCCGTCCGGGTCGACCACCGCGGTGACCTCGGCGAGGTGGGCGACGCGCTTGGCGAAGACGACCATGGCGGTGATCGACCCGGCGACGACACCGACGGCGAGGTTGTGGGTGGCCACGACGCAGGCCACGGTGACCACCGTGACGGTGATCTCCCCCGCGGGCATCCGCTTGAGGGTCTTCGGGGCGACGGAGTGCCAGTCGAACGTCGCGAACGACACCATGACCATGACGGCGACCAGGGCGGCCATGGGGATGTCGGAGACGACGGGGCCGAAGACGATGCACAGCACCATCAGGAACGCGCCCGCGAGGAAGGTCGACAGGCGGGTGCGGGCTCCGGAGACCTTCACGTTGATCATGGTCTGGCCGATCATGGCGCATCCGCCCATGCCGCCGAAGAAGCCGGTGACGATGTTGGCGACGCCCTGGCCGATGGACTCCCGGGTCTTGTCGGAGTGGGTGTCGGTGATGTCGTCGACCAGCTTCGCGGTCATCAGCGACTCCATCAGACCGACCAGTGCCATCGCGAACGCGTAGGGGGCGATCGTCGTCAGGGTGTCCAGGGTGAACGGCACGTCCGGCAGGCCGGGAACGGGCAGCGAGGACGGCAGGGCTCCCTTGTCACCGACGGTCGGCACGGCGATCCCGGCCGCGACCGTGACGACGGTCAGGACGACGATGGAGACCAGCGGCGCCGGGATCACGGTGGTGACCTTGGGGAAGAACACCATCAGCGCCAGCCCGGCGGTGATCAGCGGGTAGACCACCCAGGGCACGTTCCGCATCTCGGGGACCTGGGCCATGAAGATGAGGATGGCGAGCGCGTTGACGAAACCGACCATCACCGACCGCGGGACGAACCGCATCAGCCTCGCCACCCCCAGCGCGCCCAGGACGACCTGGAAGACACCGGCGAGGATCACCGCGGCGACCAGGTGGCCGAAGCCGTGCTCGCGGTTCAGGGGTGCGATGACCAGGGCGACGGCGCCGGTGGCGGCGGAGATCATCGCCCGTCGGCCGCCGACGACCGCGATCGTCACGGCCATCGTGAAGGAGGCGAACAGGCCGATCGCGGGATCGACACCGGCGATGATCGAGAACGAGATCGCCTCGGGGATCAGGGCCAGGGCGACGACCAGGCCGGCCAGCACCTCGGTGCGCCAGACCTTCGGGTCGTTCAGCCAGTCCGGCTTGAGGCCGCGCAGCCGCGCGGCAGGGGTCACAGCAGCGGAGGACAAGAGGATGTGTACCTGTCGTGCTCGGGCACACCCCATCGGCAGGCCGGGGCGTGCGGGAAGGACACGCGGGGGCCGGGCCGGCGCCCCGCGGACGGCCCGCGGAGCGGGCCGGAAGTCGAAAGGGGGGGGGGGACGCGAGGCGAGGCGGCACGTGCGGGCGGCCGGGCGGCTCACATCCGAGGGCGAAGGGTCACGGCGGGCAGGCGGCGGCGATCGGCGTCATGGGCTCGCGCACGCTCTCTCCTGCAAGAATCGGATCTTCGCCGGGGGCGCCATCGGCCCCGGAACGGCAGCAGCGGGGCAGCCGGGCCGCCCTCACCGTCATCAACTCTACCCTAACGTTAGAGTAGAGATCGGTGGGGTCGCACGGGACGCGGTCCGCCACAAGGGGAAGGAACAGGGACACGGGCGTGGACGGCAAGCACATGCAGATCGGCGAGGTCGCCGCGCGTACGGAGCTGTCCCTGCGCACGATCCGGCACTACGAGGAGGCCGGACTGGTCATCCCCTCCGCCCGCTCCCAGGGCGGCTTCCGCCTCTACACCGACAACGACGTGCAGCGGCTCATGGTGATCCGCCGCATGAAGCCGCTCGGTTTCTCCCTCGAGCAGATGCGCGAACTGCTGGACGCCACCGACCGCCTCGACGCCGGTACGGAACTCGGCGCCGAGGAGCGGGAGAACCTGCTGGAGCGCGTCCGCGGTTACGAGCAGGCCGCCGGCGAGCAGGTCGCCAGGCTCCGCGTCCAGCTCGCCCGCGCCGAGGACTTCGCCGCCACACTGCGCACCCGCCTGGAGCAGAACTCCCCCGCGGCCCGCTCCTGAGCCGGGCGGCCCGGCGGCCCAGCGGGGGGACTTCAGCGGCCGTTCGGTCCCGGGGCCGGGCGCAGTGCGTCGACCAGCAGGTCGAGGAGCGGGCCGACCCTCTCCGGTGAGTCGATCGCCGTGGTCGAGAGGAAGACGCCCAGGAGCATCATCGTGACGTCGTCGGGATCGACGTCCGAGCGCAGCGAGCCGGCCTCCGCGCCGCTGCTCAGCATCTCGGCGATGGCGGCCGTGATGCGTTCGCGTGTGGCGGGCGTGGCGATGCTGCCCGAGGCCCAGCCCGCGCGCAGCGTGTCGGACATGCCGCGCTTGATCCTGAAGAACTCCGCGTACCTGGTCATCCAGGCGCGCAGGGCGGCCGAGGGTTCGAGTTCGGCGAGGAGCGCCGGAGCGCTGGAGACGACCTCGTCGAGTTCGGCGGCGTAGAGGGCCTCCACCAGCGCCTCGCGGGTCGGGAAGTGCCGGTACAGCGTGCCGATGCCGACGCCGGCCGCACGGGCGATCGCGTCCAGCGGGACGGCGTCCGGTGTGGCGGCGAAGGCTTCCCGGGCGGCGGCGAGCAGTCTGTCACGGTTCCGCCGCGCGTCGGCGCGCGCCGGCCGGTCCGGGGCCGCCGCGTCGCGGCCGGTGGCAGGGGAATCGGACCCAGACAAAACGGAGGACCTCCGGTTAGTGCTACGGTGACACGAGAAACGGAGTCACTCCGTTTTTCTTCCCCATGGTCTCACACGGAGGGCAGCACCCATGGTTTCCCCCGCCCGTTCTTCTCGGGTCACCGCGTCCGGCACGCGGCACGCCGGTGGTACCGGACGGCTCGCGGGCCGTACCGTCTCCCGGATCGGCTTCGGCGCGATGCAGCTGGAACGCCTCCATGGCGACCGCGCGGCGGCGGTCGCGTTGCTGCGCCGCTGCGTCGAGCTGGGAATCGACCACATCGACACCGCCCAGTTCTACGGCCACGGCTTCGTCAACGAGGTCATCCGCGAGGCCGTTCGCCCCGAGGACGGCGTCATGGTGGTCAGCAAGGTCGGCGCCGAGCCCGACCCCGACGGCCCGCTCCCCCTCCGCCTGGCGCAGCGCCCCGAACAGTTGCGGGCAGGTGTGGAGGACAACCTGGCGACTCTCGGGATGGAGCGGATCCCCCTGGTCAACCTCCGTCGTACGGACACCGGCCCCGGTCTGCGCGCCGAAGGGGACCAGGTCGTCCCCCTCGACGACCAGCTCGCCGTCATGACCGCACTGCGCGACGAGGGCAAGATCGGCGCGATCGGCCTCAGCAGTGTCTCCCTGGACGTCCTGCGCGGTGCCCTGCCCGCGGGCATCGCCTGCGTGCAGAACGCCTACAGCCTGCTGGCCCGCGACGACGAGGACATGCTCCGCCTGTGCCGGGAGGAGGGTGTCGCCTGGGTACCGTACTTCCCGCTCGGCAGCGCCTTCGCCGGTATGCCGAAGGTGACCGACGAGCCCGCCGTGCGCTCCGCCGCGCGTGAGCTGGGAGCCACCCCCGCACAGGTGGGTCTGGCCTGGCTGCTCCACCACTCCCCCAACATCCTGCTGATCCCCGGCACGGCCGACCCCGGACACCTGGAGGCGAACGTGGCGGCGGGAGCGGTCACGCTCGACGAGGCGACGCTCTCCGTCCTGGACGCCGTGCCGTCCCGCCCGGGAGACATCGCCCTCGGCTGAGAACTCCCGGCACTCGCCCCGCCGGACAGTTCTTGATCCCGGCGGACTGTCAGTGGTGGGTGACAGCATCGGAGCATGACGGAGAACTCGTCCTTCGGCTGGCGGCCGTTCCTGCTCGAGTGGAGTGGGGAGTGGGCGGATTCCCTGCCGGACGGCGAGGCGCGGGACGAAGCGGACGAAGCCGCCCGGCAGGCGCGGTGGCTGGGTTTCCCGCCCGCGTCCGAGGAGCGGATCGCGGCCCTGGAGAAGCGCCTCGGCCGGCGGATGCCGCCCTCGTACCGGGAGTTCCTGAAGGTCAGTGACGGGTGGCGGCACGCGGGCGGGTTCGTGTCGCTGCTGGCGGGGACCGCGGACGCGCGCTGGCACGACGACGAGTCGGGACTCGCGGTCATGTTCGAGGAGGACCTGGCCGAGGACGCCGGGCCCGAGGAGCGGCTGGAGGTGGACATCTGGCGGCGCGGGCTGCAGCTCGACGTCGAGTCCGACGTCACCTACGTCCTGCTGGATCCCGAGGACGTGGACGAGGACGGTGAGTGGGTTTGGCCTACTTCCCGTGCGGGTCGGTGCCGTTGAGCGTCTCGACGACCTGGTCGTAGTCGCCGCGGGCCTCGCCGTAGCGCAGGAACTTCACGCGCTCGACCTGAATCTCCTTCGCGTCGGGCCGGGTCTCGATCAGACCGATCACCTCGGTGACGAACTCGTCGAGCGGCATGGCGTGTTCGTTGTCCTCCTGCCCGGGCAGCAGCGCGGTGCGGACGGACGGCGGTTCGAGTTCCACGACCTTCACCGAGGTGCCGGCGAACTGCAGCCGGATGGACTCGCTGAGCATGTGGATCGCCGCCTTCGACGCGTTGTAGCTCGGCGTGGCCTTGAGCGGCGCGAAGGCCAGGCCCGAGGAGACGGTCATGATCGTGGCGTCCGGCCGCGCCTGCAGGTGCTCGACGAACGCGGCGATCAGACGGATCGGACCGAGCACGTTCGTCGTCACCGTGGACTCCGCGGAGGCGAGGAACGACGCGGGATCGCGCCAGTCCTCGACGCGCATCACGCCGGCCATGGTGACGAGGACGTTGAGGTCCGGGTGACTGTCCAGCACCTGCTTGGCGGCGGAGGTGATACTCGCGGCGTCCGTGGTGTCGATCCGCACGGTGCCGATGCCCGGGTGCTCGGCCGCGATCCGTTCCAGCAGCTCGGTGCGTCGGCCGCCGACGATGACGGTGTTCCCCCTGGCCTTCAGCTCGAGGGCGAGGGCGAGACCGATGCCGCTGGTGGAGCCGGGGATGAAGATGGTGTTTCCGGAGATGTCCATGACCCGATCGTCGCCGGTCCGCCGCCGCGGGGGCAGAGACCGGTTGTCGGGGGACCGGCGATCCCTGGCTCGGGTACCGGTGCCGGACGATAATCGCCTCCATGGACCGTGCAGCTCTGGCCGACTTCCTGCGCCACCGCCGCGAGGCGCTGCGACCGGAGGACCTCGGCCTTCCCACAGGCGCACGCCGGCGGACCCAGGGCCTGCGGCGTGAGGAGGTCGCGTCGCTGGCCGTGATGTCGACCGACTACTACACCCGGCTGGAGCAGCGGCGCGGGCCGCAGCCCAGTGAGCACATGCTGGCCTCGCTCGCCCGGGCGCTGCGGCTGACGGCCGACGAGCGCACCTACCTGTACCGGGTAGCCGGGCACAACGCACCGGTGTCGCTGTCGGCCTCGCCGCATGTCGCTCCCGCGCTGCTGCGGGTGCTGGACCGGCTCGACGACACCCCGGCGCTCGTCCTGACCGACCTCGGCGAGACACTGGTGCAGAACAGGATGGCCGCCGCCCTGTTCGGGGACGCGTCGAAGCACACGGGTCTCGCCCGCAGCGCGATCTACCGCTGGTTCACCGATCCCGCGGAACGGTCGGTCTATCCCGAGGCCGACCATGCCCGGCAGAGCCGCGCCCAGGTCGCGAACCTGCGCGCCGCCCATGGGTTGCGCGGCCCGCGCTCGCGGGCCGGTGAACTCGTACGCGCCCTCCGGAAGGCGAACGAGGAGTTCGCCGGACTGTGGGCCCGCCATGAGGTGGCGCAGCGGTTCGAGGACCACAAGACGCTCATCCACCCCGAAATCGGCGCGATCGAGCTGGACTGCCAGGCGCTGTTCACCGAGGACCAGTCCCAGACGCTGCTCGTGCTCACGGCTCCGCCGCGCACCGAGGGCCACGAGAAGCTGCGGCTGCTCGCCGTGCTCGGCCTGGACCGCTTCACCGAGGCGGAGCGCTAGGGGCGGTGCCGGCGCGGCTCCGCCAGGTCGTGCGGCCCGGCGCTGGTCGCGGACGCGAGGAGGCGCGCCCACGGGCGCCGGGGTGCGGGCGTCAGCCGGGGCGAGGAGCTGATGAGGACGCACGGCCACACCCCGGACCGGGACACGTCTCCCTGGCGGTGACCACAGGGCTTCCGGTTTTCCCTCCATGCCGCAGCAGCACGGGAACGTCTCTCCGCGATGAGTTCCGGCCCCGCCGCGAGTCTCCTCTGGTGACCGTCGTAAAGCGTCGTCGTACGGCGCCGCCCGGCACGAGGTACCACGGAGGACATCATGACGACCACGCCGGAAGACCCGGCCACCGCGCTGTCCGGACGCCCGCCCGTGGTCGACCTGGCCACCTGGCAGGCAGCACGTGACGAGCTGCTGGTCCGCGAGAAGGCCCACACCCACGAGGGCGACGCCATCGCCGCGGCCCGCCGCCGGCTGCCGATGGTGGAGTTCGACGGCACGGTCGAGGTCGTCGGACCCGACGGCCCGGTCCCGTTCCTGGACCTGTTCCAGGGGCGCGACGAACTCATCGTCTACAAGCACATGTGGTACGACGGCGCCCCGCACCAGGGGCAGTGCGAAGGCTGCACCACCACGGCCTGGCACCTGAAGGACGCCGTCTACCTCAACGCCCGCGGCGTCTCGTTCGCCGTCCTGACCACGGGCCCCTGGGACGAGGTGGCCTCCTATGTCGCGTTCATGGGCTACACCCAGCCCTGGTACTCGGTGCGCGACGTGGACGCGCCGGTCGGCGGCGACATGGGGTATCTGACCTGCTTCCTCCGCGACGGCGACCGCGCGTTCCTCACCTACTCCACGACGGGCCGTGGCAACGAGCGGGTCAACGGCTCCCTCGGCCTGCTCGACATGACGCCCTACGGCCGCGGCGAGACGTGGGAGGACAACCCCGAGGGCCGGCCCGAGGGGGGCGAACCGTGCTGGTCCTGGCGCTCGGACGCGGACGGGAACGCCACCTGGGGCCCGACCAGCCGCCCCGTACCGCAGTGGACCCGCCCCGGCGCGACCCCCGTGGAGACCCTCGGCCGCCGCGGTCACCACCACTGACACGTACGAGGAGCACCGCGCCCCGGTGGTGGTCACGGCCGTCATGATGGTCACGGTGCCGGTGGTCTCCGGCCAGGGGAACGAGAAGTGGCTCCGGCTGCCCGGTCATCCGTGAGCGGGGCCGTTCCAGCCGGTTCGGGCGTGCTTCGCCGGCCCCGGTGGGCAGACATGTCCCGACCGGTGATCGAGCAAAGGGGACAAGGTGACGCGGAACTCCGCTGACGCGGTGGAATCGATGGAGCAGCTCGCCACGGTCTGGCGGAGCATGGTGCTCGACCGGGATCCGGGCGCGGACGTACGGGACCTGCCGGGCATCGCGGTGCGCTGGGCGGAATCCCGGTTCGGTTTCTGGAACTGCGTCACGCTCACCGACGCCGGGGCGGACGCGGGCCTCATGGAGAAGCGGCTGGGGCAGGCGGCGGACATCATGCGGGCGAAGAGGCACGCGGGTTTTCTGTGGGTCTTCGAGGACCTCCTCGACTCCGGGGCACGCCCGCGCCTGACGGAAGCGGCCGAGCGGGCCGGTCTGGTGCACGCCTTCTCGGGCACCGGTATGGCCGGCGACCTGCTGCCGGTCCCTGAACCGGCGCACCCGGACCTGACGTTCACGCGGGTCCGCACGGACGAGCACCTGCGGGCCTACGCCGACCTCAACTCGCGCGCCTACGGCATGCCGCTGGAGGCCGGCCGCGACGGCCTCGTGGGCTCGAGGCTGTGGAGGGCGGGGGTGCACGCCTACCTGGGCGTGCGGGACGGCGTTCCGGTGACGTGCGCCGGGGCCGTGGAGGCGGACGGCCGCCTCTTCGTCGTACTGGTGGCCACGGACCCGCGGTGGGAGCGCAGAGGGTACGGGGAGGCGGTGACCCGCAAGGCCCTGTACGAGGGCGCCCGGGCCACCGGCCTGACCCGCGCCACACTGCACGCGACCGCCGCCGGGGCCCCCGTGTACCCGCGGATCGGCTTCGAACCGAACACCCCGCTGCACTTCTTCACCCTGGAAAGCTGACGGTCCGGATGCCGCCACCGCGCTGTGCGCGCTCTGCACGGTGATGCGCGAACGCGGCCTCCCGCGCCCCGGCCCACGGTGAGCGGCGTGCCGGTGGGGCTGAGGGAAGGCGGGGCGGACTACCCGTCGTGCGAGGGCCGCCGGGGCTCCCGTCCTTCCGGCGCCCCACCGCCGGCGTCCGCCCTACCGCCGGCGTCCGCTCCGCCGTGGCTCCCGCGGAGGGCCGCGCGCACCTCGCGCAGGCGCCGCACCTGCCGGCCGCCCTGCCAGGTCAGCAACGGCAGGACGATCGCGCCGAGCAGACCACAGACCAGCGCCTGCCGGACCTCGCCCAGGAGGAGCGGCGCGACGACGAACAGTACGTACATCAGGCAGAGGACCGCCAGGGCGGGGCGCCGGTGCCGGGTGCGGTGCAGCCGCTGCTCCACCAGGCCCAGCATGGCCTCCCGGTCGGCGGGCGAGGAGGGGATCTCCCCGTGGCGCAGCCGGCGGTCCAGGGTGACCAGGCGGTCGCCCGAGCCGCCGGTCGCGCGCTTCTCCCTGGCCCGCAGCACCAGCAGGACGGCCACCGCGCCCACCGAGGTCACGGCGGACCGCGCCAGCACCACGGGGGCCGGCTCCCCCGGCGACATCAGCATGATCACCGCCCAGCCCAGGAGGACGACGAGCAGTACCTGGGCCCAGATATGGCGGCCGAGGAAGGTGTTGAGCCGTTCCACCGCCGCCCCCTACCGTCCGGACCGGACGTCACCGCGCCGGACGCTTACCGTGCGGGCGGTCAGCGCGGCCGCCAGCAGCACGCAGGCGACCACGCTGTACGCCCATTCCGCCGTTCCGCGCACCACGCCGACGAGGCTCCACACCGCCCACAGGGCGAGCACCACGCACAGTGCCGTCGAGGCGATGTCGGCGACGCGTGCGCGTAACTGAGCACGCTGGCGCGTGCCCGGTTCGAGGTCACCGAGTTCCTGTCCGCCGTCCTCGTGACGCGCTCCCATGACCGGCCTCCTTGTGCACTTTGCCTTGTTCGTCTCCGACGCCCTACCGGCTACCCCTGGTCGAGAGCGTCAAGCGGCGGACGGGCCGGGGAAGTTGCCGGGATCAGGGCAGGGTCCACTTCTGGTTGGGGCCGGTGTGGCAGGTCCACAGATGGGCGGGGGTCCCGTCCTCCCAGGTACCGCCCGAGGCGTCCAGGCACTTGCCCGACTGCGGATTGCGCACCGTGCCGTCGGACTGGGCCGCCCACTTCTGCGCCCCCGTCCCGTTGCACGTCCACAACTGGATCCGCGTACCGTCCGCGCTCCCGCCCCCGGAGACGTCCAGGCACTTGCCCAGCGCCCGCAGCGAGCCGTCGTCGGCCACCGTCCACCGCTGCGCCGCCGAGGAGTTGCACGTCCAGATCTGCACCTCCGTACCGTCCGCCGTGCCCGCGTTGTCCACGTCCAGACACTTTCCGTCGACCCCCTTCACCTCACCCGTGCGTGGGTCGGACGGGGTTCCGGCCTGTTTGATCCGGATGTTGCGGAAGGCCGCGTCGTCGCCGTCGCCGTGGTTCTGGAGGCCGATGTGGCCCTGGACCAGGCTGCGCGCCGGGTCGGTGTTGGTGAAGTCGTTGATCTTCCGGCCGTTGAGGAAGACCTCCAGCCGCTCTCCGGTGACGCGGATCTCGTACGTGTTCCACTCCCCCGGCGGATTCAGCGCCGCGTCGCGCGCGGCGAGGTCGGCGGACCGGAATCCGTACACGGCTCCCGTGGTGCGGTCGGCCGCGTCGGTGGCGTCGATCTGGATCTCGTAGCCGTTGTCCACCGCCGACCAGGGGTCGTCGGAGGCCGGGAAGCCCACGAAGACACCGGAGTTGTCGTCACCGTTCAGCTTCCAGTCGAGCTTCAGCGAGTAGCCACCGGTGAACTCCCGGGCGTCGTACCAGAGCAGGCCCAGTCCGCCGTGCGAGGTGAGGGTACCGTCGGCCAGGGTGAAGCCGCCCGGTCCCGCCTGCTTCCAGCCGGTCGTGCCGGAGCCGTCGAACAGGGGCGTGTAGCCGGTCTCCGGACGGCAGTCGGCCTTGGTCGTGCCGGCCGCCCAGCGGATGCCGCCGAGCAGGTGACGGCGGAAGGCAGGGTCCGCGTAGGACTCCTCCGTGTGGCCGCCGCCGGTGTAGAAGGCCCGGCCGCCGGCGTAGTCCTTGCACCAGGCGATCGGGTGGTCGCCGGACATGGAGCCGCCTGAGTAGCTGGACTCGTCCAGCGAGGCCAGGACGTGGGCGGTGGTGCGGGGGTTGGTGCGGTAGTTGTACCACTCGTCGGTGCGCTGCCAGGTGCCGGCGAGGTGCGCGGTGGCGTCGTGCGCCCGGTCCTCGACCTCGACGGTCGCGGACTGGATGGCGGGGTGGGACTGGAAGAGGGCACCGGCCAGTCCTTCGTAGAAGGGCCAGTCGTACTCGGTGTCGGCGGCGGCGTGGATGCCGACGTATCCGCCGCCGGTGCCCAGGTACTGCTCGAACGCGGTCTGCTGGGCGGGGCCCAGGACGTCGCCGGTGGTCGACAGGAAGACCACGGTCCGGTACTGCGCGAGGTTGGCGGTGGTGAAGGCCGCCGGGTCCTCGGTGGCGGTGACGGTGAAGTTGTTCGCCGCCCCGAGGTCGCGCAGGGCCGTGACACCCTCGTCGATCGAGGAGTGGCGGAAGCCCGCCGTCCGGGAGAAGACGAGGATCTTGTACGCCGGGTCGGCCGCCGCGGTGGCCGTGCTGTCCGCGGTGTCAAGGGCCGCCGGTGCGGTGCCGGGCAGGGCCGTGGCCTGGGGTGTCAGGCAGAGCACGGCGCCGGCACACAGGCTGAGCGCTGTCTTGAACAGGGTACGCATCGTGGGTCGCCTCCTTTCTACGGCAGGGTCCACTTCTGGTTGGGGCCGGTGTGGCAGGTCCACAGATGGGCGGGGGTCCCGTCCTCCCAGGTACCGCCCGAGGCGTCCAGGCACTTGCCCGACTGCGGATTGCGCACCGTGCCGTCGGACTGGGCCGCCCACTTCTGCGCCCCCGTCCCGTTGCACGTCCACAACTGGATCCGCGTACCGTCCGCGCTCCCGCCCCCGGAGACGTCCAGGCACTTGCCCAGCGCCCGCAGCGAGCCGTCGTCGGCCACCGTCCACCGCTGCGCCGCCGAGGAGTTGCACGTCCAGATCTGCACCTCCGTACCGTCCGCCGTGCCCGCGTTGTCCACGTCCAGACACTTTCCGTCGACCCCCTTCACCTCACCCGTGCGTGGGTCGCCGGTGGCAGTGGTGAAGGAGAACTCGTCCACGTCGAAGAGCGCGCCGCTGCCGCCCTTGAAGACGAGGTACAGGGTGGTGGTACCGGCCGGTTGACCGGTCAGGGACGCCGTGACGTCCTGGAAGGTCTCCCAGTCGCCGGTGACCGGTGCGGTGGCCGTGCCGAGCAGGGTGCCGGTCGGGGAGCCGGCGCGGACCTCGAGGGTGCCGCCGGTGCCGGCCGAGGAGACGCGGGCGGTGAAGCCGGTGGTGTTGTCGAGGCTGTAGGGCGTGAAGGAGATCCAGTCGCCGCTGTGGATCTCGCCGACCGTCTTGCCGCCGTGCGCGTTGGTGTGGTTGATGACCTGGACACCGGCGGAGTCGCCGTAGTGCTCGGCCTGCCGGTGGCTGGGCTGGGTGATGTGCTGGTCGTGCGTGGTGAGCGCGGGCTGGCCGTTCGCGCCGTTGTCGGTGTACTCGGCGTCGAGGACGCCGAAGATGTTGGCGTTGGGGTCGTGTTCGCCGTCCGCCAGGGTGTGCAGTGTGCCGGTGCAGCCGGTGGCCGAGGTCTGCGGGTGTCCGTGGCTGTCGTGTCCGACGATGAAGGTGACCTTCACCTTGGCGCAGTCGACCGTGCCGTCCTCGGGGTCGGTGACGGTGACCTTGAAGGGGATGGCCGCGCCGAAGTCGTGGATCCGTCCGTCGGCGGGGGTGTCGAGCCGCACGGTGGGAGCGGTGTTGCCGACGGTGATCTGGACGGACGCCGTGGCGGACTTGCCGGTGGGGTCGGTGACCTTCAGCGTGGCGGTGTACTGGCCGTTGGCGGTGTAGGTGTGGGACGGGTCGGCGGCGGTGGAGGTGGCGCCGTCACCGAAGGTCCAGGCGTGGGCGAGCGCGCCCCCGTCCGGGTCGGAGCTGCCGGCCGAGGAGAAGCCGACGGTCAGGGGGGCCTTGCCGGAGGTGGTGTTCGCCTTGGCCTGGGCCAGCGGTGCGCGTCCGCCGGTCACGTGCTCGATGCGGTAGAGGGCCGAGTTGGCGTCGCCGTTGAAGTAGCCGGTGCCGTAGTCGAGGACGTAGAGGGCGCCGTCCGGGCCGAACGCCATGTCCATCACCTGGGTGCCGCTCCAGGGGAAGGCGTTGACGGCCTGCACGGTTCCGTCGCCGCCGGTCTCGATGCGCTTGATCCAGCGGCGGCCGAACTCACCGGCGAAGAAGTCGCCGTCGTACTCGGCGGGGAACTTCACCTCGGAGGCGGAGTTCGCGTCGTACCGGTAGACCGGTCCGCCCATGGGGGACTCGGATCCGTTGCCGAACTCGGGGACGGAGGCGCCGTCGTAGGGGATCCAGGCGGGCTGGACGGGCGGCAGGTCGGTGAGGCCCGTGTTGCGCGGCGACGTGTTCCTCGGCGCCGCGCAGTCGAAGGACGAACCGGAGGCTCCGGTGGCGAAGTCGTAGTCGACGTAGGCGTTGTTCTTTCCGGTGCAGTAGGGCCAGCCGAAGTTGCCGGCCTTGGTGATCCGGTTGAACTCGACCTGCCCGCCGGGCCCGCGGGAACCGCTGGCGGTGCCCGCGTCGGGGCCGTAGTCACCGACGTAGACGGTGCCCGTCGCCTTGTCGACACTCATCCGGAAGGGGTTGCGGAAGCCCATCGCGTAGATCTCGGGCCGGGTCCGGGCGGTGCCGGGTGCGAAGAGGTTGCCCGACGGGATGCCGTACGTGCCGTCGGCGTTCACCTTGATGCGGAGGATCTTGCCGCGCAGGTCGTTGGTGTTGCCCGAGGAACGCTGGGCGTCGTAGGCGGGGTTGCGGGAGGCCCGCTCGTCGATGGGCGTGTAGCCGTCCGAGGCGAAGGGGTTGGTGTCGTCGCCCGTCGACAGGTACAGGTTGCCCGCCGCGTCGAAGTCGATGTCGCCGCCGACGTGACAGCACAGCCCGCGGGAGGCGGGCACGTCGAGGATCTTCTTCTCGCTGCCCACGTCCAGGGTGCCGTCGGTGCGCAGGACGAACCGGGACAGCCGGTTGACGCCGTCGAACGGGGTGAAGTCGGATGCCGTTCCGTCGGCGGGGGCGTCGCCCGCCGGGGTGTTCAACTGGGGAGCGTAGTAGAGGTAGACGAAGCGGTTGGAGGTGAAGCCGGGGTCGGCGGCGACGCCCTGCAGGCCCTCCTCGTCGTGGCTGTAGACGTTCAGCCGGCCCGCGACGGTGGTGGTGCCGGACGCGTCGGTCCGGCGCAGGGTGCCGTCGCGTGAGGTGTGCAGTACGGAGCGGTCCGGCAGGACGGCCAGGGTCATCGGCTCGCCCATTTCCGCCACGCCCTTGGCGAGGGTGACCTGCTGGAAGTCCTCGGCCGCCGCGGCGGCGCCGACCGGCCCGGCCGGGGCGGCGGGGGCCCCGGCGGCCGGGCCCACGGGCAGCGCCAGGCCCATGGCACACGCCACGGCCGTCAGCAGCATGCGGACACGTCTGTGTCCAAGCGGTTTCGTGCGCACGGAAGTCTCCAGGAATATGGGGGGTGGCGGCAGACCACGGGTGCCTGCCGTGAAGGAGTACGGGCGCGCGCCGTCGCGCCGTCGAACACCGGACCGTCACCCCGGACAGGGTTATGACGGGTCCATTTCAAGAAAGTTAGCGGGCCTCGCGTGAACGCGTAACCCCTTTCGCGCACTGTCCCGCGTCTTCTTCCTCGCTTGGGACAAAGTGCCGGTGCCGCGCCGAGCAGATCTTCGAGTACAACCGCACCCCACCGGGCGAGACGGAGAAGCGCCGGTCACTGCTCGTCGCGATCCCCGGGTCGGTCGGTGAACGCACGGTGCTGCTGCCGCCGTTCCACGCCGGGTTCGGCAGCAACGTCCACATGGGTGACGACTTCTTCGGCAACGTGAACCTCACCTTCGTCGACGGTGTCGACATCCGCACAGGTGACGGTGTGATGATCACTCCGAGCGTGACCCTGACCACGACGGGACACCCGGTGCACCCCTCGCGGCGCACCGACTTCGGGCGGTTCTCGGAGCCGATCGTGATCGAGGACAGGGTGTGGATCGGCGGCAACGCCGTCGTCCTGCCCGGCGTCCGCATCGGATACGGGTCGGCCATCGGCGCCGGCAGTGTCGTCAGCCGCAGCATTCCCCCGATGACCGTCGCGCTCGGGGCCCCTTGCCGCGTGGTCCGCGCCATCACCGACGAGGACCTCGCCACACGTACCGCCGAAGGGCAGGCGGCGTCGTCCCGCCGTGAGCCGACACCCTGAGCCCCACAGCCGCTCCGGTCGAGAGGCGGTCAGCTCCGGGCCTCCTCGGGTTTCCGGCCCCAGACGGTCAGCAGGCCGGCGGAGAGCGCGGCGCACTCGTCGGAGTCCAGGTACCGGACCGCGGTGTCGACGGCGTCGTCGGCCAGGCCGGTGGCGAGCATCGCCGCTCTGCTCCGCTCCCAGGTGTCCGCCCAGAAGCGGCTGATGGGACTGCCGGGCAGCAGCGGCGGCACGTACATCTCGGCGGCGACACCCACGAGCCCCGCTCCGCGCAGCAGTTGGGGGTACGACGGCACCCAGGAGACATCGGTGCCGATGGTCTCCCGCAGCCCCTGCCACATCGCCCGCATCACCACCGTGTACGGCGTGCCGGGCGCCCGGTCGCTCGTCAGGTCGACCGCGTCACCGAGCACCACCACACCGCCGGGCGCGACGAGTCCGGCCAGTGCCCCGATCAGGCGTTCCCGCTCGGGCAGGTGCATCAGCACGAAGCGCGCGTGGACGAGCCGGAACCGGCCGGGGGCGAAGTCCGGGGCGGTGATGTCGGCCTCCAGCACGTCGAGCCCCGGCACGGACCGCTCGGTGAGGAAACGGACGTCGCGGTCCACGGCGAGTACGCTCGTCACCCCGGCCTCGTCCAGCAGCCGGCGGGAGACCGTGCCCGTTCCGGCGCCCACGTCGAGGCAGCGCCACCCCGGGCCGGCCCCGAGTGACCGCAGCCGCGCCAGGGTGATGTCGTCGTAGGCGAGGGCGCCGCGGTCGATGCGCTCGTCCTCGTGCGGCTGTCCGAAGCGGAAGACGTCCTCGCCGTACCGGCCGTGCCCGCGCGGTCCGGCGGTCACGTCGCCGCCCGCGTGACGCCGAGGGTGCCGTCCCCGGCGCGTTCCGGCGCCCGGCCGGCAAAGGACTTCGGCAGCGGGTCGTCGGACTGTTCCATGGCCGGACCCCGTTCAGGCGGTGTACGGTGCCGGGCGGCCCGTCGCGGGCCGCCGCCCCACCGATCCTCCCCCCGGGGCCCGCCGGGACGGCCGAGGCGCGCCGCGCCTGGGCCGGCCGGCCCCTCGGAGATTCCTCACGGGATCAGCTCTCGGGAACGCGCAGGGTCAGAAGGGCCACGTCGTCGTCGTTGTCGGCGGGGCGGACCTGGCGGAGCAGTTGGTCGGTGAACGAGGTGAGGGGGCGGTGGGCGAGGGCGGCTGCGTACTGGCGCAGCCGGTTCAGCCCCGTGTCGAGGCTCTGGCCGGGCGCCTCGATGAGGCCGTCCGTGTACAGCACCAGGGTGGACCCCGGCGGGAGCAGCGCTGTGGCGTCGGGTCGCCGCAGGCCCGTCTGGGTGCCCAGGAGGATGCCGTGGCCGTCGGTGAGGTAGCTCGCCAGGCCGTCCCGGCTGACCAGCAGCGGCGGAGGGTGGCCCGCGTTGGTCCAGGACAGCTGCCAGTGACCGTCGTGGGCCGCTTCGATCCGGCCGAAGACGATGGTGGCCATGGCGACGTCGGTGATGTGCTGGATCGCCTCGTCGAGCCGTTCGACGACGCGGCTGGGGGGCTCGTGCTGGGACCATGCGTAGGCGCGGAGCATGTTGCGGACCTGCGCCATGCCGGCCGCCGCCTCCAGGTCGTGGCCGACGACGTCGCCGATGGCCAGGGCGGTGGACGTGTCGGG
The DNA here is from genome assembly GCF_043084105.1 of Streptomyces sp. NPDC014676. NCBI lineage: Bacteria > Bacillati > Actinomycetota > Actinomycetes > Kitasatosporales > Streptomycetaceae > Streptomyces > Streptomyces sp. NPDC014676. The sequence continues at coordinate 149,087 of NZ_JBIBZI010000010.1, read as the reverse complement.
CAGGGGGAAGGCGTCGTACCAGTCGCCGCCGACATGTGAGGCGTCGGGTGCGGGCAGGTAGCGGACGTTCATCTCCAGGCCCTGAACGCCCGGCATCTGGGGCAGCAGGTGGTTCTGCATGGTCTCGGCCACCTTGCGCTGACGCTGGTAGAGGCGGGCGTTGTCCAGGGCGAGGCCGGCCCGGCGCGCGATGTCCTCGATCAGCGGAAGGTCCGTGGAGGCGAAGGCCGCCGGAGTCTCGGTACGGCCCAGGGTGAGCGCGCCCAGGACCGCGCGCGGGCCGCGGATGGGCGCGATGGCCGCGGAGTGCATCCCCGTGGCGTGGAACAGGCGGCCCTGCTCGACCGCGATACCGGAATCCGGTGTCCCCTGGTAGGTCTGCGGGCCGGCCAGGGTGGAGGAGACCCCGCGCAGGGCTCTGGACAGGGGCATCGGGGATTCCTCGGGGATCGGCGGCATCGGCCCCTGCAGTTCCTCGTGCCGCACCAGCGTGCCGCCCTCGGCGTGGACCACGACGGTGCGCCACACCTCGTCACGTTCGGTGATCAGGTCGATGATCGCCCAGTCCGCCAGCCGGGGAACGACCAGGGCCACCAGCCGCCGCATCGCCTCGTCGACGTCGAGAGTGGAGGTCAGCTGTGCGGTGGTCTCGGCCAGCAGTGCCAGCCGTTGCAGTTCCGACAGCGACCGGACCGTCGGCTCCGGCTCCGGTCGCGGACCGGTGTCCCGTGGGTGCTCGGGGGTGTGGAAGACGACGAGTGTGGCGGCCCGGCCGTCGCCGATGTCGTACGGGGTGATCAGCCAGGAGATCGGCAGCACCGACCCGTCGGCCCGTGCGAAGTGGTCCTCGCCGCCCTGGGCCGGGTATCCGGCGTGGAACGCCTGTCGCATCGCGCATCGGATCCTCGGCAGCTGTTGCCCCTGCGCGTCCCGGTGCAGCAGGTCGTGCGCGTCCTGGCCGAGGAGCTCCGCGGCGGGCCGGTCCAGCAGTCCCTCGGCGCGGGCGTTGACGGCGATGATGCAGCCCTGCTCGTCGACGACGTAGGCACCCGCGCCGATGGCTTCCAGCGCGGCGGAAGCGGTCGGCACGGACAGCCCGTGGACCTCCCTGTACTCCGACCCTGTCATCGTGACCTCCTCGCCTGCCGGGCCGACGCCCCGCCCGCCGCCCGTATGCCCGGCCGCACGCGCCTTCTTCCGCTTTTCCGCCTTCCCCGTATGCCCATACGTGTGAAGATCCCACGTCGTCCGGCGACTTTGATGAAGTTCGCTCCGACGAGACCGGGCAGGAACACCTCATGTGACGCGCTCGACATGTTCGGCGTCCGGAAGTTCGCGCGGAAAACGACGGGCGTCCGCTGTGTCCCGGGGGGGGCGGCGTCCCGGTGAACTGGTCCGGGAGGTGCCGCTCCCGGAAGGACGGAGACGGAGCACGACGGGCGAAGACGTGGCCGGGCCGCGGCCCGCGCGGGACCACGGCACCGGGGACGAGCGGGTCGAGGCGGTGCTCCGCGCGTTCCCGCGGGACGGACGGCCGGTGAAGCCGCCGGCACAGTGGAACCGGAAGAAGCCCGCACCCGCGCCACATCGCGGAGCGCGCCTTCGGGCCGGGCCGGGAGTACGCGGAGAAGGAGGCCGGCGAAAGACTCCGCGCCTGGTGCGAAGGGGGCCGAATCGACCATGTGACTCTGCGCCGGTACCTCGTCGACCCGCGCCGTCCGCACCGGGGCGGCGGCGTCCACCGCCGTCCGGCCGAGGACGACGTCCGGCTCGTCGTCCGGTCCCGCTGATCCCCGGAGCACCGGCGGGCGCTCCGTCGTGCGGGGCGCCCGGGAGCCGTGTCCGTCACCGGCCGCGAAGGCAGCGGGCCGGCCCCGGCGAGGTACTGGACGCACGGGGATCAGGCGTCCTCGTCGGCACGGCCCTCCCCCGCCATGTACCGCCAGACCAGGGCGTGAGCGAGAATGATCAGGACGATCAGCATGAGGGCCTCGGTCTGGATGGGCCGCAGCCCGGCGTGGCGGGCGAGATCGGGGAACGCGCCGACGACGGCGATCAGCGCGTAGAGCAGTGTGGAGGCGGCCTGCTGCCAGGTGATGAAGTGGTCGCCGCGGGCGCGGGCCAGCAGCCGCAGGGTGGACACACAGCCGACCACGGAGAGGGCGATGAAGGCCGTCCGCCAGACCTGCGGCTTCTCGGTGCCGCCGACCTGGGCGAACAGGCCCATCAGGGCCGGCAGCAGAAAGGACAGGTAGACCCCGCCGACGACGCGGCGCAGGGCGGGTTCACGCATCCAGTCGGTATGGCTCTGCACCACGTTCCACCACAGGCCGACCAGGGTGAAGCAGGTGGTGGAGAAGAGCGCGTAGAAGGTACTGACGTCCATGAAGGACGAGAGTGGCAGCGTTTCTCGCACCCGCGGGCCGTACACGCCCCGCCCCCCGGCCGGTGCCGCCGGTACGGGCTACGCGCCGGCTCGCGGGAACCGGTGACGGGCCGACGGGCTCTCCCGGTCACCAGTCGGGGGGCACGTCGGAGCCGAAACGGCCGCCGGCCGGGCGTTTCCCGAAGTGGAGATGAGGGGGCCGTGTTGTCCCTTGTGGAAGAGTCTCACTCCTGGGAATGGCGCCGTCGCGGGCATGGCCCTCTCTCCTTTCCGCGGGGCTCGGCAAGGCGCCGGATGACGGTGCGGGATCGTCTGTCGAACGCGCGAGGTGTCACCGTACCGGCGCCGGAAGCGGTCGATCGGCGTGGAGGCCGGTAAGGAGTGACCTGCCGGTCGGCACAGCGGCGCCCCCGGCTCGGGAGGCACGGATCCTTCCCGGATCGTGCGCCGCCGACTGTCGCAGTCGCTCTTCTTCCACCATGCGCCCGGCGGGAGTGGTGCGCAAACCCGGGAACCATGCTGGCTCACGGCTTTTCTGACGAACCGTCCGCCGGTTCCGTTCCCGGGATCCTCCGGCACGACGCTCGCGACACCTCAGACGTCGGGGACGGCCAGCCTCTCCCAGCTGAACCGGCCGGGAACGCCGTCGGCGGAGCCGCCCTCGAGCCCCGGCTTCCGCTGCCAGGCGGTGTAGGACCTCACGTCGCCCGGTCCCCACACGTCGATATCGGTGCCGGACGTGTAGCGGTCGCAGTCCTCGGCGACGAGTCGGCCGTGCATTTCCGCGATGACGGGCGACTTGTGTCCCGCACGGAAGAACGACACCCCGGGGAACGGCTCGAACCGGGGCTCGCCGGGGGGCGGTCCGGGCGGCCGTGACACGAACGCCGGCCAGGAACCGGGGTCGACATGGTCGTTCTCCGGGACATGGGCATGGGCGTACCACCCGCCCCGCGACCTCCACTTGTCGGCCGGACACGTATGGCGGGACAGAGAAGTCGGAGGACCCACGGGCCAGACGTCCGGTACGTCCCAGGAGCTGATCCATGCGTGGAGGTCGTCCCAGCCCTCGCAAGGGGTGTCGACCAGCCGTGCGAACACCTTGCCGTTGACTCGGCAGTGGGGGAAGAACAAGGCCTCGATCTGGATGACCACCTTTCCGGCCCGGTTGGTACGAGTACCAACCGGCCGTGTCGGACAGGGCTTTGCTGCGGGAGGTGGCGGGGAAGAACTGGGCGAACGCTCCGGTGAAGGGGTCCCAGAGGATGTGCGGAGCCCGGCCTTTGCCGCCGCCGGTGAGGAAGCCTTTGAGGTTGCCGAAGGGGACCATGTCCAGGGGAGTTCCGGCGTCGGCCTCCCTGTCCGCCGTGATGTGCGCGATCGCCCTCGCCGGGAACTCGGGGTCGCACGGCGCGTGGTCCCCGACGTCCGTCTTGAGCGCCTGGGGCATCCATGGGTGGGGCATGATGAGATCCTTCCCTCTTCGCATCGCACATGCCGGTGGGGTGCGGCAGGGGTGGAAGGGGAAGCGGGCGCCAGGGCGGACAAGAGGCCCTGCGGCAAGCCCTCCCCCACGTCCCACGATGCGTCTGCCGGGGCCCGCGGCAAACGGGCGGGCCGATCGGCGGCAGCGTCCGGGACCTGATGTTCCCGTTGCGGGATGCGCCGGACAGGTGAAGAGTGGATTCATATCGGCTGCGCATTCTTCCGGCTTCGCATTTCTCGAAGCCGCCGTCGAAGGGAAGAATCGCCGACGGGCCGAAGCATCGCAGCACACAGCCTCTCCGGAACCATCATGGCCAGAATCTCCCGGCGGTATGTCTTTCACGCGGCCAACGCCTCCCTCCTGGCTGCGGCGCTCGCGTTGCCGGTCGGCATGACGATTGCCGTGCCGGATTCCCAGAGCCTGACCGGGGGCGCCGCCGCGGCTCCCGCTCAGACCCCAGAACCCCCGCCGTCCCCTCCTTCTCCACCGAGCGATACCACTGACGAAAACACAGCGCCTCCCTCCCCTTCGCCGACGACCGAGCCGAGCGATTCCGGCGATTCCGGCGGTTCCAGTGATTCCGGCGATTCCACGGACTCTCCGACGTCTCCCACCTCCACGCCGGACGAGACGTCTGACGACTCCCCGACGCCGGATCCCGGCGAAACGGACGGGCAGACACCCGAAGATCCGGCGGATCTGGAGACGGAATCCGACGAGGTGACGACGTCCCTGAGCGAGGAGAGGGAAAAGGTCCCCGAGGAACTCGCGCCGGCCGTGGACACCTTGATGGACATCGTCGGCGCCCTCGACGCCCCGGAGACGTTGCCGCAGGACAAGGAAGGAATCATCGAGAGCGCCGAGAACCTGGCCACCGCGCTGGAAGTCATCAGTGATCCGAACACCCCTCCAGAACTGCGGAAACAGTTGACCTCGCTGGTGAAGCAGGTGACCTCAACGCTCGAAGTGATCAACGACCCCCGGGTGCCGCCCGAAGAGCGGTCCATGCTCATCCTGGTGGTCAAGCGGACGACATCCACCCTGGACATCATCTGCGACCCCAAGACGCCGCAGAATTTGCGGGGAATGCTGATCTCCATAGTGGACGATACGCACTACGCCCTGGAGAGAAGTACGGACGGCACGCAGCCCGATTCGACGAACGGGAGTCAGGGTCCGAATGAAAGCAAGGGCCCGGACCAAGAACAATCGACCGCGATGCTGCTGGGATCCTCTTCGGAGATCGTGCACGACCGGAGGACACCTCCGAAGGAACGGGAAAAGCTGGCGCACATCACACAGCAGGTCAGCTCGTTGCTGAAGAAAGTCACCGACCCGAAGACGTCGCAGAAGGAGCGGTCCGAAGCCCAGAAGGAACTGGATGAGCGAACCACTCATATGAAGGAACAGCAGGAGGAGTCCGCGTCCGCCCAGGACCGTCCGGAGGAGTCCCTCGGCAAGGCGGCCGCGCTCTGCACCAGTGCCATATTCGAGGCCACCCCGGAGTCCAGCATCATGCGCGGGCTGGAGAAGCTGGTGCCCGCGCAGTGGGAGGACGAAGGGGTCAAGGACTTCTACAAGGCGAAGGAGAAGAGCAAAGAGCAGCTCGACGTCCTCGCCCGGTTGCGGAACAATGAGAACTCCCAGGCCCCGTTCGACGTCGTACCGCTCATCACCGCACTCGCCGAGATCGTGCCGCGCGACAGGCTGTTCGGGTATCTGACCGGCTCGGCTCTCTACTGCCAGCAGACCGCCTCGTATCTGGACAAGGAGTTCGGCATCACCGTGGGCACCTGGCTCACGCGGGCCGGCGGGTGACCGGGTCACACCCCCGCGGACCCCAGCAGTTCCGCCGCGGAGACCTCTGAATCCACCCGGGCTTTCGCAGCGCCGTACCTTTCCAGTTCTCTCCTTTCTTCCTGGTAGTCACCCAGCCCGGAGTAATCGAAGCGGAACGACGAAATGGAGGAGATGAAGCGGCCCTGCGGAGACCAGACAGCCGTCACATAGCGCGGCTTGCGTGTCACATTGATGAGGTTGTTGTTGTGCCGCACCCTTCCGCGGTAGATGAGCTGCTCCCCGCATACCGCCGGCGGACAGTAGTAGCCGCTGTTCTCCTCCCATGAGGGATGAGCGGACCTGAACTCCTCCACATCGATCTTGCCGCGATCTTTCCTCATGTAGGAGATCTGAAATTCAACACTCACGGTGTCGTATCTGGCATCCCTGGGGAGCTGGAACACACGTTTCATGGAATATTCCTGTCCCACGTCGAGCGAGCTGCCGGAGTCGGAGAACCGGCCACTGCTTATCGTGGTGTATCTGGGTTGGTCGACGTAGAGCTCCGCCTCCCCCTCACTCCTCCCCTGCTGCCCCACGCTCTCCCTCCACTCCGTCGTCAGATCCTCCTCGCCATGAGAATACTCCGCACCCCTGCCGCGCACCGTGTAGATGTCGTTGACGATATATACCGGGATTCCCCCCGTGTTTTTCATGTACAACGTCAGCGGGACGTGCACGTACGGGACGTTGCGGTCCTCCCACGCCTTCCCGAATTCCACCTTCAGAGTGAAGTGCATGGGGGCCGCCGCAGGCTGGTACATGGTGGAATAAGCGAGGCTGACGGCCGTCAGGAGCGCCGTGGCGACCACCCCGGCCGCGAATTTCTTGGGATGCGGGACACACTCCCACGATTTTTCACGCACAAGAAGGAAAAGCGCCCACAGGGACCAGCACAACAGGGGCATGTAGACCCATATGTGAGGTGTGTACTCCCTTTCCTCGAGCCAGAGGAAGAAGAGGAGGCTGTCGGTGGCCAGCACAATGATCACCCCGAGCAGGACAATGGCCCCGGAGGCCCCGTAGTACCGCCTTCCCCAGTAGTCCCGAGCCGCTATCGCCGCCGCTCCCTGCACCACGCCCGACAGGACGAACAGAACACCGGTGACACGTTGTGCGAAGGTCAGGGCCCCCGAGGCGTCCGGCCCTCCGATGACCGCGCTGAAAGTCATGGAGACAAGCAGTCCGGCCATCATGAGCGACATGACCGTGCGCCTTCTCCAGGCCCGGTCGGGCCAGGTCCCGCTGTCACCCCCGCGCCAGAATATGGACGACGGATCCTCCAGGTCCACGTTTTCCGGGTAACCGAAACGGCCGAGTACTTTTCGCAGTTCGTCCGGTGACCAGGCGCTGCCGACCGTCTCACCGCCGATGGTGACCCGGCGAAGGCCACGGCTGTCGGGCGGCTCCACGACGGCCCATGGACGGATGCGCATGACCCCAGACTCGAACCCGAGTCGGTGTGGTGCACCCGGGGCTACCCCGTTCGGAAGGAAGCCGGAGAAGTCTCCGTGTCACTCGCACGGGCGGAGCGACCGGGCGAGAGGCACGATGTCCGGACGGTGCGACAGGCGCCCTGCCAGGTCGCATAGGACAGTAAGACCATGAACCGTCACCGACGCCCGCCCCGGCGTGCCCCGTGGATCGCAGGCGGCGCCGCTGTGCTCGTCCTCGGTGGCATCGGCGTATGGGTGTGGGTGGCGCAGGACGGCGGCACGCCCAGTCCCACGCCTTCGGCCTCGAACGACCTGTCCCTTCCGACGCTGAACCCGTTGCCGTCCTGGACGTTCACGACGGAGCCGTCGAGCACGGCACGGCGGACGCCGACGTCCTCACCGTCCTCCGGGCCGACAGCGTTCCGGCCCGGTCAGCCGATCCCGCCGGCCCCGCCGACCCGGCGGCCGACGACCCGGCCGACGCCGCCGGCACAGCGGCCGACCGGCGAGCCGCCACCGCCGGTACAGCGGACGACGACCGAACCGGCGCCGCCGGGTCAGAGGCCCGCGACCCGGCCGGCGCCGCCCAGCCGCCGGCCGGTGCCCGACCGGACCGCGACCGGCGCGTCGGCCCTGCGTACTCCGGAGGCGAGACCGACCACACCACCGCCACCGGCGCGGTCCGCGACATCCCGGCCCTCATCGGGCTCCCCGACGTCCGCACCCTCGCCACGGTCCGCGACACCCGGACCCCCGCAGCGGCCCGCAACACCCGGACTTCCGGCAAAGCCCGTCACGCCCAAGCCACCGCCGAAGTCCGCGACACCCGAACCCCCGGCGAAGCCCGCCGCGCCCAAGCCTCCAACGAAGTCCGCAACGCCCGAACCCCCGTCAAAGCAGGCCGCCCCCGAACCCCCGCCGAAGTCCGCAACGCCGAAGCACCCGGCGTCACCCGCCCGCCCGGCGCCGACACGGACACCGACGACGCGGCCGGCGCCCTCGAAGCACGTACCGGCGCCGTCCGTCATGTCACCCGGGCCGACGCCCACGACCGGTGGCGGCAAACGGGTGACCACCACGTGGTACACCTCCCCGGCCGCGACGGCCGCCGCCCACCGCATGGCGGACGCCGACGCGGTCGGCGACCCCGCCTGCTCGATGGCGGCCGTGGGCCGGCCGGACCCCGGCCTGGTGCCGTGGAAGGGCCGTATCGGCATCGGGCACCACGGCGCGTACTGGTGCCTGGTCTGGTGAGGCCGCAGCCGTCACCCCGCCACCGCTCCGAGCACGTACGGGGACAGGATGTCGGCCACCGTCCGGTTGCGCGGCGCGGGGACGCCGAGCCGGGCCGCGAGGTCGGCCACTCCCCCGCTGAGCCAGGGCAGTTCGAGACGGTTGCCGTTCTTCAGGTCGTTGTGCATGGAGGACGTCATGTCCGCGGGCAGCGTGTCGCAGAAGGCCAGTTGACGCTCGGCGAACGTGTCGTCCAGCGCGACACCCGACGCCTGGGCGAGCGCCACGGTCTCCTCCATGATCTCGCGCAGCAGTGCCCGGGAACGCTCGTGGGAACGGACGACACCGATGGGCCCGCGGATGGTGGTCGTGGTGGCCGACAGCCCGACGAGGAAGACGAACTTCTCCCAGATCACCCTGTCGATCTCCGCGCTGGTCTCCGCCTCGATGCCCGCCTCACGACAGGCGGTCAGAAACCGCCGCACGACGGGCTCCTGACTCGGGTGACGGGCGCCGAGGACCATTCTCTGCAGGGTGCTGTTGTGCCTGACGACGCCGGGTTCCTCGATGAAGGCCGAGATGAAGCACGTTCCGCCCAGGACGGAGTCCGCGGGCAGGTGACGGCGGAGGATGTCGTCCTTGTGCACGCCGTTCTGCAGCGAGAGCACAGGGGCGTCCCCCGCCTTCGAGGAAGCCAGTCGTACGGCGATGTCCTCGGTGTCCCAGAGTTTCACGGCAATGATCACCAGGTCCGTGGGACCGAGTCGGGCAACGCTGTCGACGGCCGAACCGGGCGGGGTGCGCACGTCCCCCAGCGGGCTGCGGACCAGCAGTCCCGAGCCGCGTACCGCCTCCAGATGACGGCCCCGGGCCACGAACGTGACCTCGTGGCCCGCCGCGGCCAGCCGCGCCCCGAAGCAGCCACCGACCCCACCGGCTCCGACAACCGCGATACGCATGTGTGACCGCCTGCCTCCTCGACAACTGTTCCGGGCATTATGACGTTCCGCCTCGACCCGGCCCCGGGCCGGTCACCGCGTAGGCTGCCCTGGCACGGAAACGGCTGGGTGGGGGAGCACATGACGGCTGGAACGGCCCCGAGGTGGGCGTCGACTCTCGATTCGGTGGTGGTGTACGCGCAGGGCGCGCTCTGCCGCCGCCTGGCCCGGGGCACGGTGCCGGCGGGCGGACGCGTGCGGGTGGCGGGACTGCCCCGCTCGCTGGACCCGGGCTCGTTGCGGGCCCGCGTCGTCGGGGCGTCCGGGGTACGTGTCACCGAGGCCCGGGTGGAGGTGGAGGCCGAACTCCTCGACGCGGGACCGTCCGACGAGTCGCGGCGCGAGGAGGATCGGCTGCGCGACGAGTGGGCGGCGGCGCGAGACCGCCGGGACCGGCAACTGGGGCTGATCGAGGAGGTCGGGGCGCTCCGCCCGGTGCCGCCGGCCCGCAAGCGGGACGACCCGCATCGCCGTACCCCGGTCGACGCGTGGCTGGAGCTCTCCGAGTTCGTCGACGAGCGCCTGACCGGGCTGCACGGCAGGCTCCGTGAGCTGGAGGAGGAACTGGGCCGGGTCGAGCACGAGCTCACGGTCGCCGTGGACAGGCTCTCCCGTGCCTCCACCGACGCGCCCTCGGCACCGGTGGCCGCCTCGATGTGCGCGGTCCTGACGCTGGACGGCGCGGGCGGCGCGGAGGTGGAGCTGGAGGTGGAGTACGGGGTGCCCGGCGCCGTCTGGGTGCCCGCCTACCGGCTCACCCACCGGGAGGGCGAGAGCGACGGGTCCCTGGTGCTGCGGGCCTCGGTCGCCCAGCGCACGGGTGAGGACTGGACCGGTGTGCGCATCGCCCTGGCCACCGCCGATCTACGCCGTCGCACCGGCCTGCCCCGGCTCCGCTCGGTCCGCGTCGGACGCAGTCAGTCCGCTCCCGCGCCTTCGGGCTGGCGTGAGCACCCGGCGGGGCTGACCGATCTCTTCGCCGGTTACGACACGGCGGGCCCCCGCCCCGGCACGGGGCCGGCACCCGATGCTGTGGCCGGTGCCGCGCCCGGCTCCGTTCCCCCGCCCCCGCCCGTCCCGTTCCCGGAGGGCGCCTCCCCACCGGCCTTCGGCGGCGCCGTGGCGCCGGCGGCGCTGACGCGGGGAAGGCCGCGCACCGCGCGCCGCACGGCACCCGCCGCACCCGGAGCCGCCCCGGCCGCCCCGGCGGCCTACGGGGCGGCTCCGCCACCGCCCGCCGCGTCCGCGGCCTTCCCCGCGTCCGCGCCGCCGGTCCCCGTGGCCGGTCCGCCGCAGCCGGACGGCGCCGAACTCGACTACTCCGCACTCGTCCTGTGCGGCCCGGACGAGCCGGGCGGCCGCCGGGGCAGGCTGTTCCCCGGCTCCGGCTTCGACCCGGTGACCGCCGAGTACCGCCGCCGCGCCGAGACGGTGGGCGCGCTGCCCCTTCCCGGGCACGCCGTGCGGCCCCGCGAGTCGGCGGGCTCCTTCGACCACCGGTTCGATGCCGCCGCCCCCGCCGACATTCCCTCGGACGGCACCTGGCACACCGTCACCGTCGGCGAGATCCCGGTCGGCCTGCGCACCGAGTACATCTGCGTTCCGTCCGTGGAGCAGACCGTGTACACGACGCTGGTGCTCTCCAACGCCACCGATCAGGCCCTGCTGGCCGGTCCGGTGGAGGTCACCGTGAACGAGGATTTCCTGCTGACCGCCGCGCTGCCCACGCTCGCCCCGGGCGGTGTCTCCCGGGTGGGGCTCGGACCGGCCGAGGCCATCGGGGTCACCCGCCGGGTGAATCTGCACGAGTCGACCGCGGGGCTGCGCAACAACGTCACGGTGCTCGACCACCGCGTCCACGTGGAGCTGGCCAACCGGCTTCCGGTGCCCGTCTCCGTGGAGGTGCGCGAGCGCGTGCCCGTCACCTCCGACGCGGACATCCGGATCGAGGAACGAGCCGGCTGGGCGGCACCCGAGGACGGCACCGGCCCGGAGCGTCACGCGCCGGGCACCCGCCTGTGGCGGATCGAACTGCCCGCCGGCGGCACCACCGCTCTCGACGGCGGCTACGAAATCCGGATCCCGGCCGGCAAGGCCCTCACCGGCGGCAACCGCAGGAGCTGACCCAGCATGTCTACGTCATCGGAGCTCATCCCCCTCCCCGTCACCGCCGTCACCTGCACGGAGGACCGCGCTCACGTCGAGCGGACGGCCGTGCTCGATCTGGAGGCCGGCACGCAGCGGCTGCGTCTCGGACCGGTCAGCGCGCTGGCCGTCGACCGTACCCTCCACGCCGAGCTGACCGACGGCCACCCGGCGACCGTGCTCGACGCGCGGATCGTCCGTAGCTGGACGCCGCGCGGGCCGGGGCCCGCCGACGACGACTCCGCGCTGCGCCGGCGTGTGACGGCCCTGGAGGAGAGGCGGACGGACCTGGAGCAGCGGCGTGACCGGCTGCGTACCCGCCTCGATCTGCTCGGCCGTCTCGCCGCCGATCTGCTGCGGGAGATCGGCGAGGGCGCCGGCTTCGGAGAGGCGGAAAGGGACCGCTGGGACCGGGAACTGGACCGGGTGGACGGCGAACGCGACTCCCACGGCGAGCGGCTGCGCTCCGTGGAGGCCGAGTTGTCCGCCGTCACCGCCGAACTGTCCGAGACCCGGCGGGCCCTGGACCTCTCCGAGACGGAGCCCGCCGAGCTGGTCGGTCACATCGAGCTGACCGTGCGCGCCCCGGCCGCCGGGCAGGCCGGGCTGCGGCTGAGCCATCTCACACCGTGCGCGGTGTGGCGGCCCGCCTACCGGGCCGTGCTCGACGGGGACTCCCTCACGCTGGACACGGACGCGATCGTCTGGCAGCGCACCGGCGAGGACTGGTCGGACGTACGGCTGACCCTGTCGACGGCCCGCTCCGCGGGGGCCGCGGAACCGCCCCGGCTCGGCGAGGACCGGCTGACGCTCCAGGAGCGTTCCGCCGCGGAGCGCCGCACCGTCCACGTCGACCTGCGCGAGGAGGAGGTCGCGGACCTCGGTCCCGTCCCCGTGCTCGGACTGCCGGGCGTGGACGACGGCGGGGAGGTGCGCGTGCTCCACTCCCCCGCACCGGTCTCCGTGCCGGCCGACGGCCGCGCCCACCGGGTGCCGCTCTCCTCCTTCACCTCGCCCGCGAGGAGTGAGTACGCCAGTTCCCCCGAGCTGTCGCCCCTGGTCGACCAGGTGGTGCGGTGCGACAACCGGTCCGGCCACGCCCTGCTCGCCGGGCCGGTCGACCTCGTCCGCGGCAGTGGGTTCACCGGACGCGGCACCCTGGACTTCACCGCCCCCGGCGCCCCTGTCGAGCTCGCCTTCGGCAGCCGGGACGACCACCGGGTGCTGCGGCACACCGAGGAGACCCGCGAGACCGCCGGGATCACCCAGCGGACCGTCCTCACCCGGACCGTCCGCCTGCACCTCTCCAGGTTCTCCGCCCCCGGCGAGCACGACGACAGGACGGTCGTCGTCCGGGAGCGCGTCCCGGTCTCCGAGGTCTCGGCGGTGGAGGTACGCCTGCGCCGGGACGACTGCTCCCCCGCACCCGACGCGATCGACGCGGACGGCATCGTCCGCTGGAACATCCCGCTGCCCCCGGGCGGCCGGCGCACCGTCACCCTTGTCTACGAGGTCTCGGCGAGCAGCAAGGTCACCGGCCTGTGACCCCGGACGCGGAAGCGGGGCAGCCGGCCGGGGTGATCGGTCGCGGGTGAGGCCGCGGGTCCGGCACGGCACACGTGCCGGACGCGCGGCGGCCGTGTGTCCGGCGACGTCCGCCCGGTGGGCCCGGCGGCCGCGCCGGGTGTGCCCGCGCCGTCAGAACTTCGGTGTCGGTGCCTGTGACCGCACCAGCTCCGCCGCCTCCTGTTCCGTCTGCACCGAGGGCGGCGAGCCCTCCAGCGGCTGCTGGGCCGTCTCCTTCATGCAGGCCACCGCGATGACACCGACCAGGGCCGCGGCCATCGCGTAGTACGCCGGCATCATGTCCGAGCCGGTCGCACCGATGAGGGCCGTGATGACCAGTGGTGTCGTACCGCCGAACAGGGACGCCGACAGGTTGTAGCCGACCGACAGGGAGCCGTAGCGCACCGGTGTCGGGAACATGGCCGGCAGCGCCGCCGACATGGTGCCCAGCAGGCAGACCAGGGACAGGCCGAGCATCAGCATGCCGCCCGAGACGGCGAGCAGGCTGCCCTGCCGCACCAGCAGGAACGCCGGGGCGGACAGGACGAAGAAGCCCAGCATGCCGGTCATCAGCAACGGTTTGCGGCCGAACCGGTCGTTCAGCCGGCCCACCTGGTTGATGATCAGCATCAGCACCACCATGGTGGCCACCAGGATCAGCAGACCGTGGCTCTCGCTGTAGTGCAGCTCGTCCGACAGGTACGTCGGCATGTACGACAGCAGCATGTAGTCGGTGATGTTGTACGCGCCGACCAGGGCGACGCACAGCACCAGCGTCCGCCAGTGCTGCCGGAAGATCTTGGCGAGGTCGCCGTGGGCGGTGGTCTCCACCGCGCTCGCGGCCTCGGTGATGTGGACAGTGTCCTGCTCCAGCTTCAGATACGCCGGTGTGTCGTCCAGCTTCAGCCGCAGGTAGATGCCGACGATGCCCAGCGGCCCGGCGACCAGGAACGGGATGCGCCAGCCCCAGGCGTCCATCGTGTCGGAGCCGAGCCAGGCGGTGAGGGCCGTGACCAGGCCCGCCGCGCCGGTGTACCCGGCCAGCGTGCCCAGTTCGAGGAAGCTGCCGAAGTAGCCGCGCCGCTTGTCCGGGGCGTACTCCGCGATGAAGGTGGAGGCACCGCCGTACTCGCCGCCGGTGGAGAATCCCTGCAGCAGCCGGAAGAGGATCAGCAGCAGCGGTGACCAGAAGCCGACGGCCGCGTAGGTCGGCAGCATGCCGATGGCGGCGGTGCCGACCGCCATCAGGATCATCGTCAGCGCGAGGACCTTCTTGCGGCCGACCTTGTCGCCCATCGGCCCGAAGACCATGCCGCCGAGCGGGCGCACCAGGAAGGCGACGGCGAAGGTGGCGAAGGACGACAGCAGCTGCGCGGTCTCGCTCCCGGAGGGAAAGAAGACGCGGCCGATGGTGCCGGCCAGATACGCGTAGATGCCGAAGTCGAACCACTCCATGGCGTTGCCGAGCGAGGCCGCCTTCACCGCTCGCTTGACCGCCCGCTCGTCCGTCACCGTGATGTCCGAACGGCGCAGTGGCGGGTTCCGCCTGCGGCGGACGGCACGGAACAGGGCGGGGTGACGCCTGACCGCCTCGGAAGGGGGCGTGGGCTCGCTGTCGATGGGGGACGTGGTGGGGTTCCTTCCAGGTCATGCCGTAGCAAACGGAACGTATCAGCGTCATCGGGACGACGCCGGGAAGCACGCTCGGAATCGCTTCTTCCCGGTGATCCCTCCGCTACGCAGGTGTGTGACCGGGACGGTTCTCACCCGTGTGCCTCCGCTGCGCTGGTCACCCCGGCGGACCGGTGATGCGGTGGGAGGACAAGGGCGGAAAAGCGCTCGGGGCAGGTCGGCGCCGGGGCGCTCGTCCCATCCACAGGAGGCACTCGTGACCACCCCTCGCCCGATCGCCTGCTCGTCCCGTGTCCTGGCCGCCGTACTGGCCACCGGGACCCTGCTCACCACGGCGGCCTGTTCCGACGCGGACAACAGCGCGTCGGCCGGGTCGGAGACCGCCGCCGCGGCCGTCGCACAGACCGAATCACCCACGTCGACCCCCACGTCCCCGACCTCGTCACCGACGTCGTCACCCGGCGCGACACTCAGCGAGACGGGCGCGCGGAACGCGCTGATCACCTCGGCGGACCTCGAGGGCGACTGGACCCAGGCCGACAAGCCGCGGACCTGGCGGGACTCCCTGCTCGTCGGAGAGGTCGACGTGGCCGCCTTCCTCAGCGGGAAGAGCGACGCCCCGGACTGCCGGCAACTGATCGACTCGCTGTACGACGAGACCCTGCTGGGGACTCCGTCCGGGGCGTCGGCGCTCAACGGCTTCGAGCAGGGGGACTCCCGGCTCCTCTACCAGGTGGCGGCCTATCAGAAGGCGGACCTCGACAAGTCGATGAAGTCGCTGCGGTCGCTTCCCGACACCTGCGACCAGTTCACCGTGACCGGCGGGGACAACGGTGACCGCACCGTCCAGGTCGTCGAGATGTCCCTGCCCGAGGAGGGCGACGCGCGGCAGGGAATGACCGTGACGGTGAAGGGCGACAGCGGGGGTCAGCCCGTGACCCTCACCCTGGACGTGGCCGTCGTCCAGATCGGCGCGAACGCGATCACGGTCACCAACGGCGGGCTCGACGGCGCCGACCACGACGCCACCACGGCCGCCGTCGAACAGGGCACACCGCGGCTTCAGGCGGTCCTCGCCGGCCGCACACCGACGCCCACTCCCAGCGGAGTCGAGTGACCGCGGGACCGGGCGCGCGGAGACGACCGTGAGGGCGGCCCGTTCACTCGCCCGGCCCCTCCGACGGTGCTGGGCCACTTGGCCGCATGCAGTGTCGTGACAGCAGTCGTCCCCCTCGAAGAGAGCTGTCATGAAGTCCATACGGCACGTCTCCGCCCGCCGGTCACTCCCCCTGGCCGTCCTCGTCCCCGCCGCCGCGCTGATGGCCGCCGGCCCGTCCCCGGCGTCCGAGAGCGGCGGCGGTGCCGGCTCCGGCGCGGGCACCAGGCCGACCGTCGTGCTGGTGCACGGGGCCTGGGCGGACGACTCGGGCTGGGACGAGGTCATCCGGAGTCTGCGGGCGAAGGGGTATCCGGTGGTCGCCACCGCGAATCCGCTGCGTGGCCTCACCGGCGACTCCGCCTACCTCGCCGCCCGGCTGAGGACGATCGAGGGCCCGGTCGTCCTCGCCGCGCACTCCTACGGCGGAGCCGTCATCACCAACGCGGCGGCCGGCAACCCGAAGGTCACGTCCCTCGTCTACATCGCGGCGTTCGCGCCGGACAAGGGCGAGACGGCCCTGGAGCTGGCCGCCAAGTACCCCGGCAGCCGCCTCTCGGACGACCCCGGGGCCCCCTTCCCCACCGCCCTGGCGGCGGTCCCCCTCAGCAGCGACCCCGCCGACCTCGACACGTACATCAAGCCGGACAAGTTCAGTGACGTCTTCCTGAGCGACCGGCTGGCGGCGGACGAGGCGGACGCGCTGGCCGCCCGACAGCACCCCGCACACGTGGCAACCACCACGCAGGCGACCACGGCCGTCGCGTGGAAGACGATCCCGTCCTGGTATCTCGTCGCCACCGACGACCGCACCATCGGCACGGACAACCTGCGCTTCATGGCCGAGCGGGCCGGCTCGGCCACGGTCGAGGTCGACGCGCCGCACGCGGTGCTGGAGACCGACCCGGACGACGTGACCGACCTGATCCTGCGGGCGGCGCACGTCTCTCGTCCCGCCCTCGCCGCGACCGGCGCGGGCAACGGGGCCGCGGCCGTCGGCGGCATGGCGGTCCTGGCCGTCGCCGGCGGCACGGCCCTCGTGGTCCGCTCCCACCGGGCCTGACCCGGGGCCGGTGTTCCGGCGGCGCTCCTTTGCTACTTGGGGGTAGGAACGCGACTCCTCTTGCTATACAGTTCGTCAGCAAGGCGGGTGGTTACCCGCGGTAATACTGATCGGACTCGATGCGAGGAGCCCTCGGCATGGGGAACAGGACCTCCGACGACGGCGCGGCCCGGCGGCTGCTGGACTCGTCCGCGCAGCTCTCCTACGACCCGCTCACCGAGGTCGACTGGGACACGCCGCTCGACACGGATTTCCACGGCGCCAGCCCGGAGTGGAGCACGCTCTACGGGACGGCGTACTGGGACGAGATGACCGATGCGCAGCGCAAGGAGCTGACGCGCCAGGAGGCGGCGTCCGTCGCGAGCACCGGCATCTGGTTCGAGATGATCCTGCAGCAGATGGTGCTGCGGGACATCTACGCCAAGGACCCGACGGACGACACCGTCCAGTGGGCGCTCACCGAGATAGCCGACGAGTGCCGGCACTCGATCATGTTCGCCCGCGGCGCGAAGAAGCTCCGGGCGCCGGCCTACCGGCCGCACCGGGTCGCGCTGGAACTGGGCCGGTTCTTCAAGACCGTCGCCTTCGGTGAGGCCGCGTACGCGGCGATCCTGGTCGCCGAGGAGGTCCTCGACGTCATGCAGCGCGACTGGATGCGCGACGAGCGGGTCGTGCCCTTCGTCCGCACCATCAACAACATCCATGTCGTCGAGGAGTCCCGGCACATGAAGTTCGCCCGCGACGAGACACGCAGGCACCTCGCGCGTGCCGGACGGTTGCGCCGCCGGGTCCACGCCCTGCTGATCGCCGTCGCGGCCTACGTCATCGTCACCAGCATGGTGAACCGGAAGGTCTACGCGAACGCCGGCCTGGACGAGGCACGCGCCCTGCGCGAGGCGAAGGCCAACGAGCACCACAAGTCGATGATGCGGGCGAGCTGTTCGGGCCTGATGGAGTTCCTGGCCTCGGTGGGACTGCTCACCGGGCCCGCGCTCTTCTTCTACCAGCGCGCCCACCTCGTCTGACGACCCGCACCCTGCACCTGCCCCGGCCTTCAGCGGAGTGGACGACCATGGCCTTCGCGATCACCCAGACCTGCTGCAACGACGCCACCTGTGTGTCCGTCTGCCCGGTCAACTGCATTCACCCCACGCCCGAGGAACGGGCCTTCGGCAGCACGGAGATGCTGCACATCGACCCGAGGAGCTGCATCGACTGCGGCGCCTGCGCCGACGCCTGCCCGGTGGACGCCGTCCTCCCGCTCGACCAACTGACCGGCGGGCAGCGGGAGTACGCGCGGATCAACGCCGCCTACTTCGAGCAGGACCTCCCCGGGGGGACGGAGCCACCGGCGCGTCCGGGGCCGAACCTCCACGCCTGGGGCGCGCCGTCCTTCGACCGGGTGCTGCCCTCGGACTTCGGGCCGCTGCGGGTCGCGATCGTCGGCACCGGCCCGGCCGGCATGTACGCCGCCAGGGACCTGCTGCTGCACACCCGGGCCGAGGTGACGCTCGTCGACCGGCTTCCGGTCGCCGGCGGGCTCGTCCGGTACGGCGTGGCACCGGACCACCCGGCCACCAAGAAGGTGGGCGAGACCTTCGCCCGTTTCCTCACCCATCCGCGCGCGCGGACCTACCTGGGCCTCGACGTGGGCACCCACGTCACCGCGGAGGAACTCGCCGCCCACCACGACGCGGTGATCTACGCGGTGGGCGCCGCCGCGGACCGGCGGCTGGGCATCCCTGGCGAGGACCGGCCGGGCAGCGTCTCCGCGACCACCTTCGTCGCCTGGTACAACGCGCATCCGGAGGTCCCCGCGGACGCCGTCGGCCTGTCGTCCGAGCGGGTCGTCGTGGTGGGCAACGGCAACGTCGCCCTCGACGTCGCACGGATCCTGGTCTCCGATCCAAAGACGCTGGCCGGCACCGGGATCGCCGGCCACGCGCTGGCGGAACTGCGCCGCGGCAAGGTGCGCGAGGTGGTGCTGCTCGGGCGCCGCGGGCCGGAGCACGCGGCGTACACCGGGCCCGAGGTGCTCGCCCTGAAGCACCTTCCCGGGGTGGATCTGCTCGTCGACGACCACGATCCGCGCATCGGTGCGGCGATCGACGCCGCCGGCGCGAAGGACAAGGCGGCGGTGCTGCGGGGTGTGGCGCGGGAGACCGTCGACTGGTCCCTGCCGCCGGGTGCGGCAGGTGGGCGGCGGCGCATCGTGTTCCGCTTCCACTCCTCCCCCGTGGCGGTCCGCGGGGACGAGGGCACGCGTGCCGTGCGGGTCACCGGCGGTACCGCCGAGCTGGAGATCCCGGCCGGCCTGGTCCTGCGGGCGGTCGGCTACCGCGGGGTGGCCCCGGCGGGGCTGCCGTTCGACGAGGCCACCGGGACCGTGCCGCACCGGGCCGGCCGGGTGACCGGCCGGCCCGGGACGTACGTCGTCGGCTGGATCAAACGCGGCCCGTCGGGAGGCATCGGCGCCAACCGCGCCTGCGCGGCGGAGACCGTCGGCTCCCTGCTGGCCGACGCGGTGGCGGGCACCCTGCCCGCACCGGCCGACGGGCCGAAGGCGTTCCGCCGCCTCGTACGCCGTCGGCGCCGCTGAAGTTCCCACCTCCTGGCCGGGGCGAGGCAGAACGTCATGTCCCCGCCCGTGGACGCCGTCCTCGGACGTCCCGGGCGTCACCCGAGGGCGTTCACCCCGTCGCTGCCAGGTCCGGGGCGTTGTGGGCACGGCGGTAGGCCAGCGGGGACAGGCCCAGATGGTTGGAGAAGTGCTTGCGCAGGGCCACGGCGTCGCCGAAGCCGCTCGCCGTGGCCACGCGCGCGACGGTCAGCTCGGTGGACTCCAGCAGCCGGCGCGTCTGGTTCAGCCGGCACTGCAGCAGCCATTGAAGGGGGCTGGTGCCCACCTCGTCGCGGAACCGCCGGGTGAAGGTGCGTACGCTCATGTGCGCGTGCCGGGCCAGGTCCTCCAGCGTGAGGGGCTCGGCCAGCCGGTTCAGGGCCCATTGCCGGGTGGCCGGGGTGGAACGGTCGGCGTCCTTGGGCACCGGGTGCTCGATGAACTGCGCCTGCCCGCCCTCGCGCCACGGCGCGACCACGCACCGGCGCGCCGCCGCGCCGGCCACCGCCGCTCCGTGGTCCCGGCGGATCAGGTGCAGGCACACGTCGATGCCGGCGGCGCCGCCCGCCGAGGTCAGGATGCGTCCGTTGTCGACGAACAGGACGTCCGGATCGACCTCGACCCGGGGGAAGCGCCGGGCGAACGCGTCGCAGAGCACCCAGTGGGTGGTGGCCCGCAGACCGTCCAGCAGTCCGGCCGCCGCGAGCAGGAACGCCGAGGTGCACAGGCTGACGACACGGGTGCGCGGACCGATCCGGGCGAACGCCCCGGCGACCTCCGCGGGCAGTTCGCCGGTGGCGAGCAGATGTCTCCCGGGCTCCTGGGTGGCGATCACCACGGTGTCCACGCGCTCCAGGAGGGACTCGTCGTCGTCGACGACGATCCGGAAGCCCTCGTGGGTACGGACCGGCCGGCCGCCGAGCGAGCAGGTCGTCACGGAGTACAGCGGCGCGCCGGACGGATCGCACGCCGCGTCGAACACGCGCGAGGCGATCCCGAGGTCCATGGCGAGGACGCCTTCGAGAGCGAGAACGGCGATACGGTGCACCGTGGCCGGAATGGTACGACAGGTGGCCCTCCGGCCACTCACTCCGTCCAGGGGGTACGGGACGAGACTGGTGATCACCGGGCCCGGCCCGGTCTTCGTACACGCGGAACGGAACAGGAGACGAGAAGAACATGGGCGAGCGCACCATGCGTGCCGTCACCATCGGCGAGTTCGGCGGGCCGGAGGTGCTGCCCGTCGGGCGGATCGCGCGTCCCGAACCGCTGCCGACCGAGGTGCTGGTACGGGTGCACGCCGCCGGGATCAACCCGGTGGACTGGAAGACCCGCGCGGGACAGGGCATGGCGGGACCGCAGACGCTGCCGATGGTCCCCGGCTGGGACGTCTCCGGGGTCGTCGAGGAGGTCGGTTTCGGCGTCACCACGCTCGCGCCCGGTGACGAGGTGTACGCGATGCCCTGGTTCCCGCGCCCGGCCGGTGGTTACGCCGAGTACGTGACGGCGCCGTCGCGCCAGTTCGCGCGCAAGCCCGCCTCGATCGGGCACGCCGAGGCCGCCGCCCTGCCCCTCGCGGCGCTCACCGCGTGGCACGCGCTGGTCGACACGGCGGGTGTCCGGGCCGGTCAGCGGGTCCTGGTGCACGCCGCGGCCGGCGGTGTCGGGCATCTGGCGGTGCAGATCGCCAGGCATCTGGGCGCCGAAGTGGTCGCGACCGCCCGTGAGTCCCGGCACGCCTGGCTCAAGGAGCTGGGCGCCGACGAGACGATCGACTACACGCGGCAGCGGTTCGAGGACGTGACCGGCGGGATCGATGTCGTCGTCGACCTGATCGGCGGCCCGGACGCCACCGACGTACGGTCGGTGGCGGTGACCCGGCCCGGCGGCCTGGTCGTCTCCGTCCCGAGCGGTGTCTCCCCGGCGCTGGCCGCCGCGGCCGGGCAGGCCGGGGTACGCACCAGCCCGCTTCTGGTCGAGCCGGACGGAGCGGCCCTGACCACCATCGCCGGTCTGGTCGACGCGGGCGACCTCCGGGTGGAGGTCGAGCACGTGTTCCCCCTGGAGCAGGCCGCCGAGGCACACCGCCGGGGCGAGACCAACCACACCCGCGGCAAGCTCGTCCTGGACGTCACGCGGTGACCCGCCCGCGGCCGGCGGGCCGCCGGCGCGGTGCCGGCCGCTCTTCCGCGGCACCGGCGTAGTAGACATCCCTGAGCGGGGCACTGGAAGGGGACCCGTCGTCCGGCGACGAGCACGACGAGAGAGTGGGGAGTGCCGCGTGCTGCTGAAGACGTTCCGCTGGGCCTTCGCCGTCACGGGCCTCGGCCTGGTCGCCGGGGTGCTCTACGACGGCTGGACGGCTCTGGGGCTGGTCGCCGTCCTCGCCGTTCTGGAGGTGTCGCTGTCCTTCGACAACGCGGTGATCAACGCCGGCATCCTCAAGAAGCTCAACGCCTTCTGGCAGAAGATCTTCCTCACCGTCGGCATCCTGATCGCCGTCTTCGGCATGCGGCTGCTCTTCCCCGTCGTCATCGTCGCCGTCAGTGCGCGGCTCGCGCCGGCCGAGGCCGTCCACCTCGCGCTCACCGACAAGGACCGCTATCAGGAACTCGTCACCGACGCGCACCCGTCGATCGCCGCGTTCGGCGGGATGTTCCTGTTGATGATCTTCCTCGACTTCGTCCTGGAGGACCGCGAGGTCAAGTGGCTCGGCCCGGTCGAACGGCCGCTGGCCAGGCTCGGCCGGATCGACATGCTGTCGGTCTGCGTCGCCCTCGGGGTCCTCCTCGTCACCGCCGTGACGTTCGCCGCCCACGCCCACCAGCACGGCGGCGAGCACGTCGACAAGGCCCAGACGGTTCTCGTCTCGGGCGTCGCGGGACTGATCACCCATCTGGTCGTGGGCGGGCTCTCCGACTTCTTCGAGCGCAGGCTGGCCGCCGAGGAGGCCGGGGAGGACGCCGGGCGACGGTCCGAGGACGCCGGGGCGGGGCGGCCGGCGGTCGCCCTGGCGGGCAGAGCCGCCTTCTTCACCTTCCTCTACCTGGAGGTCCTGGACGCGTCCTTCTCCTTCGACGGCGTCATCGGCGCGTTCGCCATCACCAACGACATCGTGCTGATGGCGCTCGGCCTGGGCATCGGCGCCATGTACGTCCGTTCCCTGACCGTGTACCTGGTCCGCCAGGGCACCCTCGACGACTACGTCTACCTCGAACACGGCGCCCACTACGCGATCGGTGCGCTCGCCCTCGTCCTTCTCGTCAGCATCCGGTACGAGATCGACGACATCGTCACCGGCCTCATCGGCGTCGCGCTCATCAGCGCGTCGTTCTTCTCCTCCGTCCGCCGCAACCGCGCCGCACGCCGGTGAACTCCTCACCACGTCAGCGTCAGCGAACCGCCGGCCGGCAGGGCGTGCCAGCGGTCGGCGTACTCGTCGAACCGGGACACGATCCGGTCGACCACCGGGGGGATCCCACCCACCGTCACATACGCGGGCAACTGCCGCGCATGACCGCGCCGCACCTCCCACACGGGTACGGCGATGCCCGCCAGGTGCTCCGACAGGGCCATGTCCGCCCGCGCCCGGGGGGACGGCTTCACCGGCCTGGACTTGCGGCGCCTCGCGGCCCTGGCGCGTTCCGCCGGGTCGGCCGGCCAGAACAGGCCGTTGTCGCCGGCGGCCAGCCGCCCGTAGACCCCGAGTCCGATGCCCGCCTCCGCCTCGACCAGGAAGTGCACCAGGTCGTGCGGCAGGTACGGATGCCCGCCGGGCCCGTTGCGCGGGGCGAGCGCCGCCCCGGTCTCGCGGTGCACCGCGATGTCGTAGCTCGTGCCGGGGCCTTTGGTGAAGACGACGCGCATGACCGCACGGTAGGAGACGTCCGCCACCGGCCGCACCTCATTTCCGTGCCGGACCGTGCGGCACGGCGGGGTCGTGATGAACCCCGTGGTCCCGATGGGCCCGCATCGAACCGTCCGGGAACGGGCAGATTCGTACCATGTCCATCGACGCGACGGATTCGCCCGGAGTGCGGGTGTGTTCCCTGAAGCGGGACACTCCGCAGCCGGTCCCGGCCGGCAGCCCCTACACGGTCGTACGGTTCCCGTTCGGGTCCGCGGAGTCCACCGACCGGTTCTCCATGCACCAGGTGAACCAGCCGGACGGGTACGTGGTCACGGACTGGGACTCGGACGACCGTTCCGGGCTGATATGGCCCAGCACGGCCGGCTGGGGCGTCCTGTACGCGATGATCCAGTGGGAGGCCGGGAACTACGGCGAGCTGCGGGACCAGTTCGTCCGGGATCCGCTCGGCCTCACCCCGGCGCCCGACGACACCACGGGGACGGAGCACCGGCCGCCCAGTCCCGGCATGCAGTGCTGGACGAAGCAGTGGGGCGTCTTCGTCGACCCGGCCGTCCCGCTCGCCGTGCGCGCCACCCATGACGACAGCGTGGCGCGGGACATCGTCCTGGCGGAGTTCAAGCTCGTCGTCCACCAAGTCGCCTGACGGCTCATCCGGTGGGCCGTACTCCTGAGCGGATACGGCCTTCCGCCGAGGGTGTACCGAATGCGCGATTCCCTCCTTACGCTGCTCCGCGTCACGGCAACGGCGCACCGAGAAGGGGACGCACATGAGACGAACAGCCGTCACCGGCGCACTCCTGCCGGCGGTCACCGCCCTCGCGTCCCCCGCGACCGCCACCACCTCCGCCGTCCGGTCCTGTACGAGTCACTCCGTCCCCAGCTCCGGCTACACCCCCACCGACGGCTGCGCCCTCGACGACGACAGCCCTGTCCGCAAGGGGCCCCACGCCGGTTGCACCGCCATCTGGCACCTTGATCCCGGCGAGCCGATGACCTACTGGTGCTACGTGTACAACGAGGACGGAAACACGTGGACGTACGGCTACGTGGGTGGCGGACGGTACGGCTGGGTCTGGGACGGGCACCTCGCCGACTACGGTTCCAAGACCCCCTGGTGATCCGCCCGGCGTCCGGTGCGTGACGTCCCGCTCGTGCCCCGTCGCCCGCCGCGTCGGCGCCCCACCAGGTCGTGGGCGGCCTCCGGCCACGACGGGTACGCGAAGGTGAAGCCCGCCTCGAGCAGCCGGCCGGGGACGACCCGCCGGCTCTTGAGCAGCAGTTCCGTGTCCGAGCGCAGGACGAAGGCGCCCGCTTCCGCCATCCATCGCGTCGCGGGCAGACCCACCGGCATGCGCCACGCGGTGCGCAGGGCACGCATGAACGCGCGGTGCGGCAGGGGATCGGGGGCGGCCAGGTTCACCGGGCCGGCGAGGTCGTCCCGGTCGGCCAGGAACTCGACCGCGCGGACGAAGTCGTGGTCGTGGATCCACGACACGTACTGGGCGCCGCCCGCGACCGGGCCGCCGAGCCCGAGGCGGGTCATCCACGACAGGACGTCGAAGACGCCGCCCCGGTCGGGGCTCATCACCATGGCGGAGCGCAGGGCCACCTTGCGGGTGTGCGGAGTCACGGCCCGTTCCTGTTCCCGCTCCCATGCCTTGGCGATGTCCACGCTGTAGGACCAGTAGTCCGGCACGGCGGCCTCCGTCCCGCCGATCACTCCGGTGCCCTCGTCGTTGGGCGCGTCGAGGCGGTGGGCGTAGACGGTGGCGGTGCTCATCTGGAGCCAGACCCGCGGAGGGTGCGTCGCGGCGCCGATCGCCTCGCCCACGACACGGGCGGAGAGCACCCGTGAGTCCATCATGGCCCGGAGGTTGGCGGGTGTGTAGCGGCAGTTCACACTGCGGCCGGCCAGGTTGACCACGACGTCACTGCCGTCGATCACCTCGGTCCACGGCCCCGGTGTCCTGCCGTCCCAGTGAACCTGCCCGGGCCCCGCCGGCCGTCTGGTCAGCACCACAACCTCATGTCCGGCCGCGGTCAGCGCACGCTTCAGGACGGTGCCCACCTGCCCGGTCCCACCGGGAATCACGATCTTCATCCGGCCCTCCCCCTCCGTGTGAGGGCAACCCTACTCCAGAATTGAACGCGTTCAAAACTTTCGGTGCCGGTTGCGGTACGCGCGGGGCGAGATGCCGGTCGCCGCTTGAACGCGGCACTGAGGGCGCTCGCGGCCCCGCCGCCGCGCCCGGAGCGGGCGCGCCGCGGGTGGCGGCGGCCGACCTGGCCGGTCTCTCCTCGATGGCCGCCTTCGTACGGGCATGGCGTGGACCGCTCGACGTCCTCGTGGCCGACGCCGGGATCATGGCGGTCCCGGGCCGCCGGGTCGCCGCCGAGGGCTGGGAACTCGAGGACGACCAGGAGGCGACGACCGTCCCTGGAAGGACGCCACCGGCGCCTGCGCCGACGGAGCACGCCGGCCGGCCTACGCACCGCGCGCCTCGGTGGCGGACGCTCCCCAGGCGGCCGCGCACAGTGCCCTTTCGACCTCGTCGGTGTAGACGGCGGCGGCGAGCCAGGCCCGGGCGAAGCGGCCGGTGTCGGCCGGGAGCAGGCGGCCGAAGGAGTCGCGGGAGCGGTCCGCGGCGGCGGCGTGGAGGTCGTCGAGGAGATCGCCCGCCGTGGCGAGGCCGAGACGGCGCAGCCGGGCGCCGTCGCCCGGCCGGTTCCCGGCGAGGGCGAGGACACGGCGGCCCCCCGGTACCGCCTGGTGGACCCGGCGGCGCAGCAGGTGCAGCGGGGCCTCGTCCCCGGTGGACATGGCGCGGGCCGGTGGTGCGACGGCGCCGGCGGGCAGGTCCGCGCGCCGGAGGCGGTCCAGACCGAGGTCCACCCGGGCGCCGGAATCGGTGGGGTGCTCGGTGGCGAGCAGCAGGGCGCGGGGACACGGCC
This sequence comes from Streptomyces sp. NPDC014676, assembly GCF_043084105.1. NCBI lineage: Bacteria > Bacillati > Actinomycetota > Actinomycetes > Kitasatosporales > Streptomycetaceae > Streptomyces > Streptomyces sp. NPDC014676. Next base: position 122,704 of record NZ_JBIBZI010000010.1, on the reverse strand, counting down.
CCGGTGCCAGGCGCGCGACGATCCGCAGCCGGCTGCCCCCGGCGGCGGCGAGCAGGCGCAGGTTGTCGCGGTACGGGAGCGCGGGATCGTCGTGGGCGGTGGCCAGCCGCAGGGGCAGGCCCGCGCAGTCGGCCAGCAGGCAGTCGCCCGTCGTCTCCCACACCGTGCCCTCGAGGGTCACCTCCAGGAACAGCAGGTCCTGCCCGCCGTTCAGCGCCCGGGCCACCTGCTCGGCGGCGGGGACCGCCCACAGCCGGTCCAGCGGCTCGGCGCGCCAGTCGGCGCCGGAGGCGCGGACCGCCCGCACGCCCGCCCCCGCGCCGAGGCGGCCCGTCGGGGAGACGGTGGCCCCGGACACGGCGAGGCCCGCGCGCGACAGTTCCCGGTGGGTCAGGGTGGTGTCACCGATCCGTACGGCCCGGTCGGCGGCGCCGGTCGCCCGGGAGGGCCCGCCCGGCGCCACGTCCGAGACCGTGTACAGGCGTCCGTCGGCGTCGGCGGTCCAGGTGACCGCGCCCGCGTACCCGGTCGCGGTGAGGACGGGCTCGGAGAAGAGCCCGTACAGCCGCAGGGAGCCGTCGGGGCGGTACGGCTGCCGGGCCGTGCCGCGCAGTTCGGTCAGGTCCGGGCCGGTGGCGTGCGGGAGGCGGTGGGTGACGCCCAGGACTCCGGCCAGCGTGCCGGCGAGGTCGGTGAGGCGGTGCCCGGGGTCGGCGGAGCGGGCCGCGCGCACCCCGGTCACCACGGAGACCGCCGCGGCCGAGGCCCGTGGGAGGCCGGCGAGCCGGGCGGTGTGCGCGGCGTGCAGGAGTTCCGCCTGGAGCACGGCGCCGGCGCCGTCGGTGCCGGCTTCCAGGACGGCCGCGGCCGCGTCGAACACCGCCCGTGCGGCGGCGCGTTGTTCGGAGGTGGCGGTGTCGGGCTCCGTCGGTGCCGTCTCCGTCTCTTCCCGCGTTTCCGTGATCTCGGCGGGGGCCGGGGCCTCCTCGGCGACCGGTGCGGCCGAGGCCGCCGCCGCGCGGTGCAGGCAGTCGGGGGCCAGCAGGCATCCGCAGTGGATGGCGTCCGCGCCGGTCACCGTCCCGCCGGGCGCCCGCAGGACGACGTCGGTCTCGTCGTCGACGGCGATCCGCACGGTGTCGCCCTCCCGGACGACCGGACGCGCCAGGAGCTTGGTCACGCCCGCGTCCAGCCGCTTGCGGAGCCGGGGCGAGAGCGCCGCGACGAGTTCGGCGGTGACGGACGGGACGACCGGAGGCAGGTCCGGGCTCATGCGATCTTCTCCCCTACCCAGCGGGCGAGTTCGAGCGGGCTGAGGGCGGCGACGGGCATGCCGGCCGCGACGAGCCGGCCGGCGACTCCCGTGGAGTAGCGGGGCCGGCCGGTGTCGTCGAGGCTCGCGCAGCCCAGGACGTGGCAGCCGGCACCGACCAGTGCGCGGACCTCTGCGAGGAGACCGCCGAGCGGGTAGCCCTCCTCGAAGTCGCTGACGACCACGACGAGGGTGCGCGACGGCACGGTGACGAGCTCGCGGGCGTGCCGCAGTCCGGCGGCGATGTGGGTGCCGCCGCCGACGCTGACCTCCAGCAGCAGCGACAGCGGGTCGTCCACGTGTCCGGTGAGGTCGATGACCTCCGTGGAGAACGCCAGGAAGTGGGTGGAGAGGGTCGGCACCCCCGCCAGGACGGAGGCGGTCAGCGCGGCCCACACCGTGGACGCCTCCATGGACCCCGACACGTCCGTGACCAGGATCAGCCGCCAGTCGGCGGCCCGGCGGGCCCGGGTGCGGAACACCGGGTGTTCGGGGATCACCCGCACCGTGCCGTCCGGGGTACGGCGCGCGGTCGCCAGGTTGGCGCGCAGGGTGCGGGGGAGGTCCAGGCCGCCGCCGGGCCGTCGGCTGGGGCGGGGCAGGGCGGTGCCGTGCAGGGCGGGGCGCAGGCGGGTGGCGAGCTGCCGGGTCAGCGCGTCGACCAGCCGCCGTACGAGCGGGCGCAGTGCGGCCAGCCGGGCCTCGGGCAGTCCGCCCGCGTGCCGCAGGACGGTGCGCAGGAGGTCCACCGAGGGCCGTACGCTGTCCGCGTCCAGCTCGGCGAGGACGTCCCTGCGGCCCGACGCGGCGGCGGTCGCCAGCACTTCCTCCCGGATGCCGGGCCCGAACAGCGCGGCCAGTTCCTCGGACCACTCCCGCACCCCGGGATACGGTGCCTGACGTCCCCCGCCGGTTCCCGGGCCCGTGAGGTCTCCCCGGCTGCCTTCGCCGCGTCCGCTGCCGTACAGCTCGTCCAGCGCGGTGGCGAGCGGTGCGGCGGACGGCGGCAGCCGGTCGGCGCGGCGGCCGAGGAGGAGACGCCAGCGGTCGGCGGGGGCGAGGGCGTGCTCCCCGGCGGCCTCCGGGGCACCGCGCTCCGGGCGCTGCGGCGCGCCCTCCGCCGGACCGCCACCCGGTGGAGGCAGCAGGCCGAGCGACCGCAGGGTTTCGCGGGCCGCGAAGTCCGCCGCGGTCCAGGTGGCGAGGGCGGCCGGGTCGACGTCGTCCGTGTCGGCGACGTGTGCGGTGCCGAGGCGTTCCTCGACGGTCGTGAGGAGGCGGTCGCGGGCTGCGGGGCTCAGGGTGTCGAAGCCGCCGCGCAGTGCGGGGAGCCGGTCGAGGAACGCCCGGTCGGGCAGTTCGGTCACCCGGGTGAGCAGGGGCTCCAGCGCGGGGGGTGCCGCCTCCAGCAGGGGGCCGGCGGCGGTCAGCAGTCCGCCGAGCCGGGCGGTGAGGGCGGCGCGGGAGTCGGGGTCGGTGGCCCCGTCGATCCAGGAGGCCACGCGGTCGCCGAAGGCGCGGGCGTCCTCGTGTCCGAGCAGGACGCGTACGGCGCCGGCGGCGCCGCGCATCAGCGGGGAGCCTCCGGCGGACAGGCGGTCCAGGGCGTCGGTGAGTCGGATGCCGCCCAGCAGGTCGGCGCGGTGGGAGAGTTCGAGCAGGGCGTGGGCGTCGGCGGGGTCCTCGGACCCGGTCAGTCCGTCGACCTGCCGTACCGCCGCCGCCGTGAGCAGTTCCGCGGCTGCGGCGGCCCGGGTCTCGCGGTCCGGCTCGGCGGGGAGTCCGGGGACGTGGCCGGCCCGCAGCCGGTCGAGCAGGGCAAGTCCGGCGAGGAGTTCCGGCAGGGTGCCGGCCTGGGGCAGGACGTCAATGACGTCCTCGAGCCGTTCGTCCGCGAGTCCGGCCAGGCCGCACTCCGCCGCCCGTTCGAGCCCTTCGAGGGCCTGTGCGGCGGTCGGTCCGCCCTCGTCGCGCTCCTGGCGGCGCCGTTCGCGCAGGACTCCTTCGGCGGCCTGCGCGGGGGTGACTCCGCGCACTCCGGCCGCGGTCAGCACGGCCGCCGTGGCGGGGGTCCAGCGCACCTCCCAGCGGGAGGTGAGGGCCTCGGCGCCGCCCGCGCCGACGACCTCCCCGGCCTCCCCGTAGGGCACGCCACACACCGTGAGCCGGCGCAGCAGCAGTTCACGGCGCCGGTCGAGGTCGGACCGCAGCGGGTCGAGCCGCAGGTCCCGGGCGGGGCCGGGGCCGCCCTCCTCGGGGCCGGGCAGGCCGAGCCGGGCCAGTTCGGCCTCGACCGCGGGGACGAGTCCGCTGCGCGGCGCCCCCGGGGCGGGGCGCCCGGTGCGGGTGCCGACGAGCACGCGTTCCATCGCCCGTGCCACGGCCCGGCCGCGCCCGTACGGCTCGCCCTGCGCGAGCACCGTCTGGACCGCTTCGACCAGTTCGCCGCGGCCCGCCGCGGGCAGGCCGCGCAGCCGGGCGAGGTCGGAGGCGAGCCGGCTGATCTCCCGGGCGTCGGCCGGTCCCGAGGGGTGGCCGAGGCTCCTCAGCTCGGCGCAGACGCGTACGGCCGCCCGGGTCAGCGCCTCCTCCAGCGCGGCCGGGTCGCCCGCCGCGCGCAGGACCATGTCCTGCCACTCCGGGTCCCGGATGCCCGCCGGGTAGCCGGACCGCTCGTCGAGGAGGGCGTAGGTGTACGGGATCAGCGAGGTGTTCCACACGGGCCGTTGTCCGTCCGCGGGGGTCGTTCCGTCCTCGTCCCCCGCGTCCTGCCGCAGCAGCGCCGGGGCGTGGAAGGCGCCGACCACCACGGCGGCCCGCTCGCCCCGTGCGGTGGCCTCGGCCAGCCGGGCCCGCATCCAGCGTTCGCGCCGCAGGTCCAGCTCCGGTATGCCGCCCGAGGCGACCGCGTCCTCGCGCAGGGCCCACCCGGTGAGCAGGGCGGCCCGGCGCAGGGCCTCGGGCGGGGAGCCGGGGGCGGCCGTCTCGACGAGCCGGTCCCAGAGGTCGTCCCCGGGGCGGCCCGTCAGCCGGGTGCGCAGCGCGGTGGCGAGACCGGGGCCGCCTGCCCCCGTCCCCGTGGCCCGGCGTCCGCCGGTCCAGGCGCGGTCGGCGAGCGGCAGGTCGCAGGCGACCACCGGTACGCCGTGCCGGACGGCCCAGCGCACGGCGGCCAGTTCGGGTGAGAAGTCGGCGAACGGATAGAACGCCGGTCCGCCGTCGCCGTCGCCGGGTGCGGCGGCGAGCGCCACCGGTGCCCGGGTCTCCTCGTGCCCCAGCCAGGGCAGCCACTGCTGCGTCTCCGCGGGCAGTTCGACGAGCAGCACCTCCGGCTCCGCCTCGTCCAGCAGCGCGGGCACGGCGGCGGCCAGGGAGGGCGCGTGGTGCCGTACGCCGACGAGGTAGGGCGCGGACGGGCCGGTGAGGGCGGCGAGCGCCTCGTCGGGCGGGACGGGCGGGGCGGCGACCCCGTGGGAGAGGGACACGGCCGTCAGCCCTCCAGGACCGTGCGCAGGTCCCACAGGGTGCGCCAGGTGGCGGAGCCCTGCTCGGCACGGCGCCGGACGGGACCGTCCCAGTAGCCGCGCAGCCGGGCGGCGTCGGCGGGGTCGTCCTTGCGGACCACGCCGAGCAGATGGCCGGGCAGCAGTCCGAGGACGTCGCGGTCGCCCGGGAAGTAGGCCGCCGCGAGGGCGAGCGCGCCGGCGACGGACACGGCCTCGGCGGTGCTCATCACCGTCGACGGACGTTCCACCTCCCAGCCCTCCGCCGAACGGCCCTCGCGCAGGTCCCGGAACGCGGTGACCAGGGCCTCCAGCACGGCGTCGTCGACCTGGAACGGCGCCCCGGCGCGCTCCACGGACGCCCGTGCCTGGCCGCGCACCAGCGCGGTCTCCGCGTCGAGGTCGCCGATGGGGCCGACGGTCTCGAAGTTGAAGCGGCGCTTGAGGGCCGCGGACATCTCGGAGACGCCCTTGTCGCGGAGGTTGGCGGTGGCGATGAGGTTGAAGCCGGGTGCCGCGTGCGCCAGCGCGTCGTCGGTGCCGGCCAGTTCGGGTACGGCGATGCGCCGCTCGGAGAGCAACGACACCAGCGAGTCCTGCACTTCGGGCAGGCAGCGGGTGACCTCCTCGACGCGGGCGATCGCGCCCCGGGACATGGCGGTCAGGACGGGGGACGGCACGAGCGCCTGCCGGGTGGGGCCCTGGGCCAGCAGCAGCGCGTAGTTCCAGCCGTACTTGAGCTGGTCCTCGGTGGTGCCTGCGGTGCCCTGCACGACCAGGCCGCTGGTGCCGCACACGGCGGCGGAGAGCAGCTCCGACAGCATCGACTTGGCGGTGCCGGGTTCGCCGACGAGGAGCAGACCGCGCTCGCCGGCGAGGGTCACCACGCACCGCTCGACCAGGGCCCGGTCGCCGACGAACTTGTCCTCGATCACCAGGCGGTGCGGGACTCCGTCGGGTGTCCCGGCGCCCTCGGGCAGCTTCAGGGCCCGGCCCCCGCTGCCCATGACGAACGTGACGACCGCGCGCGGGCTGAGCCGCCAGGCGGGCGGGCGCGGCCCGTCGTCGTACGCGGCGAGGAAGGCGAGCTCGGTGGCGTACCGGTCCTCGGGCGGGACGATCTGGCGGGCCGGGGAGGGGGACGGGGTGGTGGTCATCGGCGCGGGTTCTTCCGGGTGCGGGTGGACGGTGGTCATCGGCGGCGGCCCTTGCGGGTGGCGCGGGTGGTGAGTTCCTCGTAGGCGGGTGCGTCGCCGGCGCGGACACGGTCCCAGGCGCGGGTGAACAGCTCGGGCACCGGTATCAGCGGCACCGCCTGGGAGTGGTCGTGGACCGGGTAGAGGCCCTGCTTCCAGACCTCCACCGGCAGGGCGGGGGACTTCAGGTCGAGCCAGCCGCACGGCAGGAAGAGGGTGCGTCCGGCGCGGGCCCGCTTCGCCTCGACGACCAGGCCGGTGGCGGCCAGTTCGGTGCGGGCCTTCTTCGTGCGGGCGGGTTTCCAGCCGGTCCAGCGGGCGCGGTTGCGGTCCGTCGGGTCGGGCAGGGCCAGCAGTTGCAGGTAGAGCGCCGCCGCGTCCTCGCCCAGGCCGTGGGTTTCGGCGACCTCGGTGACCAGGGCGGGGACGCTCAGGGTCGGGTCCTGGGCGTAGCCGGTGGGTCCCTCGGGGTCCGTTCCGGCCGCGAGGGCGCGGGCGAGTTCGTCGCCCAGGACGGTCCGCAGCGCGTGCATGCCGTCGCGCCGTCCGGGTCCGACGATTCCCTCGATCAGTCCGAACAGGGGGTCGTCCACCGTGCTGAGGGCGCTCGTGCGGACCAGGACTGCTTCCTGGTCCCCGTACCAGGGGCGCAGCACCAGCGCCTCGCCGACGTGGGTCAGTCCGTGCGCGTCGGCGCCGCCGGTGGCGGGCAGTCCGTACGCCTTGCGCAGTTCGGCGGCGGTCGGCGTGCCCTTCTCGGTCCACTCCAGGTCGAGGTCGAGCAGCAGCGCGGGGTCCGCGACGCGGCGGCGCAGCGCGGTGAGTCCCGCGGGCAGGGTGACGCGCAGGGGGTGCCCGTACGGCAGGGAGTAGGCGAGCCCGGCCAGGGCGGCCACGGCGCGCGTCAGGTGGTACCGGCCGGGAATGGCCCCGGGGTCCTCCGCCACGAGGTTGCCGTCCTTGTCGGGGCGCTGCACGGTGGTGCGGCTGAGCCAGGGGGTGCGGTGCGGGTTGAGCAGTTCCTCGACGGAGTCGGCGGACACTCCGGCCGGGGAGAGTTCCGCGGCGAGGTCCTCGGGCAGGCGGACGACCCCGTCGAGGCGTTCGGCCCACACGCGGCCCGCCGCGTCCGTGTCCGGTCCGGCGGTCCACAGGTCAGCGGGGTTCCCGGGGAGGAACGCGCCGATGAGCGCCAGGCGGTCGCCGGGCTCCAGCGAGCCCAGCAGCGCGTCGCCGAGCTGCTTCTGGCGCGGCTTCAGCCCGGTGGCGGCGATCACCTCGTCGGTGAGCTGCGACGGCCGCCCGGCGAGCAGCAGGGCCGCCTGGATGGGGCCCAGGCCGCCGCGTGTGGCCGCGGCCAGGGCGGCGGGGGCCTCCGGCTGCCAGGGCGCCGCGCCCTTGTCCCGGACGAGCGCGGTCACCGCGGCAAGCGCGTCGGCCGGGAACACCGGCGGGTGCGTGGTCTCCCGTTCCAGGGTGAAGTGCGCGACGGCGCCGAAGACGCCGGCCGGGTCGTGGTCCAGGGCGAGCCAGTCGACCCGTCCGGTGCGGTGGTCGACGTTCCGGCAGCCGAGGACGACGACGGTACGGCCTTCCCGGCGCAGCACCTGGCCGACGCGCTCCTGCTTGTCGTGCGGCTCGCTCAGCACCACCTCGCGCAGCGCGCCCGCGGACGTGGCCAGCGGGCCTTCCGTGATCGCCTCGAACAGCAGGAGCAGCGCCCTGCGGTGCGGCTCCGTCAGGGTGGGTGAGGCGGCGCGGTAGGCGAGCGGGCGCAGCGCGTCCAGTACGGACGGCCACACCGCACCGATACCGGGGACGGTGAACTCGTCGCTGCGCCATCCGTCGGCGGCCCCGGTGGACCGGGACGACACGGGCAGGGGCCTGCCGTCGGCGGGCTTGCCGGACAGGACGTGGTTCACGGCGCGGATCTGCCGCAGCGTGCTCCAGCTCTGTCCGCCGCCCCACCAGCCGCGCAGATCGGCGAGGCCGGAGGTCGCCTCGCGCAGCGTCTGCTCGTCGCCGTCCTCGGGGCTGTAGTCGGCGAACATGCCCTCGGTGCGCCTGCGTTCCGCCTTGGGCCGCTCGGCCGGGGGCGTGACGAAGGTGGCGACGGACGCCGCCAGGCGCAGCACCGCGTGCACGAGGGCGGCGACACCGGTGAGCAGGTGCGGCTCGGTGAGGGCGGGCAGGGTGCGGGACACGGCCTCCCGTACCACCTGGTCGGCGGTCGGGACGACGGGCTTGCCGGTGGTGGTCCCCGCGGGGTTCCGCCCCCTGGTGGCCTGCGGTGAGCCGGTCTGTGCCCCCGCCGCCACGATCTTCGCCTGCCGCTCGGCCAGCGCCTGTGCCCCGGCGCGCAGCAGTTCCTCCGCCTGTTCGTCGCTCAGCGCCCGCAGAAGCGCCGAGGCGTTCTCGTCGCGCGGCCGCAGCGCGTGCCAGAAGTCGACCGGCGGTACGAGCCGCGTGCCGGCGGCGAACTCGCCGCCGCGCTCCAGCGGTGTCAGCCGGCCCAGTTCCCGCACACCGGTGGTGTCGTCGGTCGTGTACAGGGCGACCTGACGGTAGTGGGCGACGACCAGGGGCTCGACGCCGCCGGGCAGCCGCAGCGCGCCGACCGGTGTCCCTCCGTGTGCCGTCGGCAGGGTGGCGGTCCGGCCGTCCGGGGTGCCGACGGTGGTGCGGGCCTCGTCGCCGTCGCCCTCGGTGCGCACCCAGCGGCCGAGGACCGTGCCGTCCGTGCCGAACGGGCTGTCCTCCAGGCCGGGTTGCAGGGGCAGTACGGCGCAGTGCTGCTGGAGCAGGGTGGCACCGTCGTGGATGCCGGACCGCAGGAACGCGGGCAGCGAGGCACGTCCGTGCGTGCCGGTGGCCGGGTCGTACTCGAGCCACACCTGCCGCGTCCCCTGCCGTCCCTGGCGCCAGTACGAGGTGCCGTCCCCGAGGATGCGGCGCGCGGGCGGCAGGACCGTGTCTCCGGCGTGCAGGGCGCGCCCGCCGGTGGCGCGGCCGCCGTCCGGCAGCGGGATCGAGGTCTCGCCTGCGTCGCCGCCGCCGTACCAGTGCGGGAGCTTCTCGCCGCCCAGCGGGAACACCTCGGTCGGGCGGGCCGACCAGTAGCCGTACTGCTTGTTGTCCTGCCGCCACATCACCAGCAGTTCGCCGTCGGCGTAGCGGAACGACGGGCGCTGCCAGCGGTCCAGTTCGGCGGGCAGCCGCAGGTCGTGCTCCAGCAGGACGTCCTGCGGTCCCACGACGATCGCCTTGTGCCTGCGGGAGAGGATCAGGGCCGGCCAGGCCTCGTGGACGGCGAGGGTGTCCTCGTTGTCGCGCCGGGTCTCGGCGTCGAGCCGGCGCAGCGCCTCGTCGAGGGCGGGCCAGCCCAGTTCGTCCGGGAGGCCGGCGCGCAGGGTGTTGCCGAGCAGCGGTGCGATGTCGAACGCGGCGACCCGGGCGACGGCCTCCGGGCTGATCCGTGCGGCGATCCCGCGGAACGGGTTCAGCCGCTCGAGCGCCGTGCGGGCGGCCGCCAGGCCGGCCGCGCCGTCCAGCGCGCCGGCGGCGTCGTCGAGCCACTCGCGGAGCACGCCGGCGAGCACGGGGTGGCCGGCGATCCCCTCCAGCGTCCCCCGGCCGGTGTGCCGGCGGTGGTGGTTGCCGACGGCGTCGTAGAGCATGCGGCGGCCGTGCCGGTCCGCCGCGACGGCCGTCAGGTCGCGCCGCCCGGGCCGGGTGTCCTCCAGCCACCGGCCGAGGTCGAGGTGGACGTCCGTGCCGGCCCCGGGCGGGGCCAGTGGCACGTCCCGCGCCACGCACAGGTCCAGCAGGTCGAGGTCGGCGCCGGCGTGCCAGCGGCCGGTGAAGAGGTCGACGGGGCGACCCTGGTCGCGCAGGCGCGCGGTCATGCGCTCCACGAGCGCGAGGGTGGCCGACGAGCGGTCGCTGACCGTGCCGCCGTGCTTGCGGTGCAGGGCCCAGCGGGTGAGCCAGTCCGCCGGGTCGGCCGCGTCCGCCGCCCCGTCCTCGCCCGTGAGCAGCCGGTCGGCGCCGGTCTCGGCGAGCAGGGCCAGCCAGAACTCGTCGTCCTCGGTGGAACGGCCGAGACCGGCCGGCATGATCTCCAGCAGCCGGCCCCGTACGGCGGGCTGCTGTTCGGCGAGGACGACGAGGGTGGCCCGGTAGGTGTTCCAGAAGGAGGCGGGGGCCCGGACCGCCGCGGGCGACGCGAGCAGGTCCGCGACCAGGGCGCACTCCTCGGTGACCCGGTCCAGACCGGCGGCCTTGATCAGGGCTCGGGCGTCCTGGGGCAGCGACGCGTAGGGCGGCATGCCTGCCGCGCAGCGTTCCACGGTCAGCTGCCGGAACTGGGCCCAGGCCTCGGCCGGGGTGAGCCGCGCCGCGAGGGCCTTCACGTGCTCCTTGAGCGCCTTGACCGTCAGTGCCCCGGCGAAGGCGAACTCCAGGAACACGGCCCGCTGCCGCTCCTCGTCCACGGTCAGCGCGTGCACCCGCTCCGCGTCGCGGGCCTTGCCGAAGAACGCCGCCGCGTAGGTGGTGTTCTCGTGCTGGAGGAAGACGCGGGCGGCCTGCTCGTAGAAGGTGGGCAGGAAGTGCGGCACGGCCCGGCCGAGCCGCTCGCCGAGCGCCTCGAAGCCCTCCTTCGCGGTGCCGGGGCGGGACTTGGCCTGCCGGGCGAGCCGCTCGACGTCCTTGACCAGCGCCAGCGCGTGGTGTCCGTTCGCCGGGTCGTTGACCAGCGCCCACGCGGGGAAGCCGAGGGTCTCCCGGCGCACCTGCCCGACCTCACGGGTCTCGGGCTCGCGGACCAGTCCGAGGAAGTCCAGGGCGAGGTCCTCCGCCTCGCCCAGCGTGCCCGGCACCAGCCGGACGACCTTCCGCTCGTCCAGCGCGGTGTGCGTGTACGTGCGGACGGTGAGGACGTCGGCGTCCTCCCGGTCGGTGGTGCCCGGGGGCAGTACGGCGCCGGCGTCGAGCAGCGCGGCGGAGGTGGTCCCGTCGTAGGTGAATCCGTCGTACGTCGTCACGCCGCACGCTCCTCGTCCTCGATGTCGCGTCCGGCGTACAGCGCGGCCGCCATGCGCATGCCCTCAGACCAGGCCACCGGCCCGACCCGGCCGAGCTTCAGCACCCGGCCGGCCGGGTCGGTGAAGACCAGGGGGCCGGTCTCCGTCTCCTCGTAGCCGTCGTAGTCGCCGACCCACACCCGGGCCTCGACGGCGTGGCCGTCCTCCACCACGGAGCACACGGCGTGGCCGCCGCGCACGCGGTAGCCGAGCTGGGTCGCGCGGCCGTGCAGGAACCGCAGCTCCTTGAAGACGCCGCCCGCGTGGTCCTCGACCGAGGCGGCCTCGGCGTCGAGTGCCGCGGGCCGGTGCCACACCTCGCGGAAGAGCTGCTGGGCGCGCTGTTCGACGCCGAGCTCGACGGCGAACTCCCGCAGCTCCTCCAGGTCGTCGAGGAGCACCGGGTGCGGCAGGCGGACCAGGCCGGGGGTGAGGCGGACGGTGTCGCCGTCGAGGTCGACCAGGCCGAGGCCGCGCTCGGGGTCGGCGTCCCGCAGGAACCCGGCCACCGCGCCGTCCGTGCCCGTGACCACCAGGTCGCGGAGGGCGGCCTGCCAGGCGGGGTCCGGCCACACCCGCGCCAGCACCTCGAACGGCACCGGCAGCGAGCGCACCATCCACCGCTCCACATCTGCCAGGCACTGCCGTTCGTGCCGTTCCAGCCACTCGGTGAGCTGGCGCAGCCCCACCACCGCCGGATCGTCGGCGATCTTGGACGGTACGGACTTCAGCCGCCGTCCGGCCGCGTTGCGGCACACCACCTTGCCGCCGTCGAGGGCGACCTCGTAGCCGCCTGCCGACACCCACCCCATGCGTGCCTCCCGCACCCGCGATGATCAAGTGACGGGAACTGTAGAGCAGGGCTCTGACAACGGGTCCCCGGGTCCTCGTCCCCGGACGGGCACCGCCGCGGCGCGGGGCCATCAGGGTGGTCGCAGGCCGTGTCGGGCGGCCGTCCCGGGGCCGGCTGGCCATCCTGGGTCGGTAGCGCGGCCCCTTCCGAGCGACAAGGAGCACGGCATGCCCACGGACCCGGTCGGACGATTCCTCGCGGCCCTGGACCCTCACCACCGGGAGGCCGTCAGCGGCAGACCGCGCGAGGAACAGGAACGGCTGGCGGCGGACTGGGAACGGGAGCTGGAGGCCGACGTCGAGCTCGACTCCCTCGACGAACTGTCCCCGCCGGCGGCGGAGGCCGAGGCGGCCCGCCGCGTCCTGGACCGCGAGCGCTAGGGAGGGCCGTTCGGATCGGGTCGGCTCCGGTGAGCGGTGCCTCGTAGCCTGAGCGAGCGGGGTCCGGGGTGGGGGTACCTCCCGCGCATGGGCGTCCTTCCCGCTCGAGCGAGGCCGGGCGAGGGAGCGGTGCCGGCCCCCGCACCCCCGCACCCCCGCACCCCCGCACCCCCGCACCCCCGGCAGGATCCGAACGCCTTCCGGGGCGTTCCGCGGTCAGTGGTGGGCGTGGACGACGGCGTGGCCCTTGCCGCGGCCGATCATCCACTTGTTGACCGGTGTGGTGACCACGAACGCCACGGCGAAGCCGCCGAGCAGCGCCGACCAGAACAGCCCGTCCGACAGGTGTGCGTCCATCGCGCCCGGTGTCAGGGCGATGATCGCGTTGTCGACCAGTTCCATCACCGCGATGGAGACCGTGTCGGCGGCCAGCGCCACCTTGATCGCGGCCCGCGGGGACAGGCCCGCGCGCACCACCGCGAAGAGGGTGAAGGAGTAGCCGAAGACGAAGGCGAGGGCGATCGCGAGGATCATGGTCGGTACGTTGCCCCACAGCAGGGCCGTGCCGATGACCATGCCGAGGATCTCGCCGATGGCGCACCCGGTCAGGCAGTGGAGCGTCGCCTTCAGCGCCATCGCCCAGGAGGCGTGGCCGTGCCCGGTGGCGGTGTGACGCGTGCTGTGGTCCATGACCTTCATCCCCGTTCGGCGTCCTGGGTGACCGGTGTCGGCCCACCGGAGGCAACATATACCCCCTAGGGGTATATTCCCCGGGGTGCCCAGCGGCATGAACGGTCTCATTCCCCTGACAGGCCGGACGCGTCGCGCCGGACCGCGAGGATCGCCCGGTCGTCCGCCTGGGGCCCGTCCGTCCACCGCTTCACGTCGGCCAGCACCGCACCGGCCGCGGCGTGCGCGGCCGGGAAGGGAGCCAGGCGCGGCAGGTGCCGCTGGGGGTCGTAGAAATCGCCGGTGCGGTTGCGGGCCTCGGTGACACCGTCCGTGACCATGATCAGAACCGAGTCCCGCTCGAAGGCCACCTCGGCGACGGCGGGGAAACCGCGGCACAGGTGCCCCAGGCCGAGGGGCAGCCCCGGCTCCGTGTCGCCCACCGTGCCCGTGTCGGTGCCGCGGACCAGGTAGGGAGGGGGGTGCCCGAGGTTGAGCAGGCGCATCGCGTGGGTGCCCGCGGGGAACTCGAGCAGGAGCGCCGTGGCGAAGACGGTCTCGAGCGCGTCGGCGTCGTGGCCATGCGTCTCGCACTCCAGGGCGATGTCCAGCCGTCGGGCGAGGGCGGCGAGGTCCGGAGCCCGTTCCGCCGCCTCCCGGAACGCGCCCAGGAGGAGGGACACGGTGGAGACGGCGTCCAAACCCTTGCCGCGGACGTCGCCGAGCAGTACGCGCGTTCCGAAGCGGGTGGCCCGGACCGCGTACAGGTCCCCGCCCAGCCGCGCCTCGCCGTGGGCGGCCTCGTAGCGGGCCGCCAGTTCGAGATCGCCGATGCGTCGCGGCGGGGACGGGAGCAGTGCCCGCTGGACCCTCTCGACCACCGCGCGGGCCGCCTCCAGCCGGTCCGCCTGCCGCGCGAGACGCCGTCTGACGCAGAGCGCCACCGCTCCCGCCAGCACCATGTCGAAGATCCGCTCCGCGTCGTTCATGCGTGAGGTCCTACTCCGTGGGGTGGCGGGCGGTGCGGGGCACGGTCCGCCGGACGGTGAGGTGGGTCGCCACCACACGCTTCAGCCACGACCGGTGCTTCAGGAAGGGGTTGTCCGTTTCCCGGTGCCACAGGAAACGGGAAACCCCCTTCGACGTGCGCCATTGCGGGTACGGCGACGACACGCGGCACATGCTTCGGGTAGGCATCCGATCACACAGTGATGCGTCCGGGACGGTCCCCCGCCGTGCGGACACCGGCGGAAGGACGGGCGTGACGATGGACGGCGACGATCCCGGGGCGCGGCGGGCGGAGGGCACCGGTTCCCCGCCGGGTGGTGCCCCGCCGGGTGGACAGGAGCTGCGCGGCTGGCGCGGACGACGCGGGATGTCGCTGTCGGCGCTGGCGCAGGCGGTGCACTACAGCAAGGGGTATCTGAGCAAGATCGAGAACGGTGACAAGCCGATGACGCCCGACGTCGCGCGCCGCTGCGACGCCGTACTGGAGACCGGCGGCGCGCTCGCCGCCCTGGTGGACCGGGGCGGCGGGCACGTCTGCCCCTACCCCGGGCTGAGCCCTTTCGGTCCCGAGGAGCACCGGTGGTTCTTCGGCCGGGAGCAGGCGACGGCCCGGCTGGTCGCGCGCCTGGGCGAGCGCACCGCCGGCGGCGGCCCGCTCGTGGTCGTCGCGCCTTCGGGAGCGGGCAAGTCCTCGCTGCTGCACGCCGGGCTCCTGCCCGCCCTCGCGGACGGAGCGCTCCCCGGCTCCGCCGGCTGGCGGACCGTCCGCATGACACCGTCCGGCCGGCCCTTGCGGTCCCTGGCCGGCCACGTCGCGGCGGCCACCGGCGTCGGGGTGTCCGGCCTCCGGGCCGGCGTCGACGACCCGCACACGTGGCGGGCGCTGCTCGGTGACGCGGCCGGGCCGGCGGGCCGGCTCCTGGTGCTGGTCGACCAGTTCGAGGAGCTGTTCACGGAGTGCCGGGACGAGGAGGCGCGGCACAGCTTCGTCCGGGCGCTCCAGGCGGCCTCGGCCCCCTCCGGCCCGGGGGCGGCGGCCGACCCGCCGGCGTTGGTCGTACTGAGCCTGCGCGCGGACCTGTACGGACGGTGCCTGGCGTACCCGGAACTGGTCGCGGCCCTGGAGGAGGGGCATTTCCCGCTCGGGCCCATGACCCGCGGCGAGCTCCTGCAGGCGGTCACCGGTCCGGCCCGCGCGGAGGGGCTCGAGCTGGAGTCCGGCCTCACCGAACTGCTGCTGCAGGAGCTGGGCGCCCTGGAGGTCCCGCCGGGGCAGGACGCGTATCCCCCGGGGGCGCTCCCCCTGCTCGCCCACGCGCTGCGGGAGACGTGGCGGCAGCGGGAGGGCGACCGCCTCACCGTGGCGGGCTACCGGCGTTCGGGCGGCATCGGTCACGCGGTCGCCACCACGGCCGAGGGCGCGTACCAGCGGCTCACCCCCCAGGAGCAGACGGCGGCGCGGCACCTGCTGACCCGGCTCGTGCACGTCGACACGGCGACCGGCGCCACCCGCAGGCGGCAGTCGCGTGCGGAGCTGCTCGAACAGGTCCCCGCGCCCGGCAAGGTCACGCGGCGCGTGCTGGCGTCGTTCATCCGGGCCCGGCTGATCACCGCGGGCACGGACGGCGACGACAGCGTGGACATCACCCATGAGGCGCTGCTGCGAGCCTGGCCACGGCTTCGCCGGTGGATCGGCGCCGACCTCGCCGGTCTGCAGCTGCACCACCGGCTGGCCGACGCCGCCCTGCAGTGGCACACGACGGGGCGCGACCCCTCGGAGCTGATCCGGGGCGCCCGGCTGGTCCTGGCACAGGAGTGGGCCGCCCGGCCGTCGGGGCGGCAACTGCTCGGCCCGCTGGAGGCCGCCTTCCTGGACGCCTCCGCCGCGGCCGAGCGGCACGGCCGGCTCGCCCGGCGCCGCAGGGACCGCCGGCTGCGGCAGCTCAGTGGTGCCCTGGCCGTGTGTCTCGTCCTGGCGGTACTGGCGGGCCTGACCGCGTGGCAGCAGAGCGAAGTGGCCGGCGAGCAGGCGCGGCTGGCCGTCTCCCGGGAGCTGGCAGCCCTGTCCGAGGCCACGGCGGCCCACCAGGTGGAGGCGCCCATGACGCTGGCGGTGGCCGCCTTCGACGAGTCGCCCACGCCCGCGGCCCTCGGCGCGCTGCTCAGCACACAGGCCCACCCGTACGCCGGGCAGCTCGCGGGACACGGCGGGAAACCGGTGAACGCGCTGGCCTTCACTCCGGACGGCCGGACCGTCGTGACCGCCGGCGACGACGGCGCCGTCCGCCTCTGGGAGGTGACCGGGCGGAAGCGTACGGCCCGGCTGACCGTGCCGGGCACGGGGCTGACCGCGGTGGCGGTCGACCCCTCCGGCTCCGTGCTGGCGGTGGCCGGGCGCACCGGTGCCCCGCGTCTGTACGACATGAGGTCACGGCGCGGGACCGGCACCCTGGCGGTGACGGCACCGGTGCACGCGGTGGCGTTCAGCCCGGACGGCTCGCTGCTCGCCTCGGGGGAGGACGACGGCACCGTACGGCTGTGGCAGGTGCGCGACCGCCGGCGTCCCGGCCCGGTGTTCCGGGTGGGAGGGGCCGTGCGGGCGCTGGCCTTCCGTCCCGGGGACGGCACTCTGGCGGTGGCCGGGGCGGACGGGACCGTCACGTTCTGGGACGCCGCGACCGGCCGCGGGAAGGGCTCGGCCCTGGAGGACGCGGGGGAGGTCGAGGACATCGCGTACAGCCCGGACGGCTCGCTGCTGGCCGTCGCCGGGGCGGACGGCGTCCGCGTCCGGGACTTGCGCACGCATGCCGACCGGGGCCGGCTCACCGGTCACACGGACACCGTGCTGGCCGTCGCCTTCAGCCGCGACGGCAGCACCATCGCCACCGGCGGCCGGGACAACACCGTACGGCTGTGGCAGACCGCCGGACCGTCCGCGCTGTCCGTGCTGCCCGGCCACAGCGGCCCCGTCGGGGCGGTGGCCTTCGGCGCCGGCGGTCTGCTCGCCACCGCCGGGGACGACGCCGTCGTACGGCTCTGGGATCCCGCCCGCGGTCCGTCGCACCACCGTCCCGTGGCGCCGCTGCTGGCCGTGGACCGGCACGGCGGGCGGGTGGTCACCGGCGCCGCCGACGGCCGGGTCACGGTGTGGGACGCCGCCCGGCGTCGCGCGGTGCACAGCTTCCGCGCCCACGACAGCGAGGTACGCAGTGTGCTGTACGGCCGGGCGGGGTCCTTGCTGGTGACGTCGGGTGACGACGGCAGGATCAGGCTGTGGGGTCCCGACGGCCGCCGGCCGGCCGGTGAGTTCCCCGTCCAGTCGGCGCCCGTGAAGACGCTCGCGCTCAGCCGGGACGGCACGCGGCTGGTGAGCGGCTCGGACGACGGAACCGCGCGGCTGTGGGACGTGGCCGGCCGGCGGCAGATCGGCGAGCCCATGCGGCACCACGCCGACCATCCCGTCTTCGGTGTGGCCCTCAGCCCGGACGGTTCGCTGCTGGCCACCGCGGGCCAGGACGAGACGGTGCAGCTGTGGCGCACGAGCGACCGCCGGCGGCTGCGCACCCTGGACGAGCACGACGACACCGTCTTCACGGCCGCGTTCAGTCCGGACGGCACGCTGCTGGCGACCGCCGGGCGGGACTGCACCGTGCGCCTGTACCGGCTGGACGTGCTGCGGCGCCCCGGCAGCAGGCCCGCACCCGTCGTCCTGTCCGGACACACCGGTCCGATCGTGTCCATGCGCTTCGACCGCACCGGCGACACCCTCGTCACCAGCAGCCGGGACGGTACCGCGCGACTGTGGGACATCCCCGGCCGGGCCCCCGGAGCGACGCTCCGGGGGCACACCGGCCGGGTCGCGGACGCCGTGTTCGACGGTGACGACACCCTGCACACGGTCAGCCGTGACGGCACCTGGCGCACCTGGGACCTGGACCCGCGCCGGGTGGCGGCACACGTCTGTGAGCGGGTGCCGCCGCCGACCCGGGCGTACTGGGAACGCATCGCTCCCGGCACGCCGTATCGCGACGGCTGCTGACGCCGGCCGGCCCCGCCGGCGAGCCCGGCTCAGTTGCCCACGCCGAGGGAGGACATGAACGCCGCCGGGTAGCGGTCGCCGCGGGCCGCGCCCAGCGGTACCGCCTTCTCGATCTCCGCGAGGTCGTCCGCGGTGAGGGCCAGGTCCAGCGCGGGCAGCGCCTCGGTCAGCCGCTCGCGGGTGCGGGGGCCGACCAGCGGCACGATGTCCTCGCCCCGGGCGGCGACCCAGGCGATGACCAGCTGGGCGACGGTGCACCCCTTCGCGTCGGCGACCCGGCGCAGGGCCTCCACGAGGGCGAGGTTGTGTTCCACGTTGCCGCCGGAGAACCGGGGGCTGAACGCCCGGTGGTCACCGGTGCCGGCGCCGCGGCCGACGGTCCAGTGCCCGGAGATGAGGCCGCGCCCGAGGACTCCGTACGCGGTCAGGCCGATGCCGAGCTCCCGCAGCGTGGGCAGGACCTCCGCCTCGACCGCGCGGGAGATCAGTGAGTACTCGATCTGCAGGTCGGTGACCGGGTGCACGGCGTGCGCCCGGCGGATCGTCGCCGCGTCGACCTCCGAGAGGCCGAGATGACGTACGTACCCGGCGTCGATCAGCTCCTTGATCGCGCCCACCGTCTCCTCGATCGGCACCGCCGGGTCCAGCCGCGCGGGACGGTAGATGTCGATGTGGTCGGTGCCCAGCCGGGTCAGCGAGTAGGCGACGAAGTTCTTCACCGCCTCGGGACGGCCGTCGAACCCGCCCGGGGCGGGGGTCGGCCCGCTCAGCACGCCGAACTTGACGCTCAGCCGGTAGCTGTCCCGGTCGCGGCCGCGCAGCGCCTCGGCGAGCAGCAGTTCGTTGTGGCCCATGGCGTAGAAGTCGCCCGTGTCGATCAGAGTGACGCCGGCGTCCAGCGCGGCGTGCACGGTGGCGATGCTCTCGGTGCGGTCGGCCGCGCCGTAGGCACCCGACATGCTCATCGCGCCGAGGCCCAGCGCGGAGACGATCGGACCGTCGCTGCCCAGCGTGCGTGTCTGCATGGTGTTCTCCTTCGTGGTCGCTTTCGTCGTCCACCTTGCGCCGGTGCCGGGCCCGCCGGGAGCGGAGCGTTCATCGTGGGAGAGCCGCTCCCTGGATCGGGGGGCGTGCCGGGAGGGACCATGAGGTCATGCAACGTGAGGAACTCGCCGACTTCCTGCGCCGCCGCCGTGAGGCGATCCGTCCGGCCGACGTGGGGATCACCGACGGCCCGCGCCGTCGCACCGCCGGGCTGCGCCGGGAGGAGGTCGCGATGCTGGCGGGCATGTCGGTGGACTACGTCGTACGGCTCGAACAGGGCCGGAGCAGTCAGCCGTCGACGCAGCTGCTCGTGGCGCTGGCCAGGGCGCTGCGTCTGTCCGACGACGAGCGCGCCCACCTGTTCCATCTGGCCGGTCACCGGCCCCCGCCCGCCGACGGGGTGGCCCGGCTGGCCCGGGCGGGTCTGATGCGCCTGCTGGACCTGCTCGGCGACACTCCGGCGCTGGTGCTGTCCGACCTGGGGGAGGTGCTGGCGCAGAACCGGGCGTCGGTGCTGCTGATGAGCGACCTCACCGGCTTCCCGGGCGACCGCCGCTACCTCGTGTACCGCTGGTTCACCGAACCGGCCGCCCGCGCCGTCGGCCCCGCCGAGGAGGAGGAGTACTACGGCCGTCAGCTCGTGGCCGATCTGCGCGCGGCCGCCGGGCGCCGGGCCGGCGACCCCACGGTCACCGGGCTCGTCGAGCGGTTGTCGGCCGCCAGCGCGCGCTTCTGCCGGCTCTGGGCGGAGCACGAGGTGGCGGTGCGGCGCGCCGACCGCAAGACGTTCCTGCACCCGCGGGTGGGCCGGGTGCTGATGGACTGCGAGACCCTGGTCACTCCCGACCAGGGGCAGCAACTGCTGGTGCTCACCCCGGCGGACGCGGAGGCCCGCGAGCGGCTGGAGCTGCTGCGCGTGCTCGGCAGCGAGGAGTTCCCCACGGGCGCACCCGGCCGCTGAGACCGGCCGTGCGCGGAACACATGCGGTTGAGGGCGGCCGCGCCCGCCGTGCCGGCCTGCCGCGTATGTTCTCGCGCAGAAACCGCCGGCCCTCCTCCCTCCCTGAACTGTCCAAGGCCTGGGAGTGCCTCGACGGCGGTGACGTTCCCGGCGCGCTGCGCCGGCTGCGGCAGGCCGGCACGGCTCCCCTCGACCGGGTCGCCCTCGTCGTCGGGCGGGCCGCGGGGGCGGCCGCGGCGCCGACCGCCCGGCCCGCACCTCACCGGCCCCGTCAGTCCGCCCGGCCCGCGGGCGGCTCGCCGCCGGCGTGACGGAGGCAGGAGGTGACGACCACGAAGGGCCAGACGGACTGAAGGGCCGTCACCACCCGTTCCGCGACGCCCGCCGCTCCGTGGCGGTGCGTCTCCATGAGGAACCAGGCCGCGCCGACGACCATCAGGGCGGTCGCCGCGGCCGAGACCGCCGGCCGCAGCGCCCAGGGAGCGGCACGGCCTCCGACGGCGGCCAGCAGCGGCCACAGGGCCAGCAGCGCGAATCCGACGGCGGCCACCGAACCGTGGCGCAGCGATCCCCCGCTGCTCGGCACCGGTAACACCGCCACCACCAGCGCCGCCACTCCCCCGCCGGCCAGCGCCACGCGCCCGGCGGTCGCCGCCGCCCGCAGTCCCCACGCGGTGAACAGATGACAGGCGCCCAGGGCGAGCAGCGCCCCGGTCATCACCCAGGATCCCGCGGCCCCGTAGGCCGCCAGCACACTGATCGTCTGTCTGACGGGGTCGTAGGCGGGTCCCTCCAACGACGCCGCGATCACCCAGCCCGCGATCAGCAGGACGGGCGCACACCCCGACGAGAACAGGACCCATCTGGGAACAGACACCATCGAACCACCATAGAACGCACGCAACCGCCTCTCATCAGGCATTCCGGAGATGAGGTGCGTCGGGCCGGCGCGTAAGGTGAATGCCGTCGATCCGGTTCCTTCGGAGGGATCATCCATGAGCACGGTCACCACCGCCGACGGCACGACCATCTTCTACAAGGACTGGGGTCCGCGCGACGGACAGCCGATCGTCTTCCACCACGGCTGGCCGCTCAGCGCCGACGACTGGGACAACCAGATGCTGTTCTTCCTCTCCCACGGCTTCCGCGTGATCGCCCACGACCGGCGCGGTCACGGGCGCTCGAGTCAGACCTCGTCCGGCCACGAGATGGACACCTACGCCGCGGATGTGGCGGCGCTGGCCGGCGCCCTCGATCTGCGCGGCGCCGTCCACATCGGGCACTCGACGGGCGGCGGTGAGGTCGCGCGGTACGTCGCGCGGGCGGAGCCGGGCCGGGTCGGGAAGGCGGTCCTGGTCGGCGCGGTTCCCCCGGTCATGGTCAAGTCCGAGGGCAATCCCGGCGGAACGCCCGTCGAGGTCTTCGACGGGTTCCGCGCGGCGCTGGCCGCCAACCGCGCGCAGTTCTACATCGACGTGCCGTCGGGTCCGTTCTACGGCTTCAACCGCCCCGGCGCGGAGGTCTCCCAGGGGCTGATCGACAACTGGTGGCGACAGGGCATGATGGGGGCGGCCAACGCGCACTACGAGTGCATCAAGGCGTTCTCCGAGACCGACTTCACCGAGGATCTCAAGAAGATCGACGTCCCGGTCCTCGTCGCGCACGGCACCGACGACCAGGTCGTGCCGTACGAGGACTCCGCACCGCTGACGGTCGAGCTGCTGAGGTACGGCACCCTGAAGACCTACGAGGGGTACCCCCACGGCATGCTGGCGACGCACCCGGACGTCGTCAACCGCGACATCCTGGAATTCGTGAAGTCGTAGGCGGAGGACGGCGCGACGGCTCGCGCCCGCATCGGGGACGAACGCAAGGTGGGGACGGATGGCGCCGGGAGCACACCGTGTGGGTGTACTCGTCTTCGACGACATGAAGATGCTGGACCTGTCCGGGCCGGCGGAGGTCTTCGCCGAGGCCAACCGCTATGGCGCCGACTACCGGTTGAGCGTCGTCTCGGTCGGCGGCGGCTCCGTGCGCTCCTCGATCGGCGTCCGCGTGCCGGCCGACGCGGACGCCCTCGGCGCCCCCTCCTTCGACACCCTGCTCGTCGTGGGCGGCGACAAGGTGCCCACGTCCCCCGTCGACGAGGAACTCGGCGCGGTCGCGCGGAAACTGGCCTCCGAGGCCGGCCGGGTCGCCTCCATCTGCACCGGTGCGTTCATCCTGGGCACGGCGGGTCTGCTCGACGGCAAACGGGCGACGACGCACTGGCAGCACACGGCGTTGCTGGCCCGGCGCTGTCCGACCACGCGGGTGGAACCCGACGCGATCTTCGTCAAGGACGGCACGACGTACACGTCGGCCGGTGTCACCGCGGGCATCGACCTCGCGCTCGCCCTCGTGGAGGAGGACCACGGACCCGGTCCGGCCCGCAGCGTCGCCCGCTCACTCGTGGTGTACATGCAGCGGTCCGGCGGGCAGTCGCAGTTCTCCGCCTCGCTCCGGGGCCCCGCCCCGCGGACACCGGTCCTGCGGATGG
This sequence comes from Streptomyces sp. NPDC014676, assembly GCF_043084105.1. Taxonomy (NCBI): domain Bacteria; kingdom Bacillati; phylum Actinomycetota; class Actinomycetes; order Kitasatosporales; family Streptomycetaceae; genus Streptomyces; species Streptomyces sp. NPDC014676. The sequence goes on along the minus strand of NZ_JBIBZI010000010.1, from coordinate 100,116 downwards.
TGCTGGACGCGGTCCAGGCGGATCCGACGGCCGATCACAGTCTGGAGTCGCTGGCCGCCCGGGTCCGGGTCAGCCCGCGGCACCTGACCCGCATGTTCCGCACCGAGCTGGACACCACACCGATGAAATACGTGGAACTGATCCGCTTCGACAAGGCGAAGGCCCTCCTGGACGCCGGGCACAACGCCACCCAGGCCGCCGCGCTGTCGGGCTTCCCCGGTTACGAGAGTCTGCGGCGCGCCTTCGCGCGCCGTCTGGGCGTGTCACCGACCACGTACCGGCAACGGTTCGGCACCACGGGCCCGGGCTCCCCCACTCCCCGCCCCGGCGGGTGACGGGTGGCCGTTTCCGAGGGGTTGTCGGCCATTTCGTAGCGGACGCGGAGACCTCCGCGGGCGGATCGTGGGGATGTCCGGTCAGCACAGCCCGAGGAGACAGTCATGACCGAGAAGATCGCCGGCGTAGCAATTCCCGACAGCCCTCTGGCCAAGGCCGCGACCGATCTGATCCGCGACACCACACCGCCCCTGATCTTCCACCACTCCCGCCGGGTCTATCTGTTCGGCAGCCTGCAGGCCGCCGCGCGCGGACTCCGGCCCGACCCCGAACTCCTCTACGTGGCGGCGCTGTTCCACGACACCGGTCTGGTCGCGCCGTACCGCGGTGACGGCCAGCGGTTCGAGATGGACGGTGCCGACCACGCCCGCTCCTTCCTGCTGGCGCACGGCCTGACCGAAGGCGACGCGGGCACGGTGTGGACGGCCATCGCCCTGCACACCACCCCGGAGGTGCCCTACGGACTGGCCCCCGAGATCGCCGCCACCACGGCGGGTGTGGAGACCGATGTGCTCGGCCTGCACCTCACCCGCCTCACCCGCGAACAGATCGACGAGGTCACCGCGGCCCACCCCCGTCCGGACTTCAAGCGACAGATCCTCGAGGCGTTCACCGACGGCTTCAGGCACCGCCCCGACACCACCTTCGGCACGGTCAACGCCGATGTCCTGGAACACTTCGTCCCCGGCTTCCGCCGGACCGACTTCGTCGACGTCATCCAGAACTCCGCCTGGCCCGAGTGAACGGCCGCCGGCCACCCCGCCCCGACCTGCTCGACTTCCCCCCACAACGCATCCTTTAAGGTTCAACATCCGTGCTACGCTCTCGCCCCGTCACCACGCGAACAGGGCAGTCCCGAGTCGCGGACATCGTTGTCGAGCCATAGCCGCGTCCGGCGCTCCCGGACCACCTCACAGCGCACGGAGAACCATGAACCGCCCAGCCATGTCGATGCATCACGTGCGGATCGTTCTGGGCTCCCTGAGCCTGGTCCTGTTCGCACACTCGGCCTTCTGGCTCCTGTACGACGTGGTCGGCCAGGGTGTCCCCGAGGTGTGGTCCGTCTGGACCAAGGGTCCCGCGTCCGGCCTGGCCGCGACCAGTTCGGTGGACCTGGGCCTCGCGGCGCTCCAACTGGCTGCGGCCTGCGCCACGTTGCTGCGGGTGCGGGGCGCCGGCGGTCTGTTGCTGACGGTGTGCGCCACGACCCTGGCCTTCCGGGCGCCCGTCGTCTGGTACTGGCTGCTCGACTCGCCGTCCGACCCCTGGTTCGGCGGTCTTGACGGACCGTCACTGACCGCGGTGGGTACCACCTGCCTGCTCGCGCTGCTGATCGTCCTCGTCCAGGCCGCGCTGCTGCTCCGGGTGCGCCGACTGGAGCACGAGGCCGCGGCCCGGGAGGCGGCCCTGGCGGGCGGTGTGCGGCCCGTGAAGGTGACAGCGGCGGCCTCCTGCGTGCTGCTCGCCGTACTGAACTGCTTCTACATCGCCCGCAACGCCCTGACGGCCTTCGACATCGGGCCCGACGCTCTCGGGGACCTGCTGGCCGGAAAGGGTGCCGGGCACGCGGTGCTCGGGGTGTCCTCTCCCTGGCAGTGGGCCTGTCTGACCGTGCTGTGCGGCGTGGGCATGGTGCTGGCGGGCAGGCGCCGCCCCAGCGCCACCGGCTTCTCGCTCGGCCTCGCCCTGTTCATGATGCCGACCGCCTTCACCAAGCTGTGGGGATCCGCCGACGCGGACACGCTCCTCGCGTCCCCGCTCGGCACCCTGCAGTCCTTCCTGGAACTGGTCGGCTCGGCCGCCGTGGTGGCCCTCATCGTGGCGGACGTCCGCGACGATCTGCGTCCCGCTCCGGCGGATCCCGCCCTGCCGGAGCCGTCACCGGAACAGGAAGCGGACCAGACGCCCGTGCCGGAACCGGAGCGGACACGGGAACCGGCATCGGAACCGGAGGACACGACGAGCCGCGCCGAGCCCGACGACGCTGCGAGCCCCGCCGGGACGGACGACACGACGAGCCCCGCCGAGGCCGACGAGGAGGCCGGGGCGGACGACGACGCGACGGCGGACGCTCAGCCGACGGGCGCGGTCCGGCAGGCTTGAGCCGGCTGCGACGGTCCCCCGGCACGGACGCCGTACCGCGCCGGACGGCTGATCAGTCGGTGCCGGCCGGTTCCAGCCGGCTGCCGGGGCGGTAGCCCAGGCGCCGGGACGCCTCCTCGCCCGCCTCGATCACGAGGGGGGCGAGGCCGGCGACGTCGGACGGGGTGAGTCGCTGGGTCGGCGCTCCGATGCCGACGGCGGCGACCAGTTCGCCGCTGCTGCCGAACACCGGCGCGCTGATGGAGGCCGCCCCAGACCGCGTTCCTCGAACGTCGCCGAGAAGCCGCTCCCGCGGATCTCCTCCAGCTGCCGGTCCAGTACGTCGATGTCGACGATCGTGCGTCCGGTGTGCCGGGTGAGACCGTGACTGACGGCGGCCCGGCGCGCCGAGGGGTCGAAGGCCATGAAGACCTTCCCGGCCGAGCCGGCGTGCAGCGACATCACCATGCCGACCATGAACAGGCGCATCACCACGTGCCGGGTCTCGGCGAGTGACACGACCGTGCGGAACGCCCCGTCCCGTACGTACAGACAGGCGCTCTCGCCGGTGCGGTCGCGCAGCCGCTGCACCGCGGGGCGGGTGAGCTGGACCATGTCCAGGCCGAACGTGCCGGGCGCCGCCCAGCGCACCAGGCCCAGACCGATCCGGTAGGTGTCCTCGACGCGGTCCAGGAACCCCTCACGCACCAGGTTGTGGACGAGGCGCTGGCAGGTGCTGGCGGGCAGACCGGTGGCCTTGGTGATCTGCTGGAGGTTCAGCTCCGGCTGTTCCAGGTGAAGCACTCGAGGATCTGCCGGATCTTCCGCAGGACCAGCAGGGGCGCCGTGCCGCCTTTGTCGTTCGTGCTCATCACCGTGTCTCCCCGCCAGGACTCAGCCGTCTACGAGGACATACGGTATGTCAGCCGGGCACCTCCGTGGCACGCAGTGGTGCCGGGGCCGAGGGGACGGCGGCCAGGGCCGAGGTGAGCTTGCGCCCCAGCAGCGCCTGGAGTTCCGCGCGGAGGGTCACGAGCCGGTCCACGTCGACGCCCGTGGCGATGCCGGCGTGGTGGCAGAGGTTGACCAGGTCGTCGGTGGCCATGTTCCCGGCGGCGCCGGGGGCGAACGGGCAGCCGCCGACTCCGCCGAGCGCGGCGTCGAAGCGGCGGATTCCGAGGTGGAGTGCCTCCCAGGCGTTGGCTGAGGCCATGCCGTAGGTGTTGTGCAGGTGCAGCCCCAGGGGCAGGTCCGGGAGTTCCCTCCGTACGGCGGTGACCGTCCGCCGGATGTGCCAGGGACTGGCGGCGCCGATGGTGTCGGCCAGATGCAGCACCGAGATGCCGAAGCCGGCCAGACTTCGGGCCAGGTCCACCACGTCCGCGGGGGGTGTCTCGCCGTCGAAGGGGCAGACGAACGCGGTGGCGACGGTGGCCTCGAGCTGCACCTTGGCCGCGGACAGCAGTTCCACGGCGGGCCGGAGCCGGTCCAGGGCCTCCCGGGTGGGCACCCCGGCGTTGGCCCGGCTGTGACCGTCGCTCGCCGAGACGGTCAGCCGGACGTGACGGGCCCCGGCGTCCAGGGCCCGGCGGGCGCCCCGTTCGTTGAAGACGAGCGTGTGCAGCGAGGCCGGTCCGCAGCTCCGCGGCCAGCCGGTCCGTGTCCGCCATCTGCGGCACCTTGCCGGGGTGGAGGAACGAGCCGATCTCGAGCGAGGTGAAGCCGGCTTCGAGCAGCCCGTAGGCGAGCCGGACCTTGTCGGCGGTGGGCACCACCACGGGTTCGATCTGCAGGCCGTCACGGAGCAGCACCTCCGTGATCAGGACGCGGTCGGGCAGGTCGTTCATTCACACCACTCCCAGGGCGCGCAGCGCGGTGCGCCGTGCTTCGTCGATTCCGATCTCGGCCAGCACGGCGTCGGTGTGTTCACCGAGCTCCGGGCCGAGCCAGCGGGTGCGGCCGGGCTCCTCGGTGAACTTCGGGACGATGCCCGGGAAGGTCACCTCGCGCTCGTCCCCCGCGCTGACCGTGACGCGGTGGCGTTCGAGCATGCCGCGTGCCGCGTAGTGGGGGGGTCCTCGGCGATCTCCGCGGCCGTGACGATGGGGCCGGAGGGGATCTGCCCGTCGTCCAGGAGCTTGGGCACGTCGTCGTGCGGCAGTCGCGCGGTCCAGGCGGAGATGGCGTCGTCCAGTTCCTCGGCGTGCCGGACCCGTCCGGCGTTGTCGGTGAGCCGGCGGTCATGTCCCCGCCGGCACCGGCCGCCGCAGCAGATAGCCGGCCGCGGCCACGACGAGGACTCCCATACAGGCGATGAACACCAGGCCCGCGTCCTCCAGGCCCATCGGACCCGTCAGCAGCCCCACTCCGATGACCGGCACCGAGATGCCCAGGTACGCCACCACGAACAGCGTCGAGATCACCGCCGCGCGCCGGTCCGGCGGGGACGCCCCGCTCACCGCGGACAGCGCGCCGCGGAACGCGAGCCCCTGGCCGAACCCTCCGGTGACCGCGCTCAGCACCACCAGCGTCAGCAGGTCCCAGTACAACGCGCCCGCGAGCAGCGCCAGCCCGGCGAGGAGTCCGGCGCACCCCAGCGGCAGTGACCGGACCGTGCCGACCCGGCCGGCGGCCAGTTGCCCGCCGGTCGAGGTGAAGAAGGCCAGCGCCACGACCAGTCCGCTCACGGCGTGGTCGGTCACGTCCAGGTACCGCGCGAGGAAGGCCGGGCTGACGGAGGTGAACACGCCGAGCAGAGCGAATCCCACGAACGAGGCGGTCGCCGCCGGGCCGAACACCGGCCGCACCCGCGGGGGCACGCCGGGCCGCCGCGGCCGTACGGTGTTCAGCGGGCGGCGCTCCGCCACGGTCTCCGGGAGCCGCAGCAGGACGGCGGCCGCGCAGGCCACCAGGGCGAGGTGCACGGCGAACGGCAGGTACAGCGGCCAGGGCGCGTACTCGGCGAGGACTCCGGCGAGCAGCGGGCCGCAGCCGAGGCCGCCCATGTTGACGGCGGTGGCGACGAACGTGGCCCGTGAGGTTCCGCCGGGCGGTGCCGACTCCATGACGTACGCCGTGGCGGCCCCGGTGAACAGTCCGGCGGAGAGCCCCGACAGCAGCCGTCCGGCGTACAGCCAGCCCAGCGCGGTGGCGCACAGGAAGCAGACGGCGCTCGCGGCCGCGCAGCCCAGGCCCCACAGCAGCACCGGACGTCTGCCCACGGCGTCCGAGGCGTTGCCGGCCAGCAGCAGTACTCCGATGACCGCGAAGGCGTACACGGCGTAGACGACGGTGACCGTCAGCTCGGAGAAGCCGAACTTCTGCTGGTACAGGGGGTAGAGCGGGGTGGGCAGCGTGGTGCCGGTCATGCACACCGCGAACACCGCACCGCCGAGCAGACACACCCGCCATCCGCGACGATCACCGGCCATGTCCCGACGCTAACGCCTCACCCGGCCCCGGTCCCCCGGCGGCACGCCACCGGGGTCACTGACCGCCGAGGCCGGTCGTCGCCACCGACTTCACGATGTGCCGCTGGAAGAAGACGAACACCAGCACGAGGGGCAGCGCGGCCAGTACCGAGGACGCCATGGTCTGGGCGTAGTTCACGCCGTACGCGTCCTTCACCGCGGTGATGCCGACCGGCAGGGTCATCAGTGCCGGGTCGGAGGTGGACACGAACGGCCACATGAAGTTGTTCCACGCACCGATGAACACGAAGATCGACACCGCGGCGAGCATCGGGCGGGACAGCGGGAGCATCACGGACCAGAAGATCCGGGCGTGTCCGGCGCCGTCGATGCGGGCCGCCTCCTCCAGCTCGCGCGGGAGGGAGTCGAAGTGCTTCTTCAGGATGAAGACCATCACCGGCGCGACCGTCTGCGGCAGGATCACCGCCGCGTAGGTGTCCACCAGGTCCAGGGTGAGCATCTGCTGGAACCACGGCACGATCAGGAGCTGCGGCGGCACCAGGATCGACGCCATGGTGACGGTGAACAGCCACCGCCGGCCGCGGAACAGCGTGCGGGAGAAGGCGTAGCCGGCCATCGCGGACACGGCCACGGTGATGACGGTGACGGCCGCCGCGATGAAGAAGCTGTTCAGCATCCACAGGGGCAGGTCGCCGCGCTCGATCACCGTGCGGAAGCCGTCCAGGGTGAAGCCGCCCTGCGGCCGGATCCAGTGGACCGGGTCGCTGGCGTCCTGTTCGGACTTGAACGCCGTGAGCACGGCCCAGGCCATCGGCAGCAGCCAGATCAGCGCCATCACCGCGAGGGCCGCCAGGGCCAGGACGCGGGACAGCCGGCCCGGGCCGAGGGTGAGGTGGGGTCCGCGCCCCGGGACCGGCCGGTCGCGGTGGGCCCGGCGCGCGGCGGGGAGCGGGGAGACCGAGCGGCGCGCGGGCCGTGTCGGGACGTCGATGGAGGTCATGTCACTTCTCCCTGCGGCGAAGGGCGACGAACTGCACGGCGGAGGCGAGGACGATGAGGGCGAAGAAGACGTAGGCGATGGCGGAGGCGTAGCCGAGGCGGTATCCGGTGAAGCCCATGTCGTAGAGGTACTCGACGACGGGGCGGGTGGAGCCGTCGGGCCCGCCCTTGGTGAGCAGGTACACCTGGTCGAAGACCTTCAGCGAGGCGAGGATCTGCAGCACCGTGACGACGCCGATGATGCGCCGCAGCTGCGGGAGCGTCACGTGCCACAGCCGCCGCCAGGCGCCGGCGCCGTCCAGGGCGGCGGCCTCGTACAGGTGGTCGGGCACGGCTTGCAGCGCGGCCAGGAACAGCAGGAAGTTGAAGCCGACGGTCCACCACAGGGTGGCGATCACGATGGCGTACAGGGCGACGGACTCGTCGCTCAGCCAGGCGTAGCCGTCCAGTCCAACCGCCTGCAGCAGGTGGTTGTAAAGGCCGAGGTCCGGCTGGTAGAGCCAGCCCCACAGCAGACCGATCACACCGACCGGCAGCAGGTACGGGGCGAAGAACGCGAGCCGCCACACCCACTGTCCGGGCAGTCCGGTGTACACCAGCAGGGCCATGCCGAGGGCGACGACCACCAGGGGCACGGTGGAGACGACGGTGAACCACACGGTGTGCCACATCGTGCGCCACATCTCGGCGTCGCCGAGGGCCTCCGCGTAGTTGTCCAGTCCGATGAAGGACGGGTCCTGGGCGGCGAGCGAGGTGTCGGTGAGGCTCATCCAGGCGCCCTGGACCAGCGGCCAGAGCATGAAGAGGACGAACAGGACGAGGAACGGCAGGGCGAAGAGGAGTCCCGGGGAGAAGGCGCGGCGCGGTGTCGCGCCGGGTCCTCGGGCGGGGCGGGCGGCCTTCGGACGGCCGCGGGAAGCGAGTTCGGTGGACATCTGCTGCCTCCTTCGCGGCGGCTCAGGCCGGGCTGGGCTTGGAGAGGGCGGTGTTGATCCGCTCGACCATGGCGCGGGCCGCGCGGTCGGGCGCCAGGCCGTCGAGCAACGCCTGCTGGAGCACCTGCGACATGGAGTTCTGGAAGTCGGAGCCGGCTCCGGCGAACCAGACGGCCGGGTCGAGCACCACGTGGTCGGCCGCCTGCGCGTACCGCGCCTGCGGCTCCAGCCGCGCGTACTCCCGGGTGCGGGTCACCGGCTGGTACGCGGGGATGTGACCGGCCTTCGCCCAGGTCTGGCCGGTCTTGAGGATCGCGGCCACCGCCTGGTGGGTGCGCCTGCGGTGTGCCTCGTCGGGCCCGGGCCGGCGCGGCAGCACGAAGGAGTGGGAGTCGGCGTAGACCGCCGGGGTGCCGAACACGGTGGGGAAGGGCGCGGCCCCGAGCTTCGGGTCGGCGGCCCGGAAGGTGCCGAGTTCCCATTCGCCGGAGAGGATCATGGCGCTCTGGCTGTTGGTGAAGTGGGCGAGGGCCGCCGGGTAGTCGAGGCGGCGCGGGTTGGCGCGGCCGTCGACCAGTTTCTGCATGAAGGCGATGACCTCGGTCATCGCGTCGGTGTTCGCCGTGACCTCCCCGCCGACGGGCAGGTCGAAGTCGTTGCCGGTCTGCCGGTAGAGCCCGTAGAACAGCCGCCAGCCCTGCGCCGTGTCGTTGACGTAGCCGAAGGCGATGCCCTGCTTGCCGGAGGCCTTGGCCAGTTCCCGGCCGGCTTCGAGGAACCGCTCGGGGGTGGAGAAGGCGTCCTGGTCGAGGCTTCCGTCGCCGGTCAGCAGTCCGGCCTCGCGGACGGGTTCCGGGTGGTAGAAGACGATGAACGGGTGGGTGTCCAGCGGGATGGCGAAGGTCCGGTTCTCGAACTGGGTGCGGCCCCAGACCGCCTCGGCGAAGTCCTGCTCGTGGACGCCGAATTCGGCGAGCAGGCCGGTGTCCCAGGGATCGAGCAGTCCGAGCGGCGCGTATCCGGCCAGGCGCGACATGTGGGAGACGGCGACGTCCGGGCCGCGCCCGCCGGCCGAGGCCATGGCGAGCTTGGTGTAGTAGGGCGTGCCCCATTCCAGCACGGTCCGCTCGACGCGGGTGCCGGGCATCTCGGACCGTGCGGTGCCGATGAGTTCGTCGAGCAGTGCGCCGTCGGCGCCGCTGAACAGGTCCCACATGCGCACGGTGCGCGGGTCCGACGCGGCGGACGCGGCTCCGCAGCCGGCGAGCGCCCCGCCGCCGAGGAGTACGGCGGCGGAGGCCAACGAGGCCCGGAGCAGGCCCCGTCGGGACGGCGCGGCGCGGCTGCCGTCCGGCGGGACGGAGGCGGCCCGTGGGCCAGGCAGGTCGACCATGGCACTACCTTTCTCTACATCGATGTACATCACCGGCGGACGCCGCGGACGACATGCCGTGCGGACGGGGTCCCGGTTCCGGTCGTCCGCCGGGCCGGGAGCGGATCGTCTCAGCCGGCGGATTCGAAGGCGGCCGCGCGCTGCTGGACGCGGCGCAGTACGGCGGTGTCGAACTTCTCGGCGCGGTCGAAGCCGTAGACGCCGTTGCGTTCCTGGAAGACGTCGGTGAGCTGCGTGTAGCAGTAGCCGAACATGTCCGGGTCGTCGAGCAGGACGTCCACCAGGCCGGTGAAACGGGCCAGGAACTCCTCGGTGCTGCGCGGCCGTTCGCCGTACCCCCAGGACGTTCCCCGCTCGTCGCCGGCGGCGGTCGCGGCCACGGCCGCGTCCCACCAGATGCCGCCGAACTCACTGCAGAAGTAGGGCTGTCCGCGGTAGGGGACGGACCAGTCGCGGCCGTCGGGGCCGGTGTTGACGTACGGGCGGTCCTCGGCGAGTCCGGCCATGGTCCCGGCGAAGGCGCGCGGGTCCTGTTCGTAGCAGTGCGCGTCGTAGACGTCGGTCTCGGGCACGCGGTGGGCGTAGCCGGAGGCGTCGATCACCGGGCGGCTGGGGTCGGCCTGCTTGGTGGCCAGGAACATCGCCCGGGTGACGTCGTCGAGCTGGGTGATCCGGTCGTGCAGGTGCTGGTACGTCTCGTTGAGCGGGCACCAGCCGATGACCGACGGGTGGGAGTGGTCGCGTTCCAGGGCCTCCAGCCACTGGGCGACGTAACTGGCGTCGGGGCGCTGGTTGTCGTCGCGTACGCCGGTCTCGCAACCCCAGTCACCGAACTCGCCCCACACCAGGTAGCCGAGGCGGTCGGCGTGGTAGAGGTAGCGCTCCTCGAACACCTTCTGGTGCAGCCGGGCCCCGTTGAAGCCCGCCCGCAGCCCGAGTTCGATGTCGCGCACGAGGTCGGCGTCGGTGGGCGCGGTCATCAGGCCGTCCGGGTAGTAGCCCTGGTCGAGCACCAGCCGCTGGAACACCGGCTCGCCGTTGATCAGGACCCGCTTGCCGTGGAGGGCGACCGAGCGCAGTCCGGCGTACGACGTCGCCTCGTCGACGACCCCGCCCGCCGCGTCGAGAAGCTGGAGGCGCAGGTCGTACAGGTGCGGGTCGGCCGGGGACCAGGTGCGCAGCCGGTCCTCGGGCACGGTCAGCACCAGCCGGGGGCACAGGTCGAGGTCGGCGCGGGCGGAGGCGGACACGACCTCGCCGCGCTCGTCCGTGAGGACCGCCCGCACCCGGTGGCCCGGCAGGTTGCCGGTGACCGGGAGGTCGATGTGGAAGGAACCCGAGCCCAGGTCGGGGGTGATCCGCGGGCGCTTGAGACGGGCCGTGGCCGGCACCGGTTCGAGCCACACCGTCTGCCAGATCCCGGTGGTCCGGGTGTAGTGGCAGTGGGTGTTGGCGTACCAGGTGGCCTGCTTGCCGCGAGCCTGCGGGCCGTGCCGGGTGTCGCGGGCGCGGACCACGATCACGGCCTCCTCACCGGGCGCGGCCACCCCGCGCAGTTCCGCGGTGAAGGGGGTGAAGCCGCCGCGGTGGCGGGCCACCTCGGTGCCGTTGACCCAGACGGTGGCGTCGTGGTCCACCGCACCGAAGTGCAGCAGTACGTCGTTGCCGGACCACTCGGCCGGGATCGTGACCGTGCGCCGGTACCAGACGGCCTCCATGAAGTCCGTGTCGCCGATGCCCGACAGTTCGGACTCGGGACAGAAGGGCACGAGGATCTCGCCCGTGAGGTCGCGGTCGCGCAGTCCGCGCTCCAGTCCGCTGTCCCCGCGGTCCGTCTCGAACTGCCAGCGGCCGTTGAGGTTCAGCCAGGCCTCGCGGACGAACTGGGGCCGGGGGTACTCCGGACGCGGGACGTCCGGGGGCAGGGGCGTGCTCATGCTGCTCCTCATCAGTGCAGGTGCGCTGTGTACGGGGTCATGCGACCATACGATTACATCGATGTAAATGGCGGCGGCGGAAAGTTTTCGACGGAACGATCCACGCCGCCCGCGGCCCCGTCCGGCGGAGCTGCCACTACGATCCCCCCGTCAGCGGGAGGGACGAGAAGGGAAGCATGGGCAGGCCCAGGATCAAGGACGTCGCGGAGTACGCCGGCGTCTCGGCGAAGACCGTGTCGAACGTCCTCAACGACTACGAGCACGTCTCCGAGCAGACCCGGACCGCGGTGCGGGAGGCCATCGACGCGCTCGGCTACCGGGTCAACATCGCCGGACGGCAGCTCCGCCGGGGCCGTACGGGCATGATCGCGCTGGCCGTGCCGGACCTGGACGTCGCCTATTTCGCCGAGCTGGCCCGGCACGTCATGGCGGAGACCGAACGCCGGGGCAGCACCACGCTGCTGGTCGAGACCGGCGGACGGCACGAGAAGGAACTGGCCGCGGTGCGGGGGTTCGACGCCCAGTTCACCGACGGCGTCATCCTCTCGCCGCTCGCCCTGCTCCCCCGCGACCTGGCCGATCGTGACACCCGGCTGCCGCTGGTGCTGCTGGGTGAGTGCAACCTGCCCGGCAGCGCCGACCATGTCGCGATCGACAACGTGACGGCGGCGCGCGAGGCGACCGAGCACCTGCTGTCGCGGGGGCGCCGGCGCATCGCGGTGATCGGCGGCGACCCGCACGGGTCGCGGAACACCAGCCGGCTGCGCACGGTCGGACACCAGGAGGCCCTGGCCGCGGCCGGGGTCGAACCGCACGACGAACTGGTCCTTCCCGTCCCCGCGTTCCGCTGGGCCGACGGGGCCGCCGCCGCCCGTGCCCTCATGCGGCTGCCGGAGCGGCCGGACGCGATGCTCTGCCTCAACGACCACTTGGCGTTGGGTGCGATACGGGCCCTGCACGAGGACGGCTGGACGGTGCCGAAGGACCTGGACGTGGTCGGGTTCGACGACATCGAGGCCACCCGGTTCAGCATCCCCACCGTCACCACCGTCGCCCCGGACAAACAGGGCATCGCGCGGCGGGCGGTGGAGCTGCTGCTGGACCGTATCGACGCGGACGGGCCGGGCGGGCCGGCGGTCGACGAGACGGCGGGGCACCGGCTGATCGTGCGGGAGAGTTCGGGAGGTTGAGGGGACGGGCCGGCCCGGTCCGGACGACGGCCGCCCGCCCATGGCCACGGGGCCGCTCCGGTGGACGGATGCCGTCGGCGGATCCGGCGGCGGGACACCGATCGGAGCGATTCCCCCACCGGAACGGCCCGCCGCCGGCGTGCCGCCGGGAGATCCGCTCCCCTCGCGCCCCCCAGGGCCCGCGTCCGGGGGGCCGGCCGGGCCGGTGCGGTCCGTGGGCCGTTCTCGACACGCCCTCGTTCGCGCCTTGTCAGTGTCACGGGACGGCATGTATAACGTTGTAAAACTTGAACCCAGCGGCTCGGCGCACGGCTCGTGGTGACGGCGCGCATCCGCACCGACCGACCGGGGCGGGCCGCTCACGAAGGGATTGCCGTGCGGGTCAGCCTCAAGGACGTCGCCGCGCACGCGGGGGTCTCCATCAAGACCGTCTCCAACGTGGTGAACAACTACCAGCACGTCACCCCGGCCATGCGTGAGCGTGTCCAGCGGTCCATCGACGCGCTCGGTTACCGGCCCAACCTCGCCGCCAGGCATCTGAGGAAGGGGCGTACGGGCATCATCGCGCTCGCCCTGCCCGAACTCGGGAACCCCTACTTCGCCGAACTGGCCGCCTCCGTCATCGACGCCGCGTCCGAGCACGACTACATCGTGCTGCTCGACCACACCGGGGGCATGCGCGAGCAGGAGCTGCTGGTGAGCCAGGGCTTCCGGGCCCGGGTCATCGACGGACTCATCCTGAGTCCCATCGAGCTGGAGACCGAGGACCTGCGCGACCGCGCCGAGGACGTGCCGCTGGTGCTGCTCGGCGAGCGGGACTACGACCTGCCGTACGACCACATCGCCATCGACAACGTGGCCGCGGCCCGCGCCGCCGTCCGGCACCTGATCGGTCTCGGGCGCCGGGAGGTGGCGTTCATCGGGGCCCGGCGCGGACGCAGCGAGCCCGCGCAACTGCGCGTGCGGGGCTGGCGCGAGGAACTGACCGCCGCGGGGCTGTCGTCCGACGAGGGGCTCGTCGCCGCCACCGACGGCTGGGGACACGCCGACGGGGCACTGGCCATGAACCACATCCTCGACAGCGGACGGCGGCCCGACGCGGTGTTCGCCTACAACGACCCGATGGCGATCGGGGCGATGCGGGTGCTGCACGAACGGGGGCTGCGGGTACCGGAGGACATCGCCGTCGTCGGCTTCGACGACGTGATCGAGGGACGCTTCGGGGCGGTGACGCTCACGTCCGTGTCGCCGGACAAGGCCGCCATCGGCCGGCTGGCGGTGGAGTCGGTACTCGCCCGCCTCAGCGACCGGGCGCCGGAGCCGCGGCGCGTCTGGGCGGACTACCGGCTCGTGGAACGCGAGAGCACGGTGGGCAGGCCGGCGAGCTCCTGACATCACGGTCCACGGCCGCGCGGGAAGCCGCGCCGCGGCCGTGTCCGGCCGGCGCGCCCGGCCGCTCGTGGCACCGCGAAGCACCTCCGGGCCAAGCGGGAACAAGGACGTCGCCCTCCTCGTTCCCGCTTGGCCCAAAGACACTTTCCGTCCGCCCGGCCGGCTGTCGCGCGGACCGTCCGGCGACAGCGCGCGGCCGGTCCGGTCCGGTGAGCCCGAGGCCTCACCGGCGATGACAGCCGGCTGCCCCGGACAGGCCGGCGCCTGTCCGAGCCGGTCTCAGCCCCGTCCGGGACAGGCGTCCGGCCATGCGGTCCCCGCTCACCCGGCGGGAACCGGCGCGAGTGACACGTCCGCCTCCGCACCCGGTTCCCGTGGGCCCCCAGGGAACGCGGAGGGGGCGAGTGCCGCGGGTACGGTGAATCCGCCCCCCACCGGGGCCACTTCACGACGGCCGACCGCGCGCACACCCCGTTCTCCGCAGAATGCGCTTGCGGTGCCGCTCACGCCCCCGCGTCCCCTCGCACCTTGTGCACAAGGGGTTTACAGCCTCCTTCCAACGATGTAAAACCTCCTTGCGGCGCACCGGACGCCGCTTCGCACAGGGGGAGCAGCTCCACATCTGCGCGTCCTTCGCCTACTAGTTCCCTTTCGGCGTCACCTGGATCGGGGTCACCATGCAGCGCACCACTCACCGTTCTCACCTTCTCGCCCGTCCCGTGGTCGTGGCCTTGGCCGCCGCCGTGGCCCTGACCGTCACCTCCTGCGCCAAGTCGGAGGACGACGCGTCGGGCGGCAAGAAGTCCCCGGCGGCCGCCGCCGGCGCCGAGCAGAAGGTCGTCACGCCGAAGCCGGGCAGCGAGACGTGCACCATCGACGCCTACGGCGGCGAGAAGCTCGACCTGAAGGGCGCCACCGTCGGCTTCTCCCAGTCGGAGAAGGAGGCCAACCCGTTCCGTATCGCGGAGACGCAGTCCATCAAGGACGAGGCGGACAAGAGAGGCGTCAAGCTGCTGACCGCCAACGCCCAGTCGCAGTTCTCCAAGCAGATCAGCGACGTCCAGACGCTGCTCGCCAAGGGTGTCGACCTGCTGGTGATCGCGCCGCTCAACTCCGACGGCTGGGACCCGGTGCTGCAGGCCGCCGCCGCGAAGAAGGTCCCGATCGTCACCATCGACCGGAAGATCAACGCCACGGCGTGCAAGGACTACGTCTCCTTCATCGCCTCGGACTTCGTCGAGCAGGGCCGCCGCGCCGCCGACCAGATGATCGAGGCCACCGGCGGCAAGGGCGAGGTCGCCATCCTGCTGGGCTCGGCCGGGAACAACGTCACCACCGAGCGCACCAAGGGCTTCAAGGAACGCGTCGCCGAGAAGGCCCCCGGCCTGAAGGTCGTGTTCGAGCAGACCGGTGACTTCACCCGTGAGAAGGGCCAGCAGGTCACCGAGCAGCTCATCCAGTCCAAGCCCGGCATCAAGGGCATCTACGCGGAGAACGACGAGATGGGCCTCGGCGCGGTCGCCGCGCTGAAGGGCGCGGGCAAGAAGGCCGGCGACATCAAGATCATCACGGTCGACGGTACGCGCAATGCCGTCCAGGGCGTCGTCGACGGCTGGATCAGCGGCGTCGTCGAGTCCAACCCGAGGTTCGGCCCGCTGGCGTTCCAGACGCTGGACACCTTCACCCAGGGCAAGGAAGTCGCCCAGGACATCGTGATCCAGGACAGCGCCTACACCGCGGACAACGCCGAGCAGGACCTCGGCAAGGCCTACTGATCCCGTCGCGGGGCCCGGTCTCCGGGCCCCTGTCCGTCCGTCACCCCTTTCTTCCTGGAGGCACAGGTGGCTCCCCCCGCCGAAGTCCTCGCCGTCCGCGGACTGAGCAAGTCCTTCCCCGGCGTCCGGGCCCTGGACGACGTGAACCTGACCCTGCACCCCGGTGAGGTCCACGCCCTGATCGGCGAGAACGGCGCCGGCAAGTCGACCCTCATCAAACTCCTCACCGGGGTCTACCGGCCCGACGCCGGTGACATCGTTTTCCAGGGCCGTGAGGTCTCCTTCGGCACGCCGCTGGAGGCCCAGAAGGCCGGGATCTCGACCATCTACCAAGAGGTCAACCTCATCCCGCTGCTGAGCGTGGCCCGCAACCTCTTCCTGGGCCGTGAGCCGCGCACCCGTCTCGGCCTGCTGGACTCCGCCCGCATGAACCGGGAGGCCGAGGAGGCGCTGCGCGCCTACGGCGTCCGGGTGGACGTCCGCCGGCCGCTGCGCACCCTCGGGGTCGGCGCGCAGCAGATGGTCGCCCTGGCGCGTGCCGTGGCGAGCGAGGCCCGGATCGTCATCATGGACGAGCCGACCTCGTCGCTGGAGCCGCGGGAGGTCGAGACGCTGTTCTCGGTGATCCGCCGGCTGCGCGACGAGGGGATCGCCGTCGTCTACGTCAGCCACCGCCTCGACGAGCTGTACGCCGTGTGCGACACGGTCACCGTGCTGCGCGACGGCCGTCGCGTCCACCACGGCCGGCTCGCCGACCTCGACCGGCTCTCCCTGGTCTCCACCATGCTGGGCCGGGAGCTGGGCGAGGTCCGCGAGGAGGGCCTGACGAAGTTCACCGGCGACCACCACGCCACCGGCAGCCGGCCGGTGCTGGAGGCCGTCGAGCTGACGGTCCCGCACAAGCTGAACGAGGTGTCGGTGAGCATCCGTCCCGGCGAGGTCGTCGGTCTCGGCGGGCTGCTCGGCTCCGGACGCACCGAGACCGCGAAAGCCATCTCCGGTGCACTCGGCACGAGTTCGGGCCGGGTGACGGTGGCCGGGGTCCCGCTGCGCGGCGGCTCCACCCCCGCCGCCATCCGGGCGGGCATCAGCCTGCTGCCGGAGGACCGCAAGAGCGAGGGCATCGTGCCCGGTCTGTCGGTGCGCGAGAACATCTCGCTGGCCGTGCTGCCCCGGCTCTCCCGCTTCGGCCTGGTCTCCGAGGCGCGCGTCGACAGCATCGTGGACACGTTCATCGAGCGGCTGCGGATCAAGGCGTCCTCGCCGCAGCAGAAGGTCGGCGAGCTGTCCGGCGGCAACCAGCAGAAGGTGCTGCTCGCCCGCTGGCTGGCGATGAACCCGAAGGTGCTGCTCCTGGACGAGCCCACCCGGGGCATCGACGTCGGCGCCAAGGCCGAGGTGCAGAAACTCGTGGACGAACTGGCCGCGGACGGCCTGGGCGTCCTGCTCATCTCCTCCGATCTGGAGGAACTGATCGAAGGGTCCGACCGCGTGGTCGTACTGAAGGACGGTGCGGTCGTCGGCGAACTGACCGGCGACGACGTCACCGAGGACAAGCTGATGCGGACCATCGCCGGGCACGCCCCGGAGAAGGACGCGGTCGAGGGGACGGCCACCGATGGCTGAAGCCACCCTCAAGACCGTCCCGCTGGACAGGACCCGCGTCCTGCAGTGGCTGCAGACGTACGGCGTCTACGCCGGCGTGGCGCTGCTGCTGGTCGTCAACATCGCCATCACCCCGCACTTCCTGTCCGCGGAGAACTTCCGCACCCAGGCCGTGCAGGTCGCCCCCGTCATCATCGTGGCGCTCGGCATGGCCCTGGTCATCGGCACCGAGGGCGTCGACCTGTCGGTCGGTGCCGTGATGGCCCTGGCGGCCTCCGTGACGGCCCTCTACCTCGGCTACGGACTCCTGCCGGCCCTCCTCGTGGTGGCGGTGTTCGCCGCCGTCGTGGGACTGGCCAACGGAGCGCTGGTGGCGTTCGTCGGGGTGCAGCCGATCGTGGCGACGCTGGCGCTGATGGTCGGCGGCCGGGGCGTCGCCCTGGTGCTGCTGCCGCAGCTGGAGGACCTGCGCAATCCCTCGCTTGCCTCCCTGGGGTCGGGCGACATGCTGGGCATCCCGTATCTGATCCTGATCGCCACCGTGCTGGCGGTGCTGGTGGCGTTCGTCGTCCGCCGCACCACCTTCGGGCGGCAGCTCCTCGCCATCGGCGACAGCCGTCCGGCCGCGGAGCTCGCCGGACTGCCGGTGCGCCGGGTGCTGATCCTGGTGTACGTCGTCTGCGCGCTGCTCGCCGCCGTGGCGGGCGTCCTCGCCACCGCGCGGCTCCAGGCCAGTGACCCGACGTCGCTGGGCAACCTGATGGAGCTGTCCGCCATCACCGCCGTCGTGGTCGGCGGGACACCGCTGACCGGCGGCCGGGTGAACATCGCCGGCACCGTGGCGGGAGCCGTCCTCATCCAGCTGCTCACCGCCACCCTCATCAAGCACGATCTGCCGCCCTCCTGGACCCAGATCGCGCAGGCCATAGTGATCGTCGCCGCGGTCTACGCGGCACGGGGACGGGGGAAGCGATGACCGCCACGAAGACGGACGCCCCGGTGACCCCGGCGGACGACGAGAAGCCGTCGGCGGCCGGCGGGACCGCGGGCCCCGCCCGCTCCGAGCGGGTGAGCGCGCTGGTCCAGCAGCACGGCGCGCTGGCGGTGCTGGTGGTCGTCTCCCTGGTGGCGTCGTTCAGCTTCGACTCCTTCGCCACCGGGGACAACGTCGGCAACATGGCGACGAGTTCGGCGTTCCTGGCGATCGTCGCGCTCGGCATGACCTTTGTGATCATCACCGGGGGCATCGACCTGTCGGTCGGCTCGCTGTTCGCGCTGGGCGGGGTCCTGGCGGCCTGGGGTTCACGGCACGGCACCCTGGTGGCGCTGCTGCTGCCGCTGGTGGTGTGCGGGGCGATCGGCGTCGTCAACGGGCTGCTCGTGGCCCGCTCCCGGCTGGCGCCGTTCATCGTCACCCTGGCGGCCATGCTCGGCGCACGCGGTCTGATGCTGGCGCTCACCGACGAGGGCGCCGAGACGTATCTGATCGGCAAGGGTTCGTTCCTGGCCGAACTCGGTCAGGGCACCACCCTCGGTGTCGGCAACCCCGTGTGGATCACGCTGGCGCTGTTCGTCGCCGGAGCCGTCGTGCTGCGCCGTACGCGCTTCGGTCAGCATGTGTACGCGGTCGGCGGCAACGAGGACGCGGCGGCGCTGATGGGCGCTCCGGTGGCCCGTACGAAAATCCTGGTCTACACGCTGTCCGGGGTGCTGGCGGGGCTGGCCGGTGCGCTCAACGCGGCCTGGCTCGCCTCCGGCGTGACCATCCTCGGCAACGGCATGGAGCTGGACGCCATCGCCGCCGTCGTCATCGGCGGCACCCTGCTCACCGGCGGGCTCGGCTATGTCAGCGGCTCGCTGGTCGGTGTGCTGCTGCTGAGGGTGATCCAGAACGTCATCAACCAGGTCGGTTCCCTGGACTCCTCCTACCAGCAGGTCGTCAGCGGCGCCTTCCTGGCCGTCGTCGTCATCGCCCAGACGTGGCTCGGCCGCAGACGGCAACTCCTGTAGAGCTCCGGACGCGGCGGCGGCCCACACCTGTGACGCCCGCCGCCGCGTCCGGGTACCAGGCGGCCGGTCACGCTCCATCGCGCGACCGGCCGTTTCCGCACGCGCACGTCTCCCACCCCCACTTCCCAAGGAGTGACGATGCGTCGAACACCCGCGCCACCCCTGCCCCTCCCCCGGTCCGGACGGCGGGCGCGCTGGGTCACCACCGTGCTCGCGGTGCTGGCCCTCCTCGCCGGGACGGTCCTCACCGTCTCCGGCACCGCGGCGGCGGCACCCCAGGCACCTCAGGCGCCTCAGGCGTGGACTCCGAAACCCGCGCCGATGACCACCCCCTGGACCAGCCAGGTCCCGGTCGACAACCCGCTGCCCGAGTACCCCCGTCCACAGCTCACCCGCCCCGACTGGGCCAATCTCAACGGCATCTGGGACTTCGCCGTCACGGCGGCGGACGCCGGCCGGCCCGCCTCGTTCACCGAGCAGATCCGGGTGCCCTTCGTGGCCGAGTCCGCACTCTCGGGCATCCAGCGCAGGATCACCCAGAACGACAAGCTCTGGTACAAGCGCACCTTCACCGTACCCGCGAACTGGAACGGCCGCCGCGTCCAGCTCAACTTCGGGGCCAGTGACTGGCGTACCACCGTGTGGGTCAACGACCGGCAGGCCGGCGCCACCCACAGCGGCGGCTACGACTCCTTCTCCTACGACATCACCGACCTGCTGAACGGCGGCACGAACACCGTCGTCGTCTCCGTGTGGGACCCCACACAGACCGGCGGTCAGGCGGTCGGCAAACAGCGGATCAACGACGTGACACCCCATCCGGGTGGTGGCATCTTCTACACCGCCGCGTCCGGCATCTGGCAGACGGTGTGGCTGGAACCCACAGCGGCAGCCCACATCACCCGCCTCGACATGGTGCCGGACCTCACCGGCAACCGTCTCAAGGTCACCGTGCGAGGCGCCGGGACCGGCGGCCACCAGGCCCGCGTCACGGTCTCCACCGGCGGCACCACGATCGGCACCGCCACGGGTCCCGCAGGCGGTGAGTTCACCGTCCCGGTCCCGAACGCGCGCCGGTGGACGCCGGACGACCCGTTCCTCTACGACGTGAAGGCGGAGCTGCTCTCCGGTGGCACGGCGGTCGACTCCGTCGGCAGCTACACCGGGATGCGCTCCATCGGTCTTGCCCGCGTCGGCAGGCTGCTGCGCCCGGTGCTGAACGGCGAGTTCGTCTTCCAGACGGGCACCCTGGACCAGGGCTACTGGCCGGACGGCATCTACACCGCGCCGACCGACGCCGCCCTCCGGTACGACCTGCAGAAGCACAAGGACCTCGGCTTCAACATGGTCCGCAAGCACATCAAGGTCGAGCCGCAGCGCTGGTTCTACTGGGCCGACCGGCTCGGACTGCTGGTGTGGCAGGACATGCCGGCCATGGACACCCGCACCCCCGACTCGGCGGCACGCACCCAGTGGGAGGCCGAGTACGACCGCGTCATCGACCAGCACCGCAGCTCCCCGTCCCTGGTGATGTGGGTCAACCAGAACGAGGGCTGGGGCCAGTACGACCAGGCCCGTGTCGCCGACGAGGTCAAGGCGTACGACCCGTCCCGGCTGGTGAACAACATGAGCGGCGTCAACTGCTGCGGGGCCGTGGACGGCGGCAACGGTGATGTGGTCGACCACCATGTGTACGTCGGCCCCGGCACCACGGTGCCCAGCGCGACCCGCGCCGCGGTCCTCGGCGAGTTCGGCGGGCTGGGCTTCAAGGTGGCCGGCCACGAGTGGTACCCCGGCGGCGGCTTCAGTTACGAGGACCAGCCGGACCTCGCGCACCTGAACAACCGGTTCGTCGGTCTGCTGGACGGCATCCGTGAGGTCCGTATGCCCCGGGGGCTGTCCGCCTCGGTCTACACGGAGATCACCGACGTCGAGAACGAGGCCAACGGCCTGCTCACCTACGACCGCCAGGTGGTCAAGGTCGACGAGGCCAGGGTCAGGGCCGCCAACCGGGCCCTGATCGACGCCTCACGCTCGTCGGCCGCACCCGTCACCCTCCCCACCGGCCAGTACACGTCGCTGCGGGTGACGACCTCCGGTTACACCGACCGCTATGTGCGGCACCAGGACGGCGCCGCGTTCACCGCGGTCGTCACCGGCGGCAGCGACGCGCTGCTGAAGAACGACGCCACCTGGCGGATCGTGCCCGGTCTGGCCGACAGCGGCTGCTACTCGTTCGAGTCGCGGAACTACCCGGGCGAGTATCTGCGCCACCGGGAGTACCGCGTGTACAAGGAGGGCGGCAGCGGCGACCTGTTCCGCGCCGACGCCACCTTCTGCCCCGTCCGGGGCGCGAACGGCGGGGTGAGACTGTCGGCCTACAACTTCCCCGAGCAGTATCTGCGCCACTACGACGCCGAGTTGTGGCTGGCCACCCCGGGTGGGACCCACACCTGGGACAGTCCCGCCCTCTTCACCGAGGACACCACCTGGGCGGTGGAGGCCCCCTGGGCCCCCTGACGCCATGAAAACGGGGGTGGTGCGGGCACCCATGGGCACCCGCACCACCCCGCCGTCGACAGGGCTACTTCTTCTCCCCGTCGTAGAGCGCGCTCACCTCCTCGGCGGTGAGTGCCTTGTCGTAGGCGTGGACCTCGTCCACCGCGCCGTCCCAGAAGTCGGTGTTCTCACCGTTGTACTGGGCGCGGCCCACGGCGAGGGGTCCGGTGGCGACGTAGGCGGGGCCGGCGGTGGAGGTCGCCACCTGCTTGCCGTCGACGTACAGCTTGATCTGGTTGGTCGCGTCGTCGCGTACGCCGACGAGGTGGTACCAGCGGCCGGTCTCCGGCGTGGTCGCCAGCCGTGCGCGCTGTCCGTCGGGCGTGCTGAAGGCGAACGCGCCCTGGCCGTACTGCAGGTAGAACGGGCTGGCCTGGCGGCGTCCGTCCTGGCTGACGGCGGTGGCGTAGTTGCCGGGCAGGGAGTCGAGGGTGACCCAGGCGGAGACCGTGTAGCTGCCGGTGGTGTCGACCACGGGGCCTTCGGTCTGGGCGAACTGTCCCCGGCCGTCGAACGTCAGGGCGCTGCCGCTGACTCCGTCCGTCCAGGCGGTGCCCTCGCTCAGGGTGAGCGGCTTGTTGTTGGGGCCGTCGTCCTTCGCGGTGGTGCCGGTGCCCTCGTCGAGGGACCAGGAGCCGCCGCCCTTGAGGGGCTCGCGGTCGCCGGCCGCGGCGCCGGCCGCGATGACCTTGCGGTTGATCTCGCGGATCGGGGCCGGATCGACCTTGATCTCGCGGCGGTCGTAGGTGTACAGGCCGTTGAGTTCGTTCTCCAGGTCGGTGATCTGGGTGTACACCGATCCGGAGAGTTCGGCGCCGGCCTGGTCGAGGTAGAACTTCTCGGTGTTCTCGACGTACTTGCGGGTCAGTGCCGCCTTGTCGGTGACACCGCTGTAGATCACGGTCGGCGTGCCCGGCCACATGTGGCCCGGGGTGCGCAGCGTGAAGCCGCCGTGCTCGCCGTCCATGGCCGCCCGGTGGTCCGGGAAGGGCGCGTCGTCGTTGTTGTAGTCGTGGTGGTCGATGATGTCGCCGGTGCCGGAGTCACCCTTGGAGTTGCAGCAGTTGACGCCACTGTGGGTGTTGACGACGCGGGACGGGTCGGCGGCCTTCACCGACTCGGCGATCTTGCCGGTCTCCTCGCGGTTCCACTCGCCCCAGCCCTCGTTGAAGACGATCCAGCCGATGACGGAGGGCGCGTTGTGGTGCTGGCGCATCATCTCGCGGCCCTGGTCGACGAAGGCCTTCTGTCCGGTCTCGTCGGTGAGGTTCCCGGAGACGAAGTCCTGCCAGACCAGCAGGCCGAGCTTGTCCGCGTGGTAGAACCAGCGCGGGGACTCCACCTTGATGTGCTTGCGGACCGCGTTGAAGCCGAGCTTCTTGTGCGCTTCCAGGTCGAAGGCGAGCGCGTCGTCGCTGGGCGCGGTGTAGAGGCCGTCGGGCCAGAAGCCCTGGTCGAGGGTGGCCAGGGAGAAGACGGGCTTGCCGTTGAGGACCAGCTTCCGGTAGCCGCCGACCTCCTTGATGCCGATCTCGCGCATGCCGAAGTAGCTGCCGACCTTGTCGGTGGACCTGCCGTCCTTCAGCTTGACGTCGAGGTCGTAGAGGTAGGGGTCGTCCGGGCTCCACAGGTGCTGCTTGGCCACGCGCAGGTTCAGCTTGCTGTTGGCCGGTCCGCTGACCCGGCCGACGGCCTTGCCGCGGGCGTCGCGGGCGACGGCCTCGACACGGGCGTGCCGGGAGGCGTCCTTGGACTCGACGGTCACGGCGAGGGTGCCGGTGTCGATGTCGGGCGTGGTGACGATGTTGTCGATCGCGGCGTTGGCGACGGGCTCCATCCAGACGGTCTGCCAGATGCCGGACGACTGGGTGTAGAAGATGCCACCGGGGTTGGTGGACTGCTTGCCCATCGGCTGGTTGGCGCCGCCGGTGTCGGTGACCGCGACGACGATCTCCTGCTTGCCCCGGCCCTTGATCGCGTCGGTGATGTCGGCGCTGAAGGCGTTGTAGCCGCCGGTGTGGTCGGCGACCTTCCGGCCGTTGACGTAGACGGTGGCCTGGTAGTCGACGGCACCGAAGTTGAGCTTGAGCCGGTTGTCCTTGCCGCTCTTGCCGACCTTCCAGCTCCTCGGCACGTCCACGAGCCTGCGGTAGAACATGTGGTCCTCGTGCCGCTCGAGCCCGGAGAGCTGCGACTCGACCGGGAACGGCACGATGATCTTCTCGTCCAGGTCCTTGCCGAAGACCGGCTGTTCACCGGCCTCGGCGCCGCTGAACTGCCAGGGTCCGTTGAGGTTCTTCCACCGGGAGCGGACCTGCTGCGGGCGGGGGTACTCCGGCAGCGGGTGGTTCTTGTCGACCTTGTCGCCCCACGGGGTGGTGATGCGGTGGGTGGAGGTGTTCACGGCGTAACGGACGATACGGGGAACGGCCTTGCCGCCGGCCGTGAGGCCGCCCTCGCCGTCGTAGGTGAACCGGACCTGCTGGTTCTTCTGGATCGGCTCGGAGAGCGTGATCAGGAGGGAGTTGGGGTCGCCGGGGGCGGCCGCCACCGACGTGACCGGCATGGCGGTCGTATCGGCTTCGATCTTGAGGTGGCCGGCCACCTCGGCGAGGTCGCCCACCGGGCCCTCGAACCGGGCGCGCAGCTTCCGGCCGTCCTCGGTGACGGTCGGCTCCACGGGGAAGACCTCGAAGCCGGCGGGCGGGGTGAACGCCGTCGTCGGCACGAGCTGCTTGGGCATCGTGGGCGTCGACCAGCGCAGGAACATGTTGGCGCCGCCGACGTCCTGGAACATCTCCATACGGAAGTCGTGCTTCTCGCCCGCGGTCAGCTTGATCGCCGCGCTGGTCTGCTCCTTGTCCCAGTCACCCACCCAGTGGTCGATGACGGGTTCGTCGTCGATGAAGAGCCGGAAGCCGTTGTCGCCGATGGCGTGGAAGGTGTAGTCACCGGTCTCCGGTGCCTCGATCTGCCCGGTCCAGCGAGCGGTGGTGTGCTCCGTCCGCCCGGTCAGCTCCTCGAAGGTGCCGGTCAGTCCGGAGAAGTTGATCTGCGGCTCCAGCAGGGTGCCGCCGAGTTCGGCGAAGTCCCGGGCGCCCGGTGCCGACATGCTGAAGTATTCGCCCTTCAGGCCGTGCACCACGACATCGGCGTCGGCGGCGGTCGAGCCGGCGGACACTCCGGCGGTCGGCACGGCGGCCGACGCGACGGGGGCCAGCGCGCCCGTGGACAGGGCCAGAGCGGTCACGGTCAGCAACGCCCACGATCTGGATCTCGGGCGGGTGAGTTGTCTTGTCATCGAACCTTTCCTCGCGCAGAGGGCATGGGGCCAGGACGAAACAGAGGTGGCCGTCCGCTCGGCCGTCCCTTTATTCCAACGTTGGAAATCCGGTGTGCAGCGGAATGACAACACGCCGCCCGACGGCTGTCCAGGCTTCGCACACAGCTGATGCTTCGTCAGTGCTGTGATCCTCGCGGTGCGATGACGGTTCACCCGGCAGCAACCGGACCCGACGGCTCTATTGACATGCTCGCCACTGGTCACCATCCTGTGGAAGCGGATTTCATCGATGTAAACCTCGGCGTGGAGGTGACGGGACACGATGGCCAGGCTTCCCCACGGGCCGAAGAGACTCTCCCGCCGTCTGGCCGGGGCCCTCGGCTTCGTGCTGTCCGGCGTGCTCGCCGCCGCGCTGACCCTGACGTCCGCCGGGCCCGCCCAGGCGGACCGGACCGGTCTGCGCGCCGCGGATCCGAGCGTGCTCCGGGTCGGCGGCACGTACATCTCGGCGCAGTCGACCGGAGGGGGCATCGCCGTACGGCAGGCCTCCTCGACGGCGGCCCTGGACTCGGCGGCCCCGCGGCAGGTCTGGTCGGACACGCGTGGTCTCGGCGAGGTCTGGGCGCCGGAGATCGTGATGGACGGCGGCCGCTACTACATCTACTTCACGGCCGGGCGCGGAGCGGCCCACCGGATGTACGTGATCAGCTCGGCCGGCCCCGACAGCGGCTACTCCGCCGAGACGGAACTGGCCCTGCCGGACGACAAGTGGGCCATCGACGGGACCCTGTTCACGTTCAACGGACAGCGCTGGTTCGTCTGGTCCGGCTGGGCCGGGGACACCAACGTCGAGCAGAACCTGTACATCGCCCGGATGAGCAGCCCGACCACGCCGACCGGTGCGCGGCACATCATCTCGCAGCCCCGGGAGAGCTGGGAGCGGGTGGTCGGCAACCCGTTCATCAACGAGGGCCCCGAGCCGATCATGGATCCCAACGGGCAGCTGCACATCACCTACTCCGCCAACGGCAGCTGGAGCGACCAGTACTGCCTGGCCGACCTGCGGCTGCGGGCCGGCGGCGACCCGACGTACGTGTGGGACTGGTACAAGTCCAACGGCTGTCTGTTCGGCTCCAGCCGGGCCACGATGATGGCCGGCTGGGACCCGACGCTGCATGTCGACGGACCCGGCCACCACAGCTTCGTGCTGCTGCGTGGCGACATCGGCACCAGCCCGCCCGCCGGGCCGAGGTTCCCGCTGATGTTCCACGCGGTGCCGAAGGGCACGCCGTACACCTGGGGGAACCGCTACTGGTACACGGGCACGTTCTGCTGGTGGGGGAACACCACCTACAGCCGCGCCGACGTTCCCGGGCCGAACACCGACACCGGCTGGAGTCTCAAGTTCTTCGAGTAGGTCACTCCCCGGCCCGCGTGAACGGGCCGTCTTCGGCCGCGAAGGCGTGGGCGGCGAAGCGTGCGCCGATGCGGCGGTGCGCGGCCGCGTCGGGGTGGAGCCGGTCGGGCAGCGGCAGTTCGGCGTGGTCCGCCTCGCCGTAGAGGTCACGGCCGTCGAGGTAGTGCACGTTCGGATCCTCGGCCGCGCGTTGCGTCACGATGCGCTTCAGCTCGTCGCGGATGACGCCGAGTGTCAGCTTGCCCGCGGCCCGCTCCCCGGGATCACCCGTGGCGGTGAACAGGAGCCTGCCCTCGGCGAGGTGGCTGAAGTCGTAGGCGGTGGGGCCGGGCGTGTCCTCGTGGATGGGGCACAGGATCGGCGAGACGACCAGCAGGGGCGCGGTGGGGTGGCCCTCGCGGAGGGTGTCGAGGAAGCCGTGGACGGCCGGGGTGAAGGCGCGCAGCCGCATCAGGTCGGCGTTGACCAGGTTGATGCCGATCTTGACGCTGATCAGGTCGGCGGGTGTGTCGCGCATGGTCCGGGCGACGAACGGGTCGAGCAGGGCGCTGCCGCCGAAGCCCAGGTTGACCAGTTCCACGCCGCCCTGTGCCGCGGCGAGCGCGGGCCAGGTCGTGGTGGGGCTCGCGGCGTCGGAGCCGTGGCTGATGGAGCTGCCGTGGTGCAGCCAGGTCCTGCGGCCACAGACGGGTGCGGGCTCGACGGGGGTGTCGGTGCGCAGGGCGACGAGTTCGGTGGTCTCGTTGTGCGGAAGCCAGATCTCGACGGTCTTGTCGCGCTCGGGCAGACCGGTGAAGCGGAGGGTGACGGCGGGGCCGGTGCCGTGTTCGACCGCTCCGGTGCTCATGTCGATGGTCAGGGTGTTGCCGCCGGCCGCGGTCGCCCGGCCGGCCGGGCGACCGTCGACGAGCAGGTCGTACCGGCCGTCCGGGCGGGGCGGGGCACCGATGTGGACCCGCTTGGTGGGCAGGGTGTCGAGTTCGACCGCGGTCGCCCGGGTGCGGAAGACCAGTCGTACGCCGGAGGGCTGGGACTCGGCCATGGCGAGCTGTCCGTCGGTGTTCCGGGCGCGGGCCCGGGCGGGCAGGCGGTGGGGCAGGACCCCGTTCGCCGTGGGCTCCAGGTCGAGGGCGCCGCGCACGAGGTCCGCGGTGAGGGGGGTGGTGTGCAAAGCGGGGGACATGGTTTCCGTCCGTGGGTCGGGGCGGTTCAAGGGCCGGGGGTCGCGGTCAGGGCGCGGGCCAGTTGCGCAGGAGGGCGTCGAGCGCGTCGAGGACGCGTGACCAGGTCTCCTGGGTGTCGGGGGCGCTGTGGCTGAACCCTCCGCCCATCTCGATGCTGACGTAGCCGTGGAAGACGCTGCCCAGCAGGCGGACCGCATGGGTCTGGTCCGGTTCCGCCAGGTCGTAGCCGCGCAGGAGGGCCCGGGTCATCTGCGCGTGCCGCGCTCCCGCGCTGCCGGCGGCCGCTTCCGGATCGAGCCGGAACTGGGCCGCCGCATAGCGGCCGGGGTGCTCCCGCGCGTAGTCGCGGTAGACGTTCGCCAGGGCGGTCAGGGCGTCCTTGCCGGCCCGTCCGGCCAGGGCGTCGGCGGCACGGTCGGCGAGTTCCTCCAGGGCGAGCAGCGCGATCCGCGTCCTGAGGTCCTGGGAGTTCCTCACGTGGGAGTACAGGCTCGCCACCTTGACGTCGAAGCGCCGGGCGAGCTCGGAGACGGTCACCCGGTCGAAGCCGACCTCGTCGGCGAGCTCCGCCCCCGCTCTGGTCAGGCGTTCCGCCGTCAGTCCTACGCGCGCTGCCATAGCCATCCTCTCCATCAGCTAAATTAGCTATGCATCTGCCTAATATTTTTAGGCAAACGGTCAGGGTGTGATGTCCGTCGGACCCCGTTGTCAGTGGGGGGAGGCAGGATGCGACGCATGACAACACCTGCAGCAGTGATCGTGGATGCCGCCGCCTACGCGCAGGCGGTCGAGGACGCCGTACGCGCGGCCGCCGCCTACTACGAGGGCGGTACCTCGGCGCTGGACGACGACACCTACGACCGGCTGGTACGAGGGATCGCCGACTGGGAGGCGGAGCATCCCGACGGGATACTCCCCGACTCCCCCACCGGGAAGGTCGCCGGCGGGGCGGTGGAGGGCGACGTGCCGCACACGGTGCCCATGCTCAGCCTGGACAACGTGTTCTCCGCGGAGGAGTTCACCGCCTGGACGGCCTCCCTGTCCCGCCGTACCGGACGTGAGGCGACGCGCTTCAGTGTGGGTCCGAAGCTGGACGGGCTCGCGATCGCCGCCCGGTACAGCGGCGGCCGGCTCACCCGGCTGATCACCCGCGGGGACGGGACGGCCGGGGAGGACGTCTCGCACGCGATCGGCACCATCGAGGGGCTGCCCGAGAAGCTGGACGAGCCGGTCACCGTGGAGGTGCGCGGCGAAGTCCTCATGACGGCCGCCCAGTTCGAGCACGCCAACGAGGTGCGCACCTCGCACGGCGGGCAGCCGTTCGCCAACCCGCGCAACGCGGCGGCGGGCACGCTGCGGGCGAAGGAGCGCGTCTACACGGTTCCGATGACGTTCTTCGGCTACGGTCTGCTGCCGCTGCCCGACACCGACCCCGTCCTCACCGAGAAGCTGAACGAGCTCGCGCACAGCGAACTGATGGCGCTGGCCGGCGGTCTCGGGGTCCACACCAGCGCCCGGACCGCCGTCCCGGACGTCGTCGCCGAGACCACCGAGGAGGTCCTGGACCGGGTGAAGGAGATCGCCGCGGTCCGCGCCGAGCTGCCGTTCGGCATCGACGGGATCGTCATCAAGGCCGACCTCGCCGAGGACCAGCGGGCCGCGGGGTCCGGCTCCCGCGCGCCGCGCTGGGCGATCGCCTACAAGCTGCCGGCCGTGGAGAAGATCACCCGGTTGCTGGAGGTGGAGTGGAACGTCGGCCGTACGGGCATCATCGCGCCGCGCGGCGTCCTCGAACCGGTCGTCATCGACGGCTCCACCATCACCTACGCCACCCTGCACAACCCGGCCGACATCACCCGCCGCGACCTGCGCCTGGGCGACCACGTCATGGTGCACCGGGCGGGCGACGTCATCCCCCGCATCGAGGCGCCGGTGGCCCATCTGCGGACGGGTCAGGAGCGGCCGATCGAGTTCCCGGCGCAGTGCCCGCGCTGCGGTTCGGACATCGACACCGGTGAGGAACGCTGGCGGTGCGCGCAGGGCCGCAACTGCCACCTGGTCGCGTCCCTCGCCTACGCGGCGGGCCGCGACCAGCTCGACATCGAGGGTCTGGGCGCCACCCGCGTGGTGCAGCTCGTCGAGGCGGGCCTGGTGGCCGATCTCGCCGATCTGTTCACCCTGCGGCGCGAGCAGTTGCTCGCCCTGGAGCGGATGGGCGAGACCAGCACCGACAATCTGCTCGCCGCGCTCGCCAAGGCCAAGGGGCAGCCGCTGTCGCGGGTGCTGTGCGCGCTGGGCGTGCGGGGTACGGGGAGGTCCATGTCACGGCGCATCGCCCGCTACTTCGCCACCATGGACCACATCCGCGCGGCCGACGCCGAGGCCATGCAGCGGGTCGACGGCATCGGGGCGGAGAAGGCCCCGTCGATCGTCGCGGAGCTCGCCGAACTGGCGCCGCTCATCGACAAGCTGGCCGCCGCCGGGGTCAACATGACGGAACCCGGGGCCACTCCGCCGCCGCCCCCCGGCGCCGAGGACGACGCCCCGGCCGAGGGCGGCCCGCTGGCCGGGATGACGGTGGTGGTCACCGGCGCGATGACCGGGAAGCTGGAGAAGCTCTCCCGCAACGAGATGAACGAACTCGTCGAGCGGGCCGGCGGACGCTCCTCCTCCAGCGTCTCCAAGAAGACCGCCCTCGTGGTCGCGGGCGAGGGCGCCGGTTCCAAGCGCGCGAAGGCCGAACAGCTCGGCATCCGCCTCGCCACCCCCGAGGAGTTCGCCACCCTGGTCGCCGAACTCCTCGACTGAGCCGGCCGCCGGGGTCCGCGCCCGCCCGTCAGGGGGCGCAGGCCCCGGCGATGGACAGGCTGTTCTCGTAGAGGTGGTGCCGGGTGATCCGGCCGCCCTCCACGGTGAGGCGCAGGGCGAACGGGCCCTGGAAGGACCGGCCCGTCGCCCGTACCGTCCCCGACAGATGCCCCATCAGGACCGCGTCCTTCCCGTCGACGAGGAAGGTGTCGACGGAGGCGCGTGCGTCCTCGGGCACGGTGTGCTCCATCAACTCCGTGAGCTGGGCCGCGCATTCGGCGGCGGTGGACCGCGGGCGGATCCACGGGACGGCGGGATTGTCGGCGAGCAGCCAGTCGACCTCGTCGGCGAAGACCGCGGCCAGCCGCCCGGTGTCCCCGGCGGACCGGGCGGCGAGGAACTCCCCCACGACGGCCCGGGTGACCTCGGCGGAACTCCCGTGGGTGACACTGGGGTCGATGGACATGACGCTCCCCTCTCGGCTGCGGCCCGGAGCCCGGCGCGGGGTCTCCGTGGATGCGCCCGATCCTGCCGGAGGAGACAGGAACGGGTCGATTACCTCGGACGTCATGCCCGGCCCGTCGGCCGCCCCACCGGCTCCGGGCGCGTGCGGGAGAGCCGCGCGGCACAAGGGGACGGCGTGCACCGCCACCGCCCCGACGGCACCCTCATCGGAAGGCTGCGCGTGCCCGAGCCCGTCTCCGGCATCGCCTCCGGCGGACCGGAGAACGACCGCCGGTTCACCACCACCTCCCTGCACTCCCTGCACTCCCTGCTGATCCTGGACGAGCCCACCTCCCGGATGGACCCGCGCGGCGCACACGGCATCTTCGAGAGGATCAAGGCGATCTCCGGCGACCGCATCACCATCGTGGTCACACACCGTCCGGAGAACACCGGAATCACCGATCACATCATCGTCATGGAAAAGGGCCGGATCACCGAACACGGCACCTTCGCCGACCTCCTGCGCCTGTCCCAGGACCGCTGAGGACACCGGCGTTCCTCACACGACCGGCTCACCGACGCCCAGCAGGTTGCCCTCGCTGTCGCGGAACCAGGCTCCGCGTTCGGCGCGGGCACCCTTGCTCGGGTAGTTGCCCTCGATCTCGGCGATGCCGTCGGTGGTGCGGAGCCCGGGCACGTCGACGTCTTCGAACACCACGCCGCGCCGCTTGAGTTCCGCCACCACGCCTTCGATGTCGTCGACCTCGAACGCCATCTGGGTGAAGGTGCCCGAGGAGGCTCCCGTCGACCGGAAGAGCACGAAATCCGCGCCCGCGCACCGGTAGAGGAGTCCGCCGGACCGTTCGTCGACGGGTTCCAGGCCGAGCCGTTCGGCATAGAAGCGCCGGGCCCGGTCGAGATCCTGGGCCGGCAGCCTGGTCGCCACGCGCGCCCGGGCCAGGGTGTTCTCGTCGTGTGCGTTCATGTCTCCACTGTGCCGTGAGCGGCGGGCACCTTCCACGGTGCACGCCTGCGGTGTCAGCCGGTCGGTCCGGGTCCCGGGGCGGCGGCGTCCGGGGAGGCCGGTCGTGCGGTGCGCGGCTCACCGCCGTGACATCCCCAGGTGAGCGGGGGCCGATGACGGTTACCCGGCAGGCGTGGCCGAGGAAGGGAGCGAGCCGTGCGATTCCGAAGCCGGGCGCATGCCGGACAGGAGCTGGCCGTCAGGATGCTGGAGTGGGCGAGCAGCGGTGATCTCGCGAATGTGACCGTGCTGGCGCTGCCGCGCGGTGGCGTTCCGGTCGGGGCGGAGATCGCCCGGGCGATGCAGGTGCCCCTGGATGTCCTGGTGGTCCGCAAGATCGGGGTTCCCGGGTCTCCCGGGGTGAGTGTCGGGGCGATCGCCGGTGACGATCCCCCGGTCTTCGACCGTACGGGGCTGAGGGCCATGGACCTGTCGGAGGACAGGCTCGGCGCCGAGGTGGCCCGGGCGCGGGTCGAGCTGCACCGGCGGGAGGGTGTCTACCGGGGCGGGCGTCCGGCCCCGGACATCAGCGGTCACAGCATCGTGGTCGTGGACGACGGGCTGGTCTCGGGGGTCACCGCCCGCGCGGCGCTGCGGCACCTCCGGCGCGGCGGCCCGCTGCGGCTGACGCTGGCGGTGCCGGTGTGCGGTCACGGGACCGCCGCGGCGCTGCGGGACGAGGCCGACGACGTGGTCTCCCTGTACCAGCCGCAGCGGCTGCGGTCGGTCGGCGAGTGGTACGAGGACTTCCACCAGGTCACCGACCAGGAGGTACTGGACGCCCTGCGGGAACTGCACCCGGCCTGAACACCTCGGGGCGGCGGTGGCCGGCAGGTTCGCGACCAGCGGGTCCGGGTCGTTCCTCCGCCGGGCGACGACGTGGGTGCGGGCGGCGGCGGGAGCCCCGGGCGGGGCTCGGGAGGCGTCATACGCCCGGAGTACGCCCGGAGACATCAGGTCATGCCTCTCGCCGTATTAGACGTATCGATGCCGGTCACATAGCATCCCGCGGATGACAGAGCGACGTGCGATCCTCAGCGGCTCGACGTTCGAGGAGCAGATCGGCTACGCCCGTGCCGTGGTCCACGGCGACTGGGTGCACGTGTCCGGGACGACCGGCTTCGACTACACCACCATGACGATCTCCGACGACGTGGTGGAGCAGGCCGAGCAGTGTCTGCGCAACATCGGGTCCGCGCTGGCCGAGGCGGGGTGCGCCTTCGCCGACGTGGTGCGGGTGCGCTACCTCCTGCCCGACCGGAATGACTTCGAGCCCTGCTGGCCGGTCCTGCGCCGCTGTTTCGGCGACGTCAGGCCGGCCGCCACCATGCTCGTGTGCGGTCTGGCCGATCCGCGTATGAAGATCGAGATCGAGGTGTACGCGCAGCGGCCGGCCCGGTGACGGCCGGCCCGGCGTCCCCGGCGTTCAGCTCTCGGCCGGGGTGAGCACGACGAAGTCCGCGTCGAAGGGGTCGAGGCAGACGGCCAGGCGGCCGACGCCCTCCGCGTCCTCCGGGCCCATCTGCACGCTTCCGCCGTTCCCGGTGACCTCGGCCACCGCGGCGTCGCAGTCGGTGACGTGGAAGACCGGGTGCCAGTACGGCCGCCCGCCCGCCAGGGCGAGGTCCTCCTCGCGGACCTCCATGAGGCCGCCGTGCATCCGCTCCTCGGGCAGTCCGGTCGGGGTGATCAGGGTGTAGGTGCCCTCGCCGCCCGGCATCTCCATGTCGCTGAACCGCCAGCCGAGGACACCGCCGTAGAACTCCTTCGCGGCCGCCGCGTCACTGGTGTACAGCTCGGTCCAGGACAGTGAGCCCGGCTGGTCCACCAGGTCGACGCCCTTGCTCTCCCCCGGCTGCCAGACGGCGAACTGGCCGCCCAGCGGGTCGCTGTACTGTGCCATCCGCCCCCATTGTTCGAGGTCCATCGGCGGCACCCGCACGGTGCCGCCGGCGCGCTCCACCGCCTGGGTCGTGGCGTCCGCGTCGGCGACGGTGTAGTAGATCATCCAGGCCGGGCGGGCGCCCTCCTCGGTGAGCTTGCCCAGCCCGGCGACCATCTTGCCGTCCTTGCGGAACATCCCGCCTTCCATGTCCTCCCCGTCCCCCATGGGCTCGTAGTCCCAGCCGAGGACCGCGCCGTAGAAGGCCGCGGCGGCCCGGACGTCGGGGGACCCGAGGTCGAGCATGCAGGGGGAGCCGGGGGCGAAGTCAGTGGTGATCACCGCGATGTCCTTTCGCTGAATCCCTTTGACCTCAGCGTGCCACCGGGCACCGGCACTCGCCCTTCGGCCACTCCCTCCCCGCCGCCTCGCGCTTCGTGAACGGCGGCACGAGCCGGGAGGGGCGCGCGGTGTCCCGGTCCGCGCGCGGTCCCGTGCGCCCCGGCTTCCCGCTTTCCGGGCCGGGGACCGGCACGTCGTCGACCGCGGCGGGAGCGCCTCAGTAGTGCTTCAGCAGCAGGTACTCGGCCATGGTGTGCTCCTCGGTTCCGGTGCGGCCATTGTGGTCGCGCTCACCCCGGGGACGCAGCCGGACAGGGGTTCTCGACATCTCCGCCGGAATTTTCTCCGGCCTCGTGTGGCGGTCCCTGTCAGGTCAGGAGGGGCCGGCCGGCGTGATGGCGCGGTGCTCGCCGCCGCGGCCGACCGGGACGAGGACACCGGCCCGCGCCGCCGGCTCCCGCAGCCGCCCCGAGCGCCACAGGGGCGGTACGGCGCGGGGCGGGGGCCGGCCACCGGGATCCGCGCCCGCCGTTTCTCCGCGGACGAGGCGTCCGGTGTCCTGCCGTCCGTGCCGGACGGCAGGACACCGGACCGGGCCGTCGCGCGCTAGCTCAGCGGCTCGATACGGATGTTGCGGTAACGGACCTTGTTGCCGTGGTCCTGCAGCCGGATGGCTCCGGCCGCGGGGCCCTCGGCGATTCCGCCTCCCGTCGGACTGTCGATGGTCACGTCGTCGTGGATCTTCTTGCCGTTCCACACCACGGTGACCCGCGCGTCCGACGTCTTGTTCCCTTCGGCGTCGTAGCGCGCCGCGTGGAAGACGATGTCGTACGACTGCCAGGTCTCGGGGGCCTTGGCGGCGTTCACATCGGGGGCCTTCTTCAGGTAGATCGCCCCCGCTTCGTTGGTGTCGAGTGTGGTGTCGCCGTAGGAGTCCAGGACCTGGAGCTCATAGCGGTCCTGGAGGTAGACGCCGCTGTTGGCGCGGTCCTGGCCCGTCACGTCCGGGGGGAGCTGGGGCAGCCAGTACTCCACGTGCAGCTTGAAGTCGTCGTAGCTGTTCTTGGTGCGGATGTCCCCGCAGCAGACCTCCATCGCACCGTCGGTGACCGGCCACTCGACCGGGCGTCCGTCGGTGTGCTGCCACCGGTCCAGGCCGTCACCATCGAACAGGTCGATCGACCTGCCGTGCCGGTCGACGCTGAGGAGGTCGAGGTTGACGTGGCCGGTGTCGCCCTCGTCGTACCGGTAGGCGACGCTGTTGTGCCCGGCCCGCAGTCTCAGGGCCTCGGTCTGCGTCGACCAGGTGTCCCAGTCACCGGTGCTGCGGAACTCGCTCTGCTTCACCTTCTTGCCGTTGACGTACAGGGAGAGGGACTTGGTGCCCCGGAAGGGGTCCGGGCCGTTGGAGTAGCGCAGCCCCAGGTCGTACGTTCCGCTCCGGTCCACCTCGACGTCGAAGGTCGTCGTGGCGCCCTGGGTGCCGTACCGGTCGACGAAGCCGCTGCCGGAGTAGCCCCGGTGGTCGGTGTTGATGCCGGCCGCGCCGGTGAGGGCCGCCTCCTCGGCCTCGTACAGCGGGCCCTGTTCGGGCTGCTTGCCGGGCACGGCGTTGAGCGTGTACCAGGCTTCCGTGCTCCACAGGGTCTCGCCGGACGCCGAGCTGAACGGGCGCGGGGAGCGGAGGTGGACGACGCGGCCCGGCTTGAGCCCCTCGACGGCCAGGGTCACCTTCTTGCGGTCGCGCGACAGCTCGGCCGACGTCACCTTCAGGGTCTCCTCGGCGATCTTGGGACCGCCGTAGTCGCGCGTCGGGGTGTAGCGCCACTGCTGGGCCTCGTAGTGGCTGACAAGGTTGTCAGCGGTCTCCTGGGACAGCGGCTGGGTGTACTCCAGCTCGAAGCCGCCCTTCTTCACCCGCATGGCCTGGATGTCGAAGGTGTTGCCGCCGTTCGGCGTCAGCTTCTGGAGGCCGTACCTGAGCTTGCCCTCCTGGCCCCAGTTGCCGTCCGCTCCCAGACCGCCCGCGTAGATCGCGCCGTCGGGGCCCATGGTGATCCGGTTGACGCCGGCTTCGAGGCCCTGGGTGAAGCGGAAGACCGCGCCCTGGTACTGGCCCTTGACCTTCTCCAGGTAGGCGCGCTGGAGACCGCCGTAGGTGACGTCGCCGAACAGCATCTGCCCCTTGAACCTGCCCTTGGTCAGGTAGAGCGGTGTGCTGGGCGAGTTGGCGATCTCGTTCTGCGGGAGCCAGAGCACCGGCTGGGTCACCGGCTCGGAGTCGAAGGGGCCCGCGGGGTTGGTGTAGTGGTTGAAGAAGCGGTCCTGCTTGATGTGGACCAGCTTCGACGAGGGGAGCCAGCCGCCCTGGTTGTCGGTGGCGAAGATGTCACCGCCGGGGCCCCAGCCGATGCCGTTCGGGGTGCGCAGGCCGCCGGCGAGGTAACTCACCTTGCCGGTCTTCTTGTTGACCTTGATGGTCGCGCCCCGGCCCGGTGCGGGCTGCGGGTCCGTGGTGGCGCCGCCGTAGTTGATGGCGACGGACAGGTTCAGATAGAAGTAGCCCTTGCTGTACAGCAGTCCGAAGGCGAACTCGTGGAAGTTGCCGCCGTAGGGCCAGGTGGCGATGGTCTTGAACTCGTCCATGACGCCGTCGCCGTCGCTGTCGCCCAGCTCCGTCAGTTCGTGCTTCTGGGAGACGAAGATGGTGCCGTCGACGACCTTGAGGCCCATCGGTTCCTTGAGGCCCTCGGCGATCTTCGTGGCCTTCACCTTGTCCGGGCCGGTGGTGCCGGTGACCTCGTCCATGACGTAGACCTCGCCGGCGGTGTTGTCGGTGCCGCCCCAGGTGCTCACCACCAGTCGGCCGTCGGGCAGCCAGTCCATGCCGGTGACCTGCGGCTGGAAGCCCTCGGGGCGCAGGTCGGTGAGGGTGTGGTCGGGGCGCACCGAGTTCAGCGGGAGGCCGTCGCCCGGCGAGTCCCGGAAGCCCTCGCACTCCTTGCGGCCCGGGGCCGTGACGCGGACCACGCCGGCGTCGGTGCTCAGCGCCGAGTTCGGCACCGTCGCGAATCCCTCGGCGCCCGGCGGCTGCCAGGCGAGGTTGAGCACCTGATCGCCGCCGCGCTCGAAGTGGTCGATGCGCAACGAGTGGATGCCCTCGGTGAGCTGGACCGTGCCGTCCTTGGGTTCGGCACCGTGCAGCCCGTCGTGGTCGATGACCAGCCGGTCGTCGATCAGCAGCCGTGAGCCGTCGTCGCTGGACAGCCGGAAGGTGTACGAACCGTCGGCCGGCGCATGGACGTTGCCGGTGACCTGGGTGACGAAGTTGTCGTTGAATCCGCCGAAGTCGTCGGTCGTGCTCCAGTCGACGGCCGGCATCAACTTGTCGACGTTGGGGGTCTGTCCGGGCTTGAGCGTGCAGATCTTGTCGAGCGGGACCTGGACGTCGAAGACGCGCAGGGTGACCCCGGGCTCCTGGGGCGGCACGTCCGCCTGCGCCGCGGAGCCCGGCCGTGCCGTCGCCAGGGGGGCTCCCCAGAGCCCGCCCGCGACGAACGCGCCGACGACCAGTCCTGTCAGGGATCTTCGGGCGCGCCGGTACAGCCGTGCGTCCATGCTTCCTCCTGCTGTGTCGACCGGAGGGCCGGATGACTCCGGTGCCGAGTGGCGAAACGCCAGCGGTTGCGGCGACACGCTAGGAGACTTCTGCTCAACTCGTCCAGACTTTGTACTCGATGAGTTCAAAGTCCTTCCGGTGGGCAGTATTCATCGATGTAATGGGTGCGCTGTGGAACCGGTGCGCGGTTACGGCGCGGTCGGGAGGCGGTAGACGGAGACGTGGGAGCGCGACTCGGCGGTGAACGCGGCGCCGTCCCAGTCCGCGTGCCTGGATTCCAGCTCGAAACCGGCCAGCCGGGCCATGAGGTCGAGTTCGGCCGGCCAGATGTAGCGGTGCGGGCTGCGGAACAGCTCCGCCCGCCGGCTGTCGTTGAAGTGGAAGTGGTGCGACACGATGTGCTGGCGCAGGGTGTCGTAGGTGTCCAGGCCGATGTACCCGGACTCGGAGTGCCAGACCGTGGCCGTCCGGCCCGGTGGGAGCTCGCGCAGTTCGGGGACCCAGAGTTCGATCACGAACCGCCCGCCGGGGACGAGGTGGCGGGCGGCGTTGCGGAAGCACTCGACCTGCTCGTCCTGGGTGAGCAGATTGGAGATGGTGTTGAAGACGAGGTAGACCAGGGTGTACTCACCGGGGGCGGCCGTGGTCGCCATGTCCCCGATGATCACGGGGATCGTCGCCTCGTCGGCCTTGGTGCGCAGTCGCTCCACCATCGGCGGGGACAACTCGATGCCGGTGACGGGTACTCCGCGCCCCGCGAGCGGAACGGCCACCCGGCCCGTGCCGATGGCGAACTCGAGCGCCGCCCCGCCCTCGGCGAGCCGGGCGAGGCGGTCCACGGTCGGCTCCAGCACCTCGGGCGCGAACATCCCGGTGCCGGGCGTGTCATAGCGCCGGGCGACGTCGGCGTCCCAGATGTCCTCTTGTTCCATTCCGTCAACGCTCGCCGCCGGAACCGGTGTTGTCCAGCGAATTACGTCACGGCTTGCGGGCGAGACCGCCGTGCTCGCCGATGGGTTCCGGGGCGGGGGTGTCGCTGTCCGGGCGCCACAGCGGGACGGAGACGACGCCGGGATCGACGAGGTCCAGGCCCTCGAAGTACGCCGTGATCTGGTCGACGGTGCGCAGGTTGTAGGGCACGGCGCCGCTCTCGTTGTAGGCGTCCTGGGCCCGCTCGAAGACGGGGTCGACGCCCCGCGAGCCGTCGTTGACGGAGAGGTAGCTGCCGGACGGCAGCGCGGCCATCAGCCGGGTGACAATGGAACGCGCCTGGTCGTAGTCGGCTATGTGGCCCAGGATGTTGCTGAGGATGAGAGCGGTGGGACGCTTGAAGTCCAGCGTCTGCGCGGCGACCTCCAGGATGCGGTCGGGGTCCAGTACGTCGGCGTCCACGTACGCGGTCGCCCCCTGCGGGGCGGAGTAGAGCAGGGCGCGGGCGTGGGCCAGGACCATCGGGTCGTTGTCGACGTAGACGATCCGGGACTCGGGGGCGATCCGCTGGGCGACCTGGTGGGTGTTGTCGGCCGTCGGCAGTCCGGTCCCGATGTCCAGGAACTGCCGGATGCCCGCCTCACCGGCCAGGTAGGTGATGTTGCGGCGCAGGAAGGCACGGCTGCTGCGGGCGATGGTGACGATCCCGGGGAAGACGGCGGTGTAGGCGTCGCCGGCCTCCTCGTCGACGGGGTAGTTGTCCTTCCCGCCCAGCCAGTAGTTCCAGATCCGGGCCGAGTGCGGCACCGAGGTGTCGATCTTCTGCTGCGCTGATCCGGGCGCCGCGGCAGGGTCGGTCATGCGTACCGTCCGTAGTCGTTCGAGGGCTGTTTTGGCCAACGCATAATCTACGGTTCCACAGCTCGCCGGCGCGGGCTTGTTCGGCAGAGACACCGGGCGACTTCACGTCGCGCGGTCTGCGGAACGGGCCGGGTTCACCGCCGCGCCGCGCGGTCCGGTGGCCACTGATTCCTCGCCCCCGCCGTCCCTTCCCTCCCCCACTCCCGGCTTCGCTCGAGCGGGGAACCCCCATCGTCCTCAAGGGGCGCTGCCCCTTTGACCCCGGACGCGCGGGTGGGTGGTTGTTCGCGCAGTTCCCCGCGCCCCTTCAGGGGCGCGGGGAACTGCGCATGGGGGTCTGGGGGCGAAGCCCCCAGGGACGGTGGGGGTACCTCCCGCTCGAGCGAAGCCGGGAGTGGGGGGAGGGAAAGGGCGGCGGAGGCGATGACCGCCTCTGGCAGCAGACGGACGGCGGGAGCACCCTGCTGACCCTGCGGGTCGCCTCGGCGGCCCGATCCGCCCAGCAGGGCGGGTCCAGCCGGCCAAAAGGGCGGTCGAGGTGCAGCAGTCGGTGCACGGCGCCGTTCTCCGTGCACCGGAACAGCCGAGCCGGCTCCCCGCTCAGCCGAGTTCCACCAGCAGGTCGCCGCCCTCCACCTGCTGGACGCGGTTGATGGCCAGCCGGGCGACCGTGCCGGACTTCGGGGCGGTGATCGCGGCCTCCATCTTCATCGCCTCGATCGTGGCCACCGTGGCGCCGGCCGCCACCTCGTCGCCCTCGGCGACCGCGAGGGTCACCACACCGGCGAACGGGGCCGCGACATGGCCGGGGTCGCCGCGGTCGGCCTTCTCGGTGGCCGGGACGTCGGAGGCCGCCGCCCGGTCGCGGACCTGGATCGGCCGCAACTGGCCGTTCAGGGTGGACATCACGGTGCGCATGCCCCGCTCGTCGGCGTCGCCCACCGCCTGCAGCTCGATGAGCAGCCGCACACCGGGGTCGAGGTCGACGCTGTACTCCGTACCGGGGCGCAGCCCGTAGAAGAAGTCCTTGCTGTCCAGGACGCTGGTGTCGCCGAAGGACTGGCGGTGCGTCTCGAACTCCCGGGTGGGGCCGGGGAAGAGGAGGCGGTTGAGGGTCGGCCGGCGGTCCTTCGCCAGGCCGGCGCGGTCGTCGGCGGTCAGCTCCTGTACCGGCTTGGGTTCGGCGCGGCCCCGCAGGGCCTTGCTGCGGAACGGCTCGGGCCAGCCGCCGGGCGGGGTGCCCAGCTCGCCGCGCAGGAAGCCGATGACGGAGTCCGGGATGTCGAACCGGTCCGGCTCCTCCTCGAAGTCCTCCGGGGAGACGCCCGCGCCCACCAGGTGCAGGGCCAGGTCGCCGACCACCTTCGACGAGGGGGTGACCTTCACCAGGCGGCCGAGCATCCGGTCGGCGGCGGCGTACATCGCCTCGATGTCCTCGAAGCGGTCGCCGAGACCCAGCGCGATCGCCTGGGTGCGCAGGTTGGAGAGCTGCCCGCCGGGGATCTCGTGGTGGTAGACGCGGCCGGTCGGCGAGGCCAGGCCGGCCTCGAAGGGGGCGTAGACCCTGCGGACGCTCTCCCAGTAGGGCTCCAGGTCGCCGACGGCCGTCAGGTCCAGTCCGGTGGGGCGCTCGGAGTGGTCGGTCGCGGCGACGATCGCCGACAGGGAGGGCTGGGAGGTGGTGCCCGCCATGGAGGCCACGGCTCCGTCGACCGCGTCCGCGCCGGCCTGGATCGCGGCGAGGTAGGTGGCGAGCTGGCCGCCTGCGGTGTCGTGGGTGTGCAGGTGGACCGGCAGGTCGAACTCCCGGCGCAGGGCCGACACGAGGGTCGCCGCGGCGGGGGCCCGCAGCAGTCCGGCCATGTCCTTGACGGCCAGGACGTGCGCGCCCGCCTCGACGATCCGCTCGGCCAGGCGCAGGTAGTAGTCGAGGGTGTAGAGCCGTTCGGACGGGTCGGACAGGTCGGCGGTGTAGCACAGGGCCACCTCGGCGACGGCCGTGCCGGTCTCGCGTACGGCGTCGATGGCGGGCCGCATCTGCGAGACGTCGTTGAGCGCGTCGAAGACGCGGAAGATGTCGATGCCGGTCGCCGCCGCCTCCTGCACGAAGGCGTCGGTCACCTCGGTCGGGTACGGGGTGTAGCCGACGGTGTTGCGGCCGCGCAGCAGCATCTGGAGGCAGATGTTGGGCACGGCCTCCCGCAGCGCGGCCAGCCGCTCCCAGGGGTCCTCGGCGAGGAAGCGCAGGGCGACGTCGTACGTGGCGCCGCCCCAGCACTCCAGGGAGAGCAGCTGGGGCAGGGTGCGCGCCACCACGGGGGCGACGGCGAGCAGGTCCTTGGTGCGGACGCGGGTGGCGAGCAGCGACTGGTGGGCGTCGCGGAAGGTGGTGTCGGTGACGCCGGTGGCCGGCGCGTCGCGCAGCCGGCGGGCGAAGCCGTCGGGGCCGAGTTCGGCGAGCCGCTGCCGGGAGCCGGCCGGCGGTTCACCGGCGGGCAGCGGCGGCAGCTTGGTGAGCGGGTCGATGAGCCGGGGCCGCTCGCCGTGCGGCTTGTTCACCGTGACGTCGGCGAGGTAGGTGAGCAGCTTGGTGCCGCGGTCGGCGGAGTGGCGGGCGGTGAGCAGCTCCGGGCGCTGCTCGATGAAGGACGTGGTGACGTGTCCGGCCTGGAAGTCCGGATCGTCCAGGACCGCCTGCAGGAAGGGGATGTTGGTGGCGACGCCGCGGATACGGAACTCGGCCACCGCTCGCCGGGCCCGGCCCACCGCGGCGCCGAAGTCCCGGCCCCGGCAGGTGAGTTTCACCAGCATCGAGTCGAAGTGGGCGCTGATCTCCGTACCGGCGTGGGTGGTTCCGCCGTCCAGGCGGATGCCGGAGCCGCCGGGCGAGCGGTAGGCGCTGATCCGGCCGGTGTCGGGGCGGAAGCCGTTGGCGGGGTCCTCGGTGGTGATACGGCACTGCAGCGCGGCGCCGCGCAGGGTGACGGTCTCCTGGGACAGGCCGAGGTCGGCGAGCGTCTCGCCGGCGGCGATGCGCAGCTGTGCCTGCACCAGGTCGACGTCGGTGACCTCCTCGGTGACCGTGTGCTCGACCTGGATGCGCGGGTTCATCTCGATGAAGACGTGGTTGCCGTCCCGGTCGAGGAGGAACTCCACCGTGCCGGCGTTGCGGTAGCCGATCCGCCGGGCGAAGTTCACCGCGTCGGCGCAGATGCGGTCGCGCAGTTCCGGGTCG
The DNA here is from genome assembly GCF_043084105.1 of Streptomyces sp. NPDC014676. NCBI lineage: Bacteria > Bacillati > Actinomycetota > Actinomycetes > Kitasatosporales > Streptomycetaceae > Streptomyces > Streptomyces sp. NPDC014676. Next base: position 57,440 of record NZ_JBIBZI010000010.1, on the reverse strand, counting down.
AGGTTGGGCGCGGGCGCGAGTTCGATCACCTTCTGGTGGCGGCGCTGCACCGAGCAGTCCCGCTCGAACAGGTGGATGACGTCGCCCTGTCCGTCGGCGAGGATCTGCACCTCGATGTGGCGGGGTTCGAGGACGGCCTTCTCCAGGAACACCGTGGGGTCGCCGAACGCGGACGCCGCCTCCCGGGAGGCCGCCTCGACGGCCTCTCTGAGCCGGTCGGGGTCCTCGACGCGGCGCATGCCGCGTCCGCCGCCGCCGGCGACCGCCTTGACGAACACGGGGAAGCCGATGCCGTCGGCGGCACGGACGAGTTCGTCGACGTCGGTGGAGGGCGCCGAGGAGCCGAGCACCGGTACGCCGGCCTCGCGGGCGGCGGCCACGGCGCGCGCCTTGTTGCCGGTCAGTTCCAGGATGTCGGCGCCGGGTCCGACGAAGGTGATGCCGGCCTCTTCGCAGGCCCTGGCCAGTTCGGGGTTCTCGGACAGGAATCCGTAGCCCGGGTAGACGGCGTCGGCGTCCGCGCGGCGTGCGGCGCGGACGATCTCCTCGACGGAGAGGTAGGCCCGCACCGGATGTCCCGGCTCGCCGATCTCGTACGCCTCGTCGGCCTTCAGGCGGTGCAGCGAGTTGCGGTCCTCGTGCGGGAAGACGGCGACGGTTCGGGCGCCCAGTTCGTAGCCCGCGCGGAACGCACGGATCGCGATCTCGCCGCGGTTGGCGACCAGCACCTTGCGGAACATTCTCGATCCCTTCAGCCTGCCGGTGACAAGGACCATCGTGTCGGTGGCGGGTCCGGTACGCCATGTGAGCCGAGCCACTCACCTCCGGCCCGTCGGCGGTGTGAGGGGCCGTGGAGGGAACGTCTCCCCTTCACGGCCCTCCACCACTCTCCGTGACCCCTCACCGCGCCGGCGTCCGGCGCCCGCCGGTCCTACCGGAACAGCGCGGCGTGGCGTCGTGCCCAGTCGGCGAAGGTGCGCGGCGAACGGCCGGTGACGTCCTCGACGCCGAGGCCGGACCGGAGTTCCCCGGGGGTGGGGGCGCCCAGGATGTCGAGCGTGGTGTCGACCACCTCCTCGGGCATGAACTGCCGCATCTGCGCCCGGGCCTCGTCCCGGGTCTGCCCCACGAAGCGCACCGGTTCGCCGACCGCCTCGCCGATCGCCTCGGCCCGCTGCCGGGGCGTGGTGAGGGCGGGGCCGGTCAACTCGTAGGCGCGGCCGTGGTGTTCCGCCCCGCGCAAGGTCACCGCGGCCACATCGGCGATGTCGGCCGGGTCGATCGTGGGCAGGCCTACATCGCCGAACGGCGCGGCGACGGTCCGCCGGGTGCGCACCGCTTCGGCCCAGGCGAGGGCGTTGGAGTGGAAGCCGCCGGGGCGCAGGACCGTCCAGTCCAGGCCCGACTGCCGTACGGCGTCCTCGATGGCCCGCGCCACCCGGCCGTGCGACGCCGACTCCGGCCGGGTGACGACTCCCTGCGAGGACAGCAGGACGACGCGCCCGATTCCGGCGGTCTTGGCGGCATCGAGGATGCCGTGCGGGTCCAGCAGATGCGCACTGGCTCCGCCGTTCTGCAGGAACAGCGCGTCGGCGCCGGCGAAGACCTCGCGCAGACTGTCGGCGTCGGTGAGGTCCGCGCGCAGATGCCGTACACCCTCCGGTACGTCGGCGGCCGAGACCGCCCTGGAGGTGGCGGTCACCCGCTCACCGTCCGCCGCGAGGGTGCGGACGAGTTCCCGGCCTACGTTTCCGGTTGCCCCGGTCACCACGAACATGAACAACTCCCCTGTTGTCTCGGTGTGGTGAGGACGCTAACAGCGTCGATATAGTAGGTACCCAGAAGATAGTGACTATCCCGGAGGAGTGCGTATGGCGGGGAACGCGACACGGACGGCGGCCGCCGGGACCGACCCGGAACTCGCCTGCCCCGTCAGCCCGGTCGTGGACATCGTGTTCAGCCGGTGGACCACCCCGGTCCTGTGGACGCTGCACACGTACGGCCGGCAGCGCTTCGTCGAGCTGCAACGGCGGATCGGCGGCGTCACCCCGAAGGTGCTGACGCAGCGACTGCGGCAGTTGGAGCGCGACGGCCTGGTCGTGCGTACGTACCACCCGGAGGTTCCGCCCCGGGTCGAGTACGAGATCAGCGCGTTGGGCCTCAGCCTCGCGCCGCTCTTCGCGCACCTCTCCGAGTGGGCCGCGGCCCACCTGGGCGAGGTCGAGCGGGCCCGGCGGGCCTACGACGAGGGCCCCGCCCGGTAGCCCCGGACGGTCAGGCCTGGCCGGTCTCGAAGCGGGAGATGCGGCCGTCGTCGTCGACGGTGAAGGACCACCGGGTGCGCATCTCGCCCCAGGTGTCGTTGCTGTAGCGGGCGAGGAGGCGGCGGCCGCCGCCGGACTCGTTGTCGACCTCCAGGTGCCCGTGGGAGGAGAAGATCTCCCGGTCGATCCACTCGGCGAGATCGCGCTCGGAGCCGTCGTCCGCCATGGTCGCGCCGGGCGCCAGCAAGGACAGGAAACCGTCCCGGTCGTGGTTGTTGACGGCCGTGACGAAGGCGCGGACGGCGGGGTCGCTGAGACGGGTGCTCTGAATCGTCATGTCTGCCAGCGTCGTACCGGCCGCCGGAGCCCGCCACCCGCGTCACCCGAACGGCGACCGGTGGCGCGCCGGACCGGCGGTGGGGGTGCGACGGTGGTCGGGCCAAGCCACTGCCCCGGGAGACGACGTGACCTGTTACGACCGACGCGATCTGGGCCTGTTGCTGCTCCGGCTGGGAACGGGCGGGGTGCTCGCGGCGCACGGCGCGCAGAAGCTGTTCGGCTGGTTCGGCGGGGGCGGCCTCGAGGGCACCGGCCAGTTCATGGAGTCCATCGGCTATGTGCCCGGCCGGGCGAGCGCCACGGCGGCGGGCCTCGCCGAGGCCGGCGGGGGCGTGCTGCTCGCGCTCGGTCTGGCCACCCCGGCGGCGGGCGCCGCGGCGGCCGGCGCGATGGCCGGCGCGTCCGCCGTGCACGCGCCCAACGGCTTCTTCAACCAGGAGGGCGGCTTCGAGTACGCCGCGTCCCTGGGCCTGACGGCCGCCGGACTCGCCGTCACGGGTCCCGGCCGGCTCTCCCTGGACCACGCCCTCGGCCACGCGGTCAACCGGAACTGGATGATCCCGGCGGCCTTCGCGGTGACCGCGGCGGTCACGACGACGGCGGTGGGGGCGCGCGTCCGGCGGCTGCGGAAGGCCAAGGAGGGCGAGCAGGAGACGCTGTTCGAGGAGTAGCCCGCGAGGCCGGCGGCCTCAGCAGCCCGTCGGCTCCGTACAGGGCCCACCCTCGGGCAGATGCGTCTCGGCCCATTTGCCGAGTTCCCTGAGCGCGGGCCCCAGCGCCGCGCCCGACTCCGTCAGGCGGTAGGCGACCCGCAGCGGCGGCCCCTCGTCGACCTCGCGGACCAGGAGTCCCGCGGCGCCCAGTTCCGCCAGCCGGTCGGAGAGCATGCGCTCACTGATGCCGGGGACGGCCCGGCGCAGATCGGCGAAGTACGCCGGCTGCTCCACCAGCACGGCCACGATCGGGCCGGTCCAGCGCTTTCCGAGCAGTTGGAAGACGCGGGTGATGCCGCCGTCCACCTTCTTGCACGCCTCTGCCCCATGCTCCTGCTCGACCGCCATGCGTCCAGGGTACTACGCCCCCACAAGGGGGTGAAAAAAAGTAAGTACCTGTGTTATCTATAGTTGAGTACGAAACTTCAGCGGCGGCGTCGTGACACCCCCGCCCCCTCACCCATGGGAGAAACCCCTGATGGCCACCCTTCTGCACATCGACTCCTCCGTCCTCCCGGCGTCCGCCTCCGCGTCCCGCGCCGTGGCGGAGACCTTCCGCAAGACCTGGGAGGAGCAGCACCCCGAGGGCACCGTGATCTACCGCGACCTCGCCGCGAACCCCGTTCCGCACCTCACCGCCGACGCCCACACGGCGGGCTTCGCGGACCCCGCCGCGCACACTCCCGGGCAGGCCGCCGCCTTCGCCGGGCGTCTGGAGCTGATCGAGGAGTTCGAGCGGGCGGACGCGCTGCTGATCGGCGCCCCGATGTACAACTTCACGATCCCCTCCACGCTCAAGGCGTGGCTGGACAACGTGGTCCTGATGGGCCGCACCGCGGGCGAGAACCCCTCCGCCAAGGGCACCCCGGTCACCGTGATCGCCAGTCGCGGCGGCTCCTACGCGCCGGGCACCCCGCGCGAGGGCTACGAGTACGTCCAGAACTATCTGCGGGCGGTGCTGACCGACTTCCTCGGCCTCGACCTCGACTTCATCGTCCCGGAGCTGACCATGGCCGCGCAGAACCCGGCGATGGCCGAGCTGATCCCGCTCTTCGAGAGCTCCCGCGAGCGCGCCCACCACGACGCCGCCGTCAGGGCCAAGTCCCTCGCCGAGCGGCTGGCGGCGTAATCCGGCGCCGTGCCGCCCTCCGGGGAGGGCGGCACGTCCGCGGCCCGGCGGTCCGCGCGGCCGGCCGGCGCCGGACCGAGCTCGGCGGAGACGGTGCGGATGTGTGTGGACGGCGCCGTTCGGCGATCACCACGTCACCCGGCCATCAGCGCCGGCACATCCCGTTCACGCGGGCCGAGCCGCCGCGGCCGGGCGTCCGGACGGCTGCGGGTGAGCGGTCGGGCGACGGCCTCGGGGCCGATGGCGGTGCCGCCGTCCGCCGCCCGGTGCGGCGCGTCGGGGAACTCCCCGGCCCGGCTCGGCTGTCCGCCCGGCGCAGGACCCGGCATGACGTCCGTGGTCGCGCCGCTCGCCCAGGTCCGGCACGGTTCCGGCGGCGAGGACGCGGGACCGCGGGTCAACGGAGGATCACCTACCGGTCTCGGCGGGGCCGCTCCGTGCCCTCTTCGAGACTCACCCGCAACGCTCCGTACCGCACGTTCCGGCCCGCCGCGCCGTCACAGTCACTGAAGTCGATGTCAACCGACCGAGGGGACACGGACGATGAAGTGGCACGGGACACGGCGGCCGGCCGGAGCGCTGCTCGCGCTCGCGGCGGCGGGCTGCCTGCTGGTGGGCGGCTGCGGCGCGGGGAGCGACGGCGACTCCAGGACGAGCGACGCCTCCTACGACCGCGGAGGCGACGGCCCGGCGCCGCTGCCCGCCCCCGACCGGGGCCCGGGAGGACGGTACGACGGTGAACGGGGCGAGGGCGAGCAGGACTCCCGCGAGGCCGCCCCCGCTCCCGACCACCTGTCGACCTTCGCGCTGGACGTCGACACCGCCTCGTACGGCTACGCCCGCCGCACCCTCGCCGAGGGCCGGCTGCCCGATCCGTCGGCCGTCCGTCCCGAGGAGTTCGTCAACAGCTTCCGGCAGGACTACGAGCGTCCCGACGGTGACGGCTTCACGGTCACCGTGGACGGCGCCCGCACCGAGGAGGAGGACTGGTCGCTGGTCCGGGTGGGCCTGGCCACCAGGGCCGCCGATCCGGACGGTGAACGCCCGCCCGCCGCCCTGACGTTCGTCATCGACGTCTCGGGGTCGATGGCGGAACCGGGCCGCCTCGACCTCGCGCGGGACTCCCTCGCGACCATGACGGACCGGCTGCGCGACGACGACTCGGTGGCCGTCGTCACCTTCAGCGACGAGGCCGAGACCGTCCTGCCGATGACCCGGCTCGGCGGCAACCGGGGCGAGGTGCACGACGCCGTCGACAGCCTGGAGCCGACCGACTCCACCAACCTCGGGGCAGGTGTGGAGACCGGGTACGGGACCGCCGTCGAGGGGCTGCGCGAGGGCGCGACCAACCGGGTCGTGCTCGTCTCGGACGCCCTCGCCAACACCGGCGACACGGACGCCGACGCGATCCTCGAACGTATCGCGGAGTCCCGCCGCGAGCACGGCATCACCCTGTTCGGCGTCGGTGTCGGCAGCGACTACGGCGACGCGCTCATGGAGAGGCTCGCCGACGAGGGCGACGGCCACACGGTGTACGTGTCCGGCGAGGAGGACGCCCGCGAGGTGTTCTGCGAGCAACTTCCCCGCAACATCGAGCTGACGGCCCGTGACGCCAAGGCGCAGGTCGCCTTCGACCCGGAGACGGTCGCCGAGTTCCGGCTCGTCGGCTACGACAACCGGCGGGTCGCCGACGAGGACTTCCGTGACGACCGTGTGGACGGCGGCGAGGTCGGCCCCGGCCACACCGTGACCGCCCTGTACGCCGTGCGCACCCGGCCCGGGGCGGAGGGCCACCTCGCGACGGCCACCGTGCGCTGGCTCGACCCCGACAGCCGCACCCCGCACGAGGAGACGGGCGACCTGGAGGCCGACGGTCTCGCCGACTCCGTGTGGAGCGCGCGGCGCGGTCTGACGGTCACCGCGATCGCGGCCTGCTTCGCCGACGCCCTGCGCTCGTACGACCACCGCTACAGCGCGCTGCCGGGCGCCCCCGGCCTCGGTGAACTCTCCGAGCGGGCGGGCGACTTGGCGAACCGGACGGAGGACGAGGACATCCGCGGGCTGGCGGAGGCGATCCGCACGGCGAACCGACTGGGCTGACCCCGCCCATTGACTGATTCTTACGCACGGGTAAGTTGACTCCAGAGTAAGTAAGTACGGCAGCACCAGCCGCGACCGGGAGCCGTCATGGGCGTACACAGGGATCTGAAACGGGCGACACGACGCACGGGTCCGACGAACCGGACCGGGGTCGAGACCGTCAGGGACGGACACGGCGTCGTCCGTGAGGCCCGTACGGCGGCCCTGGCCCCGCGGCGGACCACCGGCAGCACGGCCGACATCCCGTTCGCCAACGCGGCCGAGGCCCCCGACGCGGTGGTGCTGCGGCGCGAGGAGCACGGCACCTGGCGCCCGGTGACGGCGGCGGCCTTCGCCCGGGAGGTCACCGCCGTGGCCAAGGGGCTGATCGCCGCCGGGCTTGAACCGGGCGACCGGGTCGCCGTGATGTCCCGTACGCGCTACGAGTGGACGGTCCTGGACTTCGCGATCTGGTCCGCCGGCGGCCGGGTCGTGCCGGTCTACCCCACCTCCTCGGCGGAGCAGGTGGAGTGGATCGTCCGTGACTCCGGCGCCCGGTACGTCGTCACGGAGACCGCGCGGAACACGGCCGCCGTCGCCGCCGGCACCGCCGCCCACCCGAAGCCCCCGCGCGTGTGGGAACTGGACACGGGCGCCCTCGCCGACCTCACGGCGCTCGGCCGGGACGTCTCCGACGAGGAGGTCACCGGGCGCCGTACGACCCTGACCCCCGACACCGTCGCGACCGTCTGCTACACCTCCGGCACCACCGGACGTCCCAAGGGCTGCGTCCTCACCCACGCCAACCTGTACGCCGAGGCCGCCAACACGGTCGAGCTGCTGCACCCGGTCTTCAAGGAGGTCACCGGCCAGGCCGCCTCGACCCTGCTCTTCCTCCCGCTCGCCCACATCCTCGGCCGCACCATCCAGATCGCCTGTCTGCTCGCCCGCATCGAGACCGGCCACTTCCCGAGCATCAAGCCCGACGAACTCCGGCCCGCGCTCAGGGCGTTCCGCCCGACGTTCCTGGTCGGCGTGCCCTACCTCTTCGAGAAGATCCACGACACCGGCCGGGCCACCGCCGAGAGGATCGGCCGGGGTGCCTCCTTCGAACGCGCCCACCGCGTCGCCGTCCGCTTCGGCGAGGCCCACCTCGACAGGTTCCTGGGCCGCGGCAAGGGGCCCGGCCCGGGGCTGTACGCCGCCTGGGCCCTGTACGACCTGCTGGTCTACCGCCGGGTCCGCAAGGAACTCGGCGGCCGGGTGCGCTACGCCATCAGCGGCGGCTCCCCGCTGGAGCGGGACCTCAACCTCTTCTTCTACGCGGCCGGCATCATGATCTACGAGGGCTACGGCCTGACCGAGACCACCGCCGCCGCCACCGTCGTCCCGCCGCTGGGCCCCCGCCCCGGCACGGTCGGCCTCCCGGTCCCCGGCACCGCGGTCCGCATCGCCGACGACGGCGAGGTGCGGATCAAGGGCGGCATCGTCTTCGGGTCGTACTGGAACGACCCGGCCGCCACCGACGAGGCGCTCGACGACGGCTGGTTCGCCACCGGCGACCTCGGTTCCCTCGACGGGGACGGCTATCTGACCATCACCGGCCGCAAGAAGGACATCCTCGTCACCTCCGGGGGCAAGAACGTCTCCCCGGCCGTCCTGGAGGACCGGCTGCGCAGCCGTCCGCCCGTCGGACAGTGCCTCGTCGTCGGCGACAACCGCCCCTTCGTGGCCGCGCTGATCACCCTCGACCCCGAGACGGTCGCCCACTGGCTGGCGGTGCGCAAACTGCCCGCCGGCACCCCGATGTCCGAGGTCGTCCGCGACCCGCGGATGCGCGCCGACGTGCAAAGGGCCGTCGACTACGCCAACGAGGCCGTCTCCCGCGCGGAGTCCATCCGCGCCTTCGCCCTGATCGAGGGCGAGTTCACCGAGGAGAACGGACTTCTGACGCCGTCCCTCAAGGTCAGGCGGCAGGCGGCGCAGGAGGCCTACGCGGACGAGATCGCGGCCCTGTACTCCTGACCTCCGTGTCCCGCAGGGCACGGAGGTAGCGCCCGCGGACGTGGAGCTGCGCCAGCAGGAGAACGGGGAAGAGCGGGCGCCAGGGGCCCGCCGGCGCCGCCCGGGTCAGGGAGCGCAGGGTCAGCAGGACCCGGCCGTCGGCCTCCCGGTGCACGATGAAGGCCTCCTCCCCGCTGACCGGGTGGCCCCGGCGGGTGCCGTAGGCGAAACCGCACCGGTCCCCGGTCTCCACCACGGCGACGACCTCGACCGGTTCCCGGACGACGCACCGGCCGAGGCCCGCCGTGACGGTGTACCGTCCGCGCATCCGCACGCCGAGGCCGCCCCCGTCGGCCGGGGCGACCGCGAAGCCACTGCGCCGTTTGACCTCCCACCGCAGCACCGCCTCCCTGGCGGCGGTCCAGACGTCCTCTCCCCGTCCGATCGTCACGGTCCTCTCGAACCGGCGGAACCCGGGCGGGGAGGCGGACCAGAGCGGGACCCGCGGGGCGGTGGCACCGCGGGGGCCGTAGGTGAGACCGCCGTCGTCACCCATGTGTGTCCGTCCTCCGTTCCAGGAAGTCGGACAGACCCGTCAGCAGCCGGTCGACGTCCTCGCCGCTGGTGTAGGGGGCCAGACCGACGCGGAGGCCGCCGGTGTCGCCGAGGCCGAGGTGGCGGGACGCCTCCAGTGCGTAGAAGCTGCCGGAGGGCGCGTGGACGCCGCGCCCGGCGAGGAAGCGGTAGGCGTCCTCGGTGCGGTGGCCGTCGAGGGTGAGCAGCAGGGTCGGGGTGCGCCGGGCCGCCCGGGAGTGGACGGTGACCTGGGGCAGGGCCGCCAGCCCCTTCTCCAGCCGGTCGCGCAGGACGCCCTCGTGTTCCTCGATCCTCTCGAACGCCGAGGCGAGCCGTTCCCGGCGGCTGCCGCCCGGCCCGGCGCCCAGTCCGGCCAGGAAGTCGACCGCCGCACGGGTGCCCGCGAGGAACTCGTAGGGCAGCGTGCCCAGTTCGAAGCGCTCGGGCACCACGTCCGTGGAGGGCAGCAGTTTGTCCGGGCGCAGTGTCTCCAGGAGTTCGGGGCGGGCGGCCAGGACACCGTGGTGGGGGCCGAGGAACTTGTACGGGGAGCAGACGAAGAAGTCCGCGCCGAGCGCCTCGACGTCGACCGGGGCGTGTGCGGCGTAGTGCACGCCGTCGACGTACAGCAGGGCGCCCGCCTCGTGCGTGATCCGCGCGATCTCGGCGATCGGGGGCATCGTGCCGATCAGGTTGGAGGCCGCGGTGACGGCCACCAGCCGGGTGCGATCGGAGAGTTGGGCACGGATGTGATCGGCGGTCAGTTCGCCGGTGGCCGGGTCGAAGTCCGCCCATCGGACGGTGCAGCCGGCCCGTTCGGCCGCCTGCGTCCAGGGGCGGATGTTGGCGTCGTGGTCCAGCCGGGTGACGACCACCTCGTCACCCGGTGACCAGGTCGCGGCGAGGGTGCGGGAGAAGTCGTAGGTGAGCTGGGTGGCGCTGCGGCCGAAGACGACGCCCGCCGGGTCGGCGCCCAGCAGGTCGGCCATGGCGCGCCGGGCCTCGACGACGACGGTCTCGGCGTTGCGCTCGCCGGGCAGGCCGTCGCCGCGGATCGAGAGCGGCCGGGACAGCGCGGCGGCGATCGCCTCGATGACGGGCAGCGGCGTCTGGGTGCCGCCGGGGCCGTCGAAGTGCGCGGTGCCGGCGGCCAGCGCGGGAATCCGGGCGCGCAGTGCGGTGAGGTCGTACGTCACGGGGGGGCCTCCTGTCGGTGCGGAAGGTGGGCGTGCCGGTCAGGCGGACGAGGCGTCGGCCGGCGGTGCGGGCGGCGGGTCGGAGAGCTGTTCGCGCAGATAGTTCCAGACGACCGCGATCAGCGCGGCCACCGGTACGGCGAGCAGGCTGCCGACGATGCCGGAGAGGCTGCCGCCCAGTGTCACCGCCAGCAGGACGACCGCCGCGTGCAGTCCGAGACCGCGGCTCTGGATCATGGGCTGGAACACGTTGCCCTCGAGCTGCTGCACCACGACGATGACGGCCAGCACGAGCAGCGCGTCCGTCAGGCCGTTGGACACCAGCGCGATCAGCACCGCGACGAAGCCGGCGAACAGGGCGCCCACGATGGGCACGAACGCGGACACGAAGGTCAGCACCGACAGCGGCAGCACCAGGGGGACGTCCAGGATCCACAGGCCCAGGCCGATCAGTACGGCGTCGATCAGGCCGACGAGCGCCTGGGACCGTACGAACGAGCCCAGGGTGAGCCAGCACCGCTCGGCGACGGCGGGCACGTCCGTGGCGAGCCGGCCGGGGAGCTGCCGGCCGAGCCACGGCAGGAAGCGCGGGCCGTCCTTGAGGAAGAAGAACATCAGGAAGAGCGCGAGGACGGCCGTGACCACACCGCTGAAGACGGTGCTCACGCCGGTGACGGCGGTGGTGGCGATGGCCCCGGCGCTGTCCTGGATGCGGGCGGTCGCGCTGTCGAAGGCACCGGCGATCTGGGCGTCGTCGATGTTCAGCGGCGGCCCCGCGGCCCATTCGCGCAGCTTCTGGACACCCTCGACGACACCGTCGGTCAGCTCGCCGGCCTCCGATGCCACGGGTACCGCGATCAGGGCCGCGGTGCCCGCGGCCACCAGCAGGAACAGCACGGTCACCAGGGAGGCGGCGAACGCGGGGGCCAGGCCGCGCCGGCGCAGGAAACGGGTCGGGGGCCAGGTGAGCGTGGTGAGGAGCAGACCGACCATCAGCGGCCAGACCACCGACCACATCCGGCCCAGCACCCACACCACCACCGCCGCCGCCACCAGGACCAGCAGCAGCTCACCGGAGACGCGCGCCGACGTGCGCAGCGCGGCGCGGGTTCTCCCCGCGTTCAACGTGGCAGACATGGAGGCACCTTATGGGGCCCGCCGGTCACGGTGATCGCCCGGGACCCGCCCGGGAGGACGTCCGGCGGGGTTCCACCGTGTCGGCCGGGGGACGTCCGGGGCCGGTGAGGCAGACTGAGGTCATGGCCGACCTCGATGCCCGCGGGACACCGTCGCGTCGGTTCCCTCCGGTGCCGGGGAGCGTGGCGGAGGCCCGGCGGTTCGTGCGGGCCGCCCTCGACGGTGCCGCACCGGACCTGGTGGACACGGCTCAGCTGCTGGTCAGTGAGCTGGTCACCAACGTCGTCCTGCACGCCCGCACCGAGGCCGAGGTGACGGCCCGCGTCGACGACGGCACGGTCCATGTGCGGGTCGGCGACCGCCGGCCGGACCGCGGGCTCGTGCCGCACGGATGCCCGCCCTACGCCGGTACGGGACAGGGTCTGCCGCTGGTCGCCGGGCTGTCGTCCCGGCGGGGCGTCGAGACCGGTGCCGGGGGCAAGACGGTGTGGTTCGAGCTGCGGCCCGAGGGACCGCCCCGGCGCCCGGACGGCTGGGAGCCCGCCGCGGCGCCTTCCGTCCCGGGAACGACGGTGACGCTGCTCGACGTGCCGGCGGCGCTCTACGCGGCGGCCCAGCAGCACCGGCACACCCTGCTGCGCGAGGTGACCCTGGCCGTCGCCGCCGGCCACGATCTCGGTGTGCCCCCGAAGGACCTGGCCGTCGCGCTGGACATGAGCCAGCTGATCACCGCGTCCGTGACGGCCGCGCTGCGGCGGGAGCCCTCCGGGCAGGCGATCCGCTCACTGCCCCTGTCGGTGCCGCCGGACGCCGAGCCGTCGGTGCAGACCCTGCGCGCGGTGCTCGACCTGGCCGAGGAGGGCGCCCGTGATGAGCGCCTGCTGACGCTCCCGGCGCTGCCGCGGCAGCGTCTCTTCCACCAGTGGCTGTTCGACCAGATCGTCGGACAGCTGGCGGGGGCGCCCCCCACGGCGTGGACGGTGGTGCCCGGGGATCCGGGCACCAGTCCCCCGGAACTGGTGGCGTGGGACGCCGGGCAGGTGCAGGCGAGCAGGACTCCGACGATCGCCGCCGACGAGCGGAACCGGATCATCGCGGCGAACGGGCCGGCGGCGGACCTGCTCGGCTGGCACGTGGACGACCTCGTCGGGCGTCCGCTCACCACCCTCGTCCCGGAACACCTCCGCAGACGGCACGTCGCGGCGTTCACGTCCCTGCTGCTCAGCGGGCAGCCCCGGATCCTGGGCCGCTCGGTGCCGCTGCCCGCGCTGCACCGCGACGGCCGGCTGGTCCCCGTACGACTGTTCATCCAGCCGCAGGAGACGGCCGACGGCCGTACCGTCTTCGTCGCCCAGCTCGCCCCGCGGGCGGCCGTTCCCGGCCCCTCCACGGACCTGCCCGGCCGCGCCCGCTCCCTGACACAGGAGGAACCGGAGCGGCTGCTCCCGCCGGCCGCCGGCGACCCCGGCCGGGACGCGGACCGGTCCGCGCTGGAGCGGCTGTCGCTGCTGGCCGACACATCGGCCGCGCTGAGCAACGCCCCGCACCTGGAAGAAGGGCTGGAGCGGGTGGGCCGGATCCTCACCCGGCGGCTGGCCGACTGGTGCGCGGTGGACCTGTTCACGGAGAGCGGCCAGGTGGAGCGGGTCTTCCTCACCCACCGCTCGCCCCGCGGTCCCCGGCCCGGGGAGTACGAGGGCCGGCTCCCGCCGGTGTCCGACGCCGCCCGCGGTCCCCTGGCCCGTGCGCTGCGCGGGGCGGGCCCGCTGCTGCTCACCGGGCCGCCGTCACCCAGCCAGGTCGCGAGTCCCCTGGACGCCCACTACCTGGGGCTGTTCCGGACCATGGGCGCGGACAGCGCGGTCGTCGCCCCGCTGCGGGCCCGCAGGCAGATCATCGGCGCCCTCACGGTGGCCCGCCGCGGACACGGGACGCCGTTCACGGAAGAGGATCTGCCGCTGGTCCACGACCTGGTGCGCGGTCTCGCCCTGGGCGTGGACAACCTCCGTCTCTACCAGGAGACGCGCAACATCGCCGAACGTCTCCAGCGGTCGCTGCTGCCGAGGCTGCCGGAGGTCGGTCATCTGCGGCTGGCCGCCCGCTACGCCTCCTCCTCCGCCACCGCGCAGGTCGGCGGTGACTGGTACGACGGCTTCCTCCTGCCCGACGGGAACACGGCGCTGGTCATCGGCGACGTCACCGGGCACGACCTGGACGCGGCCATCGCCATGAGCCAGCTGCGCAGCATGCTGCGGGGCATCGCCATGGACCGTCAGGAGCCGCCCGAGACCGTTCTGCGCCGCCTGGACATGGCGAGCCACAGCCTCTATCCCGAGTCCACCGCCACCTGTATCTATGCCCTGGTCAAGGGCCGTGGGGACGGCCCCTGGGAACTGATGCACTCCTCCGCCGGGCATCCGCCGCCGCTGCTCGTCGAACCGGACGGCCGCACCCGCTATCTGGAGGGCGGCTCGGGGCTGCTGCTCGGGGTGAACCCCCGGGTGTCCCGCCCCCGGGCCCGGGACGCGATCCCGGCGCACGCGACGGTGCTGCTGTACACCGACGGGCTGATCGAACGCCGGGGAGAGCACCTGGACGACGCCATGGAGCGGCTCCGCCGGCATGCCGCGGCGCTGGCCCGGGAGCCGCTCGACGTGTTCTGCGACGAGTTGCTCATCGGGCTGGGCGCCGACAGCGACGACGACATCGCCGTCCTGGCCGTGCGGCCCGTACCGCCGCGCTGACCGGTGTCCTGCGGTGGTCCGGTGGCGGCGCGTCCGGTCCGCGCGCCGCCACCGGCCCGGTCAGTTGAAGGAGTCGAGGGTCAGGGACGCCTCGCTCGGGTTGCCGTCGTGGACGAGCGACTCGTGGTTGCCGACGTCGTCGAAGGCGAAGGCGTACGCCTTGCCGTCGGCCATCTGCGCGTGGACGGCGCGGGCGTAGTGGTTGGTGACGGAGTCCTGGTAGAAGCCGCCGGAGCCGGAGTCGGGCTGGTTGGGGTTGGTCAGGAGCGTGGAGCGGTTGAAGCCCGCGCAGAGGGTGCGCGAAATGGGGCCGCGTACTTGGTCGTTCGGGGCGTCGAGCCTGCGGTGGCAGCCGAAGACGGAGGAGGCGTCCGGCTTCTGGAAGCTGGTGACGACGGCGCCCGAGCCGTTGGTGAAGTTCATGACGTCACCCGAGACCCGGCCGTAGTACTTGATGCCGGGCTGGTCGGTGAAGGGTGTGACCGTGAGGGTGGAGCCGGAGTACTTCTGCCAGACCCGGTTGATGTAGTCGTCCATGACCGACGCCGGCAGGGCGCCCGTCTCCAGTCCGTACAGCGGGGACAGTGCGCGCAGCACGGTGCCGTCGGAGCGGGTCTGGATCAGGTTGCCCCAGCCTCCGGACTGTCCCCTGAGGGTGTTGAGGACCGCGTTGTAGCCGCCGGGCTTGAGCCTGCCGGTGCTCGTCGTGCTGCCGTCGGCGCGCCGCACACCCACCGAGTAGGGCGCGGAGAACATGTCGACCTGGGTGCTGTTGAGCCACAGGCCCGAGTCGTTGAGCGTGTACTCGGACCAGTTGAAGAGGATGTTCCGGTTGGGGTCCGACGGGTTCTGCACGGCGGGCTGCACCAGTCCGCCGGTGGTCAGTCTGAACACGAGTCTCTGACCGTAGGAGAAGTAGATGCGGCCGGAGAACTTGGGGACGCGGATGATCGTGGACTGTCCCGCCGCCGGGCCCGTGATCGAGGCGTCGGGCGCGGGAGCGGGCGGGTTGCCGCCGGCCGGCCAGGGGTGGAAGGTGCCGCTCGCGTCGGCCCAGCCCTGTCTGCCGGTCGAGAGCTGGGTACCGAGGTTGTAGACGTACACCTGGTCGCCTCGGCCCGAGTTGTTGGTGATCTTGAGGGGGATGGTGTCCGGGACCGCCGCGTGGGCGGGGGCGGCCGTCCCCGCGGTGAGCAGTGAGCCGGCGATCACCGCGGCGATGGCCGTCCCCGCGGTGAGGATGCGGCGTCCGAGCAATCGGAGCATGCTCTGCCTCCGTTCGACTTCGTCGGTGGGGGGAAGGGAATGAGAGCGCTCTCAAGCGTTCCGTTTTGATGTACGCATGTCAACCATGTGGCGCGCACGCACCCCGGGGCGGGGTGCGTGCGGACTACAGCCTCTCGGCCGGGAGCGACGCGTAGCGTTCGGCGAGGCCGGTCACCGTGGGGTGATCGGCGGGGAACACGAGGTCGTCCACCTGGGTGACGGGGACCACCCCGACGGCGGCATTGGTCGCGAACACGGCCTCGCACGCGGCGAGTTCGGGCAACGTGACGCGGGCGCCCGTCCCGGTCCCGGCGCGGCGCAGGAGCTCGCGGGCGGTGCCCGCCAGGACCCGGCCGTCGGGCCAGACCACCCGGCCCTCACGGACGACGCCGACGTTCCAGGTACTGCCCTCCAGCACGGTCGAGTCGCCGTCCGTGAACAGGACGTCGTCGAAGCCGGCCCGCCGCGCCTCGCGCCGCAGCCGCAGCACGCCGAACAGTCCGACGCCCTTCACCTCCGGCAGGTCCCGGAGGTGGACGACGGACCGCACCCGCAGCGGCTCCGCCCCGGCGGCGGGCGCGGGCCTGGCCGTCACCAGCACCCGCGGGTCCGCGTCCTGCGCGATGTTGCCGAGGTGGAGGGCCGGGTCGAAGACGGTGATCCGTACGGTGCACCGGCCCGTGGCCGGCACCGCCCGGCGCGCCCAGGCCCGCACCTGTGCGAGGTCGAGCGGCGCGTCGAAGAGGACACGGCAGTCCCGGGCCAGACGGTCCAGGTGCAGTTCCGGTCCGCGGACCCGGCCGTCCTCGACCGCCATGGTGGTGAAGTGGCCGTAGTTGGTCAGGGCCAGGGTCCGCAGCGCCTCCGGGTCGGCGGGCGAGCCGTTCAGTTCGGTCATGGAGTCCACCGTGCCACCCGCCGGGGAGAGAGGTCACCCGTCGCCGCCCCGGCGGAGCGCGTGCCGGCCGACGGGTACCGGAGTCACTTGATGAAGTCCTCGACGACCTTCGGCGGCCAGGTGCCGACCTTGAGCACGCCCATGGAGTAGGCCCGGGACACCAGGGCGGCCCGGTTCGGCACCTTGAGCTTCCGGAGCAGACCGGAGACGTGGTACTCGACTCCCTGGCGGCTGAGATAGAGGCGGGAGGCCAGCGGCACGGTGGAGACACCGGCGGCTATGCCTTCGAGGATACGGGCGTCCACCTCGCTGAGAAGCTTCTTCCGGGGCACCACGACCCCGGAGTCCGGGCTCTCCTCGTCCGCCGCGGGCAGCATCACCAAGATCGCGGCGACGTCCGGGATGTGGCTGCCGCGCACCGCCATCGCGGTCATCGGGAGTGTGTGCGCGGTGTCCTGGCCCACGGTGATGACCTCGGTGGCGAACCGGTGCCCCTTGCCCTCCAGCACGCGTGAGAACTGCCGCATCAGGGGCTGACGGACGCTGGGGTGCACCAGGTCGCAGAAGGGCCGGCCGCAGAGCTCCTCCGCGGGACCGCCGAACCGGCGGTCGAACTCCTGATTGACCTGCTGGATGGTCAGGGTGGGGTCCAGACAGGCCACCGAGGTGGGGGAACCGTGGACGCCGGCGGCCGCGGCGTCCAGCCCCTCGGGCCCGTCGGCGACGAGCGGACGATCCATGACGAGGTCGTGGGGGGAGAGCGTCAAGGGACTCAGACCCTTCTGCGTGGTGCGGCGAGGGAACCAAGAAAACGGACGTCTTTCGGAGAGGACTCGGAAGTGCCCGATCCCTCTGGAAAGCCGTGCCGGTGAGTGAATGATGCGGAGATTACGGAGACGGGTATCCGCAGGTCAATGTGGAGCGGGGCCGGCCCGCCAATACTGTGGTCGACCCTTCGGTAGGTACGGTCCCGCACCGAAGGAGTCCGGTGCCCGGGGGTTCGGTGCGCCCGTGGCGTCCGCGAGCGGGCAGGCTGCTCATACCGCGGCAAAATCCCCGGCGGGAACACGCAGAGGAGCACGGTCGGCACGCTGGGTCGACGGGAGCGGCCCCACCGGGGCGGCCGGGCCCGTCGTGGGCGGGCGGGTGGCCCGCGGGTGGGACCCCGCCACACCGCGGGCCCGGCACACGGAAACGCCCGGGCACGGTGAGGGAATTCCACACACCGTTTCCGGGCGTTCGGAAAGAGCTTGCCCTCTGGGTTCGGATGCCTTTTATGTGCCGGAAATCAGGGCGATCAGTTCCCGTCGGCCGGCGATGCCGAGTTTCCGATAGGAATGGGTGAGGTGCTTCTCCACCGCCCGGGAGCTGACTCCCATGGTCTCGGCGATCTCCTGGTTCGTCAGACCCTTGCACGCGAAGGCGGCGACCCTGCGTTCGGTGCGGGTGAGGACGGCCTGCGGGGCGGGGACGGCGGAGAGCGACGGCCCGCCGCCGACGGCGGCGCGCTCCGCCAGCCACGGCGCACCGCACGCGGTGGCCAGCGTGGCGGCCTCCCGGGCCAGGGACTCCGACTCCACTCCCCCGCCCAGACGTTCGGCGAGCGCGAGCAGGGCGCGGGCGAGTTCCAGCTGATGGGCGGAGCCGCGCAGTACGGTGACCGCCTGACGCAGCAGAGCCGTTCCCCGGCCGCCCTCCTCCAGCCGGCCCAGCAGGCGCAGCGCCCGGCCCAGACCCACCGGTGCCCCCCACCGTTCGGCCCGGGCGTGCTCCTCCTCCGCGAGGGAGCGCGCGGCACGGAGGTCTCCGAGGCGGCGATGGACCCCGATGGCCCAGGGACGCCAGGGGAACAGCACCGGGTTCCGCCAGCCTGCGGCGTCCAGGCGGCGGCCGCAGGACCGGAGGGAGTCCAGCGCTCCGGTGAGGTCGCCGGCCGCCACGTCACCGGCGGCCTGCAGCAGACGCAGCATCGCGGTGACGGTCAGCTCCTCGCCGCGGATCCGTTCGGCGCGCCGGACCACGCACCGTGCCAGCGCGGGGTCCCGGGTCTCCAGCGCCACCATGGCGTGCGCGAGGGTGGCGACCGTACCGAGACTGTGCCGGTCCGCCTCGGTCATGCGCAGGGCGGTCTCGGACTGCTCGCGGGCCTGGTCGAGCCGGCCCCGGGCGATGTGGATCAGGGCCCTTTCGATGTGCACCAGCGCGTCGGTCGGCGTGGTGTGCTGTTCCCGGGCCCGGTACTCGACGGCGAGCCAGGAGTCGAGCGCCTCCACGGAGTCGGCGGCGACCATGGTGATGACCACCAGGGGAAGGGTGGACTGGACGCGGGCGGAGGTCGCCGGCTCCCGGTCCAGGACGCGTTCGGCCCGGCGGACCACGTCCGCGGCCGGCAGGCCGGCGCCGAAGGTGGCGGCGAGGAGCAGGGCGATCGTCAGCTCCCGCTCGCCGCCGGTGTCCAGCGGCGGTGCGGAGCCGAGCCGCCGCAGGCGCTCGGTGGCGTCGGCGAGTTCGTAGGGGTTCTCGTAGGCGCAGTGGCGCAGCCGGGCCTCCAGGCGCAGGGCCAGGTCGCGATCGGTCCCGGTGAGCGCGGCGGCCGGCCCGAGCCCTTCCGCGGCCTGGCGCAGCAGGTCGACCACGCCGGACGGGGCGGGGCCGAGGGGGGTGGGTGCGATGCGCAGCACCGCCGCGGCACGGTCCCTCGCCTCGGGCAGCAGGCCGATCGCCTGAGCGATGTGCCGTTCACAGGCCGATGGGTCGAAGACGCGCTCGGCGGTGCCGAGTTCGACGAGCAGGCGGGCCCGGTCGACGCCCTGCGCGGCGCTGTCGAGAAGGGCGCGCCGCAGGTAGCGGACCGCGGCGTCGGGGGCGCCGCGGCGCAGGGCGGTGTCCGCGGCGGACCGCAGGACGTCCACGGTCCACGGCTGGTGACGGGTGACGACGGCCATGAGCTGTGCGGCGACCTGCTCGGCGGGGCGGCCCGAGGCGTAGAGCAGCGCGGCCGCCTCGTCGTGGAGCTGCTCACGCCGGACCATGGTCAGGGTCGACTCCACGGCGTCCCGTACGACCCGGTGGACGAAGCGCGGCTCGCCGGGCGCGACGACGAGCCCGAGGGCCGCCAGGGCGCGCAGCGCCGCCGTGTAGCCCACGGGGTCGAGGCGCGCCAGACGGGCAACGTTGTCAGGGTCGACGTGGTCGCCGAGTACCGCGATGGCGGCCGCGAGGTCGCGGACCGGCTGGGCCTGGGTGCGCAGGATCCCGGCGAGGCGCTTCCGCAGCTGCGAGGGGCGCAGCGAGCGTGCCCGGTCGGCGTGTTCGGCGAGCGGCCGCAGGCCGGCGTGTTCCATGCCGAGCAGGATGGACATCAGGAACAGCGGGTTGCCCGCGGCCGTCTCGTGACAGGCGTGGACGAAGGTGTCGTCGCCGGGCTCACCGAAGTGTTCGCGCACCAGCTCACGGGTGGCGGCGAGGCTGAACGACGCGGGCCGCAGGGACTGGGTGGCGGCCTCCCTGACCTCCCGCACCAGGGTGTGATGGGTGCGGGGGTCCCCGTCGCGCAGGGTGCACACGACGACGGCCCGCAGGCCGTGCAGCCGTTTGGCCAGGTAGGTGAGCCAGCGCAGGGAGGGCACGTCGGACCACTGGAGGTCGTCGACGAGGACGAGGAGTCTGCCGTCGGCGCTGACGTTGGCCAGGAGGGACAGCAGACCGTGCAGGACCGCCTCGGTGGCCGCGGCGGCCTGGTCCGCTCCGGGGGAGGCGCTGTCGTCGGCGAAGACGTGCCGGGCGAAGGAGGCGTGGGCGTCCATCCAGCGGGCGCGGGTGTCCTCGGACGAGTCGGACAGCAGGCTCTCGAAGAGCTGCCGTACGACTCCGAAGGCGAAGTCCTGTTCCATGGGGGCCGCGTTGGCCCGCAGCACCCGGATGTCGTCGTGGCCGTCGGCCAGGGCGGGCAGGGACCGCAGCAGGGCCGACCGCCCGATGCCGAGCGGGCCGGTGACCAGGATCAGGGAGGACCTGCCCCGGCCGGCCGCGGCCAGCGCCGCGTCGACCAGGGACGTTTCGGTGGTGCGCTCCAGCAGCATGCGGTCAGTCCTCCTCCGTGCCTTGGACCAGGGCGCGCAGTTCGTCGCGCCCCCGGATGCGAAGCTTGCGGTAGACACCGCTGAGGCGCAGCTCCACGGTGCGGGTGGTCACCGACAGCGCGGCGGCTATCTCCCGGTTGACGAGCCCCCGGGCGGCGAGCGCGGCGGCGGCCCGCTCCCCCGGCGAGAGGGTCCGCCACGCGGACGGCGGTGCGTCGGCGAAGGCCCCCGCGGGCGGGGGCGCGGGGACGCCGGGACGCCGTGCCACGACGCCGTACGGTCCGGCGCCTTTGGTGCCGGCCCCGTCGGCCACCGGTGCGGCGACGGCCGTCGCGCGGTCGGGCTCGCCGCTCTCGGCGGAGGCCAGGGCCACGACCGCGCGTGTGTAGGCGGTCCGGGAGGGAGCCCGGCCGAGGCTGTCGACGGCCCACCGGAGCCGCTGGACGCGGTCCTCACCGCTCATCGTGGCGAGGCAGAGCTGGGCCGCGCCGATGGAGCCGGGCGTGCCCCAGCGCTCGGCGAGTTCGAGTTCCTCCCGCGCCAGCCTCAGGGCCTGTGCGGTGTCGCCGAGGGCGTGGGCCGCCTCGGCGGCCCCGGAACGCCAGGGAAGGAGCGCCGGGTTGGACCAGCCGTACTGCAGGAGCCAGCGCCCGCAGGCCCGGAAGAGCGACCGGGCCCGGTGGGGGTCGTCGTCGGCCTGGGCCAGCAGGCCGCGGGCGAACAGCAGTTGGGCACCGCTCACGGACTCCTCGGCGGGGGGCGGCACGGGGCGCCCGGCGGCGGCCCGCGCCCGGTCCGGCCGGCCGCTGGCGAGGTCGGTGAGGATGCCGAGCGCCGTCCAGTAGGGGTAGGACAGCGGGTGCCTGCTGTCCGGGGGCAGTTCGAGGTCGGCGGCGGCCAGGTCGCGGGCGGCGGAGTCGGGACGGCCGTGCCTCAGGTGGAGTTCGGCGCGGAGGGCGAGCACCCGGGCGACGGACACGGAGCAGTGTGCGCGGTGGGCCTCGGCCAGCAGGGCGCACAGGTGCGTCTCGGCCTCCTCCCCGTCCTCGGTGAGCAGGAGCGTGCGGCAGGCCAGCAGCCTGGGCACGGTGAGCGGGGGCCGGCCGGAGGGATCGGGGGCCAGGGCCGTGCGGGCCTGCCGGCGGGCCTCCTCGCGATCGGCGCCCCGTACGGCGGTCTCCCACGCCCGCACACCGTTCACGGCCGGGTTCCGCGAGGCACGGGGCAGCTCCGGTGCGGGCGGGAAGGCGACCTCGCCGGGCGTCCGGCGCAACGGCTGCGCCACCCGGAACAGGGCGGTGAGTTCCTCGTGCCGGGCGGTGTCCCCCTCCGGCGGTGTCCCCCGCGCCTCGTCCGGCCGGCGGCCGGCGAGGAACTCGGCGAGGGCGCGCCGGACGGTGTCCGTGTCTCCGCCGAGGAGACACAGGTCGCCGGCCCGCGCCCGGAAGTCCGCGGCCGCCTCTCCCGGTTCGCGGATGATGCCGCCCATGCGGCGCCCCGCGGCGACGGGCGCGATCACCAGTTCCACGCCGGCCAGTTGGAGCAGGACACGGATGCGGGTCTCCTCGGACAGTGGTTCGGCCAGGGCGCGGGAGAGATAGGCGGCGGCACGGTCGCGGCGGCCACCGCGGAGCGCGGCGGCCGCCGCCCGGCACAGCGTGTCCACCACCCACGGGGCGCCGACCGGGCGGGCCGGCAGCAGCAGGTCGCCGATGCCCTGGTCGTCCGCGGCCGCCCGGTGGGCCAGTTCGGCGGCGCGTGCGTGCAGGTCGGCGCGCTCGGCGATGGGCATCTCCTCGATGACGCGGGCGCGCACGACCGGACCGCGCACCCGGAACCGGCCGTCGCGCACGGTGACCAGACCGCTGTCCAGCAGGGCGGCGCGGAGCCGGGTCTCGGACAGGGCACCCCGCTCGCCCAGGGTCAGGACCAGCGGGAAGTCGAGGAGGTCGTCACAGACCGCGAGGGCGCGCAGGACGTCGAGGGCGACGGGGTCCCGCACCCCGTCGAGCGCCGCGGCGGCGTGCTCGCCGGTCACCTCGGCCGCGATGGCACGGACGTGCTCCACGTGGCCGGCGTCCGGTGGGTGCCCCGCTCGGGCGAAGCGGCGCAGGGTGTCCCGTACGACGGCGGGGTTGCCCCCGGTGGCGTCGGCGACGGCGGCGACGAAGGAACGGTCGCCGAGGGCGCCGCAGAAGGCCCGTACGGCGTCGGCCGTCCCGGTGTGGGTGAGGCCGGGCAGCGCCAGTTCGACGGTGGTGGCCGAGCCGGTGAGCGGGTTGCCCGCGCACCAGTCGAGACCGATGTCCGCCGTGCGGATGCTGCCGGTGAGCACGGCCAGCGGCGCGCGGGGCAGCCGGCGTATCAGGGCCTCCAGCCAGCGCAGCGAATCGGGGTCGAGCTGGTGGATGTCCTCCACCACCAGGAGGGTGGGCCGCTCACGGGCCACGGTGAGCAGACGGGTGAGCCCGGGGAACCGGCCGGGTCCGCCCCGGTCGAGGAGGAGATGCGGCAGTTGGTCGGCGAACCTCTGGTGCCCCGACAGCAGTTGGCCGACCACGCCGTAGCGCAGGTCCCGTTCCGCGGGTGTCGCGCGAGCCGTGAGGACGCACAGTCCCCGCTCGGCGGCGTGCCGGGCCGCCCAGCGCAGCAACTCACCTTGTCCCGCCCCGGGTTCGCCCGTCACCGTGACCACGGCCGGACGTCCCGATCGCAGCTCCCCGATCACGGCGGACAGCACGGCCTGTTCACGGTCGCGTTCCAGGAGGAGGAGATCGGCGAGCGCCGGCTCGTCGCCGTGGGGACGCCCGTGCCCTTCCTCGCCCGCCCGGCCCGGGACGTTCATCGGATCGCCTTGTGCCGGCGTGGCCTCACCGGGTCGCATCGGGTCCGGTGTGCCCCTCGCGGAGGCCGGGAGGAAGCAAGGTGTCCTCGTGCAGGGCGCCCGCGAGTTCGGCACGGCGGGTGATCCCGAGTTTGCGGTAAATGCTCGTGAGGTGGAGCTCCACCGTGCGCACCGTCACGAACAAGGACTCCGCGGCCTCCCGGTTGGTCACTCCCGAGGCGACCAGCGCGGCCACCGTGCGTTCCGTGCCGGTCAGCATGTCCAGCGGTGACACCGTGACCTCCCGCATCCTGCCGCCGGCCCCGACCAGCTCCTCGCGAGCCCGCCGGGCGAGCGCCACGCAGCCGCAGCGGCGGGCGAGCGCGACCGCGTCCCGCAGGTGTTCGCGTGCCTCACCCGGCGCGCCGTCCGCCAGCAGGGCCCGCCCCAGCAGCAGCAGTGCGCGGGCGTGGTCGGCGCGGGCCGGCGAGTCCGCCAGCCGGTGTACCGCCTCCCGGAGCCCGGCGATTCCTTCCGGGCCGGGCGTGGCGACGCCGCGGGCCAGGGCGGCGTAGCCCAGGGCACGCGGAGTTCCCCAGCGTTCGGCGGGTCCGGCACCGTGGCCGGCCGCCGCCCTGGCCTCCTCGAAGCGGCCCGACTCGGCCAGCAGGCAGGCGGCGTCCAGCCACCAGGGGGCGAGGACCGGATTGGCGAGTCCCGTCCGGGCCAGGGAGTCCCCGCAGGCGCGCAGCAGTTCGAGAGCGCTCTCCGGGTCGCCGTGCGCGTACCGTGCGCGCGCCCGCGCCATGAGGTACCCGTGGTACTCCCACGCGAAGTCCTCGAGGCGCGGGCGTTTGATGGTGCCGAGCACCTCCTCGGCCCGGCCGGGCTCACCGCGTTCGGTGAGGGCGAGCGCGCAGGCGATCTGCGGCGTGACGGCGCCCTCGCCCCAGTTCTCCTCCTCCAGCAGGTCGAGGGCGGTCTGGGCGTCCGCCAGGGCCTGGGGGACGCCGCCCCGGTCCAGGTGGACGAAGGCGCGGGTGGAGAGCGCGAGGACGTACGTCCACACCGCCGCGGTCCGCCGGCTGTCGCGCAGCACCGTCTCCAGCGCGTCGAGTGCCTCACCGGTCTCGTCGGCGAGGGAGAGCGCGAGGGAGGCGGGCAGCAGCGACCACGCGCCGGGTGCCGCGCCCGGGGAGCGCAGGGCACGTCGGGCCTGGCGGACCGACTCGGCGGCGGAACGGCCGTCCATCGCGGTGAGCACGGTGAGCATGGCGAGCTGCTGGCGCTGGGCGGGCGTGTCCCCCGGCGGCGGGGTCAGCAGGGCGGCCCGCTCGCGCACCGCGGGCAGGGTGCTCTTCTCGTCGGCACCGACGATCAGCAGGGTGGCTTCGGCCGTGGCGAGGAGTTCACGGTCGGCGGGTTCGGGGTCGGTGCCGAGTGCGGTGTGGAGGGCGTCCAGGGCCTCGGTCAGTACGCGGGTGCCTTCGGGTGACCGCTGGACGCGCAGGCAGATCAGGGCGAGCCGGACCGCGACGGCCGCGCGGGTGCGGACGTCACCGGCGAGGGCCAGCGCCTCGTGCAGCAGTGCCAGGGAGCGGGCCGGGTCCGTCTCGGAGAGGACTCCGGCGAGCCGCATCCGGATCTCCGGGGTGTCGGGCCCGGCCTCCATGACGTGCTCCAGGTAGCGCGCGGCGGCCTCCGGGGCTCCCCGCTGCTCCGCCTGCGCGGCGGCGTCCAGGAGGACGGCGGTCATCCACGGCTGGTCGGCCCGCGGGAGGAGCAGCAGCTGGCCGGCGATCTGCTCGGGGGAGCGTCCGACGTCGCTGAGCAGTTGGGCGGCCCGGGTGCGCAGATCGGCCAGGGCCGCGGAACCGACCGTGGAGAGGATCGCCGCACGCACCATGTCGTGCACCAGTTCGCTCCGGTCGGACTGGACGAGGGCGGAGCGGCGCAGGAGGTCCACGGCCTCCTCGGCCTGCACGGCGGACACCCCGGCGAGGGCGGCGAGGTGTTCGGTCCGTTCGGGACCGAGCACGGCCAGGGCCCGGGCCACCTCGCGCACTCCGGCCGGCTGGCCGTGCAGTGCCTCGTGCACGGAGGTGGCGACGACCCGCCCGCCCAGCTCGGTGATCCGCCGGGCGCCCGTGTCGTCGGGACCCACCCCGGCGGTGCGCAGCTTGTGCAGGACCCGCTGGAGTTCCAGCGGACTGCCGCCGGTCACGGCGGTGAGGGTGTCCACGAAGGACGGCCGCGGCGGGGCCTCGGGGAAGGTCCGGCGGACAAGTGTCTCGACGTCGCGGGCCGACAGCGCCGGCACGTGCAGCGCCAGGGGCCGGTGGTGGGCCACCAGGTCGGTCAGGGCCGGGCCGGCCGTACGCTCGGACGCGGTGCGCTGGGCGAGCACGACGAGCAGCGGCATTCCGTCGGCACGGCGCAGGAGGAAGTCGAGCCAGCGCAGGGACCGTTCGTCGCACCAGTGGACGTCGTCGAGGGCCAGCACCAGGGGGCGGTCCGCCATGAGGTTGGCGGCGAGCCAGTACAGGCCGTTCAGCGCGGGATAGGTGGCGCCGGGTGCGGTGTCCCCGTCGACGCGGCCGGGGGCGAGGGCGGGCAGGGCGTGACGGGCGCTTCCTTCGAGCAGCGCCGGGGCACGGCCGCGGCGGGCGGTGAGACCGAGCGGTCCGAACAGGGCGCGTACACCGCTGTATCCGTTGCCGGAGTCGATCGCCCTGCAGGACCCGTACAGCACGGTCATGCCGTCGCAGGGCCCGCCGGCGTCGAGGGCGGCCCTCAGCAGTGAGGTCTTGCCGACCCCCGCCGGCCCGTCGAGGACGACCAGCCGGGGCTGCCCGGCACGGGCGGCGGCGGCTTCGGCGGCGAGCGTCCGCAGGAGGGCCTCACGGCCGACCAGGGGAAGGGACGGGCCGGTGCCCCGTTCCCGGTTCGTCACGTGGTCTCCCTTGCGTGGTGCTGAGGCCGGGGCAACGCTCCGCCGGACAGCCCCCGTCGTCGGCACATACGGAACGCTCGGTGCGCCCACCGTACAGGCAACGCCGGTTGCCCCGGCGCGGGTCGGCCCCGTGCCCCGCGCCCGGTGTCCCGCCCGGCTCGCGGGGCAAGTCTAAGGATTTCCTGGTTACGGCCGTGAGATCAAGATGGGGTGCGGTCGGCGCCGCCCGACTCGGGCCCCGGCCGACGGGCCGCACACGGACAACTCCGTCCTGCCTGTCCGTCTGCCGGCCGTGCCCGCGCGGCCGGCCGGCGACTTCGGCAGTCACCTCGTGAAAGGGCCCTCATGGACTCCGCCGCACGGCCGATCCTCTTCGTCGGTCTCCCCGAGAGCGGACTGCTCAACCCGTTGCTGGTGCTGGCCGGGGAACTGGCCCGGCGTGGTGTGCCCGACCTGTGGTTCGCCACCGACGAGCACCGGCGGGGCGACGTGGCGGCGCTGGCCGCCGACTCCGCGGTGTCGTTCGCCTCGCTGGGCGAGGTGGTGTCCGAGCTGTCGGCGGTGACCTGGGACGACGCCGTGTACCGGGAGGTCACGCAGTCCTCGCGGTTCAAGGCGCACCGCGCCGTGGTCCGGCAGTCGTACAGGCCGGCGCTCCAGGCGCGCAAGTACCGCGTCCTGGAGAAGGTGGTCGAGGAGGTGCGGCCGGCGCTGATGGTGATCGACTGCGTGAGCGGTTTCGGTGTCGACCTGGCGCTCACCCACCGCATTCCGTACGTGCTGTCGGTGCCGTTCGTCCCGAGCAACGTGCTGACCTCGCACAATCCGTTCGGCGCGTCCTACACCCCGAAGAACTTCCCGGTCCCCAACTCCGGCCTGCCGCTGGAGATGACCCCCCGGCAGAAGCTGGCGAACACACTGTTCAGGTGGCGGACGCTCCTCATGTTCCTGCACCCGTCGATGGGCAAGGTGCTCAAGGAGGACGCCGCGATCCGCAAGGAGCTCGGCATCGCCCCGCCCAACGCCCTGACCCGGGTGGACGCGGCCGAGATGGTGCTGTGCTCCTCCATCCCGGAGCTGGACTACCCCTTCGACGTCCCGGAGAAGCTCCGCCTGGTGGGCGCCCTGCTGCCGCCGCTGCCGGAGTGCCCGGAGGACGAGGACCTCAGCGGCTGGCTGGACCGGCAGTCGTCGGTGGTCTACATGGGCTTCGGCACCATCACCCGGCTGACCCGCGAGGAGGTCGCGGCGCTGGTGGAGGTGGCCCGCCGGATGTCGGACCGCCACCAGTTCCTGTGGAAGCTGCCGAAGGAGCAGCAGCACCTGCTGCCGCCGGCCGGCTCGCTGCCCGGCAATCTGCGGGTGGAGAGCTGGGTGCCGTCCCAGCTGGACGTGCTGGCCCACCCGAAGGTGTCGGTGTTCTTCTCGCACGGCGGCGGCAACGCCTACCACGAGGGCGTCTACTTCGGTAAGCCGCAGGTGGTGCGGCCGCTGTGGGTGGACTGCTTCGACCAGGCGGTGCGCGGCCGTGACTTCGGCATCAGCCTCACCCTGGACCGGCCGGAGACCGTCGACCCGGATGACGTCGTCGACAAGCTGACCCGGGTCGTCGAGGACCCGTCCTTCCGCGAGCGGGCGGAGCGGCTGGGCGCGCTCCAGCGGGCGGCCGGCGGGCGCAAGGCGGCGGCCGACCTGATCCTGGGCCTGCTGCCGACACCATGACACCCGACCGCCCGCCGGCCGGTGCCTGACCGTCCGCCCCCTTCTTCCAGCCATCGCACGCACCACCGCAGCGAGGACGCATGTCTTTCACCCACCCCGTCTCCCGGCCCACTCTGGGCGGGCGCGAACTGGAGTACGTCACCGACGCCGTCACCGGCGGCTGGATATCCTCGCAGGGCCCCTACGTACGGCGCTTCGAGGAGGCGTTCGCCGAGTGGAACGGCGTGGCGCACGGCGTCGCCTGTTCCTCCGGCACGGCCGCGCTGACCCTGGCGCTGCGCGCGCTGGGCATCGGTCCCGGCGACGAGGTGATCGTGCCGGAGTTCACCATGGTGGCCTCCGCCTGGGCGGTGACGTACACCGGGGCGACGCCCGTCTTCGTGGACTGCGGCGACGACCTGAACATCGACGTCTCCCTGATCGAGGAGAAGATCACCCCGCGCACCAAGGCGCTGATGCCGGTGCACGTCTACGGGCGCCGCTGCGACATGGACGCGGTGATGGACATCGCGCACCAGTACAACCTGCGGGTGGTCGAGGACTCGGCGGAGGCGCACGGGGTGCGGCCGGTCGGGGACATCGCGTGCTTCTCGCTCTTCGCCAACAAGATCATCACCTCGGGCGAGGGCGGGATCTGCCTCACCGACGACCCGCGGCTGGCCGGACAGCTCGCACACCTGCGGGCCATGGCGTTCACCCGCGACCACAGCTTCCTGCACAAGAAGCTGGCCTACAACTTCCGCATGACGGCCATGCAGGCCGCCGTCGCGCTGGCCCAGGTGGAGCGGCTGGACGAGATCCTGGCCACCCGCCGGGAGATCGAGGACCGCTACGACGCGGGACTCAAGGACGTCCCGGGGATCACGCTGATGCCGCCGCGGGACGTGCTGTGGATGTACGACCTGCGTGCCGAGCGCCGCGAGGAGCTCCGGACCCACCTGGCCGGACGGGGCATCGAGACCCGGCTGTTCTTCAAGCCCATGAGCAGGCAGCCCGGTTACCTCGATCCGGTGTGGCCGTCCCTGAACGCGCACCGCTTCAGCGAGGACGGCCTGTACCTGCCCACCCACACCGGACTGACCGCCGCCGACCAGGAGTACGTGATCGGTGCCGTCCGGGAGTTCTACTCCGCGGACTGACCGCCCGTACGCGCCGCGGCATCGCACGGCACCCCTGGACACCTGGACACCTCAGGAAGAGGAAGAAGGAACGGACATGACGACCAGCACCGGCCCCACGGTGGTCGGCTTCCCCCGGCGCACACCGGAGGAACCGCTGCCCCTGTCCCAGTACGCGAGCCACCGCGAGCAGAACGGCCTGGTCCTGTCCCACCTGCCGAACGGGGTGCCGGTCTGGCTGGTGACGCGGCACGAGGACGTGCGCGCGGTGCTGACCCACCCGAAGATCAGCGCCAACCCGGAGAACGAGGGCTTCCCCAACGTCGGCGAGACGATGGGGGTGCCCAAGCAGGACCAGATCCCGGGCTGGTTCGTCGGGCTGGACTCCCCCGAGCACGACCGGTTCCGCAAGGTCCTCATCCCGGAGTTCACCGTGCGGCGCGTCCGCGAGCTGCGCCCGGCGATCGAGCGCACCGTGGACGAGCGCATCGACGCGATGCTCGCCGCGGGCGACCACGCCGACCTGATCGGCGACTTCGCGCTGCCGGTGCCGTCCCTGGTGATCTCCTCGCTGCTCGGGGTGCCGCCGGCGGACCGCGACTTCTTCGAGTCCCGCACCCGCACCCTGGTCGCCATCCGCACCTCCACCGACGAGGAGCGGGCCACCGCCACCCGGGAACTGCTGCGCTACATCAACCGGTTGATCGCCATCAAGGAGAAGTGGCCCGGCGACGACCTGATCAGCCGGCTGCTGGCCACCGGGCAGCTCACCGGCGTGGAGCTGTCGGGCGTGCTGCTGCTCCTGCTGATCGCGGGGCACGAGACCACCGCCAACAACATCGGCCTCGGTGTGGTCACCCTGCTCACGAACCCGCAGTGGATCGGCAACGAGCGGCTGGTGGAGGAGCTGCTGCGGCTGCACTCGGTGGCCGACATGGTGGCGCTGCGGGTCGCCGTCGACGACGTGGAGATCGCCGGGCAGCTCATCCGCAAGGGCGAGGGCATCGTTCCGCTGCTGGCGGCCGCCAACCACGACACCGAGGTGTTCGGCTGCCCGCACGCCTTCGACCCGGACCGCTCCGAGCGCCGGCACGTGGCGTTCGGCTACGGCGTCCACCAGTGCCTCGGCCAGAACCTGGTCCGGGTCGAGATGGAGATCGCCTACCGCAAGCTGTTCGAACGCATCCCGACGCTTGAGCTGGCCGTTCCGCTGGACGAGCTGGCCTTCAAGTACGACGGGATCCTGTTCGGACTCCACGAGCTGCCGGTGCGCTGGTAGGCCACCGGCTCCCGGGTGCCGCCGGACGGTCCCGGCGGCACCCGGTCCCACCGTCGCCCGAGTACCCACCCCACGAGGAGCAACGAGCATGCGCGTCACCGTCGACAGCGAGCGGTGCGTCGGAGCGGGCCAGTGCGCGCTGAACGCGCCGGAGGTCTTCGACCAGGACGAGGACGGGATCGTCACCCTGCTGGTGAAGGAGCCCGAGGAGGTGGACGCGGACGGGGTCCGTGCCGCGGGTGACCTGTGTCCGTCCGGCTCGATCACCGTCCATGAGGACTGACCGCCCCCGGACGGGCACGCACGGCCCGGCGGGACACGCGGTGTCCTGGGTCCGAGCCGTGCTTACGGCTCGGCGTGTGTCCGCCGCACGTGTGACAGACACACATGTGGCAGACACACGTGTGGTGGTGGCGGTGGCGGACGGAAGGAAGGACTTCCGTGCCGGGACGGGCCCCCGGGGCCGGCCCCCGCACGGGGCTCCCGTGCGGGAGGTCCGGGGCCAGAGGCCCGGGCCTCCCGCCGGGGCGCAGCGGGCCGCGGCGGTCCGCGAACGGGAGGTGCGCCCGTGCGGACCGCCGCGGACCCGCCCGGCCGGCGGAACACCGCCGGCCACGGCATCACCGAAGGGACTCACACCGTGACCACCGCTGACGACACCGGGGCCCTGTGGCTGCGGCGCTACCACCCGGCCGACGCCGACGCGGTACGGCTGGTCTGCTTCCCGCACGCGGGCGGTTCGGCCAGCTTCTACCACCCGGTCTCGGCTCGGTTCGCCCCGGCCGCCGAGGTCCTGTCGCTGCAGTACCCCGGCCGTCAGGACCGGCGCAAGGAGCCCTGCGTGGAGGACCTCGGCCAACTGGCCGACCTGGTCGCCGAGCAGTTGCTGGCGCTGGACGACCGGCCCTGCGTGTTCTTCGGGCACAGCATGGGCGCGGCGCTGGCGTTCGAGACGGCGTGGCGGCTGGAGCAGAAGGACGCCGGACCGCTCACCGTCATCGCCTCCGGCCGGCGCGGTCCGTCGACCACGCGTGCCGAGGAGGTGCACCTGCGGGACGACGACGGGATCGTCGCCGAGATGAGGCGGCTGAACGGCACCGCGGCGGGTGTCCTCGGCGACGAGGAGATCCTGCGCATGGCCCTGCCGGCGCTGCGCGGCGACTACCGCGCCATCGAGACGTACTCCTGCCCGCCGGAGCGCACGGTGCGGTGCGGGATCACCGTGCTCACCGGCGACGGCGACCCGCTCACCACGGTCGAGGAGGCCGAGCGCTGGCGGGACCACACCGAAGGTCCGTTCCGGCTGCGGGTGTTCACCGGCGGCCACTTCTTCCTCACCCAGCACCTGACCGCGGTCAACGGCGAGATCGCCGACGCCCTCGGCCTGGCGCGGTCCGCCCCGGCGTCCTGACGTCCGCCCGGGTGGTGCCGCCGGACGGCGCCACCACCCGGGCCGGCGCAGGAGTCGTGGTCGACCCACCACCGGAGAGCCCGCACACGGCCGGACCGTCACCCGCGTCCGTCACGTTCCCCGTCACTTTCCGCTCACGCGCCTCCTGGACAAGGAAACGCTCATGCGCACACTGCTCGTCGACAACTACGACTCGTTCACCTACAACCTGTTCCACTACCTGTCCCGGGTCAACGGGCGGGAGCCCGAGGTGATCCGCAACGACGACCCGGCGTGGCGGCCAGGACTCCTCGACTCCTTCGACAACGTGGTGCTCTCCCCCGGCCCCGGCACACCGCACCGGCCGGCCGACTTCGGGCTGTGCGCGGGCATCGCCGAGGAGGGCCGGCTGCCCGTGCTCGGGGTGTGCCTGGGCCACCAGGGCATGGCACTGGCCCACGGCGCCTCGGTGGGGCGCGCGCCCGAGCCGCGTCACGGCCGGACCTCCGCGGTGCGGCACGACGGCACCGGGCTGTTCGAGGGGCTGCCGCAGCCGCTGGAGGTGGTCCGCTACCACTCCCTCGCCGTGACGGAGCTGCCGCCGGAGCTCGAGGCCACGGCGTGGTCGCCGGACGGGGTGCTGATGGCGTTGCGCCACCGGAGGCTGCCGCTGTGGGGTGTTCAGTTCCATCCGGAGTCCATCGGCACCCGGGAGGGCCACCGGCTGCTGGAGAACTTCCGCCGGCTGACCGAGCGGCACGGCCGCTCCCGCCCCGGCGGGAGCGGGCCGGCCGTCACGCGGGGCGTTCCGGAACAGCGGCGGTCCCCCGGCTCCACGGGTGCGGCCGGGCGGGCGACGGCGGGCGCGGGTGGCGGGCGGACGGCGGTGACGGCCGGTACCGGGGCCGGTGACCGGGCCGCGGAGGGCGGTTCGCCCCGGCGGCTGCGGGTCCTCGTCGAGCGGCTGCGCACCCGCTGGGACCCGGAGGTCGCCTTCGACTGGCTGTTCCGCACCGGCGACCACCCGTTCTGGCTGGACAGCAGCCGCCCGGGCGGACGCCTCGGACAGCTGTCCGTGATGGGGGACGCCTCCGGCCCGCTGGCCCGTGTCGCCACGGCGGACGTGGAGGCCGGCACCGTGACCGTCACCGGGGGCGGCACCACCCGCGTCGAACGGTCGGCCTTCCTGTCCTGGCTGGAGCGGGACCTCGCCGGACTGAGCACCGACGTACCCGAGCTGCCCTTCGACTTCGCCCTCGGCTGGGTCGGCTGCCTCGGCTACGAACTGAAGGCGGAGTGCGACGGGGAGGCGGCGCACCGTTCCCCCGATCCCGACGCCGTCCTCGTCTTCGCCGACCGTGCCCTGGTGCTCGACCACCGTACCGACACGACCTATCTGCTGGCCCTGGCCGAGGACGGCGACGAGGAGGCCGCGCGGTCCTGGCTCGCCTCGTCCGCCGCCGCCCTGGAGACGGTCGCGGGCTGGGAACCGGAGCCCTACGAACCCCCCGCGGCCGGCGGCACCGGGCCGGTGGTGCTGCGCCACGACCGCGACGCCTACCTCAAGCTGATCGACGCCTGCCAGCAGGAGATCGCGGCCGGTGAGACGTACGAGGTGTGCCTGACCAACATGGCCGAGGCGGACACCGACCTGGACCCGTGGCAGGCGTACCGTTGCCTGCGCCGGGTGAGCCGGGCGCCGTTCGCCGCGTTCCTGCACTTCGGGCCGATGGCGGTGCTCAGCACGTCGCCCGAGCGGTTCCTGCGCATCGACCGGCACGGCGTGATGGAGTCCAAACCCATCAAGGGCACCCGGCCGCGCGGCGTCACCCCGCAGGAGGACGCGTGGTTCGCGGAGGACCTGGCGGCCTGCGAGAAGGACCGCGCCGAGAACCTGATGATCGTCGACCTGGTCCGGCACGACCTCGGCCGCTGCGCGGAGGTCGGCTCGGTCGTCGCGGACCCGGTGTTCCAGGTGGAGACGTACGAGACGGTGCACCAGCTGGTGAGCACGGTACGGGCACGGCTGCGCCCGCACCTCAGCCCGGTCGCCGCCGTGCGTGCCGCCTTCCCCGGCGGTTCGATGACGGGGGCGCCGAAGATCCGCACCATGCAGATCATCGACCGGCTGGAGGGCGGTCCGCGCGGCGTGTACTCGGGGGCCATCGGCTACTTCTCGCTCACCGGGGCGGTGGATCTGAGCATCGTCATCCGCACGGTGGTGCTCAGCGGGAACCGGCTGCGCTACGGCGTCGGCGGCGCCGTCATCGCGCTGTCGGACCCCGCGGCGGAGTTCGAGGAGACGGCGGTGAAGGCGGCGCCGCTGCTGCGGCTGCTAGGCACCGCCTTCCCCGGACGCGTGGACCTCGCGGACGACGACGCGGACGGCGCGGCGGCCGGGGCCGGTACGACGGCCCTCGCCGCCCCAGGGACGTCGCGGGACGGACGGAAGGCCCCCCGGACCGGCTGACCCGTGACGGAGCGTCCCGGCGGAGTCCCGTGGCTCCGCCGGGACGTTGCTGTGCCCGCGGGCAGGCGGGCAGGCGGGCAGGCGGGCAGGCGGGCAGGCGGGTCGTCCCCCTCTCCCGGCTCCCGTATGCGCGCGGCAGGCCATGTCTAGGGAAAATCCGGGGTGCCGGGCAGCAGCCTGGACGGGTTCCCCTTCGCCGGAAACGCTCGACACCCCCGGGAGTGATGGTGCCCGTCCACGCTGACGACTACGTGATCCAGCCGCCCGGTGCCGCCGACGGCGGGCTGGACGGCCTCACCCTGCCCGACGTGTTCGCCGCGGCCGTGCGCGACGGGGGTGACGCGGTGGCGCTGGTGGACGGCGAACGCACCCGGACCTGGCCGCAGTGGCGGGCCGAGGTGGACGCGCTGGCCCACGGTCTCCAGGAGGCCGGTGTCGGCCCCGGCGACGTGGTCGCCCTGCACCTGCCCAACTGCTGGGAGTACGTCACGCTGCACCTGGCGGCCGCGTCGGTGGGGGCCGTCACCCTGCCCGTCCACCGGGGCAACACCCCCGCCGACGTACGGGCCCTGCTGGAGCGGGTCGGCCCGGCGGTGCTCGTGCTGCCGCCGGGCGTCCAGGAAGCCGACGGCCCGCTCGGCACGGCGGTGCTGCGGGAGGCGTTGCCGTCGCTGCGCGCCGTCCTGGTCGCCGGCGACGGCGCGGAGACGGTCGAGGGCCTGCTGGCGCGCTGCGCGGGTGAGCGACCCCGTCCGGTGGAGGTGCGGCCCGACGCGCCGTTCCTGCTGTTCCCCTCCTCCGGCACCACCTCCGCGCGGCCCAAGATCTGTCTGCACACCCACGACTCGCTGCTCACCAACTCCCGCGCGGCGACCGAGGACAGCGCCGGGCCGTACGGCGGCACCCTGATCACGGCGTGCCCGCTGACCCACTGCTTCGGACTGCAGTCGATGTACTCGGCGCTGTTCCGTTCCGGCCGTCAGGTGCTGCTGGGTTCGTGGGACGTGGACCGTTTCCTGGAGCTGGCGCGGTCGGAGCGGCCGAGCGTGGTGGTCGCCGTGCCGGCGCAGCTGCACGACGTGGTGGCGCGGGCCCGGGAGTCGGAGTCGGGGGCGGGGTTCCGTCCGGAGCGGGTGCTGACCGCCGGCGCCGCCCTGCCCGCCGCCCTGGTGCGCGAGGTGCGGGAGACCCTGGACACCGCGCTGGTCGTGGTGTGGGGCATGTCGGAGGCCGGGAACGGAACCAGCAGTCTGGCCGGGGACCCGCCGGAGGTCGCCGCGCGCAGTGTGGGGCGGCCGGTGCGGGGCGCGCAGCTGCGCGTCCTCGACGAGGACGGACAGCCGTGTGCCCCCGGTGAGGCCGGGGAGCTGTACTACCGCAGCCCCAGCATGTTCCGCGGTTACCACGGCGAGCCGGAGCTGACCCGGTCGGTGGTGTCCGAGGACGGCTGGCTGCGCACCGGTGACCTCGCCTCGATCGGCGCGGACGGTCTCGTGGTGTTCCACGGCCGCTCCGCCGAACTGATCAACGTGGGCGGGCGCAAGTTCAACGCCGTGGAGATCCAGGGCCTGTTGGCGGATCTGCCCGGCATCGGTCCGCTGGCGGTGGTCGCCAAACCCGATCCCCGGCTCGGGGAGTACCCCTGCCTGGTGGTGACCGCGTCGTCGGACTCCTCATCGGACGCATCGCCGGACGCCGGGAACGTACCCGCGAGCCCGGTCGGCCTCGGTGAGGTGACGGCGTTCCTGCGGGAACGCGGCGTCGCCGAGTACAAGATCCCGCTCGAGCTCGTCGTCCTGCCGGCCCTGCCGCGCACACCCGCCGGGAAGATCAACCGGCTGGCGCTGGAGCGGATCCTGGCCGACGCCGCGGCGCACCCCGTGCCGGTTCCCGCCGACGCGCCCCGCCCGGACCCGCGCACGGCTCTCGACCTGGTCGTCGCCGCGGTCGCCGAGGTGCTCGGCGCGGGGGACGCGGACGGCACGGAACCCATCGGACCGGACGTCACGTTCCGCGCCCATGGCCTCGATTCGGTGGCCTCGGTGCGGCTGCGCAACGCGCTCGCCGAGGCCACGGGGCTCTGGCTGCCCGCCGCGGTGGCCTTCGACTTCCCGACCCCGGCCGCCCTCGCCCGGGAACTGGCCGGGCTGAACGGCCGGGAGGAGGAACCGCCGTCCGGCCCGGTGCCCGGCGACGAGCCCGTGGCGATCGTGGGCATGGCCTGCCGGCTGC
Organism: Streptomyces sp. NPDC014676; assembly: GCF_043084105.1. NCBI lineage: Bacteria > Bacillati > Actinomycetota > Actinomycetes > Kitasatosporales > Streptomycetaceae > Streptomyces > Streptomyces sp. NPDC014676. The sequence goes on along the minus strand of NZ_JBIBZI010000010.1, from coordinate 21,025 downwards.
CCGGGGACATCGCCTCCCCCGAGGCGCTGTGGGAGCTGCTGGCCGACGGCGTGGACGCCGTGTCCGGGTTCCCCACCGACCGCGGGTGGCCTCTGGACACCCTCTTCGACGACGACCCGGAGCACCCGGGCACCTCCTACGCCCGCGAGGGCGGGTTCCTGCGCGACGCCGCCCACTTCGACGCCGGCTTCTTCGGCATGTCGGCACGGGAGGCGCTCGCCACCGACCCGCAGCAGCGGTTGCTGCTGGAGCTCGCCTGGGAGGCCGTGGAGCGGGCCCGGATCGATCCGCTGACGCTGCGCGGCAGCCGTACCGGTGTGTTCGCCGGCGCCATGTACCACGACTACGCGACGGGCGCGACCGACCCCTCCGGCGAACTGGAGGGGCTGCTCCCGGTGGGCACCTCCGCCGGTGCGCTGTCCGGGCGGATCTCGTACACCCTGGGCCTCGACGGTCCCGCCCTGACGGTGGACACGGCCTGCTCCTCGTCGCTGGTCGCGCTGCACCTGGCGTGCCGGTCGCTGCGGTCCGGGGAGTCGGAGCTGGCGCTCGCCGGGGGTGTGGCGGTGATGGCGACACCGGCGCCGTTCGTGGGCTTCTCCCGGCTGCGGGGCCTGTCCCCGGACGGCCGCTGCAAGTCCTTCGGCGAGGGCGCCGACGGGGCCGCCTGGTCGGAGGGCGCCGGCCTGCTGCTCCTGGAGCGGCTGTCCGACGCCCGGCGCAACGGTCATCCCGTGCTCGCGGTGATCCGCGGTTCGGCGGTCAACCAGGACGGCGCCTCCAACGGCCTGACCGCGCCCAACGGTCCCGCCCAGCGCCGGGTCATCCGAAGGGCGCTGGCCGACGCGGGGCTGACCGTGGCGGACGTGGACGCGGTGGAGGCACACGGCACCGGTACGCCGCTCGGCGACCCGATCGAGGCGCAGGCGCTGCTCGACACCTACGGGCGGGAACGTCCCGAGGGGCGTCCGCTGTGGCTGGGCTCGGTCAAGTCGAACCTGGGGCACACCCAGGCGGCGGCCGGCGTGGCCGGGGTGATGAAGATGGTCCTCGCGCTGGAGCACGGAGTGCTGCCGCGCACCCTGCACGCGGACACCCCCAGCTCCCGGGTGGACTGGTCCTCCGGCGCCGTCCGGCTGCTGAACGAGGCACGGGAGTGGCCGGTCGGGGACGGCAGGCCCCGCCGGGCGGCCGTCTCGTCGTTCGGCATCAGCGGCACCAACGCCCACCTCGTCCTGGAGGAGGCCCCGGTCGAGGCCGGGCAGGACGGCGGGCCGGCGGACGCGGGTGAGGCCGGGCGGGACGTCCCGGGAGCCGGTGGGGCCGTCGTGCCGTGGCTGGTGTCGGCGCGGGACACCGCGGCGCTGCGGGGCCAGGCCCGGCGACTGGCCGGGTACGCCGAGGCGCATCCGGAGGTGCCGGCCCGCGACATCGCCTACTCCCTCCTCACCACCCGCTCCCTGCACGGCCGTACGGCGGTGCTCACCGGCACCGACCGGGCCGCGCTCACGGCGGCCGCCGCCGGGTTCGCCCGGGGCGAGGCCGCCGGGGCGACGGGCCGGAGCACGGGCGGTTCCCCGGAGCCCGCGTTCGTGTTCACCGGGCAGGGCAGTCAGCGTCCCGGCATGGGCCGCGCGCTCGCCGCCGCGTTCCCGGTGTTCGACGCCGCGCTGCGGGAGGTGTGCGCGGAGCTCGATCCCCTGCTGGAGCGCCCCCTGACCTCGGTGATGTGGGCCGGGCCGGACAGCGAGGAGGCCGCGCTGCTGCACGGCACCGGCTGTGCGCAGCCCGCCCTGTTCGCCTTCCAGGTCGCCCTGTACCGGCTGCTGGCCTCCTGGGGGGTGACGCCCGCGCGGGTGGTGGGCCACTCGGTGGGCGAGATCGCCGCCGCGCACGTGGCGGGCGTGCTGGACCTGCCGGACGCCTGCGCCCTGGTCGCCGCGCGCGGCCGGCTGATGGGGTCGCTGCCGCCGGGCGGCGCGATGGTGGCCGTCCGCTGCTCCGAGGACGACGTGCTGCCGTGGCTGGAGGGGCGTTCCGAGGACATCGCCGTCGCCGCGGTGAACGGCCCGCGGTCGGTGGTGCTGTCGGGCGCGGAGGGTCCGCTGGCCGAACTGGCCGCCGAGCTGACCGCCGCCGGGCACAAGACGCGCCGGCTGATGGTCAGCCACGCCTTCCACTCGCCGCTGATGGACCCGGTGCTCGCCGAGTTCCGGGAGACCGTGGCGGCCCTGTCCTTCGCCGACCCCGGCCTGCCGCTGGTCTCCGGCGTCACCGGCCGCCCGCTGACCGCCGAGGAGGCCCGCGACCCCGGCCACTGGGTGCGGCACGCCCGGGAGGCGGTCCGGTTCGCGGACGCGGTCGGGGTGCTCGCCGACGCGCGCACCGGCGTCTACGTCGAGCTGGGCCCGGAGGCCGCGCTCACCCCCATGGTCGACGAGTGCCTCGAGGCGCGGCTCGGACAGCGGGAGCCGGGCGTCCGGCCGGTGGTGGAGCCGCTGCTGCGGGGCGGGGAGGACGAGGAAGGGTCCCTGCTCGCCGCCGCCGTACGGCTGCACGCGCACGGGCTGCCGGTCGACTGGCGGGCGGTGCTGCCCGGGGCCCGGGCGGTGCCGCTGCCCACGTACGCCTTCCAGCACGAGTCGTACTGGCTGGCCCCGGTGCCCGCCGGGACGGTGACCGTGGCGAGCCCGGAGGCCGTGTCGGCGGCGGACGCGGCGCCGGCGCTGGCCGAACGGCTGGCGGGTCTGACCGAGGCGGAGGGCGAGGCCCTGGTGACGGACCTGGTGCGCGGCGAGCTGGCGGCCGTGGTCGGCGGGGAACTGCCGCCGGACGCCGGTCCCGGACTGGCCTTCACCGAACTGGGTGTCACCTCCGTGACCGCCGTCGAACTGCGCAACCGGCTCACCGCCGTCACCGGGGTCCGGCTGCCGCCGACCCTGGTCTTCGACCATCCCTCCCCCGCCGCGGTGGCCCGGCTGGTGTGCGACACGCTCCGGCGCTCCGGGCCGGTCCGCGTGCGGGACGCGGGCGCCCTGGTCGACGCGTTGGAGGCGCTGCTCACGTCGGGCGCCGACCTCGATTCCGGGACGGCGGCCCGGCTGAAGGCGCTGGCCGCGCGCCGGCCCCCGGCCCGCGCCGGTGTCACGGAACCGGCCGGCGGGCCGCTGGACCTGGAGGGCGCCTCGGACGAGGACCTGTTCCGCCTCATGGACGGGGGCGACGACCGGTAGGCGGGGTACGGCACGCGTCCGCGCCCCGCCGCCCGCCCCGGCGGGCGGCGGCATCCACGGATGGGCCGGAGGCCGGTCCTCCACTTCGCGCGCATCCACACATCCACCAGCGGGAGATCACTTCATGAGCGGGCTCGTCATGCCCCCCGTCACCCAGCCCGGCTCCGGCTCCGGCTCCGGCTCCGGCGATCTGATGATCGAGGCGGACGCCGTCAGCAAGTCGTACGGCACGGTCCACGCACTGGACTCGGTCAGTGTCAGTGCCCGCCGGGGCACCGTCCTGACCCTCCTCGGCCACAACGGAGCCGGCAAGACCACTCTGGTCAACATCCTCACCACCGCCCTGCCGCTCTCCTCCGGCCGGGCGTCGGTCGCCGGGTACGACGTGACCCGGGACCCCTTCGAGATCCGCCGCCGCATCGGGCTCACGGGCCAGTTCGCGTCCGTGGACGGCCGGCTCAGCGGACGGGACAACCTCGTCCTGATCGCCCGGCTGCTCGGAGCGGGTCGCCGGGCCGCGCGTTCCCGCGCCGACGAGCTCCTGCAGCTGTTCGAGCTGACGACGGTCGCCGACCGGCGCGCGAGCGGCTACTCGGGCGGTCTGCGGCGCCGGCTGGACCTGGCGGTGTCCCTGGTCGGCGGCCCGCAGGTGATCTTCCTCGACGAACCCACGACCGGTCTGGACCCGTCGAGCCGGCTGAAGCTGTGGGAGATCGTCGAGGGCCTGGTGCAACAGGGCGCCACCGTCCTGCTGACGACGCAGTACCTGGAGGAGGCGGACCGCCTCGCCGACACGATCGCGGTGCTCTCCGCCGGCCGGGTCGTCGCCTCCGGCACCCCCGAGGAGCTCAAGGCCACCGTCGGCCGCCGCACCGTGACGCTGACGCTGGACGGCGACGACGCCCCCGGGAGAGCGGGGGCCTCGCTGCGCGGCGCCGGGTTCTCCCCGGTCGGCAGCGAGGAGGGCACCCGTAGCCTCGTCGTCCCCATCGACACCACCCGGGAGATCGCCGACGTCATCCGCGCGCTGGACCACGCGGGTGTCGAGGCCACGGAACTGACGTTCGGCGAGCCGAGCCTGGACGACGTGTATCTGACCCTCGCCGAGCAGCACGCCAGGACCCCGGCGTGACCGCCGCCCGACGCCCTCTGTGGAGGACCTCTTGACCACGCACCTCACTCCCGCCGCGCGCCCGGACGCTCCTCCCCCGGCCGTCGCCCTCGAGGCGCCCGACTTCGGCGGGAGTTCGTTCGCCGCTCAGGTGTGGGTGCTGACCGGACGGTCGCTGCGGGCGATGGTGACCGACCCGGGCATCGTCCTCTTCGGCCTCATCCAGCCGGTGGTCATCCTGTTCGTGCTGACCCAGGTGTTCAGCAAGATGGGCATGCCCCCGCACTTCCCGGACGGCGTCAGCTACCTCGACTTCGTGCTGCCGGCCGTCCTGGTGGACAACGCCGCCCAGTCGGCGATGCAGTCCGGGGTGGGGCTGGTGGAGGACCTCCGCAACGGCGTGGTCGCCCGGCTGCGTTCGCTGCCGGTGCACCCCGGGGCCCTGCTGGCCGCGCGCAGCATCGTGGGGCTCGTGCGCAGCGCCGTGCAGATCCTCGTGATCATGGTGCTGGCGATGACGGTCATGGGCTACTCCCCCAACGGGGGCATCGCCGAGATCGCCCTGTCCGCCGGGCTCACGCTCTTCATCAGTTTCTCGCTGGGCTGGGCCTTCATCGCGGCCGGTGCCTGGTTGCGGCGGGCCGAGCCGCTGCAGAACCTCGCCCTGATCGTGATCTTCCCGCTGATGTTCGCGTCCAGCGCGTACGTGCCGGTCGCCGACCTGCCGGGCTGGCTGGCGGCCGTCGCCCACGTGAACCCCCTGACCTACGCCATCGACGCCACCCGCGCCCTCGCACTGGACGTGCCGGGCCTCGACCACGCGATCCCCGCACTGCTCATCGGCGCGGTGATCAGCGCGGCGGGCGCGTTCGCCGCGCTGGCCGGCTTCCGCCGGCCCCTCTGACCCTCGCACCACTCCCCCGGGTGCGGGGAACCGGCCCGTGGGCGCCTTCCGGCGCTCACGGGCCTTTTGCGTCCGTGCGGCGGGGCGCCGGGACGCCGGGGCACCTGGGTGTCCCGCGGGCATCGGACGGCGGCGGACACCGGAGGGTGTGCGAAGCGCCGGGCCTCGGTCCGGTGTGAGCCGATGAGCTGCGGACATGTGGGAGCGGGCAGCGCACGGCGCCCGAACGGGCACACCCTGAGCGCTGTCCGGCGGCGCGGAGCGGCCGGAGGCGGTACGGGGCGGTTCGAGGCGCCGAACGAGGCCGGCGGTGACCGTCAGGGGCCCTGGGCAGGTCCGCTTCCGTCCGGGAATCCGCCGGGCACTCGGCCCGTACGGCCCCGGGCCGGCGTCCTCGGGACGCGCGTCCGCCCGCCGCCGGCCCCGGTGCCCGCTCCGGTCATCCAGCAGGGCGAAACAGGCCAGGCAAGGGGGCGCCGTGGTCGGAAAACCGCTGAACAGCGGGTGAGGCGGCTGCCCGTGCCGCCTCCGGACGGGCATCCACCGAGGGGGAAACGGGCCGGATCTCCGGCAGGTCCGGTGAGCCGGACGGCGCCTGACGCGTCGGTCGGCCGCCGGAACGACACCGCCCGCCCGGCCGGTGGCCGGGCGGGCGGGCGGGCGGGCGGGATCGGGCGGGGCGCCGCTACGACAGCCCGAGTTCGTTGTCGAGCATGTCGAACACCTCCTCGTCCGTGGCCGTTTCGAAGTCGAACCCGTCGTCCCCCTCGCCGGACGCCGCGGACGACTCGGTGCGCAGGGACTGCCACTTGCTGCGGAGCACCTCCAGCCGGCCCGCGACCTGTTCGAACAGTTCGGCGCCGACTTCGACACCCGCGATGCTCTTCTCCAGCCTGTCCAGCTCCGCCAGAACCGCCTCCGGTCCGCCGGCCGGGGCCGGGGCGATGCGTGCGTACAGGTGGGCGACGAGTTCGCCGGGCGTCGGGTGGTCGAACAGGAGGGTGGCCGGGAGACGGGTGCCGGTGAGCGCGCCGAGCCTGTTGCGCAGCTCGACGGAGGTCAGCGAGTCGAAGCCGAGGTCCTGGAAGGGCCGGGTCGGTTCGACGTCGGCCGGGTCCCCGTGACCGAGGACAGCGGCGATCTGCCCCCGCACCAGTTCCAGCAGTGCCTCGCGGCCTTCCGCCGGCGTGAGCCCGGACAGCCGCTGGGTGAGGTCCGCCGCGGCGGCCACCGCTCCCGTCGCCGGGGCCGCGCGGCGGGACGCCACCCGGATCAGCGAGCGGAACAGCGGCGGGATCTCGCCGAGGGACCGCAGGGCCCCCAGATCCAGTCGTACGGGCAGGACCACGGCCCCGGCGTCGGCGGTGCGGAGGATGTCGAACAGGGCAAGACCCTGCTCCGGCTCCATCGGCGGCATGCCCGCCCTGGTCATCCGGGCGATGTCCGCCTCGCCGAGTTCGCCGGTCATGCCGCTGCCCCGGGTCCAGGGGCCCCAGCCGAGGGACAGGGCGGGCAGGCCCTGGTCGCGGCGGTGCCGGGCGAGGGCGTCCAGGAAGGCGTTTCCGGCCGCGTAGTTGGCCTGGCCGGCGTTGCCGAGCGTGCCGGCGACGGAGGAGAACAGCACGAAGGCGTCGAGCGGCAGGCCGCGGGTGGCCTCGTGCAGGTGCCAGGCGGCGTCCGCCTTGGGCCGCAGGACGGCGGAGAGCCGTTCGGGCGTGAGGGTGTCGATCATGCCGTCGTCCAGGACACCCGCCGCGTGGATCACGGCGCGCAGCGGCCGGTCGGCGGGCACTTCGGCGAGCAGCCGGTCGACCGCGGCGCGGTCGGTCACGTCGCAGGCGGCGACGGTGACCCGGGCTCCCTCTGTCTCGAGCGCGGCGGCGAGTTCGGCGGCGCCGTCGGCGGCGGGGCCGCGCCGGCTCACCAGCAGCAGGTTCCGCGCACCGTGCTCGGTCACCAGGTGGCGGGCGACGGCGGCGCCGAGGCCGCCGGTCCCTCCGGTGACGAGGACGGTTCCCCCGGCGTCCCAGTCGGCCGTGCCCCGTTCCTGCGGCGTGGTGGCCCGAACCAGCCGGGGCACCAGCACCCGGCCCTCGCGGACGGCGAGCTGCGGCTCGTCGGAGGCGGGGGCGAGGACGGCGGACGGCAGGTCCGTGCCCGCGTCGGTGTCCTCCAGGTCGAGCAGGGTGAACCGGCCGGGGTGTTCCGCCTGGGCCGCGCGGGTGAGGCCCCATACGGCGGCGGCGGCCGGATCGGTGCCGTCGGTCGCGCCCCGGGTGACGACGACCAGGCGGGAGGCGGTGAACCTCTCGTCGGCGAGCCAGGTGCCGAGCGCCCCGAGGACCCGGGTGGTCACCGTGTGCGCGGCGCCCGCCATGTCGGCCGGGGCGGGGCCGGCCGGTCCGGTCCCGGTGTGGACGGGCAGGAGGACGACCGGCGGTACCGGGCCGTCGGCCGCCGCGTCGGCCAGTGCCGTCAGGTCCGCGTACCGGTCGGCGGCGGCTCCGGCGGTCCGGACGGCCACGTCGAGGGTGCCGTCGTCCTGGCCGCCGATCAGGGCGGCCCGTACGGCCTCCGTGCCAGCGGCGTTCGGAGCCTTCGTGGCTCCCTGCTCCGGTGCCGGGATCCAGTCCAGGGCGAACAGGGAGTCCCGTTCGGCGCCCGTCCCGGCCCCGAGCTGCTCCGCCGCGATGGGGCGGGTGACCAGGGAGTCGACGGTGGCCACGGGCGCGCCGGCGGTGTCGGCGACGGCGATCGCGAGGGTGCCGTCGTCGGCCCGGGAGAGCCGGATGCGGACGGCGGACGCGCCGACGGCGTGCAGGGACACGCCGTTCCAGGCGAACGGCACCCCTCCGCCCGATGACGTCCCCCCGCCCTGCGGCGCGTCGCCGTCGGCGGCGGGGCCGGCCAGCGCGGTGGCGTGCAGGGCGGCGTCGAAGAGCGCCGGGTGCAGGCCGTACGCGCCGCCGTCGGCGCCGTCGGGCAGGGTGACCTCGGCGAACACCTCGCCGTCGCGCCGCCAGGCGGCCCGCAGTCCCCGGAACACCGGTCCGTAGACGAACCCGGCGTCCTCGAAACGCTCGTACAGGCCGTCCGTGTCGAGCGGTTCGGCCTTCTCGGGCGGCCAGACGGAGGCGTCGAAGTCCGTGGCGGCCGAGGCCGCGGGACCGGTCGCGAGGACGCCCTCGGCGTGGGTCGTCCAGGTCGCGGCGGGGTCGTCGGCGGGCCGGGAGTGGATGCCGAGCGGGCGGCGGCCCGTGTCGTCGGGGGCGCCGACGCCGACCTGGAGCCGGACCGTGCCGCGGGCGGGCAGGACCAGCGGTGCGGCGAGGGTGAGTTCCTCCACCAGTTCGCAGCCCAGGGAGGTGCCGGCGTGCACCGCCAGCTCCAGCAGGGCGGTGCCGGGGACGAGGACGGCGCCCATGACGACGTGGTCGGCGAGCCAGCCGTGGGTGGCGACCGACAGCCGTCCGGTGAACAGGTGGCCGTCGGATCCGGCGAGTTCCACGGCCCCGCCGAGCAGCGGGTGGTCCGCGGGCGTCAGTCCGGCGGCCTCCGCCCCGGCGCCCGGGTGCATCTCCGCGGGCCAGAAGCGGCGCCGCTGGAAGGCGTAGGTGGGCAGGGCGGTCCGGCGGGCGCCCAGGCCGGCGAAGAACCGGGCCCAGTCGACGGTCACGCCGTGTCCGTGGAGCCGGGCGAGGGCGTCGACCAAGGCGGTCTCGCCGGGGGTGGTGCGCCGCTGGGCGGCGACGGTCACGGCGGTGTCGGGCAGGGTCTCGCGGGCCATGGCGCAGGCGACGCCGTCGGGTCCGAGTTCGAGGAACCTGGTGACGCCCTGCTCGTGCAGGGTGTTCACCCCGTCGGCGAAGCGTACGGCCTCACGGACGTGCCGTACCCAGTAGTCGGCGGAGCACAGTTCCTCCGCGGTGGCGAGGGCCCCGGTGAGGTTGGAGACCACGGGCAGGGCGGGCGGCCGGGGCGACAGCCGCTCCAGCACGGCGCGGAAGTCCTCCAGCATCGGCTCCATCAGCGGGGAGTGGAAGGCGTGCGACACCCGCAGGGCGGTGGTGCGGCGTCCCTGCTCGCGGAAGACCGCGGTCACCTTCTCGACGTCCGGCCCGGAACCCGACACCACGACGGAGGCCGGTCCGTTGACGGCCGCGACGCCGACGCCGTCGGTGAGGTGGGGCAGCACCTCGGCCTCGGTGGCCTGGATCGCCGTCATGGCGCCACCGGCGGGCAGCGCCTGCATCAGGCTGCCGCGGGCGGCGACCAGCGCGCAGGCCTCCTCCAGGGTGAAGACCCCGGCGACGTGGGCCGCGGTGATCTCTCCGATGGAGTGTCCCGCCACGTACTCGGGGACGACACCGAACGACTCGGCGAGCCGGTACAGCGCCGTTCCGAGGGCGAAGAGCGCGGCCTGGGCGTAGGCGGTGGCGTTCAGGGCGTCCTCGTCGTCGCCCCAGACGACCTCGCGCAGGGGACGTTCCAGGTGTTCGTCCAGCCCGGCGCAGGCCGCGTCGAAGGCCTCGGCGAACACCGGGAACCGCTCGTACAGGTCGCGTCCCATGCCGGGCCGCTGCGAGCCCTGGCCCGGGAAGAGGACGGCGAGCAGTCCCTCGCGGGCCGTGGTGGCCGGCTCCTCGCCGCGTGCGACCGCGCCCAGGGCGGCCAGCAGCCCGTCGCGGTCCGCGCCGACGACCGCGACGCGGTGTTCGAACGCCGTGCGGGTGGTCGCCAGCGAGTAGGCGACGTCGAGCGGGCGCGGCGCGTCCGCACCGGCCTCCTCGACGTGCGCCAGCAGGCGTCCGGCCTGGGCGCGCAGGGCGTCCTGGTCGCGCGCCGACAGCAGCCACGGTACGACCGCGGCGGGCGCCGGGTCCGCGTCGTCCGCCTCGCCGGGGACGGCGGGGGTCGTGGGCGCGGCGGCGGGTGCCTGCTCGACGATGACGTGGGCGTTGGTTCCGCTGATGCCGAAGGAGGAGACACCGGCGCGGCGCGGGCGGCCGGTGCCGGTCCACTCGCGCTGCTCGGTCAGCAGCGCGACGGAGCCGGTGCTCCAGTCGACCTGGTCGCTGGGCGCGTCCACGTTGAGGGTGGCGGGCAGTACGCCGTGCCGCATCGCCATCACCATTTTGATGACGCCCGCGACGCCGGCGGCGGCCTGCGTGTGGCCGATGTTGGACTTCACCGAGCCGAGCCACAGCGGGCGGTCCTCGGGCCGGTCCTGACCGTAGGTGGCGAGCAGCGCCTGGGCCTCGATCGGGTCGCCGAGGGTGGTGCCCGTGCCGTGCGCCTCGACCGCGTCGATCTGGTCGGCGGCGAGCCGTGCGTTGGCGAGGGCCTGCCGGATCACTCGGCGCTGGGAGGGGCCGTTGGGGGCGGTGAGCCCGTTGCTGGCGCCGTCCTGGTTGACGGCGGAGCCCCGGACCACGGCCAGCACCTCGTGCCCGTTGCGCAGCGCGTCGGACAGCCGCTCGACCACCAGGAAGCCGGCGCCCTCGGAGAAGCCGGTGCCGTCGGCCGCCGCGGCGAACGACTTGCACCGTCCGTCGGGCGCGAGCCCGCCCTGCCGGCCGAACTCGACGAACACACCGGGCGTGGCGAGCACGGTGACACCGCCGGTGACGGCGAGCGAGCAGTCGCCCTGCCGCAGTGCCTGCACCGCGAGGTGCAGCGCGACCAGGGAGGACGAGCAGGCGGTGTCGACGGAGACCGCCGGGCCCTCCAGGCCGAGCTTGTAGGAGATGCGGCCGGTGACGACGCTGCCGTTGCCGTCGCTGCCGGGGTAGTCGTGGTACATCACGCCGGCGAAGACACCGGTGCGGCTGCCCTTGAGCGAGCCGGGGTCGATGCCCGCGCGCTCCAGCGCCTCCCAGGACAGTTCCAGCGCGAGCCGCTGCTGCGGGTCCATCGCGAGGGCCTCGCGGGGCGAGATGCCGAAGAACCCGGGGTCGAAGTCGGCCGCCCCGTCGAGGAAGCCGCCCTCGCGTGCGTAGTAGCCGTCGGGGCGCTTGGACTCCGGGTCGCGCAGCATCGACAGGTCCCATCCCCGGTCCTCGGGGAACGGGGTGATGGCGTCCGCGCCGTCCGTGACCAGTCGCCACAGGTCCTCGGGCGAGGTCACTCCGCCCGGGTAGCGGCAGGCCATGCCGACGATCGCGATCGGTTCGTGCCGGGCGGCGGTGAGCCGACGGTTGTCCCGGCGCAGCCGCGCGGTCTCCGCGCGTGCGGCGCGCAGGGCGTCGGGGGTCGCGGCGTTGCCGGGGACCTCGGACGCCTCGGATGCCTCGGTGAGTGGGACGCCCTGGGCTGCCGGGCCGGTGTCGACGGCTCCGTCCGGTGCGTCGTACGGGTCGGTGTCCTGCTCCTCCGGGTCCGCGAGGGCCTCCGCGTGCGCCGGCACCGCGCCGTCGTCGTCGGCGAGTTCGAGGAGTACGTCCATCAGGCCCGCGTCCCGCAGACGCCGGGTCGGGATCGACCGGAGCGCGCGGCGGATCCCGTCCTCTCCGGCGTCACCGTCCGCGTCGTCGCCCGACGCCGGGTACGCGGCGGCCAGTTCGGCCTCCACGAACTCGGTGACGGCGAGGGCGTTGGGGTGGTCGAAGACCAGGGTGGCCGGGAGCCGGAGTCCGGTGAGGTGGTTGAGCTGGTTGCGCAGTTCGGTGGCGGCGAGCGAGTCGAAGCCCAGTTCCTGGAAGGCACGGTCGGGTCCGATCGCCTCGGCCGAACCGTGTCCCAGCACCGCCGCCACCTGCGAGCGCACCAGTTGCAGGACGGTGCGGTGCCGTTCGGCGGCCGGGAGGGCGGCCAGCCGCTGGGCGGGGGCCTCCTCCCCCGCCGAGCCGGTGTTCGCCGCGGCGGCGGCGCGGCGCACGGACGGGGCGAGGGCGCGGAGGAGGGCGGGCACCTCGTCGGTGCGGGTGCGCAGGGCGGCGGTGTCGACCCGCAGCGGGACGACCGTGGCCTCTGGTCGGTCCAGTCCGGCCGCGAACAGCTCCAGCCCGGCGTCATGGGAGAGCACCGGCAGACCCTGCGACGCCATCCGCCGCCGGTCCACCTCCCCCAGGTACTGGCCGAGACCCGCGCCCACGTCCCAGAACCCGAACGCCATCGACGTCGCCGGCAGACCCTCCGCCCGCCGACGCGCCGCCAACGCGTCCAGGAACACATTCGCCGCGGCATAGTTGCCCTGCCCGGCCGTCAGCACCAGACCACCGGCCGACGAGAACAACACGAACGCCGCCAGATCCAGCCCACGCGTCGCCTCGTGCAGCCACCACGCCGCATCCGCCTTCGGAGCCAGCACACCGTCCACCCGCTCCGGCGACAACGCACCCACCAGCCCGTTGTCACCCACACCCGCGGCATGAACGACCGCCAGCAGACCACGCTCCGAGGCCAGGGAGCCGACGAGCCGGATGACCGTGTCCCGGTCGGACACGTCACAGGCCAGGACCTCCACCCGCGCGCCGAGCGCGGTGAGCTCCTCGGCGAGTTCGGCGGCGCCGGGGGCGTCGGGGCCGCGCCGGGAGGTCAGGACCAGGTCCCGCACCCCACGCTCGGCCACCAGGTAACGGGCGACCACCGCGCCCAGACCACCGGTACCGCCGGTGATCAGCACCGCACCGGTGCCGTCCAGTGCCGGGACCGTACGGTCCGTCTCCGGCTCGTCATCGGACGTGGGCACGTCCTGCGACTCGGGCGACGGCAGGCGGGTCAGGCGCGGCACCAGCACCGCACCGTCCCGTACCGCCACCTCCGACTCACCCGCGACCACGGCCGCCACGGCCACGCCCACCTCGGTGTCCGTGCCACCGTCGACATCGGCCAGCGCGAAACGGCCCGGGTTCTCCGCAAGCGCCGCACGCACCAGACCCCACACCGGAGCCTGCACCACATCACCGGCCGAACCGACCGGAACCGCACCCCGCGTCACCACCACCAGACGCGAACCCGCGAACCGCTCGCCCGCCAGCCACTCCCGCACCACACCCAGCACCCGGTGCACCACCGACCGCACACCCACCGGCACATCCACACCGGCCGCAAGCACACCGGCATCGGCACCGCAGTCCAGGACCACCGTGCCCGGGATATCACCGTCCGCCGGCAGTTCCTCCCACGGTGCCCATGCCGCACCGGCGGCACCGGCGGCACCGGCAGTCCCCGGGACCCACTCGATGCCGTACAGCGCACCCGCGTCACCGGACGCCGTGCCCAGCTGGTCCGCCGACACCGGCCGACCCGCCATGGAGTCGACCGACATCACGGGTGCGCCCGACACATCGGCGACGGCGATGCGCATTCCGCCGTCGTCGGACCTGTCGATGCGGACGCGGACGGCGGAGGCGCCGACCGCGTGCAGACGCACACCGTTCCAGGCGAACGGAATCACCGTCTCGCCCTCACCGTCGTTCAGGATCGCCGCATGCATCGACGCGTCCAGCAACGCCGGATGCAGACCGAACCCACCGGCCTCACCCACCGACTCCTGCGGCAGAGCGACCTCCGCGAACAACTCCTCACCCCGACGCCACGCCGCACGCAGCCCCCGGAACACCGGACCGTAACCGTAACCACGCTCACGGAAGACCTCGTACGCACCCTCCACCGGCACTACCTCCGCACCCACCGGAGGCCACTGCGCCAACTCGAACCCCGCCGGCACCACCCCCTCCACCAGGAACCCGGAGGCATGGGTGGTCCAGTCCTGCGCGGTGTCCTCGGGGCGTGAGTAGACGGCGACCGTACGGCGTCCGCCGTTCTCCGGGCCGACCACCACGCGCACCTGGACGCCGCCCCGTTCGGGCAGGACCAGCGGTGCGGCCAGGGCCAGTTCCTCCAAGGTCGCGAAGCCCACGGCCTCGCCCGCAGTCAGGGACAGTTCGACGAGTACGGCGCCGGGCAGCAGGGTGCGGCCCAGGACCACGTGATCGGCCAGCCACGGCTGCGCCTCCACCGACAACCTGCCCGTCAGCACCACACCACCGGAATCCGGCAGCGCCACCACCGCACCCAGCAACGGGTGATCGGACGCGTCCAGACCGGCTCCGGCGGGAACCGCGGTGGCGCCGTCCGTGGCGTGCAGCCAGTAGCGCTGCCGCTGGAAGGCGTAGGTCGGCAGGTCGACGGTGCGTGCGCCGGTACCGGCGAAGTACGCGGCCCAGTCGACGAAAGCACCGTCGCTGTGCAGGTGGCCGAGGGCGGTGAGCAGGGCGTCGGCCTCGTCCCGGCCCTTGCGGGCGACCGGCACCAGCAGGACGCCGGTGTCGTCGAGGCAGGTACGGGCCATGCCGGTCAGCACCGCCTCGGGGCCGACCTCCACGCAGCGGCCCACTCCGGCGGCACGCAGTGTCCGGACTCCGTCGGCGAAGCGCACGGCCTCACGGACATGGGTCACCCAGTAGGCGGGCGTGGTGAGTTCACCGGATGCGGCGATGCGGCCGGTCACGTTGGAGACGACGGGCAGGAGCGGGTCGGCGTAGGACAGTCCCTCGGCGACCGCGCGGAATTCCTCCAGCATCGGCTCCATCAGCGGTGAGTGGAAGGCGTGCGACACCCGCAGCCGGGACGTACGACGACCCAGCCCGCGGAACACCCCGGCGACCGCCTCGACCGCGGCCTCGACACCCGAGATCACCACCGACGACGGGCCGTTGACGGCCGCCACCGACACCTCACCCGTCAGGTGCGGCAGCACCTCGGCCTCCGTCGCCTCCACCGCGACCATCGCACCACCGGCGGGCAACGCCTGCATCAGCCGGCCACGAGCGGCCACCAGCGCACACGCGTCCGCCAGAGAGAACACACCCGCCACATGCGCGGCCACGATCTCGCCGATCGAGTGTCCGGCGACGTAGTCGGGGCGCACGCTCCAGGCGTCGAGCAGGCGGTACAGCGCCACTTCCAGGGCGAACAGCCCGGCCTGGGCATACGCGGTCCCGTTCAGCGCCTCCTCGTCGTCGCCCCACACGACCTCACGCAGCGGCCGGTCCAGGTGCTCGTCCAGCCCCGCGCACACCGCGTCGAACGCCTCCGCGAACACCGGGAACCGAGCGTACAGTTCACGGCCCATACCGAGCCGCTGCGACCCCTGACCCGAGAACAGGAAGGCGGTCGAGCCGCCGTCCCGCGCGGTGCCGTGGAGCACGGCCGGGGACGAATCGCCGCGGGCGAGCGTCCGCAGTCCGTCGAGCAGGTCGTCGCGGTCGGCACCGAGTACGACGGCGCGGGACTCCAGCACGGTGCGGGAGGTGGCCAGTGCGTAGGCGGTGTCCAGGGGGTCCTGGTCCGGGCGGTCCGTGAGGTGGGTCAGCAGCCGTCCGGCCTGGGCGCGCAGCGCCTCGGGGGTCGCGGCGGACACCGTCCAGGGCAGCGGGGGCGTCGGGCGTTCGCCCTCGCCGTCTCCGTTCGCCGATGCCGGCCCGGCAGCCGGTGCCGGCGCGGGGGCCTGTTCCAGGACGACGTGCGCGTTGGTGCCGCTGAGTCCGAACGCGGAGACACTCGCACGGCGCGGGTGTGCGGCGTCCGGCCACGGCCGTTCCTCGACGACCAGTTCCGCGTTGCCCTCGGTCCAGTCGACGTGCGGCGAGGGCCGGTCGACGTGCAGGGTGCGCGGCACCGCGCCGTGCTCCATGGCCATCACCATCTTGATGACGCCGGCGACACCGGCGGCGGCCTGGGCGTGACCGATGTTCGACTTGATGGAGCCGAGCAGCAGCGGCCGGTCGGCCGGACGGTCCTGACCGTAGGTGGCCAGCAGCGCCTGCGCCTCGATCGGGTCGCCCAGCGTCGTACCCGTGCCGTGCGCCTCGACGACGTCGACCTCGGAGGCGGCCACGCCGGCTGCCTCGAGCGCCTGCCGGATGACGCGCTGCTGCGAGGGCCCGTTGGGGGCGGTGAAGCCGTTGGAGGCGCCGTCCTGGTTGACGGCGGTGCCCCGGACGACCGCGAGGACGCGGTGCCCGTTGCGTACGGCGTCGGAGAGGCGCTCGACGAGGAGGACGCCTACGCCCTCGGACCAGCCGACGCCGTCGGCCGCTCCCGCGAACGCCTTGCAGCGGCCGTCCACGGACAGGCCTCGCTGCCGGCTGAACTCGACGAACATGCCCGGCGTCGACATCACCGTGGCACCGCCGGCCACCGCGAGCGAGCACTCGCCCGAGCGCAGCGCCTGGACCGCGAGGTGCAGGGCGACGAGGGAGGACGAGCAGGCGGTGTCGACGGTGACGGCCGGGCCTTCCCAGCCGTACGTGTACGACAGCCGGCCGGACACCACGCTGCCGCCTGCCGTGCCGGAGGGCGACACGTTGAGGGCGTAGTCGTGGTACATCACGCCGGCGAACACGCCGGTGCGGCTGCCCCTGAGCGAGGCCGGGTCGATGCCCGCCCGCTCCAGGGCCTCCCAGGACGTCTCCAGGAGCAGTCGCTGCTGCGGGTCCATGTAGAGGGCCTCGCGCGGCGAGATGCCGAAGAACCCGGGGTCGAACTGGGCGGCGTCGTGGAGGAAGCTGCCCCGGCGGGTGTAGCTCTTGCCTTCCGCGCCGGGCTCCGGGTCGTACAGGCCCTCCAGGTCCCAGCCGCGGTCGTCCGGCATGTCGGAGACGGTGTCGACGCCGTCGGCGACCAGTCGCCACAGGTCCTCGGGCGAGGACACTCCGCCCGGGTAGCGGCAGGCCATGCCGACGATGGCGATCGGCTCGTTGTCAACGGGCCGATCGCTCACATCCGTTCGGCCGGAGGCAGTGGACCGGATGCCCGGGCCCGCGAGCTTCTCCTCGATGTGTTCGGTGACGGCGAGGGCGTTGGGGTGGTCGAAGACCAGGGTGGCCGGGAGCCGGAGTCCGGTGAGGTGGTTGAGCTGGTTGCGCAGTTCGGTGGCGGCGAGCGAGTCGAAGCCCAGTTCCTGGAAGGCACGGTCGGGTCCGATCGCCTCGGCCGAACCGTGTCCCAGCACCGCCGCCACCTGCGAGCGCACCAGTTGCAGGACGGTGCGGTGCCGCTCACCGGTGGTCAGCCCGGCCAGCCGGTCCGCGAGCCCGCCGGCCGGGGTGACGGTGTCCGCGGCGGGGGCCGCCTGCCGTCGTGTCGCCGGGGCGAGGGCGCGGAGGAGGGCGGGCACCTCGTCGGTGCGGGTGCGCAGGGCGGCGGTGTCGACCCGCAGCGGGACGACCGTGGCCTCTGGTCGGTCCAGTCCGGCCGCGAACAGCTCCAGCCCGGCATCGTGGGAGAGCACCGGCAGACCCTGCGACGCCATCCGCCGCCGGTCCACCTCCCCCAGGTACTGGCCGAGCCCCGCGCCCACGTCCCAGAACCCGAACGCCATCGACGTCGCCGGCAGACCCTCCGCCCGCCGACGCGCCGCCAACGCGTCCAGGAACACATTCGCCGCGGCATAGTTGCCCTGCCCGGCCGTCAGCACCAGACCACCGGCCGACGAGAACAACACGAACGCCGCCAGATCCAGCCCACGCGTCGCCTCGTGCAGCCACCACGCCGCATCCGCCTTCGGAGCCAGCACACCGTCCACCCGCTCCGGCGACAACGCACCCACCAGCCCGTTGTCACCCACACCCGCGGCATGCACCACCGCCAACAGACCACGCTCCGTCGCGAGTGACGTGACGAGGGCGTGCACCGCTTCCCGGCCCGACACGTCACAGGCGACGATGTCGACGCGGGCTCCCATCCCCTCCAGTTCTTCGGCGAGTTCGGTGGCGCCGGGGGCGCCGGGGCCGCGCCGGGAGGTCAGGACCAGGTCCCGCACCCCACGCTCGGCCACCAGGTAACGGGCGACCACCGCACCCAGACCACCGGTACCGCCCGTGACGAGAACCGCGCCCGGGGCGTCCAGCGCGGGCACGTCCTGCGGCTCGGGCGAGGGCAGGCGGGTCAGGCGCGGCACCAGTACCGCACCGTCCCGTACCGCCACCTCCGACTCACCCGCGACCACGGCCGCCACCGCCGCATCCACCTCGGCGTCCACGCCCGCCTCGACGTCGGCCAGCGCGAAACGCCCCGGGTTCTCCGCAAGCGCCGCACGCACCAGACCCCACACCGGAGCCTGCACCACATCACCGGCCGAACCGACCGGAACCGCACCCCGCGTCACCACCACCAGACGCGAACCCGCGAACCGCTCACCCGCCAGCCACTCCCGCACCACACCCAGCACCCGGTGCACCACCGACCGCACACCCACCGGCACATCCACACCGGCCGCAAGCACACCGGCATCGGCACCGCAGTCCAGGACCACCGTGCCCGGGATATCACCGTCCGCCGGCAGTTCCTCCCACGGTGCCCATGCCGCACCGGCGGCACCGGCAGTCCCCGGGACCCACTCGATGCCGTACAGCGCACCCGCGTCACCGGACGCCGTACCGAGCTGGTCCGCCGACACCGGCCGGCCCGCCATGGACCCGACCGACATCACGGGCGCACCGGTCACGTCGGCCACGGACAGGGTGACGGCACGGCCGTCCAGCTTGCCGATGCGGACGCGGACGGCGGTGGCGCCGACCGCGTGCAGACGCACACCGTTCCAGGCGAACGGAATCACCGTCTCGCCCTCACCGTCGTTCAGGATCGCCGCATGCATCGACGCGTCCAGCAACGCCGGATGCAGACCGAACCCACCGGCCCCACCCACCGACTCCTGCGGCAGAGCGACCTCCGCGAACAACTCCTCACCCCGACGCCACGCCGCACGCAGCCCCCGGAACACCGGACCGTAACCGTAACCACGCTCACGGAAGACCTCGTACGCACCCTCCACCGGCACCACCTCCGCACCCACCGGAGGCCACTGCGCCAACTCGAACCCCGCCGGCACCACACCCTCCACCAGGAACCCGGAGGCATGGGTGGTCCATGGGGCGTCCTCAGCGCCTTCCGGACGGGAGTAGACGGCGAGCGTGCGGTGGGCGGCGTCCTTCGGTCCCACCACGACACGGACCTGAACGGCGCCCTGCTCGGGCAGCACCAGCGGTGCGGCCAACGTCAGTTCGTCCAGCGTCGCGCAGCCCACGGCCTCGCCGGCCTTCAGGGCGAGTTCCACCAGCCCCGTGCCGGGCAGCAGGGTGCGGCCCAGGACTACGTGATCGGCCAGCCACGGCTGCGCCTCCACCGACAACCTGCCCGTCAGCACCACACCACCGGAATCCGGCAGCGCCACCACCGCACCCAGCAACGGGTGATCGGACGCGTCCAGACCGGCGGCGCGGGCGTCGGCCGCTGCGGTGGTCGTGCTGTTCTCCGGCCAGTACGTACGACGCTGGAAGGCGTAGGTCGGCAGGTCGACGGTCTGTGCTCCGGTGCCGGTGAGGTACGCGGCCCAGTCCACCCGGGCCCCGACCACGTGCAGCCGGGTGAGCGCGGTCAGTGCCGCCGTCTCCTCGTCGCGGTCCTTGCGCAGCAGCGGGATCAGGTGTGCCTCGTCGCCGGCGCTCTCACGCGCCATGCCGCTCAGCACACCGTCCGGGCCCAGCTCGACGAACCGGGTGACACCCTGATCAGCCAGTGCGCGGACACCGTCGTCGAAGCGCACGGCCTCACGGACATGGGTCACCCAGTAGGCGGGCGTGATGAGTTCGCCGGGTGCGGCGATGCTGCCGGTCACGTTGGAGACGACGGGCAGGAGCGGGTCGGCGTAGGACAGTCCCTCGGCGACCGCGCGGAAGTCGTCCAGCATCGGCTCCATCAGGGGCGAGTGGAAGGCGTGCGACACCCGCAGCCGGGACGTACGACGACCCTGTTCGCGGAACACCCCGGCGACCGCCTCGACCGCGGCCTCGACACCCGAGATCACCACCGACGACGGGCCGTTGACGGCCGCCACCGACACCTCGTCGGTCAGGTGCGGCAGCACCTCGGCCTCCGTCGCCTCCACCGCGACCATCGCGCCACCGGCGGGCAACGCCTGCATCAGCCGGCCACGCGCGGCCACCAGCGCACACGCGTCCGCCAGAGAGAACACACCCGCCACATGCGCGGCCACGACCTCACCGATCGAGTGTCCGGCCACGAACTCCGGCCGTACACCCCACGACTCCACCAGCCGGAACAGCGCCACCTCAACCGCGAACAGCCCGGCCTGGGCGTAGGCGGTCCGATTCAGCGCGTCATCGTCGTCGCCCCATACGACCTCGCGCAGCGGGCGGTCCAGGTGCTCGTCCAGGCCCGCGCACACTGCGTCGAACACCTGCGCGAACACCGGGAAACGGGCGTGCAGTCCGCGACCCATGCCGAGCCGCTGCGAGCCCTGACCCGAGAACAGGAACGCCGTGCGGCCCGTACCGGCCACGCCCTCCACGACACCCGCGTCCGGGAGACCCGCCGCGAGCGCCTCCAGAGCAGCGGCCTTGTCCTGCGCCAGCACCACAGCCCGGTGGTCGAAGAGGGAACGCTGCGTCGCCAACGAGAACCCGAGGTCCACGCCACGGACCGCCGAGCCGTCACCCGTCACGAACTCCCACAGCCGCTCGGCCTGCGCACGCAGCGCGGCCTCACTCTTTCCGGAGAGGACCCACGGCACCAGAATGGCCGTTCCGGTGCCGTCGGCGTCGATTGCCGCCGAGACGCTTTCGCCCGCGAATTCGGGTTGTTCGAGGATGACGTGGGCGTTGGTGCCGCTGATGCCGAAGGACGACACACCCGCCCGGCGCGGACGTCCCCCGCCCACCCATTCCACCGGTTCGGTCAGCAGCTCCACCGCGCCCGCCGACCAGTCGACGTGCGACGACGGCGCATCCACATGCAGGGTGCGCGGCAGCA